>JARROA010000034.1:0-42011 GCA_037384425.1 Candidatus Thiodiazotropha sp. | reverse complement strand
GGCGCTGATCGAGAAAATCCCCTATCTGCAGCAACTCGGCATTACCCATGTCGAACTGATGCCGGTCATGGCCTTCGATGAACAGGATGTGCCGGAAGCGACCGCCCGGCTCGGATTGAACAATTACTGGGGTTACAGTACGCACAGCTTCTTCTCCCCCCATCCCGGCTATTGCATAACCCCTGACCAGGGCACCCACCTCGATGAGTTTCGCGACCTTGTCAAGGCGCTGCACCGCGCCGGTATAGGTGTCATCATGGATGTGGTTTTCAATCATACTGCGGAAGCCGGCGACATCGGCCCTACCATCAATTTCAAGGGCATGGGCAATAGCGAGTTCTATCACCTGGAGAACCACGACAAGCGGATCTATCGGGACTACACGGGTTGCGGCAATACCGTGAACTGCAATCATCCGATTGTTTCCCTGTTTATCATCGGTTGTCTGGAGTACTGGGTACGAAAGATGCACATTGACGGATTTCGCTTTGACCTGGCCAGTGCGCTGTCGCGCGGCGAGGATGGTCAGCCGATGCACGATTCGCCGGTGCTCTGGGGTATTGAGCTGTCTGAACAGCTGGCTCCGACCAAGCTGATCGCCGAGGCCTGGGATGCGGCGGGGCTCTACCAGGTGGGCAGCTTTCCCGGGTATCGATGGTCGGAATGGAACGGCCGCTACCGGGACGCTTTGCGCTGTTTCGTGCGCGGCGACGGAGGGATGATTGCGGAGATCGCCACACGTATTGGAGGCAGCAGTGATTTCTACAAAGCCCAACATCGCCGGCCCATCAACAGCATTAACTTCATCACCTGCCATGATGGCTTCACCCTGTATGATCTCTACAGCTACAACCACAAGCACAACGAGGCGAACGGCGAGCAGAACCGGGACGGACATAATGACAATCTGAGTGACAACTGCGGTGTCGAGGGTGAGACAGACGATGCAGAGGTGCAGGCCCTGCGCAGACAACTCGCCAGGAATGCCATCGCCATACTGTTGCTGAGCCAAGGTGTACCCATGCTGCTGGCCGGTGACGAAGTGCTCAATACCCAGCAAGGCAACAACAACAGTTATTGCCAGGACAACGAACTGAGCTGGTTTGACTGGAGACTGGTTGACGAAAATGCCGATATGCTGGCTTTCGTGCGCCGGATGATTACACTGCGCAAACGCCACCCCTCCTTGCGCAGACGGCGTTTTCTGCGCGGCGAGACGTCAGACCCCACAATCAAACCGGATATCGTCTGGCATGGCGCCACCCTTGGGAGTCCTCTCTGGGACGACAGGGAGGCCCGTGTACTGGCATTCACCCTGGCGGCGCTGGAAGAGGACGAGAGCGACCTTCATGTCATTATGAACATGTCCGATCGCACCCTGGAAATGGAAATGCCGAAAGCGCTGGATGGTGTCTGGAGAATTTTTGTCGATACAGGCCGCTTCAGCGGTTCCGGTGATGACGAGGCAGCGACACAATCGACATGGACAAAAGATACCTATCCGGCAGGACCCCGAAGCGTAATCGTGTTTGAAAAACGGGATTGAATATAAATACGAGGTCAACAGGATTGCCGTATCACTGCACGGAACGAATCATCGGCCCTGCGCGTTGACCGCGGCGGGTCAGAAACCAGCTCTCGTTCCCGTAGTCCACCACCGAGGCCACACCAAGACCGTCGCCGGGATCATGACGGAAGCACTCGCTGCCCTGAACCCGGTACGCTGGCCCGGCTGCCCTATCATCGGTCGACGTCAACAACCAGGTTGCATCACACACCCGGATCACCTTGCGTACCGGGTATTCGGTGTCGAACACCGTGGCGTGGCCACCCCGAAGCCGTACCGCACCGGTTTTCGCCAGCAACCAGCTGGAACCCTGCAGCAATGTCACATCGCTATAGGACAGCTGTGGTGCAGAAACCGCAACGGCGCGTTCACCGTCCAGCGTAAACGCGCCCCGGGATGTCAGTACCCAGGGCGTCCCCAAGTGTTCGGTAACCCGTCTGACATCGGCATCACCCAACTCGATCGGACGCGGTGATCGTTCATCGAGACGGGACAACCGGCGGACGCCGGTCGGAGTGTCATTCAACGGCCAGGCCTGCATGCCCCCGTGGGTGATGTAGACTGCATCCCCCACGGGGATCAGGACGGGCACGCCTAGGTTGAATTCCTGCACCTCCATGGTATCGGCATCGATGCGCAACAGCGGGCTGGCTCCGCCGAGCAATGACTTACACTGTGTGGTACACCAGATCGTTCCACCCACTTGCTGCAAAGTATGTATCGCCAACTCCAGCTCTTGTGCAACGACCTCATCACCGCGAACCCGAAACAGACCTGTTTCACCAGCTAGCCAGACCGCATCCGGGGTTTCGAACAGCTGCTTGATGGGCGTATGCCGATCCGGCACGGCAGTGGCCAGCCAACCGTCCACGCGCCACGCCGGCCCGAAAGCCGTCGACCCCGGCTTGCCGAGCATCCAGATGTGCTGTCCGACCTTTTGCACGGTGGATACGTGCAAAAATGGATCGGTAACCCTCAGCAGCCGCCTGCCGTCGAAGGCATAGGCGCCAGTACTTCCGTAGATCCAGACTACACCGTCGATCTCCACCAGGTCATGCACATCCACCCCGGGTGGCGTCATGCGTTCGAACCGGTTGTCGTCCCTGCGGTAGGCTCCGGACCGGGTGCCGACCCAAAGGTCGCCATTCGTCATCAGCATGGTATGGACCAGACCCTCGGGAGGAAACGCCCGCAGAAAGCCGGACACGCGGGCAAAGGACCGCTGTGAACCGCCCAATTTGAGCATGTCGTAGCGATCGGTAATCGGGACATCACCATCCGCGAGAAAGAATGCCCGGCCGTTTTCCACCAGATGGACCTGATGGGCCGGCCAATACTCGTTCGGCCAGGTCTCGGTCACTACCCAGGTTTGATCGCCGTGACGCTCCAATGCCGAAACGGCGAGTTCGTCGTTGGTGAACGGAACACCCTCGCCGGGCGTCCAGGCGCCTGCGGGGTCGACGTAGGTATGAGGCGCCTGTATGGCCATCGCATCCCGCCAGTCCAGCTGATCACGGTAGTCCAGGGTGGCGACGGTCATGCCGGTTTCGGCGTCCGCGATGTGGATCTGCCGATCGCCTCCCACCAGGGCGAAGCGCTGGGTATCCGCGTCCCAACTGACCCAATCCACGTCCGAACCCAGGGGCTCCGTAACCAGTCGTTTGCGTATGGTCTTGGGCCGAATATCGAGAATGCTCAGAATTCCCCGTTCGCCGGCAGTCACCACCTGGTCGCTGCGGCCGGTGGGAAAGCCGGCGTAGAGACAGCCCTGTTCCGCCAGTGTCCGCAGCCGCGGTTGATCGTCCCGCTCCAGCTCCAGCAGATCGGCTTTGCCGGACTCGTAGACCAGTGATATCCGGCTGCCGTCCGGGCTCATGTCGGTGAATATCGTTGCATCACCGTGAAACTCCGGGTGCACGGTGATGACCGCATCCCTGCCACCCTCCGGATCCACCAGCCAGACACCGCCCTTGGTTTCGGCCCCAAGGATCCACCGGCCCAGGAACAGACCGTCCACGAGATGCACCGGTGACTTGGTAAAACGGCTGAAGGTATAGGTGTCTATCAGGCTGCCGTCCATGTCGTAGACATAGAGATCGAAATAGCGCGTCACGAAAACCCGCTCGATCGATCGGTCGAAGGCGGACTCCTCGACCCGGTAATTGGGTCGTTTGGATGGCAAGAGTTTAACCACCCGTGTGGTTTCGTTGTTCAGCAGAAACACCTCACCGGGGGGATGGGGGCCGTCGCGACCGCGTTCGGTGACCAGCAGGCGGAAACGGCCGTCACGACTGTTTTTTGTGAACACATCACCCTGCTTCCAGCGGCCGGCCAGATAACTGGGGCCGGATCCCGTGATCTGAGAAATCTGGCGGCGGTTGTGATGATGCATCACCGCCACCCGGTAGGCGTCACGCATGGCCGCCTCGCTCGCGTCGTCCGGGTGTAGTTGGTACGCCTGGTAGGCTGCGAGCACTGCCCGGGCCGGGTCGCCGGAAAAGGTTTCGAAACGGGCGTTCGAGGCCATGGTGGCGCTCTGTCGCCGGGCGCGTTCCAGTTCGGCTTCAAGCCAGGTCGGATAGAGATCCCCGGCGGAACGGCCGTGCAGATCCGCGGCCAGGCGGACCATCTCACGGGAGAAATCCGGCACCTGGTGCCACTGGCTGGAGCGTCTGCGGTCGTAGCCGCGCAGGTCATACGCAATGCTCTTGTCCAGCCCCTGATCCAGAAGCGGCCGAGGAAAGTAGCGTGCCGGCTCTTTCCATGGCGCCTCGCCTTCGGTAAAGGCGAGGCGCACCCGACCGCTGCCGTAGTGCTCGATGAACCAGCTGATCTCTTGCGCCACCCATCGGGAATCCACCGCTTCCTCTGAGCACAGCACCAACAGCTCCCGCGAGCGGGCCAGATGGGTATAGACTACGTCCAGCACTTGCCGCACCCTGCCCTCGCGCTCGGCCATTGGCGGCATGCTGAAATCCGAACCGTCCACACAGACGCGCAGAGGCGTCAGCGGCATCGGATCGCCAAGCGGCTGAACGGTATGAAAGGATTCCAGGAACCGCTCCAACTCGCGGGCCAGCTTGGCGTCAGGCGTCCGTGTGTAACTGACGAAGAGCTGATAGTCTTGTTCTCTATCCATTCTTGCAAAAACACTATGAGTGTTTTTTGAAAAATCCAATATATGACTTGTTGATTATAGGCGTGTTGTGAAAATAAGAATTTTAGTGGTTCTTATACTCGACAACCAATGAACTGTTCGCGCTTCTTAGGTATGGGGAATCAGGCTGAATGTACCTGTTTTGAAGTTGTAAGTTTCATCCTCTGTCCTCTAACCGACAGTTCTCGGGCAGTGACTTCATGGACATGGGTTTTAAAGAACGACCACGTCATTTCTGAAATGTCCGGAGCCTCAGGATAGCTGTAGTTGCCGGGAGCCCCACCATACCAGCCGTGTCCGGGGCCGGAGAGAAACAGGGTTTCGATCAGTGTTTGCCCGTGCTCGTCATGATAGCGGATATGCTCCCAGTGTGTTTTCCCTGACATACCGCGGTTCGTATCAGTCTGCTTCTTCAGATCAAGTTGGTAACATTCAGCCCAACTGTCGCGAATGTTTATCGCAGCCCGGATATTCACCGTGGCGTCATCATGGGAATGGACGACCATGATGGGGACTGGCCGCTTGCGCGATCCCATGGCATCGTCCATGGCGCGTGCGATCTTTGTTACCGATTTGAACGTCCCCTTGTTGTACCGAAAAAAACCGACCGCCCGGGCTGTCTCCGAGTATGCCGCACCAGCCACCACCGCACCGGAGGCAATCCTATCTGCATGGGCCACCATCATGGCGACGGCCATTCCGCCACCCGCGGAGAGTCCGGTGACATGGATACGACGTGAATCGATACGATACAGCCCCTTCACCTCCTCTACGATCTGCCACAGGTCCTCGACCTCGCCCTGCCCTGGCTTGATCTCGTTCCTGAACCACCAGCCCCAGCAGTTTTTACTTCGTAGCCCGCTATAGCTTGTGATGTAGGGGTAGACCACGATAAACCCTTTACGATCGGCGATTGCATCGAATCCCGAGATCTTGCGAATCTCCAGGTGGGTCTGATGACAACCGTGCAGCACCATCACCAATGGAACTTCACGACGGCCGGTATATCCTGCTGGGACATGGATCATGTAGCGACGGTTTCGTGAACCGGTGTAACTTCGCTTGATGAATTGATGGACGTGATCGCGCTGTTTTCGCTGGCGATGAAGTTTGCGTCGTGGACGCAAATGCATGGTTATCCTTGACAGTCGGCGGACAAATGATTTCACAGCGTTTCTGAACCCATGACCTGAGCCTGTCCGCTTTGCGAAATGCAAGATACGCTCACACCAAGACAGAACGTTTTCCCTCGCCTGCTTATTTCGTCGGAAAAGCCTCTTTATGTCGATGGACACGCATCATCCCTGTCTATGGGTTGTAATCTAAAGTACCTGATGAGTGTATGAATATTCGATAAGCACTATCCAAACGCCCATCACAGTTACACTGAATATGTTCCAGGAAAAGTTATTGTGGAAGTGCGCGTTTCAAAAAATTATTTATTAATAATGAGTATTGAAAAACAGTAGCAAACAGAAGACCGCAGAGACGAGACCGCACTAATCCTAAAGATCGATCAGAAGATGGGGGCGATGGCATCGGGCTGGTCATATTCAAGGAAGGTCGCTAGTGCCTGTTCATAGCCGGGCTGACTGAGCAGGAAACCGCTGTTGTGGTCGCCGCGCATTTGCCAGAACTGCTTTGGCTCATTGGCTGCGGCGAAGACCTTGCGGCCCAGTTCATAGGGCATGATTTCGTCATCGGGGCTATGCATTACCAGCAACGGACAGTGCACTCTGGCGAGCGCCGCCGCCGTGTTGAATTCGAACCGCAGCCGCGTCAGACGTGACATCAGCGGCAGCACCCGCCTGGCGAAGTCCCGTGCCGAACTGAAGGTGGATTCCAGGATCAGCCCCCCGGGTCCCGCCTCGGCCGCCAACCGCGCCGCCACCGCGCCGCCCAGTGAGCGGCCGAACAGCAGAATGTCTTGCGCATCGAAGCCGCGTTCCTCTGTCAGATGCCGCCAGGCAGCCCGGGCGTCCCGGTAGAGGCCCTTCTCCGCGGGCTTTCCGTCGCTGCGGCCATAGCCGCGATAATCGATGATCAGCACGTTCAGGCGCAGACGGTGGAAAATGGCCAGTGAATCGCGACGGTGGGAGATATTGCCAGCGTTGCCGTGCAGGAACAGCAACACCCTTTGCGCACCCGCGTAGGGGAGATACCAGCCGTGCAAGTTGACGCTGTCCTCGGTTCGCAGCGTGACGTCCTCGTAGACAAGTCCCCAGTCGGCCGGTGTGGCCTGCAGGGTTCGGTAGGGATAGAAAATCATCCCCGGCTGGATCCAGTACAGCCAGCCGACGATCACCAGCAGTGCAATGAGAAGATAGAGCAGAATCCCGATCACAATCCTCATCATCCCGTTTTGCTCGCGCATGTTCTTCACAGCGGGGGCCATGGCACGCGGCCAGAACACCCGCTACCTCAGCTCACCTTACGGGAAAGACTAGCGCGATCAGGCGACTCACGGCAATGCAACTGAGAAGGCAGCTCAGCAGCCGGTAGTTTCTGAGATGGCCTGGAGCCGAGGCGAGAAATCAAACAATGGCATGGTTTATGAACCATCCTCCATGGCAGGTGATCAAGCTACCCGACATGTCACTCATATGAGTGGTTACACTCTTGCGCTTTTGGTGGTGAGGTACGATATCGGTCTCTATCTCCGGAATTTGACGACTCTTTTGACCCGCTTCATTGACAGCCTTTAACCTCATCCCGCTCTAGCATTAAGGATCTGTTACGCTTCCGTTTGACGGGGTCAGAGTAAATTCACTCTGACCCCGTCAGCTCCTTCAGCTCGCTTTCTCTGGCTGATCTGCTCATCATCAACAGCAGATAATTTGCAAACCCGCCGAGATTTTAAAACTGATCAAGCAAGATCGAAGCGATCCGCATTCATCACCTTGGTCCATGCCGCCACGAAGTCGTTGACGAACTTCTCCCTGTTGTCGTCCTGGGCATAGACTTCTGCGTATGACCGAAGGATCGAGTTGGAGCCGAACACCAGATCCACCCGCGTTGCGGTCCACTTGACCTCGTCCGTCCTGCGATCACGGATTTCGTAAAGGTTGTTACCCGCCGGCTTCCAGGTGTTGGCCATATCGGTCAGATTGACGAAAAAGTCGTTCGTCAACACGCCTTCGCGGTCCGTGAACACACCATGCCTGGTGCCGCCGTGATTGGTGCCGAGCACCCGCATGCCGCCGACCAGCACGGTCATTTCGGGAGCGGTCAGCCCCATGAGTTGCGTGCGATCGAGCAGCATCTCTTCGGGCGTTACGACGTAATCCGCCTTAAGCCAGTTGCGGTAGCCGTCATGCACCGGCTCCAGGGGTTCAAAAGAGTCGACATCGGTCATCTCATCCGATGCATCGCCGCGCCCGGGTGCGAAGGGAACGCTGATGTTGAAACCGGCCGCCTTGGCCGCCTGCTCGATACCGACATTGCCGCCCAGTACAATGACATCAGCCACGCTGGCGCCGGTGTCGGCTGCGATACCCTCGTACACACCAAGCACCCTGGCAAGGCGCTCGGGCTCGTTGCCCTCCCAATCCTTCTGCGGCGCCAGGCGTATCCGCGCGCCGTTCGCGCCACCGCGCATATCCGAGCCGCGGAAGGTCCTGGCGCTGTCCCAGGCCGTATTGACCATCTCGGGAATGTACAGTCCACTGGCCGCAATCCTTGCCTTCACGGCATCGACATCGTAACTGGTGCTGCCCGCGGGAACCGGGTCCTGCCAAATCAGGTCCTCCTTGGGCACATCCGGACCGATGTAACGCACCTTCGGACCCATATCGCGGTGCGTGAGCTTGAACCAGGCTCGCGCGAAGGCGTCTGAAAAGGATGCGGGGTCTTTATGGAAGCGCTCCGATATCTTGCGATACTCCGGGTCCATCTTCATGGCCATGTCGGCATCGGTCATGATCGGATTGTGGCGCATCGCCGAGTCCTCGGCGTCGACCGGTTTGTCATCATCCTTGATCTCAACCGGCTCCCATTGCCAGGCACCCGCCGGACTCTTTTTCAGCTCCCATTCGTGGTTGAGCAGCATGTCGAAGTAGCCGTTGTCCCACTGGGTCGGATGGGTCGTCCAGGCGCCTTCGAGACCGCTGGTCACCGCATCATGGCCAATGCCCCGCTTGCTCTTGTTCAACCAGCCGAAACCCTGATCCTCGATGCCGGCGCCTTCCGGTTCGGGCCCCAGCAGTGCGGCGTCACCATTGCCGTGACACTTGCCCACGGTATGACCACCGGCGGTCAGGGCGACGGTCTCCTCGTCGTTCATCGCCATGCGGGCAAAGGTGATACGCACGTCCCTGGCGGTCTTGAGCGGATCGGGCTGACCATCCACGCCTTCGGGATTCACGTAGATCAGGCCCATCATCACGGCGGCCAGAGGATTGGCCAGGTCTCTTTCGCCCGAATAGCGGCTGTTCGGATTGTCACTGGGTGCCAGCCACTCCTTTTCAGAGCCCCAGTAGGTGTCCTTCTCCGGATGCCAGATGTCCTCGCGGCCAAAGGCAAAGCCGAAGGTCTTCAGACCCATGGACTCGTAGGCAACCGTTCCCGCCAGGATAATCAGGTCAGCCCAGCTGATCTTGTTGCCGTATTTCTTCTTGATCGGCCAAAGCAGGCGGCGTGCCTTGTCGAGGTTCGCATTGTCGGGCCAGGAGTTGATCGGTGCAAAGCGCTGATTGCCGGTGCCACCACCACCGCGACCATCAGCAATCCGATAGGTACCCGCGGCGTGCCACGCCATGCGAATCATCAGACCGCCGTAGTGGCCCCAGTCGGCAGGCCACCAGTCCTGACTGTTGGTCATCAGCTCATGCAGGTCTTTCTTCAAGGCATCCACATCGAGCGACTTGAGCGCCTCGCGGTAGTCGAAGCCTTCTCCCATCGGGTCGGTTTTCGAATCATGCTGATGCAAGATGTCGAGGTTCAGGGTCTTTGGCCACCATTCCGTGACTGACGTGTCGCCAGTCGTTACTGCGCCGTGCATCACTGGGCATTTCAACTCAGACATATCCTCTTCTCCTGTTGTGTAAGCGATGTTTTTGTCCACGACTCCATTTATAGCCATTCCGTATAGATTCCTCCAATCGATTATTACTTTGTTATTGTTAGTTTTTAACTATGAAATGGAAATGGGGTGTCCGGGGTGAGAAAGTTACAATGAGGGAGGTTGTGTCTACGGCATACAGTTCGCCGGACGATATGTTCACAATAGTCTGGCCTTGCCTCGCACTAACGAGAGACAAGACCAGACGACCGGCTTCATGCATTCAGTGTTCTGTTGTGTGTTCAGACCTTCTCGATACAGAAACTGAATTCACAACGGTTACCATAGATCAACCAACAGCCGTTGGTCGTCCTCTTCCAGACCCTGAGCCGGAAGAGATAGGCGCAGGAGATGAAGTCACTTCCCTGCAGTTGTACCTTGAAACGCCCGCCATACCAGTGCGGTCTAGTGGCTCCTTGGGTGAGGGCCTGGGTGTAGCGTGGCCCCGGATAGTATGTTCCCGCGGGAACTGAGACCGGGGCAGAGCCCTTGTCGGTTGCCGAATAGCAGTGATTCACGATATTGAAAACCTGGCTCTCTGCATAGTGTGCACTCAGACAGTAGTGAGACAGATGTCCATCCTCATCGCCGACGTCGTAGTAAATCGTCAGTGTATCCGTGTCTTTCAATTTCACCATATCGCAGCCATCGATTTCCATGCTGCCTTTCAGTCCCTCATTTTTAACGACTCTTACAAAGTCACAATCCGGCTCTGAGGAGCAGGTATGGACGGTTCCAGAACCACAGGGATGACTGGTGCTCGACGGTGGATGCCCGTCCTGTCGGTTGTCGAGGCGCAGCAGCATCGTCTCTTCCTGTGATGGCTCCACACAGGAAACGACCGGATAGGGACCGTCGAGACCACCGTTGTTTTTCCGGTATCCCAGCACCCTCAGGGTATAGACATCATCTGGAACATTGTGTGTATTCCAGCGTACCAGCATGTCTCTGTTGGTCGGTGTTGGATATAGAGCCTGTCCTGGGTTTGCGGCCTCCCAGTCCTTTCTCCACATCTCGACGGTTTTGATTAGATTGTGTTCAGTAGAGTCGAATGTGACCGCTTCAAATGTTGCTCTTACTGTGTAAGGTGGCGTTGTTGCCGGTGGCGAGAACCAGTAATAGCGCTCTATGGGAAGCGTCTCAATATCCGTGTAGGACGTTGTGCCGTAGGGTGCATACTGGACCTTGTAATAGTCGAAGTCCGAGTTCTCTGCAGCCACGAACCCAAAGCCCTCGATTTCCAGTTCTCCACCAAAGGGCCGGTCAACCCGGTTGGTTGATGTACAGGGCACACTTGTACTGCCATTGTAGTAGCCGAATATCGGGCTCGTGCTCTCCGTACAGATCTCAGGGATATCCACGAGACAGCCGATTTTGGTGAACTGGATGCAGTCCTCGGGTGGCAACTCATCGCAGACCGGAATGGAACAGGCTTTGTCGCAATCCGCCAGCAATGTGACGTAGAGATCGGTGCCAATGTTCCATCTTGTATCAGCGCGAGTCTCTTCATAGATGACTTCCAGTGCACCCTTGCACTCCTGTGTGACTTTTAAAATCACATCAGGACGGCAGTCCCTTTTCCGAAAAGGCCAGCAGGGAAGCCGGCTGCAAGGAACCATGGGCAAGGTATACTTGCTGAGCGAGGCCCCCTCCCCCAGCACCGTCTCCGCTTGCATCATATGAGGCAGATCCGCCGGCTCCGGTTTTGAACCCAGACCGCTGATATCGAACTGTCTCGTATACTCCAGGAAACTCACTGGAGAGCGCAGAGATTCCTTGGGTGGGGGTGGCAGAGGCGGCTCTGCCTCGGTAAAGACTTTTCTTATCTCTTCCAGCAGTTCCAGATCCGGTATCCATTTCTGCTTGAGATTCGGGTACCAGGGGAGACAACACCAACGGAACTTGATTTCAAAGTACCCGTTCATGTCCGTGATCGCGGATTTTATGAAATCCTTCTTCCACCAGTACCACCAGCAATCCACGTCAAAGGCCTCTACCTTTGCACCCGGAACCGGTTCATCGCAGAAAACCGGCATCTGTTCGATCGAATCGAATCTCACGAATTTCCGGCAGACAACCCGTCCGCGTATGGTGTAGGTTTGACAGAACGCCAACCAGATCTTGCCCAGGCCGGCCGCTACCGCGATTTTGGCTTTACGGATGTCGGCAACCATACCTTTGAATTGTCTCGGCGAGATGCGTCGCTTCTCACTACTGGCGCCGAGAAACTCTCGCGCCGGCAGATTCGGGGCGACGACGATATTTACTCCTTTGAATTTTTCAGTTTCGTAATTGAATGCCAGTTCGACCGGTATCGATGACTGGTCCTTGTGCTTCCGTGGATCGATTTCCACAAAATCCAGGATATCCCCGCCGGCAACTGCGGCAACCTTTATGTAGCGATCTCCAAACAGTTCCTCTAACTTTTGAGTTTCTGGACTCTTTTTTGCATCTTCACTCAGCTTACTCAGATCCAGAATGGCCTTTATCTGGTATTTTCCACCTCTAGTTTCATCAGACATCACTCACTCCTTGTCACGTCGTCATCAAAAAAACATTCGAAATCCCTTCACAATACTAGGCCATTATCAACCGGCGACAAGAATTTAATTCTGGTTCTGCTTTCAAGCACTGCTCAGTCGATGACGAGCAATCCATTCCTTTCATACACCTCCCCAAGATAAGTACTTATGATAGGAAATAACACACGAATTCAGAGGCATGTCGCCTACTTTCATGTAATTGGATGAACTAAAATTTTGCTGCCTTCTACCACGCCCCGGAACAAGTGATTGAAAGATTCGCATAGACTGACTGGTCTAATCTGTACTACGGCGATTCAAGGTCCTGTAATACAATAAATATATGTGAACAATGATTTCGCCCACCCATAAGAAATTCAGCTGATGTTTGTTTAAGGCCGACTCACTTTTAGGGTTTGTCACCCGGTGGAAACCTACAAAAACACAGACGCTTTGTTCCAGGCACTATCCTGCGATACCGGCGGCCTAAGCGCGGCCGAGGCAAGGGCGCGCAAAAAGCGCTACGGCAGCAACGAGATCCGATTCCATCGGGCACGCTCTCCCCTGCGCATGCTGCTGGAGGAGTTTCTCGCCCTCTTCCCACTGTTGTTGCTGGCCTCCTCGATACTCTCCTGGGTGGCCCACTACATGCTGCCCGGCCAGGGTTACGAACTCATCGCGGTGGCGTTGTTGGTCGTGGTGGTGCTGAACGCACTGGTGTCGTTCATCCAGAACTACAAGGTCGAGAAAATGATGATGTCGTTTCTCGATTACATCCCCAGAGAAGTGGTGCTGCTGCGCGACGGCGACAAGATCCTGACGGATGCCAAGGAGGTGGTTCCCGGCGATGTCATCTTCGTCCAGGAAGGTGACAAGATCTGCGCCGACGGGGTCATCATCGAGTCCAGTCAGTTGCTGGTGGACGAGTCCATAATCACGGGCGAGTCCGAGCCCGTGGCCAAGCAGGCAGCCGAGGACAGGATAGATGCAGACATGCTGGCGGCTTCCGGCGCCACCGTGATCAAGGGCCATGGCCGGGTCCTGGTCACCCGGACCGGACGGTCCACCAGTATTGGCGCCATATCCGAACTCTCCCAGGGGGTGAAGCAGGACTACACGCCCATGCAGAAGGAGCTGGCCTACTTCGTACGCAAGATTACCTATCTGGCCCTGGGTATCGGTCTGGTCTTTTTCGCCATCGGCTTTCTCATCGGCAATCCTCTGTGGACCAATCTGATCTTCGCCATCGGCATCATCGTGGCCAACGTCCCGGAAGGCTTGCTGCCGACGGTGACCCTGGCGCTGACCCAGTCCTCGGTGAAAATGGGCAAGGAAAACGCCGTGGTCAAGCAGATCCTGTCGGTGGAAACCCTCGGCAGCACCACGGTTATCTGTACCGACAAGACCGGCACCCTGACCCTGAACAAGCTGCATGTGGAGAGTCTCTATGTGGACTTCCAGGAATTCGATGCGGATGATGGTCCGACATTCGATGCCAACCCGGCCGCCACCCCCATGCTGGAGATCATGGCATTGTGCAATGACGTCATCAGCACCAATGGAGAGCGCGGCAAGTCGGTATTCCAGGGAGATCCCACCGAGGTGGCGCTGGCGGAATTCGCCAATACCCGTGCCGGTTACGATCACTTGAATTCACGCTTCGAGCTGCTGGACAGCCAGCCATTCGATGCGGAACACAAATACATGTGGAGCCTTTACCATACCCAGGGCGATACCCGATACCTGACCGTCAAGGGTGCCCCGGATGTGATGCTGGATCTGTGCAGCCAGGTGCACCAGGGCGGCCAGGTTCGCGCGATGAGCGAGGACGAGCGCCGCATGCTGATGCAGCAGGCCGACGGTTATGCCAACCAGGGTTTGCGCGTGTTGAGCCTGGCCTACCGCGAGGTCGTCGACGAGGCCCGGATCGACAACCTGGTGTTTGTCGGCCACGTTGCCATGGTCGATCCACCACGGCCGGAAGTGCCCGCTGCGGTCGCGGCGTGCAAGAGCGCGGGCATCAGGATCATCGTCATCAGCGGTGACAAGGGTGAGACGGTGTCCTACATCGCCCGCAAACTGGGTATCGTCACCACGCCCAAGGTGATCACCGGCGAGATGCTGGACGCCATGGACCTGGAGGAACTCGTCGAAACCCTGCGTGGCGGCGAAGTGGTGTTCGCGCGCATCGCCCCCGAGCAGAAGCTGAGCATCGTCACCGCCCTCAAGGAGATGCATGAAGTGGTGGCGGTGACCGGCGACGGGGTCAACGATGCGCCGGCGCTCAAGCGGGCCGACATCGGCGTCGCCATGGGTAAGCGGGGCACCGACGTGGCCAAGGAGGCCTCGGACATCATCCTGCTGGATGACAATTTCGCCACCATTGTCAGGGCCGTCGAGGAAGGCAGAGCGGTCTATGACAACATCAAGAAGTTCATCACCTATATCCTGACCAGCAACGTGCCAGAGATCCTGCCCTTTATTGCCTACGTGATCTTTCCCATCCCCTTGCCCATCACCGTAATCCAGATTCTTTCCATAGACCTGATCACGGACATACTGCCGGCCATCGGCCTGGGAAATGAACCTCCGGAGAAGGATGTCATGCGGCGTCCACCTGCCAGTCGCCACCAACGCCTGGTAAGTTATCGCACCTTCCTGCGCAGTTACGGCATTATCGGCTTGGCCGAGGCGTGCCTCTCATTCGGGGTCTTTTTTCTGGTGCTCTACCAGGGTGGCTGGCACTGGGGCATGACAACCGATGGCAATATGCCGTTGTTCAACGAAGCCTCGGCGGCCTTTCTCGCCACCATCATCTTTTGCCAGATCGGCAACGTCATGGCCTGCCGCACCAACCGCCAGTCGGCATTGAGCTACTTCGCCCGTTTCAACCACTGGATCGCACTCGGCATCGCGGTGGAGATCGGCTTCATCCTGCTGGTCACCGGTGTGCCGACTTTGTACAGCGTATTCTCTACGGCTGCCGTGCCGCTATGGGCATGGGGCCTGTTCATGCTTGCGCCGCTGGTGATCTTTGTCATCGAGGAAGCGCGCAAGTGGCTGGTACGGCGCGGCGTGCAGCTCTTGTCCGCCTGATGCGGGCGCCTGGGCTATGCTAGTGTGGTGTAACGTATAAAGTGTGCGTATCAGAGCCCCGCAAATGCCTCAAGCCAAGGCGCAGGCCGCAGGGAATGGCGCGCCCTTTTCAAGGCCTGTAACGCTGGATTGAGGGATTTGCGGGGCTCCCTTCGGGCGTGGCGCTTTATACGTTACACCACACTAGTTCCTGATACTTGCCAGATCATGATTACCAGCCGCGCCGTGACTCGTGCCACGCTGACATGATGAGCTTTTCGGACATACCGTGACCCACACAAGGCGGTCTGTATGAATCAACTCGACAATTGGACAAATACAGTCGCCCAAAGCTTCGATGAATTTCTCGCCGTATTGGGTGCATATCTGCCAAACCTGCTCGGTGCACTGGTTGCATTACTCTGCGGCTGGCTTCTGGCGCGCGGCGTTCGCGTACTGATTCTGCGACTCGGCCGAGTCTATGATCGACTGGCCGTCCGCTTCGGTTGGCAGCGCCAGGCTCATCGCCCTTCTGCTCAATATTTACCTTTGGTTGTGCTTTCCTGGGTACTCTACTGGCTGGTATTGCTGTTCGCCTTGACCATGGCCGCCGATATCCTTGGCATGCCGGGTTTGGCCACTTGGCTCGGCAAGCTGTTTTCGGTCTTGCCTGCACTGTTTGGCGCCGGTGCGATCTTTCTTGTCGGTTATCTGTTCGCAAGCCTCCTGCGCGAAGCGGTGATCAGCGCGAGTAGCTCCGAAAACCGCGCGCGAACCCTGCTGATGGCACGCCTGTTACACGGCCTGGTGATCGTGGTCAGCGCGGTGATCGCACTCGGCCAGCTCGGTATCGATGTGAGCCTGCTCGCGATGCTGATCGTTGTCGCATTCGCCGCCTTGGCAGGTGCCTTCGGCCTGGCTTTCGGTCTCGGCGCCCGAAGTACGGTCGGCAATATCATTGCCGCTCACTATCTACGCAAGATCTACCGCATTGGCACATGTGTGCGGCTCGACGATACGCAAGGCGAGATTCTCGATTTCACACCGACAGCCGTGCTGCTGGAAAACGAGGACGGCATTGTCATGGTCCCGGCGCAACTCTTCGAAGACAGGGTGTCCATCAATCTCAGTACCGACATTGAAGAACAGGAGTGATTGCGCCATGCAGAACTTGCAGATCGATTCACTCGCACTCGCCTATCTTTCACATCATCCAAAGGATGCCGCACAGGTCCTGGCAGAGGCAGATGCCGAATCCATCGCTACCCTGCTTGGCCAATCCATGCCTGGACTGGAAGCGGATGAATTGGCCGCGGTAGTCATCGCACTCCCGACGCCAACAGGGGCGGCGTGCCTTGACATGCTACCGGCCGAGACGGCGGCTGAAATATTGAGAGCTCTGCCTGTCGATGACATCTCAGAACTCATCGCCCCCTTGTCCGATGCAAGCTCCAAGCGGCTGTTATCCAGCTTGCGACCCGCCAAACTGGCCGGGGTGCGACGCATCCTCAACTACGCGGATGACAGTGTCGGAAAAATCATGCACACCAGTGTCGTCACCCTGCCCAGTGGTATCAGCGTTGCAAAGGCGAGATCGATACTGCCGACAGGTCGAACGGATACCTTGGCTGTGGCGTTCGTGCTTGATAACGAACGCAGGGTAAGGGGTATGGTCGCTTTTCAAGAACTCGCCACCGCCGATGATGATGCCGATTTGGAAACCATGATCCGCCCTGCCCCACCGGCGCTCAAGGCAAACCAACACTTGGCGGAAGTCCGCTTGTTGCCAATATGGCAAGATCATCAGTATCTGCCGGTCATCGGCACTCAAGGCCGGTTTCTTGGTGTTCTCGAGCGTACCAACGTGCTGGAAGCCTACGTCGATGCGGACTCCGCTGTGTCAGAACCCGACAGGGACCCGGTTGATCTGCTGCTCTCAATAGCGGAAACAGTATGGGTTCCACTGGCTTATCTGTTTGGCAAAGCAGCCACCACCACAACCTCTTACCAGGCTTCTGAAAAGGGTAAACAATGACGACTCCGGCAAACCTGGCGAACGCGCTGACGCGCGATTACATGGTTAAATATCCTACCGAGGCAGCCAAACTGCTCGACGGAATGGAGTCGGCCGTAGCGATCGAATTGCTTGCACATTTGCCGGCGGATTTGATTACCCCGGTATGGGAAACCCTGCTGCCGGATACCGGCCGACAGCTACTGCTGGATGCCAGGCCGGCGCTGGCGCGAAAGGTGCTCAACCGCATGCAGCCGGCCCGTGCGGTGGTTTTACTTGCAGGCATGGAGGAGCAGAAACGCGAGTCCCTGCTCGCCTCCCTCAGCGATATTGCTCAGCATGACCTGCGGCGTCTGCTCACTTTCCCCAGCGATTCCGCCGGCGCGCTGATGGATCCACGTGTGATAGCGCTCAGGGCGGATAATACCGTCGAAGAAGCCCTTGAGCAGTTACGCCGTGATCAACAGCACCGACGTGTCGTGCGTGGGCGACGCATCCTCTACATCGTTGATGATCAGCAGCGTCTGGCCGGTCTTGTCGAATTACAGGATCTCGCGCTCGCACCGTCGTCCGATTCCCTGGCCAGTCTGGTCGATCCGGTGATTGCGTTCGTAGACACGCTGGCGGAAAAGGATGACATTGCCAAGATTCTCGAGGACCACCGCTTGAGCAGTCTGCCGGTTGTCGATGTGGAGGGCCGTCTGGTCGGCGTGGTGCGTCAGGACCAGTTGCTGCAGGCCGCGCGCGAGGACGCCGTTACGGACATTCAAACCCTGTTTGGCGCGAGCGCCGATGAACGTGCGCTTTCTCCGGTGTGGTTCACCATCCGCAAGCGACTGCCCTGGCTGCAGATCAACCTGCTGACGGCGTTCCTGGCCGCTTCCGTGGTCGGCGTGTTTGAGGATACCATCGCGCGCTTCACCGCACTGGCGGTACTGTTGCCGGTGGTTGCCGGCCAATCCGGCAATACCGGCGCGCAGGCCCTCGCCGTGGTGATTCGCAGTCTGGCGCTGCGGGAAATACGCCTGCTGCAGTGGGGCGTCGTGTTACGCAAGGAATTGCTGGTCGGTTTCGTCAACGGTGTCGGGATTGCTGCGACCACCTGTCTGGGCGTCTTTCTCTGGTCCGGCTCTCTGGGGCTGACTCTGGTGATCGGCATCTCGATGATTGCCTCGATGGTGATTGCCGGACTGGCCGGCGCGGGAGTGCCGATTGTCCTGACCCTGTTGCGCCTCGATCCGGCACAGTCGTCATCGATCGTGCTCACCACAGTCACCGATGTGGCCGGATTCTTCAGTTTTCTCGGCATAGCAACCCTCCTGGCCGATCTCTTGCCCGGCGCCTGATTCCACATCTCCGTTCAAGAACAGAAGCGAGCGACGCCTCTTCGAGGTGCGGCGTACCGGTCTTGTCCGCCTGATTCGGGCGCCTGGGCTATGCTTATCAATGACACTTTAACGAACGATCCGCGATGCATCGACAGCGTCCAGGGGCAAGCCTCTGGGATAGGGAACATCGATGACAAACGCAGAAACGATAACCGCCGAAAGGACAGTGCCCTGGCCCGCCATGGCACGCCCAATCCCGGGTCGTGCCAAGATCCACCTGATGGGCGTGGCGCGGGAAAAAACCCCGCACGCTATCGACTTTGAGCTATACGAAAGTGACTGCGTCAGCCGTAATGCCCCCATCGTGCAGATAACCGACCGCATGAGCCACTTAAGTGATGGCAAAGTCGCCTCCGACGAGCCCAGCGCACTGAAAAAGCACACCGGGGAACCGATCAGGTAGTCGCCATGAAAGCACTTGACCACAAGCTCTGGCGTGACCTGTGGCATCTGCGGGGACAGTCCATCGCCATTGCCGCGGTCTTGGCGAGTGGCGTCGGCTGCTATCTCATGTTTATGAGCACGCTAGATTCGCTGCTGCTGAGCCGCGATTTGTATTACAGCGAGTACCGCTTCGCCGAGATATTCGTGCCCCTCAAACGTGCCCCCGAACCGGTCGCCCGGCGCCTTGCCGCGATCGACGGTGTCGATAAAGTCGATACCCGCGTAGTCGCGCCGCTGACCATCGATATCGAAGGTTTTCAGCAACCCATCATCGGCACCATTACCTCCATACCGGACACTGGCGAACCGCTGCTCAACCGACTCTACCTACGTGCCGGCCGCCTGATAGAAGCCGGTCGCAACGACGAAATCATCATCAGTGAAAACTTTGCCGAGGCACACGACCTGAAGCCCGGCGACAGCTTGTACGTCATCATCAAGGGCAAGCGCGAGCGGCTGCGCATCGTCGGCACCGGCGGCTCACCGGAATATGTCCATCAGATACGCCCCGGCGGCTCGTTTCCCGACTATGAGCGCTACGGTATCCTTTGGATGGGTCGTGCAGCGTTGTCACGCGCCTACGATATGGATGGCGCATTCAACCATGTGGTACTGACGTTGACGCGCGATGCCGACGAACAGGAAGTCATGGACCGAATCGACGCCATCCTCGAGCGTTATGGAAGTGTCGGTTCGATCGCCCGCAAGGATCAGCCCTCGCATCAATTTCTGCAGCAGGAACTCACGCAACTGGAGAACCTCTCCAACATTTTTCCGGTGATATTTCTGGGCGTGGCCGCGTTTCTGCTCAATGTTGTCGTCACCCGCCTGGTCGGCGCTCAGCGTGAACAGATCGCGTCATTGAAGGCCTTCGGCTTTTCGAACGCCAAGGTTGCGCTGCACTATCTGCAGATGATCATGCTGATCGTGCTTGCCGGCATCGTCGCCGGTGTGGCGCTCGGCGCTTCGCTTGGCCATATGCTGAGCGAAATTTATGTGAAATTTTTCAATCTGCCGTTTCTGAGTTTCACTTTCGAGCCGCTGCGTATCATCCAGGCTTCACTGATCACCGTCATCGCCGGCATGGTGGGCACTCTGGCTGCGATACGTTCGGCCGTGCGCCTGAAACCCGCCGAAGCCATGCGTCCGGAGCCACCGGCCGTCTATCGCACCTCCCTGATCGAAGAGATGGGTCTGCAACGATTGATATCCGTACCCACCCGTATGATCCTGCGAAATCTGGGCCACAAGCCGATCAATTCACTGTTGTCCGTACTGGGGATTGCACTGGCCGTCGGCATCCTGATGACCGGGCGCTTTCAGGAAGACAGCTCCAATTACATGGTGTACATGCACTACGTGCTCTCGCAACGCGATGACCTGTCTGTCATGTTCAACGAGGCGAATTCACGTCGCGCAGCCGCCGAACTGCGACACCTGCCCGGTGTCGTATACGGCGAACCTTTCCGTATCGTATGGGCGCGGCTGCGTTATCAACACCGCAGCTATCGCACCTATATCCTGGCGTACGAACCCGGCTCGACCATCAAGCGCCTGGTCGACAACGAACTCAGGGTCGTCGAAGTACCCCCCGAGGGTATAGTCCTGAATGAATACCTGGCAAAACATATTCTGGGTCTGAAAACAGGCGACCTGCTCACGGTTGAAGTTCTCGAAGGCCGTATGCCCAAAGCGCAGGTGCCGGTGGTGACACTGATGCGACAGGACCTTGGCGTCGGCTCCTATATGGCGCTGGGCGCCCTCAACCGCCTGATGCATGAAGGCAATCTGATTTCCGGAGTCAGCCTTTACATCGATGAGCACTATGCCAATGAAATTTACCAACATCTGAAGGAAACACCTGAAGTCGCCGGTTCCGTGATCCGCACGCAGGAGATCAAGAATTTTCATCGAACCATGGACGAAACCATGCTGTTCTGGACTTCAATCGCGACCATATTCGCCTCCATCATCGCCGTGGGCGTGGTCTATAACAGCGCGCGCATCACCCTCACGGAGCGCGGTCGCGAGCTGGCCACCCTGCGCGTGCTGGGTTACACACGTGGCGAAATCTCCTACATCATGCTCGGCGAACTGGCGTTGCTGACCCTGAGCGCCCTGCCTCTGGGCCTCTGGTTCGGGCGCGAGCTGTGCGGCTATATCGCCTTGTCCGTCGAGAACGACATGTATCGCGTGCCCTTGATACTCGAACCATCCACCTATGCCTTTGCCGCGCTGGTGGTTCTGCTCACCGCCACGGTGTCGGGCCTGCTGGTGCGGCGACGGCTGGATGAACTCGATCTGATCGATGTCCTGAAGACGAAGGAATGACGATGAACACGCAATGGAAAAGACGCATCACCTGGTTCGCTGTCCTGCTGTTCATAGTGGCGGCACTCAGCTATGGATTCCGGCCCCTGCCACGGCCGGTCGACACCGCCGAAGCGGCACGCGCTCCCATGCAGGTCGCCATCGAGGAGGAAGGCAAGACCCGTGTAATAGACCGCTACATCATCACCGCGCCGATCGACGGAACCATCTGCCGTGTCGACTTCGACGTGGGCGACAGCGTCGAGAAAAGCGAGGTGCTGGTCAACATCAATCCCCTGCAATCGCAGGCGCTGGATCCGCGCAGTCGTGCCGAGGCCGAGGCCAGAGTCGCCGCCGCGCAAGCGGCCCTGCGGGCCGCCGAGCAGAATGTGCAGTCCGCGCGCGCCGATGCCGACCTGGCCGATATCGAACTGCAACGACTGGCACCGCTGGCCAGCCAGGGCCACATCTCCGCAGACCAACTCGACCAGGCCAAGGCACAAAAGCGCAGCAGTGCGGCGGCAGTGCGCTCCGCCGTGTTTGCGGTGGATGTCGCAAAATACGAACTCGAAGCCGCGCGCACGGCACTGCGATACACCGGCAACCAATCAACCGACCCCTCGGACCTGGTGCAGGTGCTCGCGCCCGTCAGCGGCAGAATTCTCAAACTGCAGCAGGAGTGCGAAGGGGTGGTGGCGCGCGGCCAGCCTTTGCTGGAGATCGGCGACACCCGTTCACTGGAAATCGAAACCGATGTCCTGTCTGCGGATGCCGTGAAAATCAAACCTGGCATGCCTGTGCTGTACGAACGCTGGGGCGGTGATAATCCCCTGGCCGGTCAGGTACGGCGGGTGGAACCGGTCGGATTCACAAAGGTCTCGGCGTTGGGTGTCGAAGAGCAACGCGTACTGATCATCTCGGACATCACCTCGGACTCCGGGCAATGGGAAACGCTCGGTGACGGCTACCGCGTCGAATCACGCTTTATCCTCTGGCAAGCAGCGGACGTATTGCAAATCCCGGCCAGTGCCCTGTTCCGCTTCAAAACGCAATGGGCGCTGTTTGTCATGCAGGACAACAGGGCCTTGCGACGCATGGTAAAAGTCGGTCAGCGTAACGGACTGTATGCACAGATTCTGGAAGGGCTGCAGGGAGGTGAAACCGTCATCACACACCCGGATGATACGATTGACGACGGGGTGAGAGTGAAGCCCAGGTGATGCTTCGGAAATACACGCAGCATCACCTGTGATGTAGATGCGCCGTTCCCGAAGCACAGGCTGTGTCAGCCTGTTTATACGCCCCGTATCACTTATTTTCCTCTATCTCATAGCGGCGCATTTTTTCCCACAGGCTCTTACGACTGATGCCCAAGCTTTTCGCGCTTTCCGCGATACGCCACTCGTGCAGCTCAAGGGTTTCGACCAATAAGGTGCGTTCATGTCGCTCGAGCGCATCCTTGAGAAGCACCTGACCATTCAGGCTCGGAGATTGCTCATCGAGAGCGCCGAACTCTTTCGGGCCGATCACTTCCTGTTCGGACAAGATACAGGCGCGCTCTACGGCGTTAGCCAGCTCTCGCAGGTTACCCGTCCAGGGCTGTTGTTCCAGATAGCGTTCCGTCACCGGCAGCAGGAACCTGCGCTCCCCGCGCTTGCGGGTGAAACGGTTGACGATCTGATGCGCCAGCCAGCCGATATCCTCCTTGCGTTCCCGCAGCGGCGGTATGTGGACATGGGCCACATTGACCCTGAAGTAGAGGTCCTCTCTGAACGTGCCTTCGGAAACCATGGTTTTAAGATCACGGTTGGTGGCGTAAATCAAACGGGCGTTGAACGGTATGGTGGCCTCGCTGCCGATTCGCTGGACCGTCCGTTCCTGAATGGTGCGCAACAGTTTCGCCTGCATCCGGGGAGATGTCTCACCGATCTCATCCAGGAAAAGGATGCCGCCATCGGCCTGTTCGAAGACCCCCCGGCGTGCGCGCATGGCACCCGTAAAGGCGCCTTTTTCGTGGCCGAAGAGTTCGGTCTCCAGCAGGTCTTCGGGCAGTGCGGCGCAATTCAGGGCGATGAAAGGCTGACTGCCGCTATGGTCGATTCTCGCGGAGAGATAGCGTGCGGCATACTCCTTGCCGACTCCGGTTTCCCCGGTGATGAGGATGTCGACGTCATGATCGGCCAGGCGGTCCAGCAGCGCCTTGACCTGGCGCATCTGAGATGAGACACCGAGTTCCGTCTCTTGCGATTCCGCCGTGCCGAACAGAAGCGGCGCGATCTGTCTCAGCTTGGAGAGTAACTCGTCGATATCGAAGGGTTTGGTAATGTAATCGCTGGCACCGAGCTTGAGCAGCTCCACCGCCTGATTGATGGTGCCATAACCGGTGATGAAGACGGTGGGAGGCGGTGTTTGCTCGGATTGCAACAGGCGATTGTAGAGTTCCTCTCCGCTCAGATCCGGCATGCGGATATCGGAGATCAACGCGGCATAGGGCTGCTCTTTGAGGGAGCTCAGCGCTTCCAGCGCGTTGTCGAAACAGTCGCAGGTGATCTGTTCCAGCTTGAAGCGCTGACACAGGGATGCGCGCATGATGTCGTCATCTTCAACCAGGCAAAGACGCTGCATACTGCTCCTCACTTTCGACCGGAATCGGCAGTTCCACGGTAAATATGGTTTCGCCCTGTTTGTATTGAACGTCGATGCTGCCGTTCATCTGATGTATCAGCTGATAGGTCACCCAAAGCCCGAGACCGTTGCCGACCGCTTCGTCGGAAAAGGGTTCGAACAGCCGATTCAGGCGATCCCGGGAGATCTCAGAACCTTCATTATGCACGGCCATGGAAAAGGTGTCTCCGGCGATCTCCGTCCGGCAGGAGACGGCACTTCCCTCCTGCGTCGCCTGCACCGCATTCAATGACAGGTTGATCAGAATTTGTCTGATAGGAGTGGATGGCAACGGGATGGACCGGCTGAGACCGTTGTGCCACTCGAGATCGATCCGCTTGCGATTGACATCCAGCAACAGCAGTTTCCTGACGTCCTCGATATCCTGTGGAGTCAAATGATGACTGCGTGGATTGGCCTCCACCAGCAGCGCGGATACGGTTTCCCGGATCTGCTGCAGTCCGCGTTCCAGCAACGCCAGCGTCTCCTTGCCCAAATCGTCCGTATCGCTGTAGCGGCGGAATGTGTTCAATGCGTTCAGCATGCCGCCCAAGGGGTTGTTGATCTCATGCGCAACGCCTGCCGCCAAGCGGCCGACGGCGGCGAGGCGTTCGGTGGCCAACATCTTTTTTTCCATCTGATCCTTTTCCACCAGTTCCTTAAGCATCTGCTGAAAGCTCACGCCGAGGCGTCCGATCTCATCTTTGCCCTGCCTCAGGGTACACACAATCTCGCCCGGTTGTTCACGCCCCACCTTGCCCATGCAATTGGCCAGTTGGCCGAGGGGAGCGGCCATGCGATTGCCCAGATACCAACCGAAGGGCAACAGGAAGGCGGTTACGCCCAGCGCCGAATAGATGACGCGTTTCACGATGGAGTAGAAACGGGGCAGGAACAGGGACCGGTCATAGCCCACGATCAAGGTGCCGATCGCCACGCCGTCGCTCAGCATGGGGAGGATGACATAGAGTCGCTGGTCGCCCGGATGCTCGTAGGGGCGTGGCTTGAGATCGCCGGTGATTCTCAACACCTCCGCCTCCACGCGTGCGAGTTCCGCACCATGGGCTCTCAGGGGTGTCGTCACCTGCAGCTCCTTGGGTTTGTTGGAGACATAGATCTTTCCATCACCGTCGATCACCGCCAGCAGCCTCGATGAGGCCTCGTTCGGCCACCCCTCCGCCGCCTGCACCAGACGGTAAGCGCCCCAGAGGTCGTCGTGGAGAATGGCATCGGGCAGGCTGTTGGAGAGGACATTGCCGATCTCGACGGCATTGTGGAAGACGTCCTGCCTCAGATCCTCGTAGGCCCGCCAGGTCAGTGCCAGGGTCACCACACTGACCGTAAGCAGGATAACGGCTGTCAAGGTCAGCGGCACCTTGACGCGATAGCTGATGTCACCGAGTTTCACCGGATGCCTCCAGGATCCTGACGGAGTCCGCGATGCTGTCGAACAGTCCATCATTGCCACGGACAAAACCGTCCAGGTTGAGTTTCTTGAGCAGCATGCTTCCCTCTTCGTCATCCGCCATTCCCAGGAAAGCCTGGCGCAGCCGCTTGACCCGACTAGCGTCGAGATGCTGCTTCACTACCAGCGGCGGAAAACCGAAGGATGGCGATTTGGCGACCACCCGGGTCCGCTGCGTCAGCTCGGGTTCGTTGAGGGCCAGCGTCTCCCACACGTAACCGTCGACAGCACCGCCGTGGGCTACCCCCTCGGCAACCGCCTTGACCACCTCGCGATGGGACCAGGTGAAGAAGCTCTTGGCGAAAAAGTGCCGAGGTTGAATGCCTTCGTTGATCAGCCGCACCTGGGGAAAGAGATAGCCCGAATTGGAATCGGGGTCCGAATAGGCAAACACCTTCTGTTTGAGATCGAGCAGGCTTTGGGTCTGCTTGTCGCCCGCCGGCACGATCAGATAGGACTGATAAATGGGCTCACCGTGAAACAGCGGTACCGAAAGCAGTTCGACCTCCTGCCGGTGAACCACATAGGGATAGCCGCACAGCCAGGCCGCATCCAACTCTCCCGCCAGCAGCAGGTCGACCACCTCGCGATAGGTCTGGCGTTGAATGAATGACACGGAGACGCCGAGCCTGGCTTCGAAATAGTGTTGCCAGTCCTTTAGAAAGGAGGTCCGGTCGATGAGCATCACCGGTGTCAGGCCGATGCGGTAGCCCCGGTCCTGCACGCCTTCGGCATGCACGGCCGAGCCGGACACACTGATCAGGAACAGAAGGAGTACGGCGATCCCGACAGCGAATGAATGATTGTGGCGAAGTACCATACCGTCCAGTTCAAGCGCTAGGGTGGGGTTCTGTCCCACCGATGAATCGATCGGAGACACTCCGGTCCTCATCGACTTTCCCTCATTTTATGAGACAGTGCAAATCGCGCACGATCCAGCTCCACCTCGCGTGGATCGGGTGTTTCCAACGGACCGGGCCGGAAGCGATAGAGGAGTCTGGCTTCGACCGAGGTCGCCTCGGCGGCACCCTGCAACGGGATTTCGATCACCTTGCCGGGTCCCGGAGGGAGGGTCCGATCCCGCCATTCCATACGGCTGTCGTGAAACCAGCCGAATCGGACTGTGGAGCGCTCCAGTATTCGCCCATCCGGCGCGAACGATTCGACCACCAGCCAGACGGAGCGTCCTGTGGTGCCGCCCGGTAGCGCATGCCCCGCCCGATGCCTGATTCCGATCAACAGGGTAAGGGTATCGCCGCCCTCATCCCTGCGCAGGGAGAGGCGCAGACGGGCGATGCCCTCCAGGAATCCTGCCCGCATCGGCCCCGCGAAGTCATGACTGCCAGGCGTTGTATCAAGATGACAGTCCAGACACCCTTCGCCCTGCCTGGCAGCCGGCGACCGGCGATAGCTCCTGACCGTGACTTCGCCCGGGGCGTCGTGGCAACGGGCGCAGACAGCCGGCGTCTCGAGACGGGGATAGGGGTGGCCCGTATCGCCATGGCAGTCACCACACTCCACCCCCTTGCCGCCACTGGGGGCGTGGCAGGCCAGACAGCGTTCCACCCTGCCCTTGCTTTTCCACTCCCGGAGGAAGTCCGGCGTGCGGGCGGCCACGGCCATGCGGCTGCGCTTGAAGCTCTCGGTTTCCTGTCGATGGCAGTCGGGACAATGGGAGGGCTCACCCGGCCCGGGAGGCGCCGTCTGCGGTTCGGCGAGCGCCAGGCCGGGCAGCCACAACAGCCACAACAGCCTTCTCATTCGAACACCTGTGCGGGCTCGCCTCCTTCGCACAGGCCTCTGGGGATCAGAAAGGGAACCCGTCCCGGTTGCGCATAGGTGGTGTCCGGCTGTTCGACGGTCCCTCCCCCCTCGACCCAGGCGGCCATACCGCCGCTCAACAGCCACACCCGATGGCCAACATCCGCAAGTCGAGCCGTCCAGGCCGCGAGCCGTGCGTGATCGAGGGTGTCCTCAGCGAGCAACACTACCGGATCCCCGCCGTGATGCGGCAGATAGCCCTTCGGGTCGGTGCCGGCGTCGAATGCCCCCGGCAGGGTGCCCGCCAGATAGGCCTCTCGCCCGCGCACATCGAGCACCAGCGGCGGTTCCGGCGAGTCCAGCCACACCGCCAGACGCTGCGCATCGATGGTGTGGAGTGCCGGCGGCCCGGCAGACGCCGGGGCCGTCGACAGGATCAGCAGGAGACCGCCGATAAGATGACTGATCAAAGCGCTCCCTGACCCGGCTTGCGGGGAGTGAAGGTCATGGGCACGGCTTCGGGGCGCGGCGGCTCCGCCACCAGAGCCTCGGTCAGCGATACGCTGGAGCAGGCTTGGGCGACCGCCGCCTCGACCACCACTGCCGACGCACCGCCCACCCGGGCCAGATTACGCAAATGCCCCACATCGCCGACACCGCCGGATAGCCAGACGGCCCAGTCGCCCCGCCCTGTCTTTTCCAACAGATCCAGATCGAGACCCCGGCAACGGGAGGCCGCCACGGGCGAATGAAGCCACAGCGTATCGAAACCCAGCGCCGTCACCCGAGCCAAAGCGGTTTCGAGAGAAACCCCCGCCACCTGCCAACCCTTGATGGCGGCAGGGTCGGGCATGTAGAAAGAGAACCCTTCGCCCACCGCGGGTCCGGAAAAGCGATAGCTGACCTGGGCCCGGGATACGCCCAGACGCGGTATCCAGTGGAGTTGGGGATGAAGATCCCGCAACCGGGCCGTCTCTTCGATCCCCTGGTCTCCGACCCAATCGCAGCACTGTTCCTTCCAGGGCTCGTGCCGCGCAGGATCGGCGCTCTGCAGGAGCGCCCGTTCCACCGGCATGGCCCCGAACCGGTCGGGCGTGCAATGGGCGGGATCCAGCACCAGTGCGTCGGCGCCCTGCAGCCAGTCGAAGCACGCCTCCTCCTCATCGTCCGGCGTCTGCCGCAGATCGACATAGAGTTGAATGGGCCGGCTGTTATGCATAGTCGCTACCTCGTCAATCGTCCAACAGGTTTTCCCAGAACATCTCGTGCTCCGCCCGCGCCTGCGCATCCGCATCGCGCCGTCGGAAGGCCCTTTCCCGCTGCAGCGCGGACTCGACCTCTTGGGCGAGGCTGGCGAAGGCCGCCGCTACCGCCCCCTCGGGCCGGGCCACCACCAGGGGCTCGCCCCGATCGGCGCAAGCCTGCCCCTCCGGGTCGAGGGGAAGACCACCCAGGTAGCGGACATGCTTACGCACCGCCAGGTCTTCGGCTGCCCCCTCGGGAAACAGGGGCTGAGCCTCTCCGCAACAGGGGCAGACATAGCTCGCCATGTTTTCGATCAGCCCGAACACCGGGATGTCGAGATCGTGCAGCAGGGCCACCCCGCGGGCGGCGTCCACGGTCGACAGCCGCTGGGGGGTGGTCACCAGCAGCGCCCCCGAGAGGGGGATCTGCTCGAGAATGGTCAGGGCCACGTCACCGGTACCCGGCGGCATATCGACCAGCAGGATGTCGAGTTCGGGCCAGGCCAGCTCGCGGAACATCTGCACCAGGGCCTGGGCCACCAGCGGCCCCTTCCAGACCAGTCCCGCCTCCGGCGGCAACACATTGCCGATGGAGGCGGCCCAGACGCCATGGTTGCGCAACGGCATGGCGCGGCCTTCGGCATCCACCGGGAGCTCACCCTCGGTCCCCAGCATCCGCGTGATGGAGGGACCGAAGAGATCCGCATCGAGGATGCCGACCCGCTTGCCCAGGCGCTCCAGGGCGCAGGCCAGGTTGACGGTGACGGTGGACTTGCCGACGCCGCCCTTGCCGCTCGCCACCAGCACGATGTCGCCGATGCCGGCGACGGGTTCCTGGGGTTCGGCGTACCAGGGCTGGGTGGCGTTCGCCGCCTGGCCCAGGGTGACGGGGATGGGAAAGTCGTCGGGTGTCTTCATGGGATCGCCGCCTCTGCCTCCAGGTTCAGTGCGCCGGCCAACCGCCTGGCCAGGTCGTGAAAAGGCGCCCCGGCCCCAGTCTCCCGCAAGGCAGTCGGCTCGCCGCTGTCGGATCCCACCGCGACCTCGGGCATGAACGGCAGGCTGGCCAGCAGGGGCAGGCCGGTCTGCGCCGCCAGCTCCGCCGCACCGCCGCTGCCGAACAGGGCGCCGGTATGGCCGCACTTGCGGCAGTGGAAGCCGGCCATGTTCTCCACCAGGCCCAGACAGGGCACCGCCAGATCGGCGAACATCTCCAGCCCCCGGCGCACGTCGTCCAGCGAGACCTGGCCCGGCGCGGTGACGGCGATCACCCCGGAGAGCGCCACATGGCCCGCCACCGCCAGATGGACATCCGAGGTGCCCGGCGGCAGATCGACCAACAGCAGGTCGAGCTCGCCCCAGGCCACGTCGCGGAACAGCTGCGGCAGCCCCTGGTCGATGAGGGAGCCCCGCCAGATCAGGGCCTGCTCCTCGGGCAGCAGCAGACCGAGGGAGATCATACGCACCCCATGGGCCGTCCTGGGCTGGATGCGCTCCCCGTTATCGGTGGTCTCGGCGCGTCCGCCGACACCCAGCAGGGTCGGCGCGGAGGGACCATAGACGTCGGCGTCCAGCAGGCCCACCGCGTGGCCCTGCGCGGCAAGGGCGACCGCCAGATTGGCGGTCAGGGTCGACTTGCCCACCCCGCCTTTTCCGCTGTGCACCGCCACCACATGGCGGATGCCCGGCAGGGAGGCGTGCCGGGCGCTGGAGCACGGACGCGGCTTGACCACCGCCCGCTCCACGCCGGACAACGTCTCCACCAGCGGTGTCAGGGCCTCGGCCAGCGCCTCCTGGTCAGCCTCCGGGATCCGCTCGGGATCGAGCAAGACACGCACCGCGCCGCCGGTGGCGACCACATCGTAGACCTGTCCCGCGCTCACCACGTCGGGGCCGTTCTCACCGATGCGTACCTGGCGCAGCGTATCGAGCACCCGCTCTTCCAGACTCTCCATCTCGGCTTGCAACGCGTTCACGGACATTCGAATCGCTCTCTCAGATAGGTTTCAATCACTACCGCCTCCTCCTCGCCGATCACCTCGTCGGCGCCATGCTCCCTGCGCATGACTCCGACGATGGCGGGCCGCAGGGACGGGGCGAATTCACACAGCCGCTCCCGTCGCAGCTCATGGCAGCTCGAGCAGCGGACCCGGAACAACGCCTCCGGCGTTTTCGGCTGGTGCCACCACCAGGCCCACGCTGTCAGACACAGCAGCGGCAAAGCGATGACAACGGCCGGGCGGAAAAGCCGCCCCGTACTCCTTGTCGTCATCCCTGAACCGGCATGACGATCCGCCTTCAATCCCGCCTAACCCGAAAGCATGTCGAGCCAAGCGTCATCCAGTTCCTGTTCGTTGCGGCAGACCGGGCAGAGATCATCCTCCGCGGACTCCTGTAAAAACGCAGCGCGGCACTGCCGGCAGGCCTGCTGCTTTTTGAACAGCAGCGTCGTGCGGCCCTGTAGTTCGGCGGGGTCGTCGAGCGGTTCCACGATCACTGCATCGTGCGGACAGATCTCCACGCAGAGGCCGCAATCGGTGCACAGTGCGGCATCGAAACTCAAGGCCCGCGCCTGAGGGGTCTCCTCGGCCTGCAGGGCGCCGGTGGGACAGCGCCGGCCGCAGATCAAACAGTTGCTGCACTGCTCGCTCAGGCGGCGCGTTTTCAGCGGCAGGACGGGTCCTTGGCGCCAGGGTATGGCGACGGCGCGCAGCGCCAGCGCCTGCTGATAGGGGGCCGCCCGCTGCGGATGTTCCTCGGCCTGATAGAAAGGCAGCGCCTCAGCGTCCTCATCGTCCCGGGCCAGACCGGGCACCAGCCAGTCGACGGCCCGGGTCACGCCGCCGGCGCCGCCGAAGCGCAGAAAGGCGCGCCGGTCCAGGTGGGGCTGATCCTGATAGTTCCGCCCTTCGTTACCAGCGGGCTCCCCCGCCCCGGGTTCGAGATCGAGCCGGGGGGCGTCCTCCCCCAGCCACTCATCGAGCTGCGAGACGACCGAGCGCAGGTGGTCGCGGGCATCGCCGTAGTGACAGCCGTCGCAGTGAGCCAGACCGTGCAGCCGTAGCTCGGTCACCCCCTCGGCACGGGCTGCGGCCAGCAAGCGGGCATCCAAAGCTCCGTAACAGGGGATGACGATACCGCCGCTGCTATCGCTGCTGGCGTGGCAGTGCAGATCGGTCAGCGCGCTCTCCTTCAACGCCTGCAGGAAACGTGCGGGCACGAATCCGGTGGAGCGCAAAGCGCCGGCGGGACAGACGGGCAGACAGCTGTTGCAGCCGGTGCAGAGCATCTCGTCGTGTTCCACACTGTCCCGCGACAGGCTCAGCGCGCCCATGGGACAGCGCTCCTCGCAGCGGGAGCAGTGGATCAGCCGGCCGCGCAGGTTGACGCAGAGCGCCTCATCGACGATCAGTTCGGCCCGGGTCAGCAGACTCACGGCTTGGGTCCGATCCGCCGTCTTCATGCCGTCGCCTCCCGGTCCGGCCGTCCCACCGCCGGCTGCAGCTTGCGCCCCAGCCAATGGGTCAGGGCCACGGCGGTGACCATGTTGGTGTTGCGGCCGGAGAAGAGATGGGTCACCTCCAGCCCCAGCTCCCGTTCGATGGCCTCCCCGGTTTCGCTGGTCGCCAGCAGACGATAAGCCGCGAAGACATGCCGCTGGCTTTTCATGAGTTTGACGAGTTCGGGCAGCTTGCGCTCGTGGGCGATAAGGATGAGGGTCTTTCCGGCACCGGCCATCTCGGTCACCTCGTTGAAGGCAGCGGCGAATCGCCGTTCAGGCCGTCATCCGCCGATGCGGTTTGCGGTGACATCAGCGCCTGATAGAGCCTGACGTGCCCCAGCGACAGCCGGTCCAGGGAAACAAAGGAATCGTCGCTGGCTTCCAGGCGTCGCTTCACCGCTGTCAGCCAGTCCATCTGTTGCAAACGGTCGCACATCGCCGACGGATCGTCCTGGGGGAAAGTGACGCCATGCAACCCCTCGCGGAAATCGGCGCCCTGCACCTGGTCCGAACGCAGCACCGGCAGGTGCAGGGAGGCGGCCAGATCGAGCAGCGGGCTTTTGCACTGCCGGGTGTAGGGCATGAGGAGCAGGTCGGCGTCGCGGAACAGTACGGCGACCTCGTCGGGCGGTACATAGCGGTCGATGACGCTGATGCGCATCGCCGCCCGGGCAGCGGCCAGCGTCTGCGCCGAGATGCCGTGCATCACGTTCTCGCCGGCGATCAGCAGGTGAGTCGATTCGGGCCAGCTCTCTGCGGCCACAGCCCGCAGCAGACCGTCGAGCCCCTTGCGGGGGCTGCCGTGACCGAAGAAGAGCAACCGCCGCTCTTCGCCCGGCAGCCGCGGCAGTGGTGATGCGGTCTCCACCGCCTGGGTCTGCATGGCGAGAAAATTGGGGCTGCCGGGCAGGTGCGCCACCCGTTCCCGCGGCGTGTCGAGCAGCTCCTCGAGGGCCCAGGCCAGGTGGACATCCCGCGCCACCACCCGGTCCATGGCGCGGTAGAGCATCCGGTATGCCGGCATCAGCAGCCAGCGTCGTTCATGGGGCAGGATGTTATGAGGGGTATAGACCACCCGCACGCCCCGGCGCTGGGCCCAGCGAACGAAGCGATAGGCGTGGACCGGGTTGTCGACCCATTGCAGGTGGACCAGATCGGGCTTCACCTCCTCGACATGGCTCCGCACGCAGCGCCAGGCGCGCCAGCCCACCTCCAGGCAGGCCTGTTTCCGGTAGGGAACCGGCCAGTTCCAGAGTTCGTCCCAGCGTCCGGTCAACAGCCGCACTTCGGCGCCTGCCCGTTGCAGACCCAGGCCCAGGGCGTGGGTGTAGTGGCTGAGAAAGCCTCGGCCTGAGGCCTCTACCAACAAGATGCGCATGGGGCTTGTCCGTCACCGTGTCTATCGGGGCTGGCCTGTCCTGATGTCATCGGTTCTCCTGTTCGTGTGCCCGCACTTTGTGCCTCAGGGCTGGCGGGTAATCGGTGGGCAAGCCGCACCCTACCGGGAATCCGGGTGCTCGGTGTGGCTTGCCGCATCATGTCCGATTGAGCAAGTGCCATTCGGGTCAGAGACCCGAGGCCTTGCGGAAATCGGCGTCGTAGTCGAGACGCTTGGGCTCCCGGCGGTTCAGTTCGGCCAGTTCGCGCAGGCGGCGGCGGTCGACGAGCCGGGAGAGCTCGCTCCAGAGCAGCGACTCGGCCAGTTGCAGCACGCCTTTGTAAAAGGGGTGGTACGCCGCCTCGCCCGCCAGGTGACACCAGCCCGGTCCCCAGCCGCCCAACTGTTCGACCTGAAATTCCTCACGCAGGGCGCGCAGTTCGTCCGCCCGCTCCAGCTCGGCCGCGGCCAGGGCATCGGCCTCCGCCTCGGCCAGCCGACCGCAAAAGCCCAGCATGGTGCCGATGTGGTCGGGAAACTCACCGCTCATGCGCCGCCGGTAGTCCCAACCCGCCCGGCGGTAGGCGTCGATGGCGCGGTCCGCGGGTTCCTTGAACATGCAGCCGGTCTCGAAGACCGAGGCATAGGGGCTGATACATCCCGGTGCGACGAACAGCCCGGTGTACTCCTCGGCCAGGCTTTCGCACAGTGTCTCGATCGGGCTGCTGTGAAAGGCATCGTCAAAGCACAGGCCGAGCGCCTCCAGGGGGGCGCGAAGCTCGCCCCGAAGCAGCTGCAGCAGCACCACATCGGCCTCATCCTCAAGCACCCGGGCGATGAAACCGTAGAGACGGGCCAGCGCGAGAGTCTCGACTCTCCGCTCGCTCACGTCCGTCTGTCTCCCCGCCTCATCCAGTGTGGTATTGGTATTGAGCATCTCCATCCTCGAAAAAAGAAAGGCTCCCCGGACGCCGCCGGGGAGCCAGGGGGTTAATGGCCACCGGCGTGGAGCTCAGGCTCCGGCAGGCTCTCCCAGTCGATTTCCACCTCCTTGTGATTGGCGCGGTGCAGGTCGCCCGTGTAGGCGTATCTCAAGGTCTCTTCGTAGTCCTTGAGCGACTCCTCGACACTGGCCGCGACGTCACCGTAGTTGTCGCCGGGTTGCGCCTTGCTCACCGTCACCACGGTATCGAACCAGCCCTGGGAGCCGCCGATGGGATCGACCGCCAGGCGGATGATGGGGTTGGGATGGACGCCCTTGTCGTTCCACCAGACGTTGTTGCTGATGTCGGGATCGCCGCCCTGGGCGTACTCGGCCACCTGTTCGCGCTGCTTGAGCTGAGCGAGACGGCCGTAGGCGCTGTGGCCGCAGGCGGTGGAGATGGCCACCACGTCCGGATGAATTCCCTCGGTGACGTGGGCGCGGGTGACGATATGACCCAGCTTGGAGGCCACCCGGATCAGGTCGCCGTCCTTGATGCCGCGCGCCGCCGCCGTCTTCGGATTGATCCAGGCCGGATTCTTGTGATAGAGCTCGGCCAGGTACTTCAGCGAGGCGGTGCGGCTCTGGGTGTGCACGTTGACCTTATAGGTGGTCAGCACCAGCTCGTTGGGCTGCTTGTCACGCGAGGGCAGCCGCTTGTAGACCGGCAGCGGATTGAAGCCGTATTTGTGGTAACTCTCCTTGTAGAGTTCGATACGCCGTGACGGGGTGCCGAAACCGACCATGTTCCTGCCGCCGATCTGCACGCCGATGGCATGGCCGTCCTTCTTGATGGTGCCGTCTTCCGATATCTCCGCCCCCTCCATGTCGGATGCCGAGACCTCCTTGGTATAGAGGCCGTAATCGGGATCGACCTCGTTGCCGTTCTTGTCGACGATCTTGGCGGTGTCCTTGTCGACCTCGCCGTAGATCGGCCAGACCCCCTTCTTCTTCATGAAGTTCCAGCCGCCATCCTCCTTGAGGCCGGGGATGTTGTCGAAGTGGGCCTTCATCCAGTCCTCGACCGTGTCGAAGGCGAAGTACTGCTTGATGCCCAATGATCCATCCGGATCCACTTTGTGGATCACGTCGATCAGGGTCTGCCGGAACTCCTGGGTACCGCCCAGCGGCTTGATCACCGGCTGGCGGATGGAGAGGCAGGGATAGAGGCCGCTCGGCATCGACTCGGGATCGTGGCGCTCGAGATAGGTCACATCAGGGATGATGAGGTCCGCCTGTTCCGTTGTCTCCGACATATAGGGGCTGAAGGAGACCAGGAACGGAACCATGTTCTCGTCGGTCAGAAACTGCTTCCATACATGGCTGGAGGGATAGGTGTAGACGGGATTGTCGTAGTAGCTCATCCACACCGACACCTTGGCCTCGCCCTTCATGATCATATAGGGGGCGTGGGTTGAGACATGATGGGACGCCAGCGGATAGAGCGGCGGCGCAGCGATGGCGCTGGCCGTCCTGCCTTTGGGCGGTACCGGTTCCGGCTGCGGCCAGCCCATGCCGCGAGGCAGACAGTAACCGCCCTTCTTCTCCACATTGCCGGTGATGACGTTGATCATGTGGATCGCCGCCTCCTGGTAGGCGCCCCAGACATGTTTGCAGGGGCCGCGATAGGAGAAGGTGGTGGCCGGCTTGGTGGTGGCGAACTCGCGGGCGATGCGCCGGATATCCTTGGCCGGCACACCCGATTCGTCTTCGGCGAACTCCGGTGTGTAGGGTTTCAGGTGTTCGATCAGCTGCTCAGCCGTGACGTTGGTCCAGTCGCGGATGAAGTCGGCGTCATAGAGCCCCTCGTTCATGATCACATGGCAGATCGCCAGGGCGATGGCCGCGTCGGTCCCCGGATAGGGAAAGTAGGCCTCATCGGAAAAACCGGAGGTATTGGACATGCGCACATCGAAGGTCACCAACTTGGCCTTGTTGCCGACCACGCCGTCCACCAGCCGCTGCGAGTTCGGGTTCATGAAGTAGGCGGTCTCCAGAACGTTGGAGCCGAAGTTGAGAATGTACTTGGTGTTGGCCCAGTCGCAGGATTCGATGTCGGGACCCCAGGAGGGTTCCAGCCCCACCTTCTTCGAGGACTCGCAGATGTTGGTGTGGTTGAGCATGGCGTTGGAGCCCAGCGCATGCATGAAGCGACCGACCGCACCGCCGCTGCGATCGCGTCCCCACTTGAAGACGATCTCGTTGAGGATCTCCGGCTGGTGCTCGGCGTTGGCCCGGTCGATCACCTCGCGCAGCTTCTGCGCCAGCAGCGTGGTCGCCTCGGCATAGGTGATGCGTTTCCACTTGCCCTCGCCCCGTTTGCCGGTGCGCAGCAGCGGCGTCATGATGCGGTCGGGATCGTAGACGTGCAGGAATCCCGAGTTGCCCTTGGCGCAGAGTTTGCCGCGGGTGTTTGGATGATCCATGTTGCCTTCGAGTTTGACGATGCGGCCGTTCTCCACATAGGCCACGCCGCCGTCCTCGATGTTGCAGGCGAGACAGGTATAGGGCACGGCCTGGCGTTCGGCGCCAGTGGCCGGCGAGAAATCCTTGCCCCCCAGTTCGTTCTCCATCGCCACCAGCCGGCGGCTGGCGAGACCGGCCGCGCCGGCCGCCGCGCCCATGGCGCCGCCGATCTTCATGAAATCGCGGCGGGTGTATTTCAGACTATCGCTCATCGCTCGGTCTCCCTCAGTAGTAGATCTGGGTGAGCTGACCCGCGTAGATCAGCACTTCACGGAAGCTGTATGCGCCCACGGCGCTCATCACCGCGGCCAGGGTGAGCACACGCGGATCGCGTCCCAGCCTGGGGATGGCGACCAGCACCAGCGGCACCAGGATGCCGACCAGGAAGGTGAGCCCCCAGTACTGCAAACCAAAGGATTCGTTGATCAGCGTCCAGGCCTGTTGCTTCTCCTCACCGCCGTAGGTCAGCACCACCCACTCGGCAAGGAACAGGGCCAAGGTCACCGCCAGCGAGAGGTAGAGAAAGGCATGCAGGAATTCGCTGGCCCGGGCGTCGAGCTGCCCGCGCAGCAACTGGATTACCGCCACCACCGCAGTGCCGGAACTCATGGAGAGGATGACGAACAGCAGCGGGATGGTGGGATTGCTCCACAGTTCGCGGGTCTGATGGACCATCAGATCGAGTCCGGTGTAGAGCGGCATCGACAAGGCGAGCAGCGATCCCAGTATGCCGGTCAACCGCATCAGCCCCGTATTGCCTTTCATGTGACCGAACAGGAAACCGACGATGCACAAGCCGAACAGGGGCAGAAACAGGGAGCCCCAGGAGAGCGGTGAAGTCCAGTGAAAGTAGAGGATCGGGTAGAGGAAACGTTCCGGCTGTCCCAGATCCATGATCAACAGCGGACCGCAGATCAGCAGCAGAACCAGTGACACGATCAGACCGATGCGCTGGAACGGTTCCATCGACCTGGCGGCGCCACCGAAGACGTTGCCGAAGACCGCCGGCGCCGCGGCATAGACGAAGGTCATTCCGGCTGCGCCGATGAGAAAGAAGTAGATAACGATCTCATGGCCCCAGGGGGCGATGTTGTAAGGCATGTATTCGAACATGGCGGCTTCCCCCTATAGAACGCCAGAAAAGAACTTGGAGCCCCGGTTGTGCCGGTAGAAGGCTTCGGCATCGGCGCGCGCGGCATAGGATTGTGGCGAGCTGTATTGCTGCTCGGTCTGCGCCCGATCGGGTTTGATGTAGTAGACCTGCGGGCGGGTGCCCTTGTCCGGCTTGAGCACAACGGTCTTGTGGCGGGCCACCAACCGCGAGACTTCGCTGTCGGGATCGTTGAGATCGCCGAAGATACGCGAGCGTCCCAGGCAGGTCTGCACACAGGCCGGCACCTGCCCCTGCTCCACCCGGTGATTGCAGAAAGTGCACTTGTCCACCACCCCGCCGATTCTCACCCGGTCGCGGCTCTTGGGCAGCACATGTCGTGCGTTGTAGGGACAGGCCGCGATACAGGTGCGGCAGGCGATACAGCGCTCGTAGCGCTGCAGTACAAAGCCGTCCTCATGCTTGTAGGTGGCTTCCGTGGGACAGTTTCTGACGCAGGGCGGATTGTCGCAGTGGTTGCACAGCCTGGGCATGAAGTGGCGCTTGGTATTGGGATAGTGGCCGGTGTCCTTGACTTTGACGACGGTGCGCCAGACGCCGAGCGGCACGTCGTATTCCGCCTTAGACGCAGGCCATACATCCGATACAGCGTCGCAGATCGATGACCATGGCCCAGCGCTTCTTGCCGGGCACGCCCAGGGATGGTTCTGCCTGGAGACCAACGGGCATGGGATATCCTCCTCAGTGCATTGCCGGATAGATCCGGATTCTTGATATCGGTGCCGCGAGCTGATGACTCGCGATACATCGTTATTCAATGCATGCCCTATACCATAGCGTTACAGTGCGGTTATTAACTGTATGTTTTTATTTGGTATTTTTGATTCCGCCAAAGTATTGTGATGATCTATTCGCGTTGGAGACAATGTTCCAATGTTACCGATCAGTAACTTGAGGATATGCGAAATTCGACTAAGTGGCTGTATTCATGCTCAATTCTGATAAACCTTAAATTCGGTGCGGGATGTTACCAACAGGTAACGCCCTGGGGACTGCGGTCACTGTCGCGTACACAATTGGGGGTGAGGTGATCTGAGACAAAAGCTTCAATGCTGAAAATCACGCATCCAACACACAATAGAGACGAATCCCCTCTTCCACCTCCCGCACTTTGAGGCGGGGCAGCAGAACAGCGTGCACCGGGAATCGCCGCCTATGGCGCTCGGGCCGGTAGCGCTCCCCATACGCGATCCCCGAGATTTTCAACTGCTTCTTGCGGTGGCGCTCGTCGAGATCGTCCACCTCTTCCAGCGAGTGGGTGACGAAACGCTTGAACACCCAACCACTGTCCATCTGGTAGAGCAGTTCCGAGAGCAGACCGACCAACGTGGTGGGGATGTCGAATCCGTACCAGGCAATAGGAATCTCCTCGAGCTCCTGTACAGAATCCTGCTCCCACATAAAGAGGCAGAGCGCGGCGGCTGCCGCGTCGAACATCTCGTTGTGGTCCCGTGCGATGACCTCCATGCCGACACCGCCTTTGGGATCTTCGCTGAAACTGTATGTCGCCATTGGCCTATCCGCCGGTCATCGACATGAAGCGGACCACCCGGGCCGGCCGTTCGTTGAACTCGTGGCGTTGCGGCTTCAATGCGATCGCATTTCGCAGGTGGATTGACAGCTCCTCGTCGCTGCAATCCGCACGCAGGTGATCGCGCAAGGGATAACGGTGCTCGTCACCCAGGCAGGCGAAGAGATCGCCCTCCACCGAAAGGCGGACCCGGTTGCAGGTTTCGCAAAAGTGCTGGGACAGAGGTGTAATGAATCCGATATGGGCGTTCGACCCCTCCACGCGATAGTAGCGTGCCGGACCCGCGCCCGGCAGGATATCGGGAATCAATCGATAGTTCGACATCAGGCGCTTGCGGATTTTCTCCAGTTCAACGAAGTGTTCGAGAACATCCTGACCTGTGGCACCCACCGGCATGGTCTCGATCAATCGCAGGGTATACCCCCCGTTGACGGCAAACTCGAAGATCTCATCGATCTCTCCCTCGTTCACATCCCGCATCACCACCGTGTTCAACTTTATGGGGGCAAATCCCACCGCCTTCGCAGCCTCCAGACCCCGCAGGACCTTGTCCAGCCGGCCGCCACCGGTTATCGCGCTGTAGGTCGCCGGATTCAGGCTGTCGAGACTGACATTGATACGACGCACACCGGCGAGAAAAAGCGCCTCGCTCAACTTGAACAGCTTGATGCCGTTGGTCGAGATCGAGAGGTCCTCGATGCCCGGTATGTTGGCCAGCCGTTGCGCCAGTTCAACGATGTTGCGCCTGACCAGCGGTTCTCCGCCGGTCAGGCGCAAGTGACTGACACCCAGGCGGGAAAACTGTGTCACGATGCGTTCTATCTCGCTATCGCTCAGCCAACTCTCAGGCTCCGAGAAATCGCTAAAGCCACTCGGCAGACAATAGCGGCAACGAAGATCGCAGCGGTCCGTAACCGACAGGCGGAGATAGTGAATCTGTCGGCCGAAGCGGTCATTGAGCGATTGCTGTCGTTTCATCGGAGTGCGTGATCAATAAAGCCTTTGGGGATCATAGCAACATTCGAACCATGTCCGGCAGCCCCGTCAACAGGCGGCATACGGCCATCAAGGGTTACGAATTCGAAACACATGACCGGTCTGTGTTACCGATTGGTAACCTGTAACGGGGCTGATACCCCAGTTAATGATCCCGGATTGATGGCTCGCGTTTTGCAATATCTCTTACATCCAACCGGAATGAACCAGTGTCCCGCTATCTGCCATCGAGTCGGAATATATCGTCGTGATCATTTCCGCCTCCTGGGGAATTGGAGTTGTGGTGCATGACGAAACCGAAGCATCATGCGAGTCGATCCGTTCATCGTTTCAGTCTCGAAGCATTGCTGTCGTTAACGGATACTCCCGACATGGCCTTTCCCCCGTGTGATGCGGCATTGCGCAAACGCCTGACACGATGGTTCGGCTTGATCCTGTTCCTGATCAGCACGCCACTGACCGCCATGGAAGCGCTGGTCGACAGCAATTGGCTGGCGACCAACAAGCTGGCGAAGGATCTGTTTCTTCTGGATATCCAGACACCGGAACAGTATCGGCACGCTCATATCGCCGGTGCCGTCAACGCACCCTATGTCTTGTGGCGCGGCAGGAAAAATACGGACTCCGCAGGCATGATGCCGTCCATAAGTGATTTGGAGCGGATGGCGGGTGAATTGGGTATGGATAGAAACAGTGTCGTCGTGATCATCGCCACAGGAAACCAAGCAAGCGATATGGCGGCTTCGAGCCGGGTATTCTGGAGCTTGAAAGTCATGGGTCATCGGCAGCTCGCCATTCTCAACGGAGGGTTGGCCGACTATGCAAAAGCGCACGCGAGTGATCTTGAGGACACTCCCCGACATGGCGCGCCGACACGTTACGCGGCAACGCCGGATAAACGCATCGTCGCCAGCACAGCGGACGTCAGCGCCGCCCTGCATGACGCCACGCAACTGCTCGATGCACGCACGCTGGGTGAATACACCGGTGTCATCACGCTAAAAGCGAAAGAACGTCCGGGCACCATCCCCGGTGCACGGCATATCCCTTTCGATTGGTTTGTCGATAGTCAGGACCGCATCCGGAACAAAGCAATGGTCAGTGCGATTTTCCAGTATGCGGACCTGAACCCCGATCGTGACGGCACTATCCATTTCTGCCACACGGGACATCGCGCGGCACTCAGCTGGTTTGTTGACTACGCGATCCTGGGGAACCGAAACGCGAAGCTCTATGATGCATCCATGAGTGAATGGGCATTGTTGAAATCGAATCCGATGGAAACGAGATTCGATGCTCAACGTTATACCGCTCC
>JARROA010000033.1:0-46697 GCA_037384425.1 Candidatus Thiodiazotropha sp. | reverse complement strand
CTTCACAATTCATCATTCAAAATAAGTAACCCTTGCGTCCTCTGCGCTTCATGGCGCGCTTTGCGTTATATTTGGACTGAGCCGGCGAAGTCGACTCCGCCCCATCGCCACACCGGTTGAGGCCGGTATCATGCAATTTCCGGCTCAGGGGCAAGCGGTGCCGGGAGTGCAGGATTTGTGTTGGATTTAGGCATGTTCAATTGGCTGAGATGGATCTTCCTGTTCGCACCCTGTCTGTGTGTCAGTGGTTGTGCCCTGTTGGAGGTCCAGCAGGAAGCCGAGGCGGTCTACAGCTCGACGGTGCTGGTAGGCTGGGTCAGCGCGGAAAAGGATTGGGTGGGGCCGATCGTTGTCGCTGCCTATACCGCTGAAGCGGACAATTTCAAGCCGGTCCACTGCGCCCGGCTGCACGAGATCGGCGGTTTCGAGCTGATCGTGCCCAATGGCCGCTACCAACTCGTCGCCTTCGGCGATGCCAATCGAAATCTGCGTTTGGATGCGGGAGAGCCGGTAGGTGCCTATCTCGGGGTCCATCCGGTTCTTGCGGACGGCTCGGGGGTGGTTGCCCAACTCGACATGGAGATCAAACGCAGCGATATGCCGCCTCCGGTGGCGCTGGGCACGAGTTTCAGCGATTGCGGCATTCAGCCCGACCACAGTACCCAGGCAGGTGCGATCGCCGACCTCGACGACCCGCTCTTTTCGCGGGAATACGGCAACAAGGCCTATTGGAAGCCGATGGAGTTCTTTCGGCAGGTCGGTGGCAACATCTACTTTCTCGAGCCCTACGATCCGGCAAAGATTCCGATACTGTTCGTGCACGGCGCCGCAGGCTCGCCACAGGATTGGCGCTACTTCTTCGAGCATATGGATCGCAGCCGTTACCAGCCCTGGATCTTCTACTATCCATCCGGAGCCGGTATCGACTCCATGGCCCATCTGCTCAGCTGGAAGCTGTTCACCCTGCGCCTCAAATACCGTTTCGACAAACTCTACATCGCCGCCCACAGTATGGGCGGCCTGGTCGTGCGCAGTTTCCTCATCGATCACAATAAGTCGGCACCAAACGTCAAGCTGTTCGTCTCCCTGGCCACGCCCTGGGGAGGCGAACCCGCGGCCGAGCTGGGGGTGAAATACTCCCCAGGAGTGATCCCCTCCTGGATCGATATGCAGCCCCAAGGGGAGTACATGCAGTCCCTGTTCGCGCGTAAGCTGTCGAGCGATATCGATTATTATCTCCTGTTCGGTTTCAAGGGCGGTTCCAGCCTGGTGCGGCCCAACAACGACGGCACGGTGACCCTGGCCAGCGCCTTGAGGTCGGCGGCGCAAGCCGAAGCGAAGCAGGTCTACGGGTTCGACGAGGACCACGTCAGCATCCTCTCCTCTGCGCAGGTGTTGAAGCAGTTCGAAGCCATTCTCGACAGTGCCGAGGGTGAGCGGAAATCCGCCAACCCGCTCGAGCCCGGATATGTCCGCGTGACCTCCGTCTATCCCGAGGGCGAGCAGAGCCCGCTGGGCAACGAGGTGCTGTGGCTTCGTCCCAGGGACCGCCGGGGCGAAGCCATCTTTCTGCCCCTGCTCAGGGATACGGCCAGGCGGGAAGTCGGTCCCATTCCTCCAGGTGAGTATGACGCCATTCTGGTCGCGCAGTCCTTCGCCGCCGTGCCGGGCAGTGCAACGATACGCATCAAGTCGGGCGAGTCAGCCGATCTCCGCTTCGAACTGAAGCCGCAAGGTGTGTTGTGGGGTTATATCGGTGCCGGAAGCGGAGACGCCGAGCTGCCTGCCGGTAGCTATGTTCCACCTGCGGAATCGATTGAAATCCAATCCATCGGACTGCGTGGCGAGGGTATCACGCGTGAACTGTTGCCGGCTCAAGCGGCCGAGGGAGACGCTGATGAACGATTTCTGGCCCGTAAAGACTTTATCTCGGAGGCGCAGTTTTTCTTTTTCGATCTTCCCGCCGGCGATTATCGATTGACCGTCTCTGCAAAAGGTTATCGGCCCTATTCCGGACGCTATACCGTAGTGCCTGGACATCCGGGGCAATGGCGACCTGTCGTTCTGCAACCTGAGCCGTGAACGGCCGCCGAAGTACAAATCTGGATATCATGTGCCCTGCAATCCGGATTTGCGGCTTAAACACGGTGCGATAGCCAGCATATGATCCGACTCGACCGCTTCCTCGGTAACGCCACGGCGTTGACCCGATCCCAGGCCCAGCGGGCGATCCGTGCCGGGCGGGTCAGGGTGGATGACGAGACGGTGAAGCAGGGGGCCGTACAGATACCGCTCGATGCCCGGGTCCTGCTCGACGGGGAACCGGTGACGGCGCCAAGCTCGCGCTACCTGATGCTCAACAAACCCGTCGGCGTGGTCTGTGCCACCGAGGACCCGACACACCGTACCGCCATCGATCTGCTCGATCTGCCCAATCCGGCAGGGCTCCACTTCGCCGGGCGTCTCGATATCGATACCACCGGTCTGGTCCTGATCAGCGACGATGGACAGTGGACTCACCGTATCGTTTCGCCCAGGCACCACTGCACCAAGCGCTATCGGGTCTCACTGGCGGAAGGCCCCAATGAGAGGGATCTGCAGCAGTTGCGCGACGGTGTCCGACTCAAGGGCGAAAAGCGCCCGACCCGACCGGCGGAAGTGAGCCAATTGGGCCCCTGTGAACTGCTGCTCAGCATCACTGAGGGGCGCTACCATCAGGTGAAACGGATGCTGGCGGCGCTCGGGCACCAAGTGGTGTCGCTCCATCGGGAGGCGATCGGCCCACTGGAGCTGGACCCGGAACTGCCGCTCGGTGGTTTTCGCCTCCTGCGTGAGGACGAAATCGCACTGTTTTGAAAACACGGGGCTAAGTCTTTGTCATCCTAAGCTAAAGTTCTGTTTGATCCCGGCCGATGAAGTCGCACATGTGTCTAGAGTCTGATGACTGGTTTGCTCTACGCAGTGATACTCGAAGAGCCGTATAGACGATTTCTTTTCACCCGGTGCTGCTGTCTCGACCGATCACGCTGTGGCCGGGTCCTTTCAGCCCGTGTTTGATGTTTGGCAAGGGGAGCAGAATGAGGCAGGTGAGGGGTTCGGCGAAAGCCTTTCTTCCCAAGCAATTATGGGAGCTCGATTACACGCATATACAGGAGGTTATCGAAGCTTGTGATGTGGGGCTTTGCATGCTGGATTCCGAGATGCGGGTGCTGGCCTGGAATCGCAGGCTGGCCGACATGATCGGCAAGCCGGGCGACGAGGTGCTGGCGCAACCGGTCACACGAATCATCCCGCAGTTGTCCGATCCGCATTTCGCCCAGCTGGTGCGGTCGGTGACCCTCGAGCATGATGAAGCAGACGAACGGGGGGCGATGCAGTCGGGGCTGGCGAGTCCGAAGCACTATTTCAAGAGTGAGGACAACGGCTTCAAGCGGGTCAGCGTAAGACCCCTGACCATGCACCCCGGCTATTGTCTGTTGCAGATCTGCGAAGTGGATGCCGAGACCGCCCTGCGGGAGCAGGCCCGGCGCACCAGCATCGCCGAGCAGCGTTCCCTCGCCATGCTCGCCTCGATCGAGGATGCGGTGATTCTGCTCGATGCCGACGGCTGTATCGAGTACGCCAACCTGGCGGCGGAGAGCATGACCGGATATCAGAGCGCATCGATGACCGGTCGCAGCCTGTCCGATGTCTATCAGGTCTTCGAGGAGCGCTCGGGCAGTCGCCTTCGTCTCGACTATGAAGAGATCGTTCGTGTCGACAATCGTCCACTGCTGCTCATGCATCGGGAGGGGCTGACCTTCCCCATCGAGCAGTCGATCACCCGCCTTCGGGGCGACCAGGGACAGGTCGAGGGGCTGGTGCTGGTATTCAAGGACGTCAGCCAGTCACGCAAGTTGGCGGCACAGCTCAACTGGCAGGCCACGCACGATCCCACGACCCGGCTCTACAACCGCTCCGAGTTCGACCGGCGGCTCTCACAGCTGCTGGAGGAGACTGAGGTCGAAGGCAGCAATCATTGCCTGCTCTATCTCGATATCGACCGCTTCAAGGTGGTCAACGACAACTGCGGGCATGTGGCGGGCGACGAACTCCTGCGACAAGTCGCCTCGCTGATCAAGCACAATATCCGCAGCAGCGACCTGCTGGCGCGAATCGGCGGCGATGAGTTTGCCATTCTGTTGAGCAACTGTTCACTCAAAGCGGCGCAACGGATCGCCGATGCCATCCGGTTGGAGTTCCAGCGCTTCCGATTCGCCTGGGGCGACAAGGTGTTTTCCCAGAGCGTCAGTATCGGTCTGGTGGCCATCGACAGGCAGAGCCAGGGACTGCAACAGGTGCTCAGTTATGCCGATACCGCCTGCTACGCCGCCAAGGAGGCCGGGCGCAACCAGATCCACATCTATCACCCGGAAAAGAGTGTGGCGGCGGTACGCCATGGCGAGGCCCAGTGGGTGACCCGCATTCGCAGTGCCTTGGACGAGGATCGCTTCACCCTCTACATTCAGCCGATCCAGCCCCTCGAACCGGTCGGCTTCAACGCCTGCCATTATGAGGTGCTGATCCGCATGATCGGTGAATCCGGCGAGGTGATACCGCCCGGTGCCTTCATTCCGGCGGCGGAGCGCTATGATCTGATGCCGGCCATCGATTGCTGGGTGGTGAGGCATCTGGTGGAGTGCGTGGTGCATCGCCGGTGTGCGATCGAAAAAGGCCAGCGGCTGTTCGTCAATCTCTCCGGTCAGTCGCTCGGGCATGAGGAGACGCTGCAGGCGTTGGTCGACCTGCTGCGGACCCCGGACCTGCCGTCCGGGCTGTTCTGTTTCGAGGTCACGGAGACGGCAGCGATCGCCAATCTCTCCTCGGCCAAACATTTCATGCAGACACTGAAGCGCTTTGGCTGCGAGTTTGCCCTCGACGACTTCGGCAGCGGTCTCTCCTCCTTCGGTTACCTCAAGAACATGCCGGTCGAATACCTGAAGATCGACGGTGGCTTCGTCAAGGACATGATGAGCGACCGCATCGACGAGTCGATGGTGGAGGCGATCAACCATATCGGTCATATCATGGGGCTGGAGACAATCGCCGAGTGTGTGGAGGATAAGGACATTTTGGCTCGCTTGGTCGAGATCGGCGTCGACAATGCCCAGGGTTATGGCATACGGCGTCCCTTTCCCCTGGCGGAGCTCGCGGAGTCTGAGGACGGTGACTAGGCTTCCATACTATACTCGTTGCTAACCGGCTCTCCGAGTAGACGTTTGAGGGAACCAAGCGACCATTGCCCTGGATGACCCAATCCCTTTGGTGGCTGGATTAGAATTTCAAGAATGCTATCTCCAGACCTGCTGGCCACAATTTTTCATATCAACCCCGAGCCGATGACGCTGACTCGGATCGACGATGGCCGCTACGTCGCGGTCAACGAGAGCTTCCTCAGGATTTTCGGTTATAGCCGGGAAGAGGTGATCGGACATACCGCCAACGAGCTCGGCATCTGGGAGAACCCGCAGCGGGATCGCGAACAGATCGTGCAGCAGATCCATTGCCAGGGTTATGCCTCGGAGATCGAGGTCGAGTTTCGTACCCGATCGGGAGACAAGGTCAGGTTCTACCTCGGCGCCACCCGGATCGAGGACGATGGGGGGGCGCTGCTCCTGATCGTGGGACGGGATATCACCGCGCTGCGCAGCTCAGAAGATGCGCTACGGGAATCGGAAGCGCGCTTTCGTGGCTTCATCGAGCATCTGCCGCTGGGCGTGGTCATCGCCCAGGACGGCTTGATTCGATACGCCAATCCGGCCAGCCTGGAGATGATCGACTACCAGCCGGAGGAGATCATCGGTCGCCCCTTTCCACAGCTGGTTCACCCGGACGATCGCGACATGGTATTGGCTTTTCACCAGCGGCGTATGCAGGGGGATGACTCGGACTTTTGTTACGATCTGCGTGTGCTGCGCAAGGGGGGCGAGACCTGTTACTGGCGGGTACACGCCTCCCTCAGCAGCTGGGAAGGACGCGCGGCCAGTCTGGCAGTCTGTGCGGATGTGACCCAGCAGAAGCTGGACGAGCTGAGAATGACCGACCTGGCGCTGAACGATCAGGTCACCGGCCTGCCCAATCGGGTCCTGTTGGCCGAACACATACGTCAGGCCATGGCCCAGTCCGCCAGGGGATTTGCCATCATCTACCTGGACCTCGACGGCTTCAAGGCGGTCAACGACAGCTACGGACACGATGCGGGCGATCAGGTATTGCAGGAGGTGGGGCTGCGACTGCGCCGTTCCATCCGGGAGGCGGACACGGCGGCTCGCATCGGGGGCGACGAATTCGTGGTGCTGATCAGGAATATCGACTCCTGCCACACGGCGACACGGGTGGCCGAGAATATCCGGCTGATCCTCAACCGTCCCATTCGTTCGAGGGTGGCGGAACACCAGATCAGCGCCAGCGTCGGTATCAGTATCTATCCCGACGACGGCAATCAGCTCGAGCAGCTGATGCAGCGTGCCGACGAGGCCATGTACAGAGCCAAGCACGGTGGGCGCAACTGTGTGCGCTGTTACTCCGGTGACGGCAAGCCGGAGGATGAAAACACCTAGCCGACCCGTCGTCCTGGAGTGCCAGACGGGTTTAGAGCGTTGTCGGGGGCTGAAGGACTACACCACTTGGCTTGCGGGAAGTGGAGTCATTTCGTGTTTACATTCAACAGACTGGTGGGGCCCCGCCCCACCAAGTTGCCGTTCATGCGGGCGTCTTTCGGGCTAGAGGGTGACCACCAGACGCACCGCATCGAGCCGCAAGCGGGCCCGCTGCAGGTGCCGGTGCAACTCGGCCCCTTGCGTCTGCAACAGCTGGATCTCGTCTTCCCGCACCCCGGGATTGTGTCGCCGCAGCGCGCTCATGCGCTGAATCTCCTCGGTGTACTCCGACATCATCCGTTTTGTCGCCCTTCCGATCAGTGTGTGAACCTCGGACTGGGCCGCGGATTCCGCACTCGTCATGAGCCCTTGAATCGCCTCGCGGTAGGTCTGCAATACCGGTTGTATCTGTTGCGGTTCCAGCGGTTGAGCGGCCGCCGTCAACGACTGGCAATCGATCTCGCCGTCCAGTCGCCGCCCCCTGACGTTGAGCAGGGTGCGGATCAGGGTCGGGGGCAGGAAGCGTCCCACATGCAGCCGGCGTGGGGCCAGGCTTTCGAGTACGAATAGCGATTCGAGCAGCAGCTGACCGGCCTTCAGTGCGGGGTGACGCACGGCGATGACGGCGCTGTTACCGGTCTGCTGCTTGGTCACCTGCTCCATGGCGCCGGTCACCAGGGGGTGTTCCCAGCTGAGGAACTGACGGTCCTCGTGGGCGAGGGCGTCGTGACGGTCGAAGGTGACGGTGAGTCCATCCCCGGGCAGCCCGGGCAGGCTGCCGGCGATGACTTGGTCGCCGGGCTTCAGGATCAACCCTTTGCCGAGGGGTTCGGTGTCGACGTTATAGCTGTCGAAGAGGGTGTCGAGATAGGCTTTCAACTCAGGTGAATGGTCCCGCTCCCTGACGGCCGCGACCAGCTCACCCGCCTCCGGTTCCCGGCAACCGCCCAGCTCCAGCAGATGGTCACGGCCCTGCTGTAACCGCTCCTCCGTCTCCTGGCGCAGTTGGCGGGTGGCGGCGATCAGTGCGTCCAGGGATGGCTGATCGGAGCCATCCGGCTGCATCAGCAGAGTCCAGAGTCGGTCCGCCAGGGCTTCGCAGATGCCCGCCGCGCCCTGGACCTGATGCCTGAAGGCATCCAATCCATCCCGGTACCACTGCAGCATCACCGTTTGGGGTCCTGGCTCCAGATAGGGCACATGGATCTCCACCCGATGGCGCTGGCCGATACGGTCTAGGCGGCCGATGCGCTGTTCCAGCAGATCCGGGTCGGGCGGCAGGTCGAACATCACCAGCTGGTGGGCGAACTGGAAGTTGCGGCCCTCGCTGCCGATCTCGGAGCAGATCAGCAGTCGCGCCCCTTCCGGATCGGCGAACCAGGCGGCGGCCCGGTCCCGCTCGAGCAGCGTCATCCCCTCATGAAACAGACCGGAACGTATGCCCGCCTGCACGCGCACCGCCTCCTGCAGCTCGATAGCCGTTTCGGCATGGGCGCAGATCAGCAGCAGTTTGGTATCGGGCTGCTGGCGCAGAAAGCCGATCAGCCACTCGACGCGCGGGTCGATGCGCCACCATTGCCTGTGTCCCAGGGCGGCGTAGATCCTCTCCGGGGCCAGGTACCAGGCGGGAGGGATGGCCGCGGGTGCCTCGCGCTCCCGTTCGAACTCATAGGCGGAGGGTGTCGACAGCGGATGGCTGTGGAGCCCGCGCCCGGGAAAGCCACTGATGCGGGCTCGGGTATTGCGGAACATGACACGGCCGGTGCCGTGACGGTCGAGCAGCAGGTGGATCAGTTGTTCACGCGCCGCCTGGCGCTGTTCGTCCGGCAACGCGGCATCGCTGACGGCGTTCAGCAGCGGCGTACTCTCGGCTTCATCCAGCCGCTCCAGCAGGCGGCGGGCGGCGGCCTCGGGTAGCGGCTCCCGGCGCAGCAGGTGCTCCACCGCCTCGGCCACCGGCTGATAGAGTCCCTCCTCCTGCAGAAAGGCCTCCAGGCTGTAATAGCGATCGGGATCGAGCAGCCGCAGGCGGGCGAAGTGGCCGACCTGTCCTAGCTGCTCCGGAGTGGCGGTCAACAGCAGCACCCCCGGTGTTCGCAGCGCCAGCGCCTCGACCAGCAGGTATTCGGCGCTGGGGTCCTCTTCGGACCAGGTGAGGTGGTGCGCCTCATCCACCGTCAGCAGGTCCCACTCCCCCTCCAGGGCCTGGCTCAGGCGTTCGGGATTGTGCCTGAACAGGGCCAGGCTGCAGAGCACCAGCTGCTCACTGTGGAACGGATTCTCAACCGTCTCCGATGCCTCGATGGCCTGGCAGGTCTCTTCGTCGAAGATGCGAAAGCGCAGATTGAAACGTCGCAGCAGCTCCACCAGCCATTGGTGCACCAAGGGATCGGGCACCAGGATCAGCGCTCGCGAGGCGCGGCCTGTGAGCAGTTGATGGTGCAGGATCAGGCAGGCCTCGATGGTCTTGCCCAGTCCCACCTCGTCGGCCAGCAGAACTCTTGGTGCAGGCCGGTTGGCCACTTCGTGGGCGATGTAGAGCTGATGCGGGATCAGGTCGATGCGGGGTCCGGCCAGTCCCAGCACCGGTGACTGCTGCCAACGGTTCAGTGCTTCGAGGGTGCGCTCTCGCAGGTCGAACCAGTGTGGCGGATCGAACTGGCCCGCCAGCAGGCGCTGTCTGGGCTGCACGATGCGGAGAGTGTCGGCCAGTTCCTGTTCCGGCAGTTGCAGGGAGTTACCGTCATCCCCCACGCCAAGATAGAGGAGTCGACCCTCGCGCTCCTCGACCCGCTCCACCACCAGGCTGAGACCGGCCCGCGTCTCGACCCGGTCGCCGCTGGCGAAGCGGGCCCGTGTCAACGGCGCGTTCTGACGCGCATAGACGCGCTGCACACCCACCGCGGGAAATTCCAGCGTCAGATGCCGATCGTGGCTCTCCAGCAGGGTGCCGAGCCCCAGCTCCGGCTCACTGTCGCTGATCCAGCGTTGACCGGGTTTGAAGGGCGTGTTCTGTGGCATGTCGACGGTTGCTGTCAGTGCGTGACCCGGTGGTCGGAGAATGGAAAAAAGGAGGCCGATGATAGACGCTTGTCCGATACCGCGCCAGGGTGGAGACGGTGGAAAAACGTCACTGTAGGCAATGCGGGCTTGTGTCTCGCCCCGCTCTGGGAATAATAGGCGGCTGATTGCGGAGGAGGAACCACGCGTGGAGAAGATTTTCGAGAACCTGCTCTGGAACAGCCGGTTGGTGGTGCTGGCGGCGGTGGTGGCGAGCCTGTTGGCCGCCTTCGCCATGTTCTACATGGCCTCGGTCGATGCGTTCTACATGATCACCCACCTGGGTCACTACGCCTCGCCTGAGCTGACGGCGGAAGCGCGTATCGATCTGCGCTCGGCCACCGTGACCCATGTGGTCGAGATCGTCGACGGCTATCTGCTGGCCACCGTGCTGCTGATCTTCTCGCTCGGGCTCTACGAACTGTTCATCAGCAAGATCGATCACGCCGAGGGGTCGGAGAGTGCCTCCAATGTACTGCTGATCAACAGCCTGGACGACCTCAAGAGCCGCTTGGCCAAAGTGGTGATGATGATTCTGGTGGTACGTTATTTCGAGTATGCCCTCGGCATGGACTTCACCACCCCGGTGGATCTGCTGCAGTTCGCCGGGGGAATCGCCCTGCTGGGCCTGGCCCTCTATCTGTCGCATATGGCGGACAAGGGCGCCCATTGATCCACGCATCGAGTGCCGGTAGGCGTCATACCCCCGAAGCGCGGCCCGGCACCTATATCCTGCTGATGTACCTGTCCAGCGGTCGGTCGCTGACGATTGGTCGGCTGGGAGCAAAACAGCTCGCCCGCGGTTGGTATCTCTATGTCGGCAGCGCATTCGGACCGGGGGGAGTGGCGGCACGCTGCAACCACCACCGGTGCATCAGCCCGAAACCCCGCTGGCACGTGGACTACCTGCGCCGGGCCGCACCGCTGCGCGCGATCTGGTATTGCCACAGCACGGTGCCGCTGGAGCACCGGTGGGCTGCAGTTGTGGCGGGAATTGCAGACCTGAAGGCTCCGATTGAGGGGTTCGGCGCCAGTGATTGCGACTGTTTCAGTCACCTGTTTCAGACCAGGGTGCGTCCCGGTTTGGGGCACTTTTCCACACTGTTGCAGTCTCAATCCGGACAAGACGATCCTGTATATTGTGAAATTCTGTGATTGATAAATGTCTTTGCTAGGCAATTGTTGACCATTTATTTTACAATTGCTGCTTTTCCGGGGATGGTTGGTTTGATCCCTGCTGGTATAACCTGTTGTTCAAATTGAAAAAAACTGCGAGGTAAGTTTCGGATGAATAAGATGAAAATGATGGTGCTGGCAGCCAGCACGGCCGCTCTCTCCCTGGGTGTTGTGGCGAACGCCAGTGCCGAGGACGCTACGGCCCTGGCCACCAAGAGTGGTTGCCTGGCCTGTCATCAGGTCGAGACCAAGGTCGTTGGCCCCGCTTACAAGGAAGTGGCTGCCAAATACAAGGGCCAGGACGTGCTCGAAGAGCTGGTCGCCAAAGTGAAAAACGGCGGTTCCGGCGTCTGGGGTCCCGTTCCCATGCCGCCGAACGTCAATGTCAGCGAAGATGACATCCGGACCATCGTGACCTGGGTGCTCTCCCTCTGATCCGAGCCTGGCTCGCATCGCTAAGAACGCCTGCCGATCGGCAGGCGTTTTTGTTTCCGTTGGTTGTCAAATCCTGAGTGAAATGCCCCGCTGTCTGTGTCATATGCCGATAACAGGGACTGCGGGCACGATTTGGCGTCGATTCGGGTTGCGCTCGGTGTCTGCGCAATGCGATTCTTCGGCGGTAGTCAGCCGCGTGCTGGCCGAATCGATCTTTCGGGACTCCGGTCGTCGAACGTTGCTGGACGTGACGGTCGGACTACGCATTATCCAGAACGAGAGGAAGTCTTATGAAACTCAATCCTATGACCAGCCTGCTGGCGATGGTGCTTTTGCTGTTGAGTGGTGCGGCCTCGGCTGAGGCCGTTGGCGAAGTGGATGTCGAGGGTGCCTATGTGCGCGCGGTACCCCCCGGACAGCCCAATTCGGCCGCATTCATGAAGGTGAACAACAAGGGGGCTGTCGCTCACGCCTTGGTTGGCGGTAGCAGTCCCGCGGCCGAAGCGGTGGAACTTCACACCCACACCATGGAAGGCGGCATGATGCGCATGCGCCAGGTGGAGAAGATCGATCTGCCGGCCGGTGAGAGCGTCTCGCTGCAGCCTGGCGGTCTCCATGTCATGCTGATCGGCCTGAAGCAGAAGCTGGTCCCCGATGAGGAGATACCCTTGACACTGCGCTTCGAGGATGGCTCCGAAGTGACCCTGCAGGCCCCGGTGCACAAACTGCAGATGAAGATGAAGCCGATGGATCATGGGCAGATGAGCCACTAGGCCAGAGCCGAATCCGTCACTCGGCCCTGGCCGGCAGTCCGCCGGATCCAACCAGGGCCGATTTTCCTCGCCCTTTCATCACATCGACCCGCGAGCTGGGGTAGACTCTCCCCCTTTTGAACCGGACCCCGCGAGTCTCATGCCCCAATCCCCGTTTACTTCCATCGATCACTTCCGGCTGAGCTTCTCCAGCGGGCTGGGCCGCCTGTTGCAAAATCCGGCCATAGGCACCTACATCCTGGCTCACGCCAATGCCGGGTTCGATCCCGAATTATTCGGCATCTTGCGCCCGGGGCTGCGGAAGGCCTTCGATCATCTGCTCTGTGAGCTGAGGGAACAGGCGGGTGCGGAGCGGAAAGCCGCTGCTGGCGGGGAGGATGCAGCGGTTTTTCGTAAATTGACGCAGATCGGCTTCGAAGGGATTCAGCAAACCCGCTTTCGATCCCTGGACGAATGGGAATTGCAGTTCAATCCTCTGCGGGCTTTCCGACCCTCCCGCATGACCGCTGAGCGTGTGAGCGGAATCCACCGGGCCTTCGATCCTTCAGGGTTCCATTTCAACAAACCGTTCCTGCGACAGGAGGCGATCTGGGCGGGTGAGCTGCTGGGCGAGCCCGTGGAGCTGCTGTACAACAAATACCCTTTCGTGTCGCTGCATGGACTGCTGGTACCCGATCGCGAGGCGCAACATCCGCAACTGCTGAGTCATCGTTACCATGACTATGTCTGGCGTCTCTGCGAGGCCCTGGGTGAGACACTGCCGGGTTGGGGTGTCGGTTACAACAGTTACGGTGCCTACGCCTCGGTCAACCATCTCCATTTTCAGACCTTCGTGCGGGAGACGCCTCTGCCGGTAACAAGGGAAGTCTGGCAGCACCGGGGTGGTGAGCGGGCCTACCCTCTCGATTGCGAGGTCTATGAGGCAATGGATGAGGCCTGGCAGCGTATTGAATCACTGCACGCTGAAGCCTGCAGCTACAATCTGATCTATCTGCCAGGACGCCTCTACTGTCTGCCGCGAAGCGCACAGGGCGCCTATGCGGGGGCATCGTGGAGCAGCGGTTTTGCCTGGTATGAAGTGGCGGGAGGCTTTACCACCTCCAGCCTTGAGGCCTTCGAGGGCTTGGATGAGGCGACCATCATGCGGGAGCTGGCAAGACTCGCTCTCTCTACCGGGGATCAGTATCAATCGAGCCAGTCGAGCAGATAGTAGAGGCGAAAGCCCTCGGAGGAGCGCGAGGGGCCCATGACCCGGGCCGGATGGTGGTCCGCCTGGCCGGAGGCTTGTTCGATGGCGTCTTCGGCGCTGGCCACCGGAGTGACACAATTCTCGGGAAACCTTTTACGTCGGCGACTGGGGGTGTAGATCACCGCATAACAGGTCTGGACGAGGGTGGAATCGGGGTCGTTTTGCATAGTGGTGTTTGTCTCGTGGCAGCGCTGAATTCTATCCTAATCCTTCGCCACGCTGGTTGTCGCTGGAATCCCCGGCTACTTTGACGTTTATTAGAAAATTCTGGTATAGTTCCGCAGCTTTTTTGGGTCTGTGGCCGCCCACGGTTGTAGGGCCGGACCTTTGATACCGGGTATCCAGCAAAATATCAGAGCAGGTTTGATCATGAACAAATGGCTTGTAACCGCATCCATCGCCCTCGCTTTCACCGTTAACTTTGCTCAGGCAGCGGGGAATGCGGATGAGGGAAAGACCAAATCCGCCGTCTGCGCCGGTTGTCATGCGGCTGACGGAAACAGCGGCATCAATCCGCTTTGGCCGAAACTGGCAGGCCAGCACCCACAATACATCGAGAAGCAGCTGAAGGATTTCAAAGCGGGCAACCGCAGCGACCCCCTGATGTCGGCCATGGCGATGCCCCTCAGTGAGCAGGATATGGCCGATCTGGCTGCCTACTTCTCGAGTCAGACCAAGAAGATCGGAACCGCAGCTGCCGATCTGGCGGCCAAGGGTGAGCAGATCTATCGTGCCGGTAACCCCGATACCGGTGTGGCGGCCTGCATGGCCTGTCACGGTCCCGCCGGTTCCGGCAACCCGCTGGCTGTCTTCCCCGCATTGAACGGCCAGAACGCGGCCTATGTCGAGAAGGCCTTGAAGGACTTCCGTGCCGGTACCCGCACCAATGACAACGCCAGCATGATGCAGGGCGTGGTTGCCCGTATGACCGATGCCGAGATGGCGGCGGTCGCCCAGTACATCCAGGGGCTCAGTCGCTAAGATCGTCCCCGGTGCAGCCAAGAAAGGCGGCCATGGGCCGCCTTTCTTGTTTGGGTTGGAGCACCGGGCGAGCGAATGTTAGATCCGGGTCAGGTGCAGTTGGCTTTCAGGGTGTATTATTTCTATTGGAACTTGTCTGAATTTGCCATGTCTTGGAAGGTGTTGCGATTTTGTGGCCCTGACCTCAAGTTTTGGGCCGGACTTGCCGTAAACTTCTGCACATAACCAAAAACCGTTGCGACGACCATGACCCATCAGCTGTTAGAAAACCAGATCACACTCGACGGTACTCACCGTTTGCGCCTGTTGAGCTACAACATCCAGGCCGGCGCGGACACCCGTCGCTATAGGGAGTACGTGACCCACGGTTGGAAGCAGATGCTGCCGCACAAGGAGCAGCGTGAGACCCTGGATCGCATCGCCCATCTGCTGAAGGATTTTGATGTGGTCGGTCTGCAGGAGGTCGACTCTGGCAGTTTTCGCAGCGGTTTCGTGGACCAGACCGCCTACCTGGCCGAGCATGCCGGTTTTCCCTACTGGTTTCGCCAGGTCAATCGCAGGCTCGGCAAGCTGGCGCAGCACAGCAACGGCGTGTTGAGCCGGGTTCAGCCCAGTATGGTGACCGAGCATCGTCTGCCTGGCCTGCCCGGTCGCGGTGCCGTGCTGATGGAGTTTGAGACCAACGAAAAACCCCTGGGGATCTGTATCATGCATCTGGCGCTGGGTCGCCGGGCCCGCCTGAGGCAGCTCTCCTACGTCAGCGATCTGGTCTCGCACTACTCACACCTGGTGCTGATGGGAGATTTCAATTGCGGTTGCACTTCCCAGGAGTTCCGTTACCTGCTCGAACGCACCAACCTGCAGGGCTCGCCCTGCGATATGATGACCTTTCCCAGTTGGCGGCCAAGCCGCAAACTGGACCATATCCTGACCTCGCCCAGCCTTACGGTGGCCAAGTCGGAAGTGCTCAATTACGCGCATTCCGACCATTTGCCGATCAGTCTCGAAATTGAACTGCCGAAGGATGTGATACTCCCGGTTGCCGCTTGATTCTCCAGCGGCGAGCTTGGATTGGCTGCATCAGGCGTTATACTGGCCCCGAGCTGAGTCATCCGGCTGGATGATGACAGACTGTCATGGGGGTGACCGCCGGAAAGCCCCCTTGTGATGCATACCAAAGGGCCTGTTCTTGAATGAGCGAAAAAGACTGGAAGCGCCTTTACGAGCAGTTGCTGCAGCAACACGAGAGCGAAAAGGAGGCGAACCAGGAGCTCGAAGAGCTGCTCACGCGGACCATTACTCGCCTCACCCTGGCGTCCACAGGCCTGGATCATCGTCTCGATCCCCATCTCAAAGGCATTCGTGATGCGGTGCGCAAAGGCGTCGATCGGCGTCTCAAAGAACAGTTCAACGCCCTCTCGGACGGGCTTCTCCATTTCACCAAGGAAGCACCTCAAGACCAGCAGGAGGAGAAACAGGCTTATCGTCACCTCTTCTCCACCCTGCCTCTGAGTAGTAAAGAGCTTATCGAACTGGAGCAGTTGGTCTCCCGCCTAGCGTCTGATCCGGCCGCTATGAAAGAGGAGCAGTTTGGCCGTTTGTGCCACTTGCTCGGTCAGGGCGGAGAAGGCCGGTCGAAACGCGGCGGCCTGCTTGACCGACTGTTCGGCGGTATCGCCACGGAAGAGGGCAGTGGTCCGCGACCCAACGCTATCCTGCTCAATCTATTGGAGAAGGCGAGCTGGCCGGGGCACTGGGGCGAGCAGATCAATGAGTTCAAGCGGCGCTTGATGGGCGACCAGGTCGAGCCCGATACCTGGACCGGCGTCCTGGAGGAGCTGTTGGCGCTGTCGGCCAAGTCATTTGGTGAGATTCAGTCCGAGATCAAGGAGGCGGAGGACTTCCTCGAAGAGCTGACCATGCGGCTGCAGGACCTGGGTGTCCATCTGCAAAGCGCCCATGATGGGCGTGATCGCATCGCCCGCCACGGGCGTAAACTCAGCGAGCAGGTCAGCGGGCAGGTGGGGGAGCTGGGCTCGCATGTGGCCAAGGCCATGGATCTGCACCAACTCAAGGAGGCGGTCAGTCAACGCCTGAGCCAGATCAAACGGGGCATTGACGACTACCTGCAGGAGGAGCTGGCCTGGCATCAACAGGCCGAAGCCAGCGAGCAGATCCTGCGTGAACGGCTGAGCAAGCTGGAGTGGGAGTCGAGCGAACTGCGTGCGCGCATGCTGGAGGCGCACCACATGGCGCTGCTGGATACGGTGACGGGGTTGCCGAACCGGCTTGCCTATGAAGAGCGGATCGAACAGGAGCAGGCGCGCTGGAAGCGCTTCGGCAATCCGTTGACCATGCTGATCTGGGATGTGGACGATTTCAAATCGATCAACGACCGTTTCGGTCACCAGGCCGGTGACAAGGCGTTGCGGGTGATCGCCCAGAGCCTCAAAGCCCGTCTACGGGAAACCGACTTCATTGCCCGTTTCGGCGGTGAGGAGTTTGTCTGCCTCCTCTGTGGTGCGCAGGGGGAGGAGGCATTGGCCGTGGCCGATCAGATGCGCCGATCGGTCGAGAGCAACGGCTTTCACTCCCAGGGCAAGCCGGTGCCGGTGACCATCTCCTGCGGAGTGGCCTCCTTCGCTACGGGGGACACGCTGGATGACGTCTTTTCGCGGGCCGATCGGGCACTCTATGAGGCGAAACGAAACGGCAAGAACCGCTGTCATCTGGCGTAGCGGCCCGGGAGATATCCCCGGGCGCATACGCTGTCTGATGAGTTTCAGGCGGTCTTGAAGTGAGAGATCATGCCCTGCAGGGTCTCACCCAGTCGTGAGAGTTCGGCGGTGGCCTGGGCTACTTGCTCACTGGCCAGTGAGGAGTGCTCCGCCAGCTGGGAGATCTGCACCACGCTACGGTCGATCTCATGGGCGACGGCGGACTGCTCCTCGGAGGCGCTGGCGATCTGAGTATTGCGATCCGAGATCAGCGCCACAGAGGAGACGATCTGATCCAACGACTCCGCCGCGGCATGCGCCTTTTCGACGGTGGCGGTGGTGGTTTCGCCGCTGCGGTGAATGACATCGACCGCGTTCTGGGTGCCGCTCTGCAGCCGTTCGATCATATCCCGGATCTCGGTCGTTGCCTGTTGGGTCCGGCTGGCCAGTGTACGTACCTCGTCGGCAACCACGGCAAAGCCCCGTCCCTGCTCGCCGGCACGTGCCGCTTCGATGGCCGCGTTGAGCGCCAGCAGACTGGTCTGTTCTGCGATGCCGCGGATCACATCGGAGACTGAACCGATGCTCTCGCTCTCCTTTGCCAACAGATTGATGACGTCCGAAGCCGAATGCATCTCGTTGGCCAGGTTGTTGATCGCGTCGGTGACATCAACCACCACCTGCTTGCCTTTCTGAGCCTGCCCGTCGGCCTCGCGGGCGGAACCGGCAGCGCCTTCGGCGCTTTCTGCGATCTCTTTCACGGTGGCTGCCATTTCGGTGACGGCCGTGGCCACCTGCTGGGTCTCGTTCTGCTGCTGGGTGATGTTTTCGTGAGTCTGTGTAGTGGTGCCTGAAAGCTCTTCCGCCGCGGTGGCGAGCTGGGCGCTGATCTGGCTGACCTGAATGATGATCTGCTGGATCTTCTCCGTGAAGCGGTTGAAGGCGTGCGAGAGTTTTGCGATCTCGTCCTTTCCCCGCTCGTCGAGACGTCGTGTGAGGTCGCCTTCGCCCATGGATATATCGTCCAGGGCCGCGGTGGTATGGCTGAGGGGGGCCACGATACTGCGCGTGATGGCGATGGAGAAACCCAGCACTATACCCATGATGACCAGGGCGACTGCACCAAGCCACACCGCGTTGCTCCAAAACGCCTCTTCCACATCATCCACATAGATACCGGTGCCGATGACCCAGCCCCAGGGCTTGAACGCCTTCACAAAGGAGACCTTTTCGACCGGCTCCGACATGCCCGGCTTAGGCCAGAGATAGGGCACGACGCCTTTGCCGTCGCGTTTGGCAACGGCCGCGAACTCAGTGAAGATCCGTTTACCGTCGGGGTCGGTGAATGCGGACATGTCCTTGCCGTCAAGCTCCGGCTTGATCGGGTGCATGACGATGCGGGCATCGAAGTCGTTGATCCAGAAATAGTTGGTGTTGTCGTAGCGCAGTGCCTTGATTTCATCCTTGGCCTGCTGCTGTGCCTGCTCCACGGTAAGCTTTCCGGCTTGCTGCTGTGCTTGCACGTCGGACAGGATGCTGTGGGCGGTGTCGACCAGCATGTGGGTCTGCTGTTGCTTCTCCTGGAGCAGACCTTTGTGATACTCCTCGAGGGCGAGCGCGGTAATGGTAATCAGACCGACGGTGATGAGCAGGGTCAGCAACCAGAGTTTGTTGCTGATAGTGAGGTGTCTCAAGCTGAGCATGATGACCTCCAGGGTATCAAGAGTGAGCGTGCTTGAACGACCTTGTCTGTAATCTAATTCCTGCTCTGTATATCGGTAGGGAGTGTGTGGTCTTTAATGGTTTTGTGGTATTTGGTCGCATTTAGCCGATTTTTTGCGCATCGAACAAGAGCGCAAGAGGCAGATGCAACATGTAAAGTATGGCGGATCCACCGATGTCGGCGCTCATCGAGTGCTTGCAGCGACACCTACTCCTGCTGATAGAAGTAGTGCCAGGGAGTAGCCTCCGAAACGGCCGAGAGATTGTCGAGCAGTGTGGGGGAGGGAACCGCTTCCTGGGGAAAGATGTTTTCAATGAAGAGGAAAAGGCGGCCACAGCCGGCGGTCTGCCGGAAATCGTAGGTCGCCGGATCCTGTGCATGGCCGCAGTGGGGGCAAGTCGCCCACCAGCCGGGTGCCGCTGTAAGCCAATGCTCGACACTGTCCCGCCAGTTGTCGATGCGTTTGCGGCAGGCTGCACAGCGGGGTGGCGTGGTGTTCTTGCCTCTCAGCAGTCGTGGATAGGGGGAGGGGCCGTCGATCACCAGATGACAGAAGGCTTCGCCGCTTCGGCCGGGTTCCAGCTGGATGTAGGGTGAGCAGCCCATGAAGGTCACCAGCTGCATGAAGCGTTCACCCAGCAGGAAGCGCTCGACGCTATCGTTCAGCGCCGCACCGATCAGACCGATCTGCTGCAGCCGGGTGGTGATCGCGGTCTGATCATCCGGCGCGAAATAGGGGTCTGTGGGGGTCAGCACCAGCCGGCCGGTATGCAGGAGCTTGGGCATGGATCAGGGTGATTCGGGGGAGGGTGCCGGGCTGGGCCGGTAGAGCGGTACCGCCGTGATGCTGTTCTTGGGTGAACCTTCCACGAGTTTGTCGCTGTAGGTGAGGTAGATCAGGGTATTGCGACGGGCATCATAGAAGCGCACCACCTGCATGGTCTTGAACAGGATGGAGGTGCGCTGTTTGAAGACCTCTTCACCGTCCCTCGATCCGTCGAGAATGTCGGGACTGAGATTGACCGGTCCGGTCTGGCGGCAGGCGATGGAGGCATCTGAGGTGTCTTCGGCAAGTCCCACCGCGCCTGACATACCCCCCGTCTTCGCCCGGCTGAGATAGCAGGTGACGCCGGCGACCGCCGGATCGTCGAAAGCCTCGATGACGATCTTGTCGTTGGGCCCCAACATGCGAAATTTGGTGCTCACCTGGCCCAGTCGTTCCGCCGCCAAAGGCAGGCTGACGAGGACCAGCGTGAGTGTCAGAAGTGCGTGTTTTACGGAAAATCGCAGCAAGGGTGATAAATCCGGTTAATGAACAGACCGGACCTATCATACCCGAACCAGGCGGGTTATGGGGGCACATGAGACGTCCGCTGTCTCATGCGGTTTAGAGTTTCCGCCCTGTCCCGAGGCAGCCATGGCCCGAGCATGCAGGAGATGACCGACACGCTTTGGCGTCTTGTTGTCAGGTGCCGTCTTCTAACAGGCTACAAGTCGACTAGACGCAGCTTTTTCCGACCGGGGCCGGCAGGCCGGCATAGCGGCAGGCCGTCCTGGCGCCATCCGGGAAGAGTTGCTTGATGTATTTGCGCGTCCAGCGGCAGTCGTTCTGATCCTTGCACAGATTGCGTGACAGGATCGGCAGTTCAGGTGCGAGTCCGTACTCTTTGTAGAAGCGGTGCAGGAAATCGATCAACAGCCAGTGGTCGTCTGTCAGCGTCACGCCATCGTTTTCCGCCATCTGTTGACAGAAGGCCGCGCTCCAGTCTCCGGGGTCGACCAGATAGCCGTCTGCGTCGAGTTGGATCAGACGCCCTTCCACTTCGATGGTGAAGGTGCTGGCGAGGATATTCGGGCTGTTGCTGCTTTGTTGCGGTTCGAGTCTCATGTCGTTCTCCTTTGGAGGTCCACTGCCCGTCAGGTGGCCGGCGCGGCACTGAGCATCCCTGAAGGAACTCGGCGCTGGAATAAGGAGAACGACCCATATACCGCTTTTACAACTCCCCTCATCCGGCCATATTGCGCCCACACCCTGTGGGGCCGGCCTGCTCCCGCCTCTGATCGGCAAAGCGGCTTCCCGCCGATTCGACTCCCAGAGGGAGGGGGACCTGCAAACAGCTAGTTTTTGGCACCTTGGGTGCCGGGTTGATGTGATGATGAAATAATTATCGTTGTTGTACTCCTAAAAATAGCAGGGTATTGGGAGGCTTGATCGAGATGGATTTGATCTGAGTCAACACTTCTACACTTAAGAGATATTGAATATAGTCGTGTCTTATGACCTCGAAGATACAAGGTCCCTTCGGGATCCCTATCATTTTGTTTGATGCTACGGAAGTCTGATGTTGTTGATCATTTCACCGCCTGTCGTCTTCACCGCCCGTCCATCAGTTTGCGGAGGGGCTCACCATGCACAAGGGTGATCTCGACAAGCGGCTGTTGGGGCATCTGTCCTTTCTCTACGGCGAAGAGCGCGCAGGTGAGCTGTTGCCACGTCTGCATGGCCTGATCACCCACCATATCGAGCTGCGCCAGGGCAAACGGCTGGAGATTCCGCGCTGGGACGAGCGGGACAGTGTGCTGATCGCCTACGGTGACAGCGTGCAGTATCCCGGGATGACGCCGCTGGCGTCTCTGAAGCAGTTTCTCGATAGCCGCCTCAACGGTGTCTTCAGCCTGGTGCATCTCCTTCCCTTCTTTCCCTTCAGCTCGGACGATGGTTTTTCGGTGTCCGATTTCCGCGCGGTCAATCCGCAACTGGGGGACTGGGAGGATGTGGCGGCGCTGGGCGAAAACTTCTCCCTCATGTTCGATCTGGTGCTCAATCACATGTCCCGCGAACATCTCTGGTTCGTCAATTTCGTGCATGACGAGGCGCCGGGACGCGACTATGTGATTCAGGCGGCGCCGGAGGAGAACCTCTCCATGGTGGTACGGCCTCGCAGCTCGCCCCTGCTCAGCCGGGTGCGCACACCGCGTGGCATGCTCCATGTCTGGGCTACCTTCAGCAACGACCAGATCGACCTCAACTACGCCAATCCCGATGTGCTGCTGGAGTTCATCGACGTTCTGTTGGAGTACATACGTCGAGGTGCGCGGGCGGTGCGTCTCGATGCGGTGGCCTTTCTGTGGAAGCAGATCGGCACTCCCTGCATCCATCTGCCGCAGACCCACGAGGTGATCAAGCTGTTCCGGACGCTGGTGGAGGTGCTCGAGCCGGGCGCCATACTGCTGACCGAGACCAATGTCCCGCATGTGGAGAACATCAGTTATTTCGATCAGGGTGAAGAGGCCAACATGGTCTATCAGTTCAGCCTGCCGCCGCTGATTCTGCATGCGATCATGCGCCAGACCACGGAGTACCTGGTGCCCTGGGCGCGCTCCTTGGAAGCGGAGGCGCTGCCTGAGGGTTGCACCTACCTCAACTTCACCGCCTCGCATGACGGTGTGGGGCTGCGCCCGCTGGAAGGTATCGTACCGGAAGCGGAACTCAACGCCCTGCTCGATATGATGCGCAAGCGCGGCGGATATGTCTCCATGCGGGCGACCACCGAGGGGCGCGATCGCCCGTACGAGCTCAACATCAGCTATTTCGATGCCTTTGCCGCGGAGGACGACGATGTGGATCCCTGGCGCATCGCCCGCTTCATGCTGTCGCAGACACTGCCGCTGTCTTTTCGCGGTATCCCTGCCGTCTACTTCAACGCCCTGGGGGCGACGCCCAACGATCCGCTGGGTGTGGAACGCAGCGGTATGACGCGCAGTATCAATCGCCGCAAGTGGGACGGCTCGGAGCTGGAGCGCCTGATCGATCTGCCGCTCACTGATGCCGGACAGGTCTTTCCCGAATACATAAGGCGACTGCGTATCCGGCGCGGCATCAAGGCCTTCCATCCCGATGCGCCGCAACGGGTGATCGACATGCCTGTGGGTGTCTTCGCCTTGGAGCGGGTCAGTCTGGATGGTGCGCAGCGCATCTACGCCTTACACAACATCAGAGGCGAGCCGGTGTCGGTCGATCTCTCCCGTTTCGGTGGGGAGGCGACCCGCTGGTTCGATACCTTGCACCAAACGGTGCCGGACATCGACGGCGAGGGGTTGCGTCTACGCCCCTACCAGTCTGTGTGGCTGATGGCGAAAGGCTAGGACCTGATGGAGGCGGGGTTAACAGCCCTTAATATGCTCAGGCTCGTCTTAATCTTTTCCCGGCCTGTCGATGTCATAGCGCAGTGAAGCCATGCCCCGCTCGCTCATGAGGGATGTCTCCGGGGCGGCTGCCGGATCGGTTCAGGCGGCCATGAAACTTTCATAATAATCAGGGCGTTGCTCCTTCCGAATCCGGATTGAATTCATCTCAAAACGGGCGCGGTTGCCTCTCAAGCCAGGGAAGAGTTCCTTTTCACGCACTCCAATATAAACATTAAGATTAACATTTAATTTCTTAAGTTATTGTTAATATTAGTTATTTTTATTTCCCTTTCGAGCGGACGGGACTATTCTGGGAAATAATTCCCAGTTTAATTCTGGGGATGCGTGATGCTCGTTCACATTTCATCGAGCACAGTACGGAGGAGAAGTCATGCACTACAGAGGAGATTTTTTTACCTGGTCTTCTTGCTTGCGGTCGGTTTTCTCGCTGGCTGCGGCGGGGGCGGCGGAGATAGCGGTACGACAGGCGGAGGGATAACGAGCGTTGGCAGGGTTGATGGCTTCGGCAGCGTCTATGTCAATGGTATCGAGTACGACACAACCCATACCCGCTATCGGGTCGACGACGAGGACGGTTATGACGACTCTGTCCTTGCTGTCGGTATGAAGGTGAGGGTTGAAGGATATGTGAACGCCGATGGCAGGAGCGGCAGGGCGGACAGTATCTACTACGACGATGACCTGGAAGGGCCCATCGACAGCGGCAGTGTCGTCGAGAGCGGCAGTACCAAGACCTTCAGCGTGCTGGGCATCCTGGTGAGTGCGGACGCCAATACCACGGTCTTCCACGATGGGGCGAGCTTCGCCGGTTTGGTCGACGGTGTGGAAATCGAAGTCAGCGGCTTTTTCGACGGCAGCGTGCTGGTCGCTTCGCGGATCGAACTCCAGAGCGACAGCAATCACGATTATGAGATCAAGGGAACACTCGTCCAGTTCGACGGCTTGACCGTTACCCTCGAACTGCGTAGCGGCGCGCAGGCAGGTCCTTACCCGGTCAGCAATAGCGCGCGAGTCGAGCTGCCGGCGGACCCCATTGGCAGTTATGTGGAGATCAAGCTTGTGGACAGCGGGGGAACCCTGGAGGTGGTACGCATCGAGAGCGAGAGTAGATATCTGGTGCATGATGATGACCACTCTGTCTCATTGCGCGGTATCGTCTCTGGAAATGCAACCGACGGTTTCAGCATCGACGGGGTCCCCTTCGAAATCTCACCGGCCACTCGCTACGAGCCCCGCAGTCTGGCAGGCAATCTTTCGGCCGGCATGGTGGTCGAGGTCGAGGGCGATATGTCGAGCGGTGTGCTGATAGCTTCCAAGGTCGAAGCGAAGTCGGGTGAGGCCGAGGTCGAGGCACGGGTCAGTGCCGTCGAATTCAGTGACGGCAAGAACGGCAGCATCACTCTGGATCTCGGTAATAGCCAGACCCTCACTGTCTACACGGACAACGCGACCTCGTTTGAGGACGGCGACTCTTCGCATCGTGGCAGCGAGAGCAGCTTTCTGTTGAGCGAACTGACCGATTCTGACTATGTGGAGATGGAAATTACGGTACGAGACGCCGGCTTCTATGCGCATAGCATCGAGCGCAAGGGTTATCACCAGGGTACGGAAGTGAAAGCAAGGGTGGAGGCGTTCAGCAGCGACTCAGTCACCGTACTGGGTGTCACTTTCATGATCGACAGCAGTACATCGATCAGTGGCACGCTTCAAGTGGGCGTCAAGGTCGAAATCCGGGATGCAAACAGTGATGGCACCGCGGATAGGATTGAGGTGGAGTCGCGCTCCTAACCGGTGCCTTTCAATAGTCGTTCGAGTGACCTTTCTCGGCTTTAGGGAAAGGGCAGGATTGGGGGAATTCGAAAAGCAGAGTTCGCTTTTCCCCTATCCTCGCCTTTCTCCCTGAAGGAGAAAGTGAGATCGCTGACTTCCTGCCATGTTTCGAAGTGATTGCGGGAGACAGAGCGCCGATGGAAGAAGGTCAATCATCCCGACAGGATGACTGTGTGGCTCTAATAGAGATCGACACCGACCACCTTGCCATGTGGAACACTGAGTCCGCCGACCAACGCCAGAATTCGAATAAATTTCAGTTTCATCTCCGCTCCAACTCTTACATACAGTTCGCTATCCCGTAGCTGCCGGTAACAAACTTGAATTCTATCGTTGGTGAGAGGGGGCTGCGTGTCAGACTTAGGAGTTGTCTGCGGCCACCGCCTCGAACAGGCGTTGTGTGAAGTCGGGCATGGCTGAGAGCACCCGTTTCCAGTTCGGTATGAAAGGGGCTTCCAGCGGGTTGTCGAGAAAGGCCTGGCCGGCTTCGACGACGCTCTGTTGAAAGACCTCTATGGCCTCCTCCTCCGCATGCCGGTTGAAGGCGAGGGCATTGAGTTTGGCATCGTGGTAGTACATCTCCACCATGTCGAGGGCCTTGCGCAGATAGGCCGCCTTGAGGCTGCGGAAGAAGGCCTGATTCATCTGGATGCCTTCGGTGGCCAATTTACGATAGAAGGACTTGGCGATGTCCCGGCTCATCTTGGCCAGCCCGCCTTCGCGGTCCTCGGCCGAGAGATCCTGATGCTTGTGGTCGTAGTGGTCGGCAATGTCGACCTGACAGATCTGGTGGTGCGAGATGTTGCGATAGACCTCCGACAGCAGGCCGACCTCCAAGCCCCAGTCGCTGGGGATGCGCACCTGCGAGGCCAGGTCCCGGCTCATGGCGAACTCACCAGAGAGGGGATAGCGGAAACTGTCCATGTACTCCAGGTAGTCGAGAGGACCGACCATCAGGCGCAGCGCCCGCAGCAACGGCGTGACGAAGAGCCGCGTCACCCGGCCGCTGAGTTTGTCGCCGTTGACCCGTGCGTAGTAGCCCTTGGCGTATTCGAAACTGAAGTTGGGATGGGCCAGGGGGTAGAGCAGTCGGGCCGGCAGGTCGCGCGAGTAGGTGAGGATGTCGCAATCGTGCAGGCCGATCGCCTCCAACTCCTCGATGGCCAGTGCGTATCCCATGCAGAACCAGACGTTGCGGCCCTTGCCCGGCTCGGGTGGCGAGAGCTCCCGTTGCTTCAGCTCCTCATCCAGGGCGCGCAGTCTGGGTCCGTCCTGCCATAGAAGATGGGTTTTCTGCGGCAGGCGGGAGAAGAAATTGCGGGCATGGTGGAATTGCGACTGGTCGGCCCGGTCGAGACCGATGATGATGTGCGAGAGGTAGGTGGCGTGCTGCAGATCGTCGAGGATCTTGTCCAACGCCGGACCCTCGAGTTCGGAGTAGAGACTCGGCAGAATCAAGCCGATGGGGCGCTTCTCGGCGAACCGGCGGAGTTCCTCTTCCATCGCCTCCAAAGGTCGCTCGGTGAGTCGGTGGAGGGTGGTGATCTTTCCGAACTGGAAGAAATCCGCCATGCTTTGAGCCCTCTATGCTTCAGGGTCGGAGGAGGCCGTGTCTCCGCCGAATTGATCCAATAGGCGGATGATCGCCTGGTTCCAGCCGGCAGGTCCAGGCTGGTCGGTGAGGATGGCGTCTGGGCGCTCGGCGAGCGTGATGTGCGAGCCATCCGGTTTCTGAATGATAACCGGATTGTCCACCACCAGCAGCATATCCCGGTCGTTGTCGCTGTCGCCCAGGGCGATGGTGCGGGTGATCGCCTTGCCGCGGTTGCGCAGGTGTTTGACCACCAGCCTAACCGCTGTTCCCTTGTCGGTATCCCCCAACAGATGCATGAAGCGACCGCCCTGCAACAGACGCAACTTGGCTTCCGCCACTTCCTGCCGGAAGGCGAACAGGCCCTCTCCATCGCCGCGCCAGAGAAAAGGCTCGGAGGCGAGCCGCTTCACGGCCCGCTTGGCGTCTTCCCGGGGCAATCCCGTGTGCTCCATCACCTCTTCGAGGCTCATGTCGCCGAAGCCGAGGGTGTCGAAGCGGGGATTGGCACGGCGGTCGATCAGGAAATCGCGTATCAGATGGTAGCCCGGAGGGGCGATCTGCGGCTCCTCGCCCGGGTAAGCGATGACAGCACCGTTCTCCGCCACCGCCGGCCCTTTCAGATGAAGACGTTGGCGGATCTCCTTCAATTCCGCCAGGGTCTTGCTTGATACCGGGATAACCGGCACACCTTCCTCGCGCAGTCGCCGCAGGGCGGGTACGGCAGGGGTATGGTCGTAGCTGTGATGGTCCAGGAGGGTGCCATCCAGGTCTGTAAATACCAACCAGCCTTTCATCATGCTGTTGCTCTGCCCGTCTCGCCAGGTTCTAGCATACCCGCCCCGGGAGAAAAGTGAACGCCTGTAGGTGGTTAATTTCTTTTCATATGCCAGATAAGGCAGTAGATTCTGTGTCACGGGAGCAGGGGCTTTGGAACGAGTCGTCCCTCTTCGATTCTAATCGGGACGGGGTCGGCAGTATATTCCCGTAGGTTTTGGGCTGGATTGCTCTAGGGCCTTTTGGATTAGTGTAACAGGCCCTGGCATCAGACCGTGCTTCGGGGCGATTAATTACAGAAAAGGAACGTTATGGTTAGAACGCGGATAGCGTGCGGCATCATCCTTCTGGCCTGGATTTCGGCACCCGCCATCGTCATGGCGCAGGATACGCCCGCACCGCAGGTCATCGTGGCAGAGGTGAGACAGAAAGCATTCATCGACAGGATCGAGGCCCTCGGTACCCTCAAGGCCAACGAGTCGGTGGCACTCACTGTCAACGTGACCGAGACGGTTACCGCCATTCATTTCGACGACGGCCAGCGGGTCGAAAAGGGGCAGACCCTGGTGGAGATGACCAGCAGTGAGGAGCACGCCCTGCTCGAGGAGGCACGCGCCAATCTGAACGAGGCCTTGCGTCAGTTCAAGCGTGTCCGCCAGCTGGAGTCACAGGGCATCGAGGCCCAATCCCTGCTGGACCAGCGCCGGCGCGAGGTGGAGACCGCCCGCGCCCGGCTGGCGGCCATCGAATCGCGTCTCGCCGACCGGCTCATCAAAGCGCCGTTCAGCGGCGTGTTGGGACTGCGCAACATCAGTATCGGCGCCCTGGTGGAGACCGGTGACCTGATCACGACCCTGGATGACGACAGCGTCATGAAGCTGGAATTCGCGGTGCCCTCCACCTATCTGTCGACGCTGCGGCCCGGGCTGCCGATCCGGGCGCGCACCCGTGCCTACGGGGAGCGGGTCTTCGAAGGGGAGGTGAAGGTGGTCGACAGTCGGGTCGATCCGATCAACCGCTCGGTGCTGGTACGGGCTCTGTTGCCCAATCCGGAGCGCATGCTCAAGCCCGGTATGCTGATGACGGTCGAACTGCTGAGCAATCGGCGTCAGGCGCTGGTTATCCCTGAAGCGGCGCTCATGCCCAAGGGCGGCGACCAGTTCGTCATGCGGTTGCAGGGCGACCCCCCACAGGTGGAAAAGCTCAAGATCCTCATCGGCTCCCGCCGGGCCGGCGAGGTGGAGGTGATCGAGGGGCTGAGAGAAGGGGATCTGGTGATCACTCACGGTATGGAGAAGGCGCGCGTTGGCTCGCCGGTTCGCATTAAAGGGCGTGAGGGCGAAGGAAAATCGATACCTGAACTGCTGAAGCCTGCCGGCGGGAAAACCGCAGAGTCCAAGGCATGATCCTCTCGGACATATCGGTCAAGCGGCCGGTCTTCGCCTCGGTACTCTCCCTGCTGCTGATCGCCTTCGGTCTGGTCGCCTACCAGCAGCTGCCCCTGCGCGAATACCCCAATATCGACTCCCCGGTAGTGTCGGTGGAGACCCTCTACCGAGGCGCCGCCGCCAATGTGGTGGAGACCCGTATTACCCAGCTGATCGAGGACCGGGTCTCCGGCGTCGAGGGCATCCGCTTCATCTCCTCCCAGAGCGAGGACGGCCGTTCGGTGGTGACCATCGAGTTCGATGTGGATCGGGACATTGACGCCGCCGCCAACGACGTGCGCGACCGGGTCTCCACCATCCTCGACGACCTGCCCCTGGAGGCCGATCCGCCGGAGATCCAGAAGGTCGACAGCAACGAAGACGTCATCATGTGGTTCAATCTGGTGAGCGACCGCATGACGGTGCCGGAGCTGTCGGACTACGCCCGGCGCTATCTGGTCGACCGCTTTTCGGTGCTTGACGGTGTGGCCCGGGTGCGGGTCGGCGGCGGCCAGACCTTCGCCATGCGGGTCTGGATCGACCGCCAGGCACTGGCCGCGCGCGGCCTCACCGTGGCCGACGTGGAGCAGGCCCTGCGCAAGGGCAACCTGGAGCTGCCCGCCGGCAGCATCGACTCCGATGAGCGGGTATTCACCGTGCGCGTCGACCGCAGCTTCCACACCGCCGAGGACTTCGCCCGGCTGGTGCTGGCGCGGGGCAGCGACGGCTACCTGGTGCGCCTGGGCGAGGTGGCGCGGGTGGAGAAGGGGGCCGAGGAGACGCGTACCTTCTTTCGTCGCAACGGAGTGCCGATGGTCGGTATCGGCATCATCAAGCAGTCCACCGCCAATACCCTGGAAGTGGCGACGGCGGCCAAGTCCGAGCGGCTGCGCATCAACGCCACCCTGCCCGAGGGCATGGAGATCAAGCAGAGCTATGACAGCTCGGTCTTCGTCAAGGGTGCGATCAAGGAGGTCTACAAGACCCTCGGCATCGCCATCGCCCTGGTGGTGACGGTGATCTTTCTCTTTCTCGGTAGCGTGCGTGCCATGATCGTGCCGGCGGTGGCGGTACCGGTCTCGCTCATCGCCACCTTTCTGGTGCTGCTGGTGCTCGGCTTCACCATCAACATTCTCACCCTGCTGGCGCTGGTATTGGCCATCGGCCTGGTGGTGGACGACGCTATCGTCATGCTGGAGAACATCCACCGGCGTATGGAAGAGTACGGCGAGTCGCGACTGGTGGCCGCCTATCGTGGGGCGCGTCAGGTCGCCTTTGCCGTCATCTCCACCACCATCGTATTGATCTCGGTGTTCGTGCCCATCGCCTTTCTCGGCGGCGATATCGGCCGGCTCTTCACCGAGTTCGCCATCACCATGGCGGCGGCGGTGGCCTTCTCCAGCCTGGTGGCCCTGTCGCTCTCGCCCATGCTCGCCTCCCAGATTCTGCCCCAAGAGCATGCAGGAGGGATCAGTCTCAGCCGGGGTGTGGAATGGGTGCTGAACCATGTGCGGGATTTCTACATCCTCACCCTGAAGGGCGCCATCCACCACTACTGGCTGATGCTGCTGCTCTTCGGCGCCATCCTGGCCGGGGCCTGGTGGCTGTTCGAGCGCATCCCGGACGAGTATGCGCCCAAGGAGGACCGGGGTGCCTTCTTCCTCATCGTCAACGGCCCCGAGGGGGCCTCCTACGACTACATGAAGGACTACATGGACGAGATCGAGCACCGCCTCATGCCCTATGTGGAGTCGGGGGAGATCATCGGTCTACTGGTGCGCGCCCCGCGCACCTTCAGCAACTTCGCCATCTTCAACGGCGGCATCGTGATCAACGTGCTGAACGATTGGAGCCAGCGCCGTTCCGCCTGGGTGATCATGAGCGAGATCCGCAACAAGCTGGCCGACCTGCCCGGGGTGCGCGCCTTTCCGGTCATGCGTCAGGGTTTCGGCCGGCGCATCCAGAAGCCGGTCCAGTTCGTCATCGGCGGCGGCACCTACGAGGAGCTGGCCGAGTGGCGCGATATCCTGCTGCGCAAGATTGAGGAGAACAACCCGGGCCTGGAGGGTGTCGACTACGACTACAAGGAGACCAAGCCCCAGCTCAAGGTCGACATCGACTACGACCGGGCCTCCGAACTGGGGGTCACGGTGGAGACCATCGGCCGCACTCTGGAGACCATGTTCGGCTCACGTCGGGTGACCACCTATATCGAGGCGGGCGAGGAGTACGACGTGATTCTCGAAGGGGAGCGTGCCGATCAGCAGACGCCGGCCGATCTGAGCCATCTCTACGTGCGCTCCGATACCAGTGGGGAGCTGATCCAGCTCTCCAACCTGGTCAGGCTGCAGGAGGTGGCCGACTCCATCAACCTCAACCGCTACAATCGGGTGCGCGCCATCACCCTCGAGGCCAATCTGGCCGATGGCCTGGCCCTGGGTACCGCCCTCAACTATCTGGAACAGTTGGTGCGCGACAATCTGCCGGAACAGGTGATCATCGATTACAAGGGCCAGTCACGGGACTATAAAACGGCGGGCGGCTCGGTGGTCTTCGTGCTGTTGCTCGGCGTGGTGGTGGTCTACCTGGTGCTGGCGGCCCAGTTCGAGAGCTGGATCCACCCGCTGGTGATCATGCTGACGGTACCCCTGGCTATGGCCGGCGCCCTGCTGGGGCTCTATCTCAGCGACCAGACCCTCAACATCTACAGTCAGATCGGTCTCATCATGTTGGTGGGGCTGGCGGCCAAGAACGGCATCCTCATCGTCGAGTTCGCCAACCAGCTGCGGGATGCGGGCAAGGCGTTCGAAGAGGCCCTGCTGGAGGCGGCCCATGTGCGCTTCCGGCCGATTCTGATGACCGGTATCACCACCGCCGCCGGCTCTCTGCCGCTGCTGCTCTCGTCGGGCGCCGGGGCCGAAACCCGGGCCGTGATCGGTACCGTGATCCTGGCCGGCGTCACCGCGGCGACTGTCTTTACGCTCTACATCGTACCGGTGGCCTACCAGCTGCTGGCGCGGCATACCGGCTCACCACTGGAACTGACACAGAAACTCGAGCGTGAACTCACAGTGCAGCGTGACAAGGCCCGATAGCCCGGATGGAGTGAAATGGAATCCGGGGTGAGAGGGGGATGACAGTGACTTAAGCACGGGCAAATGTATTGTGCGAATTTGCCCACAATTCGGTGCGGCAAGCCGCACCGAAGTCGTTTGACTTGCTCTTCAGCATTTTGCATGAGTCAGTGCTATCGGGTGAGAGGGGGGGTTAACTCCCTGATTCCGCTGTACTGCATGCGGGCTACCGGCTATGGGCGCTCAGATGGCGACGTAACTCCACCCCTGCTGCAGCCGCTCCACCACGAATTGTACCGCCGACGGCTTGACCACGGCATTTTCGACCAGGGATATATCCTTGCCCTCGCGCACCAGCTTGGCGATGGTGTTGTTGCAGGCCACGAACTGGAGCGCCGCATAGCTGTCGCTGAGATCTCTGATGCGCTGCAGGTAGGGCGAAGAGGCCTTGCGCAGCAGGTCGATGCCGCCCGCGCTGGCAACCAGGTTGACCTCCACCCCCTGGCCGTGGAATTGGATCAGCAGCTGCTCGGCGCGATCCAGGGCCTGCTGGAACTTGGCGTTGTCAGAATTGCCGACGAAGAGCACGACCTTGTTGGGCTGTGGAACGACCTGAGTCAGCTCGAAGGGAGCCAACGGATCGTTGGGTAGGCTGAGGCGGCCACCCACGAAGCCGATGCTGAACAGGACCAGCGCTGCGGCGGTCACACTCGCACCCAGGCGGTAACGGTCTGTCAGGCGCCGCTGGCGCTGCGGGGGTTCGCACTCGGCATAGGCGTATCGCACCATGTCCTTCAGGCGGTGGATATCGCAGAGTGTCTCCCGCAGTTCGGCATCCTGCTCGATCTCCTCGAGCAGGCCTTCGCTCTGGGGTGCGTCCAATGAGCCGTCCGCCAGTGCGTTCAGTTTTTCGTAGCTATCGTTGTTCCTTTTCTTCATTTCACACTCCTGAGATGACAGCGTTCAGGATTCAGGTCGCCATGCAGGGAGATGAGGTCTTCCTTGAGCGCCTGCCTTGCCCGGCTGACACGGCTCATCACCGTGCCGATGGGGATTTCCAGAATCTCCCCCACTTCGTTGTATGTAAATCCCTGCAGGTCCACCAGGGTGATCACCTGCCGCTGGCCCAGCGGCAGCCTGCCGATGGCGCTGCGCACCCTGTCGATGACCTGTTGCCTGCGCAATCCGCGTTCCGGCGTCTGATCGGTGCCCAGCACCAGGCTCTCGATGTCCACGCTCGGGTGCAGCCGTCGCAAATGTTCCAGCCAACAGTTGTTGAGGATGCGGAACAGCCAGTGTTCCAGCTTCTTCTCGTCCTTCAACTGGTGCTGTTTTGTCAGCGCACGCGCCAGGGCCTCCTGGGCCAGGTCGTCAGCCAACATGCTGTCGCCACACCACGACAGCCCCACCCGATAAAGGTCGTTTCTGTAGTCGCCGAAACGTCGTTTTAGTGTCAGGGCCGAGCGCCCCAGATTGAATATTTTCATTATCGGTTTCACTCCTCCGGAGCATAGAAGATGCTTTTTTGTTGCAGCCAGTTTACGTCGCAAAGACGGAAGAAAAACCGCGCAAAAAACATCAAGTAATGCGTAATCGCTCCGGCTCGGGCCGGGCGTAGAAAACGTCATTTACACAACTAGATCGAGGATAAGGAGTATGAAACGACCCAATCCCGCAGTCAGCGTGACAGTGAGCCTGTTGCTGTTGCTGGCGTCGCTGTTCACTGGTTTCGCACCCGTCTGGGCGACGGAGGACAAGCCTTTCGCTGAGAAGCATGTGGTACTACAGATCAGCGATCCCAACCCTTTCAAGCAGACGCTGGTGCTGAATGTGGCGAACAATCTGCTCAAATACTACGGTCCCGACCGGATCGAGGTGGAGATCGTTGCCTTCGGTCCCGGCTTGCGTCTGCTGCAGGCGGGCAACGACAACATGTCCCGCATCGACGGGCTCTCCGGACAGGGGGTGCGCTTCAGCGCCTGTGAGAACACCATTGCGAATTTCACCAAGAATCTGGGTAAACCGCCCGAGTTGAATCCGCATGCCGTCAGGGTTGCGGCCGGCGTGGTGCGCATCATGGAACTGGTCGATCAGGGTTTTCTCCTGATCAAGCCCTGACACCGATAATCACTTAACACCAAGGGGATTTCAGATGAAAAAATTCGTTATCCGCGCCTGCGGAGGGGCGGCTATGCTCTGCTTGTTGCCGCAGGCCCAGGCCACCAACTGGCTCATGCTGCAGGGCACCGAGCCCGAATCGGCGGCGTCACGCGCCAAGGTCTGGGGCATCATCCAGGCCCAGTACCAGAAGGACTACAGTGATGCCAACACTGCGGGAGGCTACATTCCTCCCAAGCTCATCGGGCCCGATCTCGACACCCAGGACAGTTTCAACATCAATCGGGCGCGCCTGGCGGTGCGCGGGGCCGGTTTTCCGCTCGACGGCAAGACCAACTACTTCCTGATGGCGGAGTTCGGCAACAACGCCATTACTCAACCGGGCAACACCTTTGCCAAGCTGACGGACGCCAGTGTCACCTTCAACCATATCCAGGGTGCGCGTACGCGTGTCGGCCTGTTCAAGACGCCGGGTTCCGAAGAGGTGTTTCAGGGCATCATCAACATCGATTACATCAACTTCACGGAGTTCGGCAATCAGCAGCTGATCGAGCGTCTGCCCAACGCCAAATACACCAACAATGTGCCTCCGGTGACGTTGCCGGTGGATTCCGACAAGAGTCTGAACACCTTCGAGAAACCGGTGGCGGCGGCCAGGGACGTGGGTATCCAGATCTTCGATACCTTCGTTGCGGCCGACTGGGAGCACAGCTATGCGCTGATGCTCGGCAACGGCAACGGCCTCAGTCTCTCCGACAGTGACGACAGCAAGGATGTCTACCTCTACTGGGCGTCGGAGAAGGTCTATGGCGGCAAGGGACCGCGCCGCGAGGGGCTGAAGCTCTTCGCCTGGCACCAGGACGGATCGCGCCTGCTGGACAACACCAACGACAGTGTCCACAACCCGAAGGAGTTCGACCGCACACGCTGGGGTCTCGGTAGCCAGTACCGCAGGATGCCCTTCCGGCTGACCTTCGAATACCGCGAGGCCGACGGTATGGTCTTCGTAGGACCGGACAAGATGACCTTCGATCAGAACGTGCAACCTACCGGTACCAACCCGGGCGGCGCGGACGGGGCGACGGGCGAGGCCTGGGGCGCCTACATCGAGGGCGGCTGGTACATCCCCCAGACCAAGTGGGAACTCGATGCGCGTTACGAGCACTATTCGCGCCTGACGGACGACACCGGCCATCCCTCGGGCAACAGCTTCGAATCGATCTGGAAGACCCTCACCCTCGGTGTCCAGTACCACTTCAACAAGAAGACCCGGGCCACGCTGAACTACGCCATCCGCGATGTGAGTACCCCCGACTTCGCGGCGGGTGCAGGTCCCAATGCGCAGATGGACGGTATCGACAACCGGCTGTCGCTTCAGGTTACCGCCGTCTTCTGACCCTTCCTGAACAGCCCTCTTCCCGTACGGGGAGAAGGACATACAGCGGTGCCGGGGCGTCTGCCCTGGCACGCGCTCATCAGGACATGGCCGTCAATGCTATGGGCCGGAACGAAGCGGGAAAGCTCCCTTCCATGCTGACCATTCACATCTCGATGCAATCGACGTATTGTTGATTCATGACTCACGCATTCAGTACTGAACGCACCGATTCCATGCCCGCCTCTGCGCAGAGACCATGAGCGAGCGATTGTTGCGCCTCTACCCCGAGCCCTTTGGGGAACGACCTCTGCGCGGGCTCTATCTCGAGCACCGACTCCACACGCTGGGCAGAAAAGAGAGGCCCTTCGTCTACGCCAACTTTCTCTCCAGCCTGGATGGTCGCATCGCCGTCGAGGACAGCGCCAGAGACGACGCCTACATACCCGAGCACATCTCAACGGACAGCGATCTGCGGTTGTTTCTCGAACTGCAGGCCCAGGCGGACTGTCTGATCACCCATGGTGGCTACATGCGCGCCTTGAGCGAGGGTCGCCTGGGCAATATTCTTCAGGTCGGGGTGCAGCCCGGTGCTGAAGACCTGTCTCAATGGCGAGAGGCACAGGGGCTGTCGCCGCAGCCTGCCATCGTCATCGCCAGCGCCAGCCTCGACTTCCCGCTTCACCCCAGCCTTGAGGAGCACGGCCAGAGCGTCTACATCGCCACCGGTCGTGCTGCGAATGAGGCTCGGGTGCGTGATTGGCGGGCGAGGGGCTGCCACATTCTGTATGCCGGAGAAGGGGCCTCGGTCGAGGGACAGGCGCTGGTGCGGGCGCTGCAGGAACTGGGACTGGTCAGTATATATCTGGCCGCCGGGCCGCAGATGCTCGACACCATGGTCAGACAGCGGCAGCTCTCGCGCCTCTATCACACCATCACCCACCAGCTGGTCGGCGGCACCGACTTCCACACCATGCTGCCTGGTCCGATGCTGGGCGCGGAGGGGAATCTTCGGCTGCGCTCCCTCTACTACGATTCCGCCACGCCCGCCGGGTCGGGACAGTTCTTCGCCCAGTTCGACGCCTCGGCAACCCTTTAAACTGCCGGTATTAGCTCGGGAACCCCTTTGTCTACAGTCTCAGTATGGGAGCATTCCGCTCTGCCTGTATCCGGAGGTGAGCTCATGGCGGCGAGTGAACGCGAGAAAGAGAGGACCTACAGTGACGAAGAGGTCGAGGAGCGGCTGAAAAACGAACTGCCCCACTGGTACCTGGAGAAGGGTTGGATCCGGCGCAAGTACAAGACCAGCGGCTGGAAAGGCACCCTGATGGTGGTCAACACGGTGGGCCATCTGGCGGAAGCGGCCTTCCACCATCCGGATCTGACGGTCTCCTACGCCTTCGTTATCGTCAAGCTGGTCAATCATGCCGCCAAAGGCATCACTGACAAGGATTTCGAACTGGCGCGCAAGATCGAGGAGGTGGTCATGTGGCAGCCGGGGCTGACGGGGGGAGCGCTCGAAGGCACGCCGGACGATCCGCGTTTCAAATACATCAAGTACGATTGACCGGACAGCGGCCGCACGGCGAGTGTGAGGTCTCACGGCGCGCTGCGCAGGCTCGTCAGTGCGGGTGCCGTCCGGGTGTCTTTTGGGAGGTTTCGATCTGGTAGATCGTGGTGGTACCTCTGACTTCATTGCCGACCACCAGCAACGGATAGCCATTGGGACTTCGGCCGTGGCTTGGGCAGGGTCCGAATGCGGGCCTGACCTGATGTCATCGCATCCGGTCTCGCCGGAGGAAGTGAGTGGCAAGGTGCTTGCAATGACGCTACTTCACCCTACCCGGCTGCGTCATCCTGCGACGATCAGTGTTGCAAATTGAGACAGTGCACGATTCCCAGGATCGATTTCTCAGTCTGCCCCCGGCCCGTGAATAGTATCGCCTGCTGCAAGCAGGCTTTACGTAACTTATTGAATTATAGTAAAAAATATCGATACGCACCGGAGTGATGCAGGCTCTGGCATGGATACTGCGATCAGGCAAGAAGTCAGTCGAACGGCTGTGTGCCAAAGACGAATGGAGGATGTGAGGCCTGACACTTCTGCCAGGCTACAGACAAGTGGAACGGCAATGCCGCCCATGACCTCCAGGAATGAACGGACATGCACTGTGTGCAGGGATGATGTGAGGTTGAATGAGCATGAGTAGCGCTACCCTGGAAATGCAAACTACCGAAGGTTATGGACAACCTGACTGTCTGGGGGATGCCGCCTCAGAGACTCTGGTACTCAAGAGGCAGGCGATTGAGGTGCAATGGCGTCGTTTTCGCAACGGTCAGCCCCTTGCTGAAGCCGATGCCCCGGAAGATGACATCGTCGCGTCCTGGCGACGTAGTGCCCGAGGCATCCAGACCTACCAATTGAATGCGCCGGCTAAGGATGTCAGCGAATACCAGTCGCCCTGGCAGAAGTCGCTGATGTGTCAGGCAATCGAGAAGGCCGATTCCGAGATCGTTCAGTTGGCTGAGGAGGGTGGGCTGTTGGCGGCAGTCGCCGATCCCTGTGGATGCTTGATCTGGAGTTACTACAGCCATCATCTGCGCCGGCAGGCCGAAAGGATCAATTTCACGACCGGTAGTTGCTGGGACGAGTCCACGGTAGGCACCCACGCCGTCGGACTCTGCATGAAACTGCAACGCGCGGTAACCGTCTTCTCCTGCGAGCACTTCCAACCGTTCATGCACGACTGGGTCTCCTATGCGGCCCCCATCCAGTATCCACTATCCGGAGGCTGTGCCGGCATCCTTACCCTGGTGACGGAGTGGAACCGACACACGCCACTGGGGCAGGCGGCAGTGACCGGTTTGGCCCACACCATCAGTGAACTGCTGCCGACCAGCCGGCCCAAGGCCGAGCTGGAAATTCACGCCCTGGGTCAGCCGCGGGTGCTGTTTCGTGGCAAACCGTTGCGACTGCCGTTGCGACAGATAGAGATACTCTGCCTGCTGGCGCTCAACACACGTGGTATGAATCTGGAGGCCTTCCATGCAGCGCTCTACGGCGATGCGGCGGTCTCGTCGTCGACCCTTAAAGCGGAACTCTCCCACTTGCGGCGTCAGCTGGATCGACAGATCGGTTCACGTCCCTACCGGCTGCAGGTGCCGGTGTGGGCCGATTTCATCGAAATATGGCAGGCACTGCGTCGCAAGCGCACGGGTGAGGCGTTCTCCCTCTATCGTGGTCCCCTGCTATCGCAGTCGGAATCTCCTGAGCTGGAGGAGTGGCGGCGTTGCATCGATGCGGTGATGGGCCAGGCCCTGGGCAGCTGTCGCGATCCCATCGTGCTGATGTCCAAACTCTGTCACGGAAACTCGGGCAGTGAACTGGTGCGCGAGCGGTTGGGTGAGCTGATGACAGCGGAATCCGGTTGCGGATTGGGATAGGGATTGATGTCAATCGCGTGACTGCGTAACCGTGTAGCCTGGATGGAGCAACGCGCAAACCAGGGTGTGCGGGGTGACGGATCTCGGATTCCGCTTCGCTGCATCCAGACTACTCCCCATCACATCTGTTTTTATCGACGTTCATTCGCGGACTGATTAAACATTCATCGAACAACCGAATCCGCTTCAGTCGCTCAGGCCGTAAGCGCTTCGTAACTGCGCAGGTACTCCGGCTCGTAGGCGAGCAGTGCGGTGCGCAGGTCGTCGTCGGCAATCAGCGGCGACAGGGCGCGGGCCAGCACATTGCAGTTCCATAATCCGATGACCGGCTGCTGGCCGAAAGCGTATCGGCCCTTTTCGTCGTCCGCGCTGCTGACGAAGTCGGGATCGCGCTCTGCGGTGAAGGCCGACTCCCCCAGGTCGAGGGTGATGCCAAGGATCGACTGGTTGTCCGTATTCATCATGCCGTGCACGAAACCCGCCGCCTGCCAACGGGCGATGAGCCGGGCGGTGCGTATCACCACCTCGTAAAAGAAATGGGCATAGCATGGCTCTCCGGCTGTTTTGCAATGGGGATAGTGGTGTTCGATCACATGATCGGCGAGCTGGCGCAGGTGTTCGCTATCGCGCCGGTAGTAGCAGTTCTCGAAGCTGCCGAATCGGATGTGGCTCGGCGCCAACCGCACCAGGATGGCGGCGTCCTCGAAACCCTGCCGGTAGACCTGTTCGTCGCCGGCGAGGACGCACATGGCCTGTGTGGCCGGTATCTCCAGTTCAGCCAGGCGTTCGCTGACAGTCATCTCCCGCAGGCACTCATTGAGGCTGGCGTGGCCGTCGGCCTGTCTCGCATAGGGAGTCTTTCCCGCCCCCTTGAGGCTGATCTCCCAGTTGCCGCTCTCCGTCTCTACCTCGCCCAGCAGCACGACACGGCCATCGCCCAGTGAGGGGTTGAAGCGGCCGAACTGGTGTCCGGCGTACGCCTGGGCCAGCGGTCGGCATTCGGGCGCAATCCGGTTTCCGCTGAAGAAGTCGAGACAATGACGCGTGGTGAGATCCTCGCAGGTCAGTCCGAGCAGGGCGGCGGCATGGGGATCACAGCGTATGAGTCTGGGCTTGGACAGGCCCCGGGGTCGGCATTCGGTGTAGAAACCGTCACCCAGACGATGGAAGTGGTTGACGAATCTGAGGTGGTGCAGGTTTGTCATGGCGCCATCCCATGGAGGAGGGCTGGTGCGGCAACCCGCACCCTACGCATTTACCTCGATCAGAAAGGAGTCAACCGGATCTTGGCTATTCCGTAGGGTGCGGCACGCCGCATCATCTCATGCTGTCGCGAGCATACGATCGATCAGAAGAAACCGAGTGGATTGACGTCGTAGCTGACCAGCATGTTCTTGGTCTGCTGGTAGTGGTCGAGCATCATCTTATGGGTCTCTCGGCCCACACCCGATTTCTTGTAACCGCCGAAGGCCGCGTGGGCCGGGTAGTGGTGGTAGCAGTTGGTCCAGACGCGGCCCGCTTCGATGCCGCGGCCCATGCGGTAGGCCTTGTTCATGTCGCGGGTCCAGACGCCGGCGCCGAGGCCGTACTCGGTGTCGTTGGCGATGGCCAATGCCTCGGCCTCGTCCTTGAAGGTGGTGACCGAGACCACGGGGCCGAAGATCTCCTCCTGGAACACGCGCATTTCGTTGCTGCCCTTGAGCAGGGTCGGCTGGATGTAGAAGCCCTTGCTGTGGGCCTCTTCCATCGACTCGGTGTCGCCGCCGATGAGCACCTGAGCGCCCTCCTCGCGGCCGATGCGGATGTAGTCGAGGATCTTGTCGTACTGCTCCTGGGAGGCCTGGGCGCCGACCATGACGTCGGTATCCAGCGGATTACCGCGTTTGATCTGGGTGGTGCGCTCGATCACCATGCCAATGAACTTCTCGTAGATCGACTCCTGGATCAGCAGGCGCGAGGGGCAGGTGCAGACTTCGCCCTGGTTGAAGAAGGCGAGCACCGCGCCTTCGACGCATTTGCTGACGAAGTCGTCCTCCTGCTCCAGGATATCCTCGAAGTAGATGTTGGGGGACTTGCCGCCCAGCTCCACGGTGGAAGGGATGATGTTGTCGGCGGCGTATTTCATGATCAGGGAGCCGACCGGGGTGGAGCCGGTGAAGGCGATCTTGGCGATACGGGTGCTTGTGGCCAGCGCCTTGCCCGCCTCCGCGCCGAAGCCGTTGACCACGTTGAGCACGCCCGGAGGCAGCAGGTCCTTGATCAGATCGACCAGCACCATGATGGATGCGGGGGTCTGCTCGGCGGGTTTCAGCACCACGCAGTTGCCGGCGGCCAGCGCCGGGGCCAGCTTCCAGGCCGCCATCAGCAGCGGGAAGTTCCAGGGAATGATCTGGCCGACCACGCCCAGGGGTTCGTGGAAATGGTAGGCCACAGTGTGCTCGTCGATCTCGCCGATGCTGCCCTCCTGGGCGCGCACGCAACCGGCGAAGTAGCGGAAGTGGTCGACGCTGAGTGGGACATCGGCATTGATCGTCTCACGCACTGCCTTGCCGTTGTCCCAGGTCTCGGCCACGGCCAGCATCTCGGTGTTGGCCTCGAGGCGGTCGGCGATCTTCAGCAGGATGTTGGAGCGGGCAGTGGGGGAGGTACGGCCCCAGGCGTCTTTTGCCGCATGAGCGGCGTCCAGCGCCAGGTTGATGTCCTCCTCGCTGGAGCGGGCGATCTTGCAGAAAGGCTTACCGTTGATCGGGGAGATATTGTCGAAATACTCGCCGCCCACGGGTGCGGTCCACTCACCGCCGATGAAGTTGTCGTAGGTCTCTTTGAAGTTGACTACCGCGCCATCGGAGTTCGGGTTTGCGTATATCATCGTTCGTTGTCCTCTCTAAGGTGAATGCGTCTCGCTGCACATTTCTCGGGGGCTTATTACCCCGACTGTAGGGGGGACTCTAGCGGAGCAAGGTTGGGAAAAGGTTGGTCGTTGCGAATCTCGCCTGATCAGCGTGTAGGGTGCGGCTTGCCGCACCGCATGCTTGCAACCTGTGGTCTGGAGACCGACGATAGTGCCTGAAACGCCGGCTCATCGGTGCGGCAAGCCGCACCCTACGAGAAGAGTTGGCCCGAATGGCGGATACCTGCAGTGTTATTGGTGGGGCAGGGCTCCACCCTACAGTTCGGATTTCAGGTAGGGTGGGGCCCTGCCCCACCAATCCCGTTCAAATCAAATTGGACAGACCGGTGTCTTGTGTTTGGTCAGTGCTATTGGGGTTGGCCCCGCCGTTTTCGGCTAAGCTGAATGTGAGGCGGTGGCAGACGGGGGCGTTATGGAACTGGAAAGGCTTCGTGACCAGATCACGGCCAGTATCAGTATCTGGGCGCCTGAGTTGGGCGATGCGTCCATGCTGGTCGAAGAGTGTCTGGACAGCGCGCTCAAGTCGTTCAGCACAGAGTTCGTCTGCAGCCTGAGCCCGCAGGCCTGGGCCAAGATCACCATCATCTACCACAAGCATTTTCTCGATACCCAGAGCGATGTCTCGGTGGGCGAGATGGTGGCCGAGGTGGTGCGCGACTCCATCGACACCAAGCGCATCGATTTCCTGACCCAGAACCTGGCCGTCAGGAAGCGCTATGAGCGCAGCCGGCAGGGCGGCCCGGATTCGCCGCTGTCACTAGTGAAAAAGTAGCCTCGGCTTGCTTTCAATGCGTCCACTGGCTTCGCTGCCGCTTCCTGAACCTCAGGATACAAGTCAGGTTGGGTCAGCCTCGGGAGAAGACGGGACGGACCGCCAGGCGAGGTCATTGGAAAGCCTCCTGTTCGACCTCCAGAAAAGCACGGCTGATGTGTGGTCCGACGCGTAGATCAAAGCCCTCCCAATGCCGGTAGTCGTCGACGGCCTCGAGCACCTGAGGCTTCATTTCATAGTCCGACAGGCCTTCTGCGTAGAGCGCTTCCACGCGTGTCCGCAGGGTGTGCAGATAGTTTCGGTATCGCCTCACCATCGAGGCGTCACCGATATCGCCATGACCCGGAATGTAGCGTGCATAGGGTGTGGCAAGAAGGCTGTCGATGGCATTGATGTTGCCTTTGAAGCTGGCGTCGGCTTCCATGATGCCCAGCAATCCGTTCCTGACCACATCGCCGGTGAAGAGTATGTCTTCGCCCACCACTTCGATCATGATGTCGTTATCCGTGTGTGAGGCGCCGTAGTGCAGAATACGAAAGCGGGTATCGCCGACGGTGATGATGTCGCCGTCACTGACGACATGATCGGGGCCGACGACCAGCTTGCCGTCTGCGGTGTGCTCGGTCACGCGATTGATGGTCGTCAGCCAGCGTTCGCCATCACCGGACTCGAGACGTCGCTTCATCCTTGGATGGGCATAGATGGAGGCCGTGGGGAAAAGGCGTCGAATGCCCTCGTTGCCCAGCCAGTGGTCGCCATGCACATGGGAGTTGAAGACCGCGATCACGGGTGCATCGAACGCCCTCTTGATCGTGCGGGCGATCATCTCGCCGGCATAGGCGCTGCCGCCCGGATCAAACACCACCGGCCCTTCACTGGTTTTGACGATGACCGCATTGTTGCGAAAGCCACGGTTATGTCTGTCGGGCAGTTCGAGCGGACCGTAAATGACCATGATTTTGTCGTTGACGGGCGTCAGTTCGTAATCCCGCTCTGCGGCTGTTATCGCATCGGGATAAGCCAGCACAAGCATGATGAGGCAGGTAGGAATGAGATTGCTGGGCTGAGTCATGGCGTCGCTCCCGGTTGACTGTGATGATGTCGTATTCAATAGACGGGGCTCTCGGCATGACCGCTGATGCCGACATTGTCCGTCCACTCCACGGCTACCCTGTCCCCCGGGTTGGCACGGGGAAGCTGAATTCCGGTGATAGGCTGGGAGGCGACGTCGGGCCCCAGATGGGCTTCTGCCACCTGTTCGTCATTGAGTGAAAAGCGGACTCGTGCGATGAAATGCCCCGCCTGGCTATCGCCTGCCTGTGCGTCGCCCGCTAGCATGGGGTGGGTGACGAGGGCCTGAACGCTGGTGTTGCGATCGTCACGGCGGATCCTCAGTTTCGTTTTGATCTCACTCTGCGGGGCCCGCTCGGAGACAGCTTCCTCCGGCCCGGTGAAAGCGCCGTAGCCGCCTTGGCTCACTTTTATGTGAGTCGTTGTGGCGTAGAGTGCGTCGGCTGTTTTCACATAAGCTGTGACCTGTGAGCTGCGCGATACCCGGAGCAACGTGCTGTAGAAGCCCCCGGCTCCGCTCAGGTTGATATAGGTGCTCAGGGGATGGGTATTGCCGGTGGTTATCAGCGCAATGACTTGCGCATCGTGTCCGCTGTAGCTGACAGAGGCGGACACCCGCTGCCCCGCTTGCACCTGGTAGGGCAGTTCGAGATGCACGCTGTCACTTTCAATCGGCTGAATGTCGCCGAAAAGCAGATGAATAACCGCATTCTGCGTGCGGGCATTGAACAGGTCCGGGCTTTCTCGCGCCCACAGCGAAGCGCTGCAAAGACTGCACAATCCCGCTCCCAGCAGGCAGAGGTTGAATCTGCGTCTCTCCATTGTCTCTCTCCCGTGTCTGTCGTGGTGCGGATAAAACTAGCGCGGGGGAGAGCTATAGTTATGATCAAAAGATGATCTTTTTCTGATTTTTTTGGTTGGCCATGAATACTCAACGTGTTAGCTGTCTGTCTGGCAATAGTGTCCGGGGCGGGGATGGAGCCGGATACCCGTCATGAGGCGTTCAGGGTTGGCGCCTGGGAGGTCGATCCGGTCAGCGGGCTGATGACGCAGGGATCCCGTTCGGTCAGGCTGGAGCCCCGGGTGATGGCGATGCTGGTCTATCTGGCGCAGCGACCGCATCGGGTGATCCCGCGTCAGGAGCTGGAGCAGGCCGTCTGGCATGGGCGCACGGTCAGCTACGATGCGCTCACTACGGCGATGCTGAAACTGCGCCGCGCGCTGGATGACGATGCCAGGGAACCTCAATATATCGAGACGGTCTCGAAGCGGGGATACCGGTTGCTGGCCCCTGTCAGCCCGTCCGAAAAGGCTGGTGAGAGGAAGCCGGAAACAGCGTTTACGCCTGTCGAGGCTCCTGCCCAGGGAGTGATCTTCCTCGTGATCAGGATCTCCGCGGGGGTTCTGATTCTGGGCGCGCTCCTGATCCTTGGCCTCGTGCTCTGGATTAGATGGCAGGCACCGGTTCCGCCGGCCGAGACGGCGCCGTTCTCGATCGCCGTCCTTCCGTTCGATAATCTGAGCGAAGCGCGCACGGAAGACTACTTCGCGGACGGTATGACCGACGATCTCATCACCGACCTGGCGAAGAATCCCCGACTCTTCGTGATTGCCCGCGATTCCGTGTTTCTCTACAAAGACCGGGTGCTCGATCCGCAAGCAGTGGCCAGGCGACTGCATGTCCGCTACCTCCTTAAGGGCAGCGTACGGCGGACGGCTGACCGGGTGCGCATCAATGTCCAGCTGATCGATGCCGCCAGCGCCACTCATCTCTGGGCGGAGCACTACGAGGGCAACTCTGACGACCTTTTCGCGCTGCAGGACGCTATCGGACGCAAGATTCTGGCGGCGCTGAAGATCGAGCTGGAAGGCGATGTCGACCGGCAGCGGCGGAGCACTGATCCACGTGCCTATGACTATTTTCTCGATGGCAGAAACCGCTTTTTCAGCTATGCCAGTAAAGAGGAGAATCTGAAAGCGAGGGATCTCTATCTGCAGGCGATCAAGCTCGATCCCGAATTCGCGATGGCCTACGCCATGCTCGCCTGGACACACACTTTCGAAGCCATGAACGGATGGAGCAGCGACCGCGAGGCTTCGCTCGGAAAGGGGTTGACGCTGGCCCAGCGGTCATTGGCATTGGACGATGAACAATCCGTGGCGTACTTCGTTACCGGCCTCGTCTATCGGGAACGTGGCAACTACCAGCGCGCGCGTGAAGAGGCGGAAAAGGCACTGGCGTTGGAGCCGAGTTATGCCAATGCTCATGTGTTACTGGCCACGCTGCTCTATTACACGGGGCAGCCTGAGGCCGGGTTGGCGATGATCAAACGGGCGATACGCCTGAATCCCCATCATCCCTACAACTATCCTTTCCACCTGGGGCAGGCCTATTTCATTCTCGGCGATTATCGGGCTGCGATCGACGCCTTCGCCAGCGGTCTGGAATCCAATCCCTCGTCAGAGCGTCTGCATGTCTGGCTGGCTGCCGCCTATGCCCGGGCGGGGGAGCTGGAGAACGCCCGCTGGGAGGCGGAACAGGTGATGGCCTATAACCCCGAATTCTCTCTCGGGCGCATCAGCGAGGCGTTCCCGTTCCAGGACGAAGCCGATCTGCAGCTTTTCGTCGAAGCGTTGCGCCTTGCCGGTCTCTCCCGCTGATCCACGGCAAACTTGAGGCGGTGGTTCAGGAGATGGTGCCGTCGTCGAGCCGGGATGACTCGAGAAAGAAGTCATAACACTGATCCTTCAGCTTCTTGTCGGCACGCACCCTCATGGCGGCACGCGGGTGCTGGTTGAAATGGCCCCCGATGCCGTAGATGTCGTTGAAGCCCCACTCGATCTCTTTACGCAGGGGTACGAACTGCTCCTGAATCACCCGGTAGATCGGGCGTACGTCGAACTTGGGGTTCTTCAGGAAGTTGAGCAGCAGCTCCAGGTTGCAGTTGCCTGCACCGCGGCCGATGCCGTTGACCGTGGCGTCGAGCAGGTTGACGCCGTCGATGATCGCCTGCTGGGTATTACTGAAGGCGAGCTGCTGGTTGTTGTGGGCGTGGAATCCGAGCTCCTTACTGGGCGCGTGCTTCTTGTAGAGATTGAGGTAGTCGGTCACCTGTTCCGAGTAGAAGGCGCCGTAACTGTCGACCAGATAGAGATAGTCGAGTTCCGGGGTCTCCTCGACCTGGGCCAGGGCCTCGATCAGATCGGTGCGGATGGCGGCGGAGCATGCCATGATGTTGATGGTGGTCTCGTAACCCAGGTCCTTGGAGCGCTTGACCATGTCGAGGCCCTTGTCGATGTCGGGCACGTAGCAGGCCACACGGGCCATGTCGAAGGGGCTCTCGTC
>JARROA010000032.1:0-94947 GCA_037384425.1 Candidatus Thiodiazotropha sp. | reverse complement strand
CGCGCCCTCTGCCAGGAGGTCCTGGGCACCACCCAGGTCAGCTATCAGGGTGAGAGCTACGACTTCGCCAGTCCCTTCCAGCGCATGACAGTGAAGGGGGCGATCCTCCACTTCAATCCAGACATCAGCGAGGCCGAGCTGGACGACCCGCAGCAGGCCCGGGCTATCGCCCAGCGCCTGGAGATCCCGCTCAAAGAGAACTACGGTCTGGGCAAGGTGCAAATCGAGATCTTCGAGAAGACGGTGGAGCACCGGCTGATGAACCCCACCTTCATCACCGCCTATCCCACCGAGGTCTCGCCCCTGGCCCGACGCAACGACGACGACCCCTTCGTCACCGACCGCTTCGAGTTCTTCGTCGGTGGCCGCGAGATCGCCAACGGCTTCTCCGAGCTCAACGACGCCGAGGACCAGGCCGAGCGCTTCCGCAAGCAGGTGGCGGAGAAGGAGGCCGGCGACGACGAGGCGATGCACTATGACGACGACTACGTGCGTGCTCTGGAGCACGGCATGCCGCCGACCGCCGGCGAGGGCATCGGCATCGACCGCCTGGTGATGCTGCTGACCGACTCGCCGTCGATCCGGGATGTGCTGCTGTTCCCGCACATGAGGCCGGAGATTTAATCGTTATCCAGTTCGCGATTGAACGCGCAGGGTATTCATGCGGATTGACAGACTAAGGGGATGAGCGGCCCGTAGCCCGGATGGAGCGAAGCGGAATCCGGGATGGCTTTCGTCCTGACCCTGGATTCCGCTTCGCTCCATCCAGGCTACTTGCTTCAGTCGTTTATCTCATGTTCAGCCGGACATGAGTCTGTAAAGTCATCCGATGCAGCAAGCCGCACCCTACGCATGAGCCGACCTGTAGGGGGTGTGGCTTGCCGCACCGATTAACCGATCGAAAGACATCGCCACCAATTGCCTGCTTTCGTGTTCATTGACGGACTGAACAGCAATCAATGCCCATAGAGCAATAACCCTTCCGCATGCTCCAGATGCTGCGGCGTACCGGCCAGCACCAGCACGTCGCCGGCCTGCAGACGGGTCTCCGGGCCCGGTGACTCGCCGCGGATACCGCCGCGGCGCACCGCGGTGATGCTCACATCCCAGTCCCACAGATGCAGCTGCTCGATGGTGTGATCGACGGCGAAAGCCTGTTCCGGCAGGCTCACAGTGTGCAGCCGCTCCTGGTAGGCGTCGGCGTGTTCGATGTCCGTCGACTCCTCGCCGTGGAAGAAGTCACGCAGCAGCTTGTATTGGTTCTGTCGGATATCACGCATGATCTTGAAGATGCGCGAACCGGGCACCTTCAGCAGCAACAGCAGCTGACCGCCCATCATCAGACTCGCCTCCACCGCTTCCGGCATCACCTCGGCGGCCCCGGCGCGCTCCAGCTCCTCCATGTGGCTGTCGTCCTTGGTGCGCACCAGCACCGGCAGGTCCGGCACCTCCTCTTTGACGTGGGTCAGGATCTTCATCGCGCTGGGGTAGTCCTCGAAGGTCAGTACCACTGCACTGGCGTGCTCGAGACCGGCGGCTTGCAGGATCTCATGACGCACCGCATCGCCGAAGTGGACCGGCTCGCCGGCTTCGTGGGCCTCGCGCACCACGCCGGGATCGAGATCGAGCGCCACATAGGGGAAGCCCTCCTGCGACAGCAACCGGCCGATGTTCTGGCCAATACGGCCGTAGCCGCAGAGGATGACGTGGCGCTCCATCTCCCGGGTTTCCGCCTTGATCTCGCGGATACCGCCGGCGGTTTCGCCGCCGCTACGCAGATGGCAGAAGCTCTGGGTCAGGCGCTGGTTGTAGCGAATCAGAAAGGGGGAGCAGGCCATGCTGATGATGATGGCGGCGAACAGCAATTGACTCGCCGCCGCCGGCATCAGTTCGTGTCCCAGCGACAGGTCCAGCATCACGAAACCGAACTCGCCACCCTGGGCCAACAGCAGGCCGCTGCGAAAGGCGATGGCGGTGGAGCGTCCGTTGAGGCGGACCAGCAACAGGATCACCGCGGCTTTGAACAGAATCAGGCCCAGGGAGAGCAGCACCACCCAGTGCAGGATCGGCAACAGGGAGAGCAGATCGACCCGCATGCCGACGGTGACGAAGAAGAGGCCGAGAAAGACGTCCTGGAAGGGACGGATATCGGCTTCGATCTGGTGCCGGTATTCGGTCTCGCCCAGCATCATGCCGGCCAGGAAAGCGCCCAGCGCCAGCGACAGTCCCGCCTCGTGGGTGAGCCAGGCGGCGGTGAGAGAGACCAGCAGCACGGTGAGGGTAAAGAGCTCGGCGGAGCGGGCGCGGGCGATTTCGTGAAACAGGGGGCGTAGCAGCCAGTGACCGATGGCCATGATGACGACGAAGACCAGGGCCGCCTTCGCCACCGCCAGGGTCAGCGGCAGCAGCAGGCCGGACGCGCTGTTGCCGGCGAGGATCGGAATCACCACCAGCAGCGGGATCACCGCCAGGTCCTGAAACAGCAGGATGCTGACGCCGAGTCGCCCGTGTTCCGAGTTGAGCTCCACCTGCTCCGAGAGCTGCTTGATGACGATGGCGGTGGAGGAGAGGGCGAGGATGGCGCCCGTGATCAGCGCTGCTTCGGGCGTCAGACCCAACAGCCAGGCCAGCAGGGCGATGGAAGCGCCGGTGATCACGACCTGGCTGCCGCCGAGCCCGAAGACGCTCCCCTTCATGGCGATCATCTGCGGCAAGGAGAACTCCAGGCCGATCATGAACAGCAGGAAGACAACACCGAACTCGGCGAGAAAACGGGTGTCCTCGTTGGAGGCGACCAGTTCACTGCCGAAAGGTCCGACCAGGATACCGACCAGCAGATAGCCCAGGATCGGCGGCAGGTGGAGACGCCGAAACAGGGTCACCGTCAGCACCGCCACACCGAGCAGCAGCAGAATGATCTGAAGGGTATGGATGTTCATCGCTGGCGGTTCCCGGTCTGCATGGAATCCGTTGCAGTCTGCGCAAAATCATTGGAGAAATCCACGGCAGAGCCTTGTCCGCACGTTTTCAGAATTATTGCTGGATCTCGAAACTGCTTCGACGGCAACAATTTACATGGGGTATTGGCGAATGAAGTGATAAAATAGCTTTTTTTAAAGCAAACAAAGACAACACAAGACGTGGCTAGAAAAAACAAGCGGCGGTCCAGTCCCAAGGATCCCTACCACGCCCGCGAGGCGAAAAAGTACGACAACCCCATCCCCAGTCGCGAATTCATCATGCAGGCACTCGAGGAGCGGGGCGTGCCGATGGATTTCAACGGTATCGCCCAGCTGTTGGAACTCGACGACGAGGAGCAGTTGGAGGCCCTGCGTCGCCGGCTGTTGGCTATGGAACGCGACGGTCAGCTGGTGCGCAACCGCAAGGACAACTACTGTCTGGTCAACAAGCGCGACCTGATCGTCGGTCGGGTCATTGGTCATCCCGACGGCTTCGGCTTCCTCAAGCCCGACGACGGGGGTGACGATCTCTACCTCTCGTTCAAGGAGATGCGCCCCCTGCTGCACGACGACCGCGCGGTGGTGCGGGTCACCGGCATGGACCGGCGTAACCGGCTCGAGGGCGCGGTGGTGGAGGTGCTGGAGCGCAACACCCATACCGTAGTGGGCAAGCTCTACCAGGAGAGCGGCGTCGGCTTCGTGGTGCCGGACTCCAAGCGGCTGAGCAAGGACATCGTGATTCCCAGCAGCGAGATCGGCGAGGCGCGCAAGGGCCAGATGGTGGTGGCGGAGATCATCGACCAACCCACCAAACGCACCCCGCCCATCGGACGCATCGTCGAGATCCTCGGCGACCACATGGGTCCGGGGATGGAGACCGACATCGCCATCCGCACCCACAACATCCGCAACGTCTGGCCCGAGGAGGTCGACCGGCAGACCGCCGGCCTGGTGCCCGAGGTCATGGAGGCCGACAAGCAGGGACGTGTCGATCTGCGGCATCTGCCTCTAGTAACCATCGACGGTGCCGACTCGCGGGACTTCGACGACGCCGTCTTCTGCGAGCCGAAACCCAAAGGCTGGCGTCTGCTGGTCTCCATCGCCGACGTCTCCCACTATGTACAGCCGGGCTCGGCCCTGGATCAGGAGGCGCGGGCGCGGGGCAACTCGGTCTACTTCCCCGATCGGGTGATCCCCATGCTGCCGGAGGTGCTCTCCAACGGACTCTGCTCCATCAACCCCGAGGTGGACCGGCTCTGCATGACCTGCGAGCTCTACATCGACCGGGAGGGTGCGGTCAAACGCTCGAAATTCTTCCCCGCCGTGATGCGCTCCCACGCCCGGCTGATCTACGACGACGTGGCGGCCCTGCTGCAGGGCGACGCCAAGCTGCGCAAGCGGTACAAACAGCTGGTGCCCCATCTGCAGCATCTGCATGACCTGTTCAAGGCCCTGCAGTCGCAGCGGGCGCAACGGGGTGCCATCGACTTCGACACCACCGAGACCCGTATCGAGTTCAATGCCCAGCAGCGGGTGGAGCGTATCGTGCCGGTGGAGCGCAACGACGCCCACCGCCTGATCGAGGAGTGCATGCTGGCGGCCAACGTGGCCGCGGCCAAGCTGCTGCTGCGCAGGAAGCAGCCCGCCCTCTACCGCATCCACGAGGGACCGGCCGAGGAGAAGCTGACCGATCTGCGGGAATTCCTCGGCGAACTGGGCTTGAGCCTGAGCGGCGGCAAGAAACCGCAGGCGGGCGATTACGCCCAGCTGCTGGAGCAGATCAGCGACCGCCCCGACCGGCACCTGATTCAGACCGTGCTGCTGCGCTCGCTCTCTCAGGCGGTCTACAGCTCCGACAACGTGGGCCACTTCGGGCTCTCCTATCAGGCCTACACCCACTTCACCTCACCCATCCGCCGTTACCCCGATCTGATTGTGCACCGGGCCCTGAAGCACATCATCGACGGCGGCAGCGCCGACGACTTCGACTACACCAAGGCCGATCTGCAGGGCATGGGCGAACACTGCTCCAGCACCGAGCGCAAGGCCGACGAGGCGACCCGGGACGCCCTCGACTGGCTCAAGTGCGAGTACATGCAGGACAAGGTGGGGGAGACCTTCAACGGCATCATCACCAGCGTCAACTCCTTCGGCGTCTTCGTCGAGCTGGAGGCTATCTATGTCGACGGTCTGGTCCACATCACTGCGCTGGACAACGACTACTATCACTACGATCCGGTCGGCCACCGGCTGACCGGGGAACGTACCGGCAAGGTGCTGAGACTCGGCGATCCGCTCACCATCAAGGTGGCCAACGTCAACCTGGACGACCGCAAGATCGATTTTCTCCCGGCCGGAGAGATCGGGGGCGGGCGTAAGCGCGGGCGTTTGCGCAAGTCGGACAAGAAGCCGGCATCAGCCAAGGCCGGGAAGAGCGGGAAGGGCACCACGGCGCCGAAAAAGAAGCGGCGTCGCAGCCGCACCAAATCGACGGCATGAGCGCGCCGGCTGAGGAGTGGATCTTCGGCCTGCATGCGGTCCGCAGCGCCCTGCATCGGCCGCAACGGGTGAGCGAGGTGCTGCTGGACCGGGGGCGCCAGGACCGGCGGGCGCATGAGATCGTCAGCCTGGCCGCAGAGACGGGCGTCAAACTGCGCCAGGTCGGCGTCGATGAGCTGGACGGGCTTGCCGGCGGCGGTCGTCATCAGGGCGTGGTGGCCCGCTTGCGTCCACAGCAGACGCAGGACGAACCCTATCTGAAGGCCCTGCTGAAACGCCTTGAGGAGCCGCCGTTCCTGCTGGTGCTGGACGAGGTGCAGGATCCCCACAATCTGGGGGCCTGTCTGCGCACCGCCGAGGGGGCGGGAGTGCATGCGGTGATCACGCCGCGGGACCGTTCCGCGGGGCTGAACGCGACGGTGAGGAAGGTGGCCAGCGGGGCCGCCGAGAGCCTTCCGTTCGTTCAGGTGACCAATCTGGCACGTACCCTGAAGTGGCTGAAGCAGGAAGGGGTGTGGCTGATCGGGACTGCCGGCGAGGCCGGGAATCTACTCTATGATTGTGATATGAAGGGCCCCCTGGCGATCGTCATGGGCGGCGAGGGTAAGGGCCTGCGCCGGCTCACGCGGGAGCAATGTGACTTGCTGGTCAGGCTACCAATGGCCGGAACTGTGGAGAGCCTCAATGTTTCAGTGGCCACAGGTGTGACACTCTATGAGGCGGTGCGGCAACGACAGGTCGGTTGAGGTTCCGGTCTGACGCCGGGTTCGGGATAACGAGGTAAGAATAAGATGTTGAAACGACAGATCGCAGTGCTGCTGATCGCTGGATTGGCAGCCGGTACAGCGCAGGCGGATGCCGTATTGGGCCTGACCATGAGCGTCGATGCCTGGGACATGGACTCCTCGGGCTCCCTGGCCGACAGCAGCGACCTGCAGGGTTTCGACCACGGCTCGGAAACGCCAGCCGCCTTCTCCTTCGCCCTGGAACATCCGGTACCGCTGATCCCCAATTTCCGTTTGCGTTTCGCCGACATGTCGAGCAGCGGGCAGACCGATATCCATCGCACCTTCAACTTCGGCGGCGTCAGCTATCCCGCCAACACCAGCCTGGGGACCGAATTCAATCTGCAGAGCAGTGACTTCATTTTCTACTACGAACTGCTCGACAACGATGCCGTCAGCTTCGACCTGGGCTTGAACGGCAAATACCTGGATGGCGACGTGCTGGTCAGCGATGGAAGCAACCGCTCCAAGGAGACCTTCAAGGGGCTGGTGCCGATGCTCTACGGCGCTGTCCAGTTTGGTATCCCCACCACCCGCTTTTCCGTCTTCGGTGACTTCAACCTGCTGAGTGTCGGCGATCACACCCTGCGCGACTATCAGGCAGGCGCCGCCTACACCCTGATCGACAACATGGCGGTCGATTTCAGCCTGCGTGGCGGCTACCGCCGCTTTGACCTGGAGCTGGACGATCTCGACGGCATCTATGCCGATTGGAGCTTCGACGGCCTGTTTCTGGGCATCGAGGCCGATTTCTGACGCCGGTTCGCCGCCTGGGCAGGATTTTTTCATCTCTTTTCATGCCGTTGCGCTGATCCAACCGGATTGGCGCAACGCGCATTCCCATGTTGCGAATAACCCCTTGATTCGTTAGAATTCGCGCTCCCTGGTGCCCCGAGGGGCGCCACTCCTTGCCTCACCGCCGTTGCGGGAGGCTGCCTAAACCGTAAGGAGAGACAATGAGGCACTATGAAGTCGTGTTCCTGGTCCATCCGGACCAGAGTGAACAGGTACCCGCTATGATCGAGCGTTACCGCTCGGGCATCGAATCCAAGGGTGGCGCCATCCACCGCCTGGAGGATTGGGGCCGTCGTCAGCTGGCATACCCCATCAACAAAATCCACAAGGCACACTACGTGCTGATGAACATCGAGTGCGATGGCGATGCGCTGTCGGAGCTCGAGAGTGCGTTCCGCTTCAACGATGCGGTCCTTCGCAACCTGATCATCCGTCGCGACGAGGCGATCACCGAAGTCTCGCAGCTGGCCAAGTCCCAGGATGACGATGACAGTGGCTCTTCACGCCGTCGCGAAGAGGCGGAGAGCGGTTCGGATGACAATGATTCCGATGAAGAAGAGTAACCAGGGTTGAGAGAGGAATAAGCACATGGCGCGTTTTTTTCGTCGCAAGAAATACTGCCGTTTCACGGCGGAGGGCATAACCGAGATCGACTACAAGGATCTCAACCTGCTCAAGGCATACATCAGTGAGAGCGGCAAGATAGTTCCAAGCCGCATCACCGGTACCAAGGCAAAGTATCAACGTCAGCTGTCGACCGCGATCAAGCGGGCCCGATATCTGGCCCTGCTGCCGTACACGGACCAGCACTGATAAGGAGTGATTTGACCAACCGGACAGCGGCATGAGATGGCTCGCATCCTTTGTGATGCAGCGGTTCTCCCAGGCGGTGATGGTAACCACCGTACTGGCGATGCTCTCGCTCATCTTCCCGCTGATCGGACTGCTGAGCACCGCAAGTATCGGGCTGGTCTGCCTGCGTCAGGGCCTCAAATCGGGTGCCACGACCGCGGGGGCGGCCACCCTGGCGACCGGGTTGCTGATGATGCTGATCTTCGGCAATCCATTGCCCGCGCTGGTGTTCCTGCTGGTGCAGTGGGTGCCTGTCGGTTTCCTGGCCTGGTTGCTGCGCGGCAGCCGCTCCCTGGCCCTGGCTACCCATGCCGGCCTGGGTCTGGGCATTCTGGCGGTGATCGTGCAGATGTTCAGCTTCGGCGATGCCACCGCGTTCTGGCGGGAGCAGCTGCAGCCGATGGCGCAGCGGTTTGTCGAAGCGGGGCTGTTCGATCAGGGCCAGGGTGCGGAGGCCATCGCGCAGCTGGCACCGCTGATGTGCGGCGTGGTGGCGGCAGGCTTCGTGTTGCAGCTGCTGTTCAGCCTCTACCTGGCGAGATGGTGGCAGGCGCTGCTCTACAATCCGGGCGGCTTCTCGGCTGAATTCCGTCAGCTGAGACTGCACCGGATGCCGGGTCTGCTGGGTGCCGCCGCCCTGGTGCTCTGGCTGATCCCCGGCCTGACGCTGCCGGCATGGCTGAACTGCCTGGGACTGGTGGTGCTGTCGGTGTTCCTGCCGCAGGGACTGGCGGTGGCCCACGGGGTGTTCGGCGCGATGCCGGGTTCGCAACGCTGGTTGGTCGCAACCTACATATTGCTACTGCTGTTTTTGCCGCAGATGGCGATGGTGCTGGTCACCATCGGACTGCTGGATGTCTGGATCGACTTCCGCGGCCGCTTTCCCCGCAAGGGTTAGCTCAGGCCGTCCGGCGAAGCAGCCTTGAAGAGAAAGATTTGACCTATAGAAGGTGATTACAATGGAAATTATTCTGTTGCAGAAAGTCGATAACCTGGGTGATCTGGGCGACAAGGTACATGTTAAGAACGGTTACGGACGTAACTTCCTCATCCCCGCGGGCAAGGCGGTTCCGGCCACCGAAGAGAACGTGAAGGTGTTCGAGGCCCGTCGCGCCGAGCTGGAGAAAGAGGCCGCCGAAAAGCTGACCTCCGCCGAGGCCCGCAAGGCCAAGCTCGACGGACTGGAAATAAGCATCAGCTGCAAGTCCGGCGACGAGGGCCGTTTGTTTGGTTCCGTCGGCACCGGTGACATCGCCAAGGCCGTGACCGACGCTGGTCAGGAGCTGGAGAAGCGCGAAGTGCTGCTGCCCAACGGCCCCTTCCGCGTCACCGGCGAGTACGACGTCGACCTGCATCTGCACGCGGATGTGAACGCGACCATCAAGCTGACCATCGTTCCCGAGGCCTGAGGCCGATACCCGCTCGCCGATTGAGCCGGCAAGCGGGCGTATCGATGCGATCGATCGGTGCGGCAAGCCGCACCCTACGGAAATCCCCCAAACCGGGATCCCTGCGTAGGGTGTGGCTTGCCGCACCGTCTTTACTGCCGCACAGACGTCAAAAGGCGTTCAGAGACGGCCCGTTTTGACTGCCGACGCCCGGTCTCCTCACCGGATCATCGACTTGCGGAGCGCGGTTCGCCGCAACTTGACGCACTGCTCAACTGAATATTTCTCATCTGACTTGCGATCCCTTATCCTAGGGTGTTCCGAACCTGTCGTTCCCTTAGCCCGTTGACGAACCCTTTCATGTCAGAAGCCGCCTACCCCGACGAGATGCCCGATTACCCTGACCGGGCGACCCAGGCCATCAAGCTGCCGCCGCATTCGATCCAGGGCGAGCAGTCGGTGCTGGGCGGTCTCATGCTCGACAACCGGGCCTGGGAGAAGATCGCCGATCTGGTGCTGCAGGGAGATTTCTACCGCAAGGAGCACCGCCTCATCTTCGGCGCCATCAGCAGCCAGGCCGACGAGGGCCAGCCCTTCGACGTGGTGACCCTGGCCGAGCATCTGGAGCGCAGCGGCGAGCTCGAGGCCGCGGGCGGTCTGCCCTACCTGGTGCGGCTGGCGGAGGAGACCCCCAGCGCCGCCAACATCAAGTCCTACGCCAACATCGTGCGCGAGTACTCGGTGATGCGGCAGCTGATCTCGGTCAGCACCGACATTGCCGAGAGCGCCTACCAACCCCAGGGCCGCAAGTGCGCCGAACTGCTCGACGAGGCGGAGCGCAAAGTGTTCCAGATTGCCGAGCAGACGACCCGGGGCGGCGGCGGTTTCGCCCCCATCAAGTCACTGCTGACCAAGGCGGTGGACCGCATCGAGACCCTGTTCCAGCAGGACGAGCCAATCACCGGCATCGGCACCGGCTTCACCGATTTCGACGGCATGACCTCGGGTCTGCAGCACGGCGACCTGGTCATCGTCGCCGGCCGCCCCTCCATGGGCAAGACCACCTTCGCCATGAACATCGCCGAGAACGTGGCGATCCAGGGCCGCAAGGCGGTGGCGGTGTTCAGTATGGAGATGCCGGGAGACGCCCTGGCCATGCGCATGATGTCCTCCCTCGGCCGCATCGACCAATTGCGGGTGCGCACCGGCAAGCTGGAGGACGACGAGTGGCCCCGGCTCTCCTCGTCGGTCAGCATGCTGGCCGAGACCAAGCTCTTCATCGACGACACCCCGGCCTTGTCGCCCACTGAGGTGCGGGCGCGGGCCCGGCGGCTGAAGCGGGAGCACGACGACCTGGGGCTGATCGTGCTCGACTACCTGCAGCTGATGCAGGCACCGGGGGAGGGGGATAACCGCACCGCCGAGATCTCCGCCATCTCCCGCTCGCTCAAGGCCCTGGCCAAGGAGCTCGACGTGCCGGTGATCGCCCTGTCGCAGCTCAACCGCAGTCTGGAGCAGCGCACCAACAAGCGGCCGATCATGTCCGACCTGCGCGAGTCGGGCGCCATCGAGCAGGACGCCGACCTGATCGTCTTCATCTACCGCGACGAGGTCTACAACGAGGACAGCCCGGAGAAGGGCATCGCCGAGATCATCATCGGCAAGCAGCGTAACGGTCCCATCGGCACCACCCGCCTGACCTTCCTCGGCAAGTACACCAAGTTTGAAAACTACATCGACAACGTCTACGAAGACGAGGGGTATTAGCGCTGGTGAGCAAGATGCGGACACCCTTCGACGGCGGCCTTCTCTCACAAAAACAAACCGCTTACGGCCTGCCGGGCGGTGTTCAACACACTTCCCTCGGCCCTTGTCGGACTCCGCTACGGATCGAGCGGTCCTTATGAGCTTCGCACCTCAGGCGCTGATCGACCACGCCGCACTCCGGCACAACCTGCGCCGGGTGCGCGAGGCGGCGCCGAACAGCCGCGTCTGGGCGGTGATCAAGGCCGACGCCTACGGACACGGTGTGGAACGGGTGGCCCGCAGCCTGGATCAGACCGACGGCTACGCGGTGGCCCGGGTGGAGGAGGGGCTGCGCCTGCGCGAGGCCGGTTTCGACAAGCCGGTCCTGGTCCTCGGCGGCTGCCACACCCCGGATGAGCTGATGCGGGCGGCCCAGCAGGGGTTCGAGCTGGCCCTGCACCAGCACCACCAGCTGAGCCTGCTCGACGCACTGCCGGCGGAGACTCCGCCCCTCACCCTCTGGCTCAAGGTCGACACCGGCATGCACCGGCTCGGCTTCGAGCCCGGTATGGTGACCGGCATCGCCGAGCGGATGAGCGCCCATCCCCGGGTCGGCGCCCTCAATCTGCTCACCCATCTGGCCAATGCGGACGATCCGGCGGACAGTGCCACGGCAACCCAGATCGGGCGCTTCGATGCCCTCCCGCTGGATCACTTCGGCTACAGTTCCATCGCCAATTCGGCCGGCATTCTGGCTTTCAAACAGAGTCACCGGGACTGGGTGCGGCCCGGCATTATGCTCTATGGTGTCTCGCCCTTCGTAGGTGGGCGCGCCGAGAGCGACGGCCTGCGTCCGGTGATGACCCTGCGCAGCCGCGTGGTGGCGGTCAAGCAGGCCAAGCAGGGCGACCCGGTCGGCTACGGCGGCCGCTACCGCTGTCCCGAGGATATGCCCATCGCGGTGGTCGCCGCGGGTTATGGAGACGGCTATCCACGCCACGCGGCCGACGGTACTCCGGTGCTGGTGGGCGGACGGCGGCTGCCGCTGATCGGCCGAGTCTCCATGGATCTGATCACCCTGGACGCCAGCAGCTTCCCTCATGTCCAGGTGGGGGAGGAGGCCATCCTCTGGGGCCAGGGACTGCCGGCGGAGGAGGTGGCGGAGCACGCCGGCACCATCGCCTATCAGCTCTTCTGCAACGTCAGCTCGCGGGTGGCGTTCATCGATTTGAATCTGGAACCGGAGGAGGGCTAGATGGCGCAAGGGAGTAGGAAAGCAGCCAAGTCGATCTATGTCTGCACCGCCTGCGGCGCCACCTCGCCCAAGTGGGCCGGCCAGTGCACTGAGTGCCTGGCCTGGAACGTGATGGAGGAGAGCCTGGCCCCCACTTCGGGCGGGCAGGCGGGCGGCCGCTTCAGCGGCTATGCCGGCGAACAGTCGGCGGCAGTGTTGTCGCTGGCCGAGGTGGAGACCGAACAGGAGATCCGCTCCGGCAGCCACAGCCCCGAGCTCGACCGGGTCCTGGGCGGCGGTCTGGTGGACGGTTCGGTGGTGCTGATCGGCGGCGATCCCGGCATCGGCAAGTCGACCTTGCTGATCCAGACCTTGGCCCGGCTCTCCGGCGAACTCGCTACCCTCTATGTCTCCGGCGAGGAGTCGCCGCGCCAGATCTCCCTGCGTGCGCAGCGTCTGGGACTCTCCGCCGAGCGCCTGCGGCTGCTGCCCGAGACCTGCGTCGAGCGTATCATCGTCAATGCGGAGCGGGAGCAGCCCCGGGTGATGGTGGTCGACTCCATCCAGACCATGTACACCGAGCAGCTGCAGTCGGCGCCTGGCTCGGTCTCCCAGGTGCGCGAGGCCACCGCCCAGCTGGTCCACTTCGCCAAGCGCAGCGGCACCGCGGTGTTCCTGGTCGGCCATGTGACCAAGGAGGGCAATCTGGCCGGACCCCGGGTGCTGGAGCACATGGTCGACACGGTGCTCTATTTCGAAGGCGAGGCGGGCAGCCAGTTCCGTCTCATCCGCACCATCAAGAACCGCTTCGGCGCGGTCAACGAACTGGGCGTCTTCGCCATGACCGACAAGGGACTGAAAGAGGTCAGCAACCCCTCCGCCATCTTCCTCTCGCGCCAGGCCGAGTCGGTCCCCGGCAGCGTCATCCTGGTCACCCGCGAGGGCACCCGGCCGCTGCTGGTGGAGGTGCAGGCCCTGGTCGACGACAGTCCGCTGGCCAATCCGCGCCGGGTCACCCTCGGCCTGGAGCAGAATCGTCTCTCCATGCTGCTCGCCGTGCTGCACCGGCATGGCGGCATCGGCATGTTCGACCAGGACGTCTACGTCAACGTGGTGGGTGGCGTGCGCATCACCGAAACCGCCGCCGATCTGGCGGTGCTCATGGCGGCCCTCTCCAGCTTCCGCGACCGCCCCCTGGAACGCGGCCTGGTGGTCTTCGGCGAGGTCGGTCTCACCGGCGAGATCCGCCCCGTCCCGAACGGACAGGAGCGGCTCAAAGAGGCCGCCAAACACGGCTTCAAACGCGCCATCGTACCCAAGGCCAATCGCCCCAAAAAGCCGATCGAAGGACTGGAAGTCATCGCCGTGGACAACCTGGCCGAACTTCTGCAGACCTATTGAGCCTTTCTGGCTTAGCGCCACATGCCCAAAGGGAACGCCAACAGCGTCCCTTGCGCCACCTGTCCGTAACATTCAACAAAGAGACAGAACACACGTCGTTGACGAAAAACCAGTCAACGCAGGGAGGGCTGTACCCAATGATGAATCTAAAAGAGTCATGAACGTGTCGAAGCAACTCGCGGTTGACTGAAAATCAGTCAACGGAGGGTTGTCGAAACCCAGCGACGAAGAACAAAGACTCAATCGGGTGTTTTAAAGAGTCGCTACTGACTAATGAATAGTCAGCGAGGACCGATCATCACTCGTGTGCGAAGAAAAGGCTGTTCAATGTGCAGTAACAGAAATCGATGAGTGAGTGGGCATCAATTACCAATGGGCTGAAAAACGCGGTAAGAATACTGAAGTTGCTGTTGTAGGAAAAAGACCACAGACAGCCCTTGCCTGCTTTGGCATCGTATGACCATATCGAATGAAGTTGTAAGGAAGTCAATGGAATAGCGCTTTATCTCTCGCACCTGACTCTTGGCGTCATAATCCATTATATGTGCCAGCGTCATAAGACATTACATGTGTCCGCTATATAATCAATTGTTGCACAAATAGAAGGAAGGGAAAGCACTAAACATTACCCACATAATGGCATGCCATAAAGGATAATTAGATAGATGGAGGATCGCATGGAAGCGACGCTACAAAGTATATTTCGATCAACGTTTGAAAGCTTTAGGAAACAACACGGACTGAGCATGGATCAGATCAAAGCGGCACAAGCGATCATGGACTGTCAGAGTGAAGCGCTCGGGCATGAAACGTGGGTGTGCAGCAATGATGGATATGTTGAACAACAGCACCACTCCTGTCGGCACCGCAGTTGCCCTAGGTGCAACGGATCACAGAGCCGGGAATGGCTAGAAAAGACCAAAGCCAAGTTACTGCCCTGCGATCATTATCATGTGGTGTTCACATTGCCGCACGAACTCAATGCGATATGGCACTACAACCGCCGTTGGTGTGCCGACAAACTGTTTCAGGCAACCGCAGAGACACTGCGTGAGCTGTTAAAAGACGAGCGTTATCTCGGCGCGGAAGTCGGTCTCTTGTCCTCGTTGCACACCTGGGGCCGCACCCTGATATTTCATCCTCACATGCATGTGCTGGTAACGGGCGCAGGAGTGCAAGGCGATAAAGTGCGCTGTATAGAAAACGATTTCTTATCGCCGGTCGGTGTGCTGAAAGCGAAGTTTCGCGGTAAATGGTTAAATTGGCTGAACCGTGCGTATGCCGATGGAGACATTCGTCTACCGGAAGAGTGGACTGAACTGGATTGGCGCCGAGTACTGCGCCAGGTTTCGCGCAAGAAGTGGAACATCCGGATTCAGGGTGCCTACCCGCATGGGGATGGTGTTCGGTCTACCTTTCCCGGTATGTCAGGGGCGGCCCGGTCAAGAATCACAAGATTGTGAGCGCCGATGACCGTCGCGAGAGTTTTCGCTACAAAGACCATCATGATGGCAAACACAAAGCCATGACGTTGCCAACCGAACATTTCATGACGAGGGTATTGTGGCATGTCGCCGTGACCGGCCAGCATCAAGTGAGACATTACGGATTGTATGCCGGCGGTGCGAGAGATAAAAGGGATCTTGTGCGAAGTGCACTGGGCGTGGAGGTGGAAATATCATTTGTGAAACTGGAGAAAGATACGCTCAAATGTCCGGAATGCGGCCATGCGTTAATGCATGTTCTGAGCACCAGGCGCGAAATATCCTATATAGGGAGTCGCCATGTGCAACAAAACGTTCGAGCGACCTCTCAACGTGGTATTTTTCATGACGGAAGCCATCTGACATCACAGCATATTTTTTTGGCGCCTCAAGGTCGCTCAACTTAGCGTTGTACGAGGCGAGTATGAGTATCCTATACAATAAGGAAAATATTTCCGAAGACAAGATTTGTCATATGGAGTCTGCTCGGTCTTTAGTATTTGGATATTTAGTAGCCTTTATATCTTCATCAGCAATGCTTATTTATACATTCATTACGGTATTAGAAAAGGCCTCTAGATCCAATGCTAATATAGGTTTTATAGAGTTATTATTAAGGGAAGTAGGAGTGTTTCTAGGAGCTTGGGGATTTTTTATATTTTTATTTTCAGTTATGTTGGGGTACAAGCTCTATGAGTTCGTAAAAGGATCTCTAAAAAATTCAGATTATACCCCAAGAGCATGCCATTTTTGCGTTGATTCTAGCGGTATTTATCTTCCAGCTAACCAAAACTCTAGGAAAAATGCCGATTGGATTGGTATTCCAGCAGAAAATATATTCTCTTGTGAATACAAAGATGGAGATGAGTATTCAGTATCTGAGGTGAGGGTAGGCCTAGAGCTTGGAAAGTTAGAATATGAGCTAATTAGGGATACACTCAAGTATGAGTTTATAAATGAGTTGGATAATAAACGATTTATGATTTCAGCGAAATTCAGTGGGGTTTCGGCTCAGGTCTATAGTCGGTTAAAGTTTATTGTCGAAAATACACATAACAAATAGCTTGAGAGGGACTTGCTCTCCGCGGTGTTTCGTTTGTGGCGAATGCCAAAAGCCTCACACTGAGCCTCCCCAAGAATAATTGACACCCTATTTACAACCAGAGGTGTCAAATGAGACGTAATCATTCAATCGCAAGATACAGGCTGTATTAAAAGCGAGTAGACCAGGTGTGCTGGCAAAGGATGTTGCAGACGAAGTAGGTATCCATTCCTTTTCATTGTATCGTTGGAAGAAAGAACTACGAGATGCGGGGTTGCTTGACAAAATGCCAGAAAAAAGTGACTTTCAGACAGATTTGAAGCTTAAAAACCAGCTAAGACAGCTGGAGAAGGAGAACAAGCAGCTAAAGATGGAGAATGCTGTCTTAAAAAAACTCAAGGAAATAGGCGACGCCAAAAGAAAGAAGCCTTTAAAATAATTCATAACTTGAGTAATGAATTTGACATCGCGCCACTTTGCCGACTACTTGATGTCACGCGGGGTGGCTATTATGCCTGGAAGGACCGGCCAGGATCACTAGGACAGGTATACAACAGCCTGGTAGTGGATGAAATGATCAAGATTCATCGTGAAGTAAAGGAGACCTACGGTAGTCCGAGAATGACCGTTGAATTAAAGAACAGAGGCTATTCTCGCTGTGAGAACACCATCGCTAAGCTTATGAGAGAAGAAGGTATTCGGGCGAAGATGGATAGGCGTTACAAGCCTAGGCAATGGCAGTCTGGCTCAAAGATCGCGAAGAAGAACCTTCTCGAAGATATGCCAATACCAAAGAAACCGCATGAGGTTTGGGTGGCTGACTTTACCTATACACGTCATCGTGGCCAATACGTGTATTTCTCAGCGATTATGGACTTATGTACCCGACAGTTAGTGGGAGAAGAGATCAGTAAAACGCGAGATGCAGAGTTGATTGCCAGAACCTTTAAGAAGGCCAAGAAGAGATATCCTGAAGCAAAGCCCAAGATATTTCACTCAGACCGGGGTATTGAGTATGCCAATTACAAGATTGGAAATATGCTAGAGAGTGAGTCGATCAAGCAAAGCATGTCAGGAAAGGGCAACTGTTACGACAACGCCCATATGGAATCATTCTTTCATACTTACAAGTCAGAGATGTATCATACGGAGAAGCTTGAAGATCTTAAGGACTTTGAGAGAAAAACGAAAAGGTATGTTCGTTTTTGAATCATCAAAGACGATTGCACTCAAGTTTGGGATATATGAGTCCAGCAGAGTTTGCAAAGACGAGAAGATAATGTGTCAATTATTATTGGGGAACATCAATTCCCTCCTCACTCGGACGTCCGGCTGCGCCGGCCGCCGCATAGCTTGGCGTTATAAGCATATTAGCGTGGAGTAGTAAGTGAAAATAACATTGTTCTTTTTGTCTATTGTTTATTGCGCAACAGCATTCGCAGGAGATGACAATAAATGCTCAAAATCATATGAGGAATACCAGGAACGAATTCGGGTTTACAATAAGAGGATAGAAATCGCCAAACAACAACAAAAGAAAGTAGAAGTGCAATTGCAACAATCTGCACAGCAGCAGCTTGAGGCTGAAAAGCAAATGAAAGAATCAGCTATGCAACAAGAACTTGCGATGAAACTTCTCAAAGAAGCAGAGGCTCGCTCATTGAGGGAAGAAAAACTTCTATCAAGGAGAGAGGCGCAGGCGGATAGATTTGATGCAATTCTTCAAGCGTGGGAAAAACAACTAAATGCTGGAGGCAATTGATATGAATGATTATAACCAGTCATTACAGCTGACAAGCCGCTGAATGCGGCGTTGTACCAATAGAACTGCGAGGAGGTCGTCCGACTGTGATGGTGGCAAGAACTCTTGCAGTCACTCTTCCCCGAAGGTATCCAGCTGGGATCTGATCTTGCGATTGCTGCTCGCCTCTTTAACTTACAAGAGATTTCGAATGCACGAAAGTACGTAACAGGACAGAGAGGATCGTTAATTAACTCTCAGTCAAATAACCAGAGTACCTAATCTCGCCAACAGTCTGTTGCCTGTGACAAGCCAGGATAGAGAGAGAGTCGGTCAGTATGTGTTGCCAATACAATTAAGGAGGATTTTATGGCTGTTCACATGATTAAAAACTATGTTCTCAGGTACGACCTGGATGATGAGCGTCCTTGGTTCATTTTTCATTATCAAGTCGATGGTGCCTGGAGAAATGTCAACTGGTTTCCGCCTAAAGAGAATGCTGTCTATCTCTCGGATATGCTTCGCAATGAAAAGCCTGTCTATTACGTCGAGTCAACGAGTGGCAGAAAATGGATTACAACCTCGACTGAGCAAATAGGCGAAGAGGAGACATAAGGGTCATTGACTAACCAAGGCTGGTTGAGGTTGTAAGGTTCCGATTACAGCCTCAACCCAACGCCGCCAAATCCCGCTGCAGCAACTCCTCGTCACCGATATTCCACTCCACCAGCCGCTTGAGGCGGGAGATGCTGTCCATATCGATCTCGTCGCAAAGGAAGCCGATGCGGTCGGCTTCGATGTGGGCGCAGAGGGCGTGCATGGTGATTTCGGTGCCGCCTTCGTCGAGGATGACGTGCAGCAGCACCGGCTGGCCGGGGTCGGGTTGCCAGTGATCTGGCATCTTGGCCAGGGCGCCCTTGAGGGAGATGTCGATCAGTTGGGTCTCCAGGGTCTGGCCGTCGGCTTCGATGCGGGTGGGGGCATCGAAGAGGATGCGGTGGAACCGGCGACGCTCGTCTGAAGGGTTATGCGCCATAGTTTCGTGCCTCAGCCGTGGAACCGCATCTTGGTGCCGCCGACCTCGATGATGTCTCCATCATGCAGGTGATGGCTGCCGTTGCCGATCGAGATGCGGTTGACAACCGGGGGATGGGGGCCTTCCAGAAAGGAGAGAAAGTAGCCGTCGTCACGTTTGGAGATCATGGCGCAGTCGCCTCCGGCATGTCCGATTCGGGTCATATTGCGTTTGAGTGGGATGATGCGGCCAAAGTTCTCGCCATTCATGATCTGCAGCACGCCGCTGGCGGGCAGCTCGCTGGGGGTCAGGTCATCTTCGGGGCGACTACTTGTCAAATCGGCCCCCAACTCCATGACGTCATCCGAGTAGGTCAGGGTATGTTTGCCCACTTGTATCACATCGCCATGCGAGAGGAGGGTGACTTCAACCGGTAGATGATTGACCAATACGGGGAAGTTCTCATCCATGGCTTCCAACTGGTAGTCATGCTCACTGCTCTGGCGGATCAGAACCTGCTGGGGTCCGACAGCCAGGCTGTCGATCCAGATATCGCAATCCTCGTTGCGTCCGATACAGGTCTCCCCCTGTTCCAGATGGAAGACGTCGATCACGTGTCCCTTAAAAGAGAGGGTGAGTTTGGGCATGAATGCGTAATCTCAGATTCGACTTTTACTAGTCAAAGTATATATCCATTTTTGCTGAAAAAACCACCTGAGCTCCCCACTCATAATGGCACACGGAACCTGTTTCCCGAATTGGATCGAAAATCGGTTATGAAACGTAGCAACCGGCTTGATAAGCACTAGGTGTCGAAATTCCGTTACGGTTACAGGAAGGAAAATCATCAATCACCAAGATCCCCTTTTTATATTCATTATCTTGTCTAAGATCAAGCTATAACAATATGTTAAGTATTATTTTTAACACTTAATCTTGGATCGACGTAATTTTGACATTTTGAAGATTTACTGCTTAACTTCGCAGCAACCGGGGCTGGAGCCCTGCCGGATCAGAAGGACTTGTGTCTGATGGGGCCTGATCAAGAGAAAGAGAGTCTGGTGTTTCCAAAACTTTGCGTCTATCTGTTCGATAACGACCCCAAACGACAGAGCTATCTGCAGCAGATTTTCGCCTTTGTCGAGGGCGATATCATCGCCGTCGAAAGCCCCAAAGCGCTGTCACGCCGGTTGACGGAACAAGGGGCCGGATGCGGAGCCATACTGATCGGATCCGGATACGACCGTGAACAGCAGAAGTCCTTGCTGCAACGGCTCGGCGAGGAGGCCCCATCCATTCCCGCCTTTCAAATCTACGACGCGGAGGAAGGCATCCCGGAGAAGCTGGATGGCTTCGACAATCTAATCGGCAACTTCAGACTTCCGACTCACTACGACGACCTCATGGCGCTGGCGCACAAGGCGCAGGTGTTTCAGGAGTCCCACAGCCATGCCGGCAGCAAGTCGCGTCCGGTGGAGCTGTTCCGCAGCCTCTCCGGCAGCAGCCGAGCTACCCGTCAAGTCAACAAGATGATTGAGCAGGTGGCCGATTCGGAAGCCACCGTGCTGATTCTGGGAGAGTCGGGGACCGGCAAGGAGGTGGTCGCCCGCAAGTTGCATTTCCATTCGGTACGCCGGGGCAAGCCGTTCGTGCCTGTAAACTGCGGCGCCATTCCCGGCGACCTGCTGGAGAGTGAACTCTTCGGCCACGAGAAAGGGGCCTTCACCGGCGCCATCAGTGCGCGGCAGGGGCGCTTCGAGATGGCAGAGGGCGGCACCCTGTTTCTTGACGAGATCGGCGACATGAGCATGCCGATGCAGGTCAAGCTATTACGCGTGTTGCAGGAGCGCACCTTCGAGCGGGTGGGCAGCAACCAGACCATCCCCTGTAACGTACGCATCATCGCCGCCACCCACCGCAATCTGGAAGATGCTATCAAGACCGGCGATTTCCGCGAGGACCTGTTCTACCGCCTCAACGTCTTTCCTATCGAGATGCCGCCGCTGCGCGACCGGGTGGAGGACATCCCGGTGCTAGTCAACGACCTGATCCACCGCATCGAGAACGAGAAGCGGGGTTCGGTGCGCCTCACCCCGGCCGCCATCGCGGCGCTCAGCCACTACCGTTGGCCGGGCAACGTGCGTGAGTTGGCCAATCTGATAGAACGTCTGGCCATACTGCATCCCTACGGGGTGGTGGACGTGGCCGACCTGCCGGATAAGTTCCGTCCCGCCGGCGGCACCCTCGATACGGTTCAGCTGCCGCAGGTTTCGCTGGCCGGTGACGAGCCCGGCAGCACTGTCACCGCTCCGCGGCTGCCCAGCGACGGCCTCGATCTCAAGGCCCACCTCAACACCCTGGAGCAGAGTCTGATCCAGCAGGCCCTGGACGAGTCCGACGGCATCGTCGCCCACGCCGCCAAACGGCTGCACATGCGCCGTACCACTCTCGTCGAAAAATTGCGCAAATACGGCCTCCAGCGGCATACCGAGTCGCCGGGAATTTGACGCCACCTCGACCTAGCATTATCAACTCATTGAAATAAAAAGAAATAAAAAATAGGCACGTAATTTGCTCAATCGTCTGTGTCATGAGCCATAAGACGACTGAGGTCGCAAAACGTGCACCCCAAAGCCACGCTATCCGATAAACAACACGCCCTGGAGTCGGCCTTCCATCTGTTCAATCAGCTCTCCGAGGAGCTGACCGGCTCCTATCGGCAGTTGCAGCTGCAGGTGCTGGAGCTGAGCCAGGAACTGGCCGCCGCCCGCAGCGAGCGCATGATTCAGCTGGCCGAAAAAGAGCGGCTGGCCGATCGCCTAGAGCGGCTGCTGGAGACCTTGCCAGCAGCGGTGATCGTGCTCGACGGCGAGGAGTCGGTGCGGGAGTTCAACCCGGCGGCGGAACAGCTTCTCGGGCGACTCGCCATCGGCATGCCCTGGTCCCGGATATTGCAGGAGAGCGCGCTCACCGGGGGTGTCGGCGGCCACGAGTTGAAGCTGAAAAGCGGCCGTCTGCTGACCCTTACCTCGAGTGATCTGGAGCAGGCACCCGGCCGCATCCTGGTAATGCTCGACGTGACCGAAACCCGACGCCTGCAGGAGCGGCTGAACCGGCGCGAGCGTTTGACCGCGATGGGCGAAATGTCGGCCCAGCTGGCACACCAGATGCGCACCCCCCTGAGCACCGCACTGCTCTATACCTCCCATCTCGCCGCCGAGCAGCTCGACCCAGGCAAACGGCGGCAGTTCACGGCCAAACTGCGCAATCGTCTGCAGCACATGGAGCGTCAGATCCAGGACATCCTGATGTTCGCCCGTGGCGGTGAGGCCGGCGATGCCGTGGTCTCGCTGAGCGACATCCTCAACGCCTTCTCCGTCGCCGCCGAGCAGACCTTGCTGGAGAGCGGGGCGCAGCTGCTGCTGCACGATCACAGCCGGGACATGGCGCGCATGATCGGCCGCGAGGACGCCCTGCAGGGCCTGTTCAACAACCTGCTGGAGAATGCGATCCAGCAACAGGCTACCCGCGTGGTGGTTACCCTGCGGGTCGGCAGCGAGATCGAAATCGAGTTCGAGGACAACGGGTCCGGGGTGCCTGAAGCCCTGCGCCAACGTATCTTCAATCCCTTTTTCACCACCCGCAGCAGCGGCACCGGACTCGGCCTGGCAGTGGTGCAGAACCTGGTGCTCAGCCACGGCGGCGAAATTCATCTACTTGAGGGCGAGGCGGGTGGCGCCCGTTTCCATATCCGGTTTCCGCTGGCGCTGGAGACGACCGAACGGGTCTCCGCGCCGCTGCATAACCGCCCCGACAACAGTCCAGAAGAAACAGAAACTAGGAGCCTGTCATGAGTTTGGCAACGGTCCTGATCGTGGAAGACGACCCCTCACTGCGCGAGGCGCTGTGCGACACCCTGGAACTGGCCGGCTATCCGGTCAAGGTGGCCTGCGAGGGTGGCGACGCGCTGGCGATCCTGCGCCAGGAGCAGGTCGGCATGGTGGTCAGCGACGTGCAGATGCGGCCGATGGACGGTCATACGCTGCTGCGCCAGATCAAATCGAGCCACCCGGAGCTGCCGGTGCTGCTGATGACCGCCTTTGGCAGCATCGAACAGGCGGTGGCGGCCATGCACGACGGCGCCGTCGACTACCTGGTGAAACCCTTCGAGGCCGAGGTGCTGGTGAGCAAGGTGGCCGGCCACATCAAGCCGGCCAACGAATCGCCCATCGACGGCCCGGTGGTCGAGGATCTGCGCAGCCGCGAGGTGCTGGAGCTGGCACGTCGCGTGGCCCGCAGCGACGCCACGGTGCTGCTCAACGGCGACAGCGGGACCGGCAAAGAGGTCTTCGCCCGTTACATCCATCAGTGCTCGAGCCGTGCTGAGGGACCCTTTATCGCCATCAACTGCGCCGCCATTCCGGAGAACATGCTGGAGGCGATGCTGTTCGGTTACGAGAAGGGGGCCTTCACCGGCGCCTATCAGTCGGCGCCCGGCAAGTTCGAGCAGGCCCAGGGCGGCACCCTGCTGCTGGACGAGATCTCGGAGATGAGCTTGGCCCTGCAGGCCAAGCTGCTGCGCGTACTGCAGGAGCGCGAGCTGGAGCGACTCGGCGGCCGCAAGCTGATCGCCCTCGACGTGCGGGTACTGGCTACCACCAACCGCAAGCTGCGCGAAGAGGTCTCGGCCGGACGTTTTCGCGAGGATCTCTACTACCGGCTCAACGTGTTTCCGCTCACCCTGCCGCCGCTGCGCGAGCGCCAGCGCGACATTCTGCCGCTGGCCCGCCATCTGCTGCAGAAGGGCCTGCAACCGGGCCAGACCCTGCCCGAACTCAGCACCGAGGCCAAGCAGCGGCTGTTGAGCCACGACTGGCCGGGCAACATCCGCGAACTCGACAACCTGATGCAGCGGGCGATGATCCTGAACGAAGAGGGCCAGATCCGGGAACAGGACCTCTGCTTCGAGGAGCCCACCGAGGCCTCCGCAACGCCGGAGAGAAAACCGCACAACGTTGGCGGCCGTCTGCCAGAGGACCTGCGTTCGGTGGAGGAGCAGATGATTCTGGATGCCCTGGAGGAGGTCAACGGCAGCCGCAAGCGGGTGGCAGAGAAGCTGGGCATCAGCGAACGCACACTGCGTTACAAGATCGCCCGCATGCGTGAGGCCGGGATGGCGATCCCGGGCTGAGCGGGTTGGTACGGTGTGTGCGTAGAGTCAGTGAGTAATAGCGTTTGGGGAAGTCAGCCATGAACACCAATATGAACATCGATCAGGTTTTGGCGCAGATGCGGGCCATGTCGGCCCAGGCGGCGAACCACAGTGAGGAGGTGAAACCTGTCGGCGGCGCCGACTTCGGCTCCCTGCTCAAGCAGTCGATCGATCAGGTCAACGAGATCCAGCAGGAGGCCAGCGCCATGCGCGAGGCCTTCGAGAAGGGCGAGGGCGACATGGACCTGGCCCAGGTCATGATCGCGGCTCAGAAGTCGAGTCTCTCCTTCGAAGCCATGGTCCAGGTACGCAATAAATTGATCGAAGCGTACAAGGACGTTATGAATATGCCGATTTAACCTACTGAAAAAGATAAATAATCATGGCAGCAGAAACAGCACAGGCAAGTGGCGGCGAGCTTCAGGTAGGCAACCGTCTGCAGGATAATCCGATCGTTCGTCAAATCGCGGTGATGGTCGGCATCGCCGCCAGCGTGGCCCTCGGCGTGGCCATCGTGCTGTGGTCGCAGACCCCGAGCTACGTGCCCCTCTACGGTAACCTGTCGCAGAAGGACGCCATGGAGATCGCCCAGGTCCTGCAGTCGGCGGGCATCGCCTACGAGGTGGATCAGGGCAGCGGCATCGTCATGGTGCCCAGCGGCGATTTGCGCGAGGCACGGATGAAACTTGCCGGCCAGGGTTTGCCGCAATCGGGTTCGGTCGGCTTCGAGCTGATGCAGGAGGATGCCGGTTTCACCACCAGCCGCCTGGTGGAGACCGCCCGCTACCAGCGCGCCCTGGAGGGCGAGCTGGCCCGTTCCATCATGACCATGGCCAGCGTCGAGTCGGCGCGGGTCCACCTGGCCACGCCCAAGCAGTCGGTCTTCATACGCAAGCGCAAATTCCCCAGCGCCTCGGTGGTGGTGAAGCTCTATCCGGGGCGCACGCTTGAAAAGGGCCAGGTGGAGGCGATCTCCCATCTGGTCGCCTCCAGCGTGCCGGATCTGGAAGTGGGCAAAGTCACCGTGGTCGATCAACGGGGACACCTGCTGAGCAGCAAGAAGGACTCCCGCGAGATGGAGCTGACCAGCAGCCAGTTCGAGTATACCCGCGGTCTCGAAGACCACTACAAGCAGCGGGTCGAGGATATCCTGGCCCCGCTGGTGGGACGCGACAACCTGCGCGCCGAGGTCACGGCGGACGTGGACTTCACCCTGACCGAGCAGACCCAGGAATACTATAACCCGGACGCCAATGCCCTGCGTTCGGAGCAGATCAACGAACAACGCAGCCTGTTGAGCGAGGTCCAGGGTGTGCCTGGGGCGCTCTCCAACCAGCCGCCCGCAGCGGGTGTCGCGCCTGAAGTGGCCGGCGCTGGCGCTGCCGGCGAGGAGGGCGGCACACCGCTGAACACCAGCAAGCGGGCCACCCGCAACTATGAGGTCGACAAGACCGTTAGCCACACCCGCCTGCCCAACAACCGTCTGCGTCGGCTTTCCGTCGCCGTGGTGGTCAACGACCGCACCGTGCCCGGCGAAGACGGCCAGCCGGTAGTGGTCGAGCGGACCCCGGAAGAGATCACCCGCATCGCCAACCTGGTCAAGGATGCCATCGGCTTCGACATGATGCGCGGCGACAGCGTGCAGGTCGTCAGCGAGCCCTTCTTCGTCCCGGCGGATCCCGAGCCGCTGCCGGAAGTGCCCATGTGGGAGGAGACCTGGTTCTGGGATCTGGTGCGTCAGGCCGGCGGCTGGCTGCTGGCGCTGCTGCTGATCCTGGTGGTGCTGCGTCCGGCCATGTCACGTCTGTTGCGTCAGGCCGCCGTGGTCCATACTCCTCGTGAGATGGCCACCGCCGGCGCGGGGGCCGGAGGAGCGGGGGGGTATCCCGCGGGTTATCCGGCCGGCATGGAGGGCGGCGGCGAGTACCCCGGCTTGGAGTCGGAGGACGGCTCCCTTCACCTGCCGGGACCGCGCAGTTATGAGAAGACCCTGGACGCCGCGCGTAATATGATTGCCGAAGACCCGAAACGGGTTGCCCAGGTCGTCAAAAAGTGGATCTCCGAAGATGGCAGACACTAGAGAGAAAGCAGCCCAACAAGCCTCCGTTTCCGAGGAGGAAGTGCACAGTATAGGAGGCGTGGAACGTGCCGCCATCCTGTTGCTGGCCCTGGGCGAGAAGGATGCCGCCGAGCTGCTGCGTCACATGGGGCCGAAGGAGGTGCAGGACGTGGGCTTGGCCATGGCCAGCCTGACCGACGTCACCACCGACACCATGGAAGGCGTGATGCGCCAGTTCGTCTCCACCCTGGAGAAGCAGACCGCCCTCGGTCTCGGCTCCGACGAATATATCCGCAACATGCTCACCAACGCCCTGGGCGAGGACAAGGCGGGGGGCGTCATCGACCGCATCCTGCTGGGCCGCAACAGCAAGGGCCTGGAACAGCTCAAATGGATGGACCCGCGCGCCATCGCCGAGCTGATCCGGCTGGAGCATCCCCAGATCATCGCCATCGTGCTCTCCTTTCTGGAGAGCGACCAGGCAGCGCAGGTGGTCAGCCAGTTCCCGGAACGGGTGCGCACGGATGTCATCATGCGCATCGCCACCCTCGACGGCATTCAGCCCGCCGCCCTGCAGGAGCTGGACGAGATTCTGGAGAAGCAGTTCTCCGGCGCCACCAACGTAAAGTCCTCCAGCCTGGGCGGGGTCAAGACCGCCGCCGAGATCCTCAACATGCTCGACGGCGCGGTCGAGAGCAAGCTGATGGAGGAGATCACCGAGGTCGACGCCGACCTGGGCCAGGAGCTGCAGGACAACATGTTCGTGTTCGAGAACCTGATCGACGTCGACGACCGCGGCATCCAGACATTGCTGCGCGAAGTCAGTACCGAGCAACTGCTGCTGGCCATACGCGGCGCCGACGAAGGTCTCAAGGACAAGATCTTCAAGAATATGTCCAAACGCGCCGCCGAAATGCTCAAAGACGATCTGGAGGCGGCCGCGCCGGCCAAACTCAGCGATGTCGAGGCCGCTCAGAAGGAGATTCTCGTGGTAGCACGCCGTCTGGCTGACGCCGGCGAGATCAATCTGGGAGGCGGCGGTGATGAGTTCATCTAAAACCGATTCTGATCCGGCGGCCCAGGTCAGACAGTGGCTGCCCCCGGACATCGAAGGCGGCAAGCTGGCCGAGCAGCGTACCGTGCAGCCACCGTCGGCCCCGCCCACGGCCCAGGAACTGGAGCGACTGCAGAAGGCGGCCTATGAAGAGGGCTACGAAAGCGGGCAGCGCGAAGGTTTCGAATTCGGCCACAGGGAGGGCCTGGAGCAGGCCAGGAAACAGCTGGAGCACTATACACAGCAGCTCGAGCGCCTGCAGAAGAGCTTCGAACAGCCCCTGCGTGAACTCGACAACCAGGTGGAGCGGGAGCTGCTCTCCCTGGTCATCGCCATTGTGCGCCAGCTGGTACGGCGCGAAGTCAAGAGCGACCCCAATCTGATCATCGGCGTGGTGCGCGAGGCCCTCTCCATCCTGCCGGTCAACTCCCGCAACGTGCGCCTGCTGGTGCATCCGGAAGACGCCGAGCTGATCCGCGAGATCTACTCACTGGGTGATACCGAAGTGGGTTGGCAGCTGGTGGAAGACCCGGTGATCAACCGGGGCGGTTGTAAAGTGGTGACCGAGACCTCTCAGATCGACGCCACGCTGGACTCCCGGCTCACGAGCCTGATCGCACCCCTGCTGGCGGGCGCAAGATCGGTCGATGACCAGGAGGAGGGTGAATAGATGGAGAGTCTGCTGGGCAAAGATCGTCAGCAACTTTGGGCGCAACGGCTGAAACGCTACGAAGACCGCCTCGGCGACGACCGCGGTCTGGTGGTGGAGGGACGCCTGACCCGCATGGTCGGCCTCACCCTGGAGGCGATCGGCTGCCGCGCCGCCATAGGCGGACAGTGCGATATTGTCAGCAGCAACGGCACCCATATCGAGGCTGAGGTGGTGGGCTTCGGCGAGGAGAGCCTCTATCTGATGCCCACCGGCGACATCCAGGGCCTGGAGCAGGGCGCCCGGGTGATCCCCACCGGCCGGGTCTGCGAGGCGGTGGTCGGCGACCATCTTCTGGGCCGCGTCATCGACGGCGCCGGTCTGCCGCTGGACGGCCTGGGGGCGATCCACAGCGAGGAGCACCGTCCGCTTACCGGCAAGACCTTCAATCCCCTGGCCCGCACCCCGATCCGCGAGCCCCTGGATGTGGGCGTGCGTGCCATCAACGCCCTGTTGAGCGTCGGACGCGGCCAGCGGCTCGGCCTGTTCGCCGGCTCCGGCGTGGGCAAGAGTGTGCTGCTCGGCATGATGACCCGCTACACCAACGCCGACGTCACCGTGGTGGCGCTGATCGGCGAGCGCGGCCGCGAGGTGAAGGAGTTCGTGGAGAACATCCTCGGCAAGGAGGGCTTGAAGCGGGCCGTGGTGGTGGCGGTGCCGTCCGACAATCCGCCGCTGCGCCGCATGCACGGTGCCATGCTGGCCACCAGCATCGCCGAATATTTCAGGGACCAGGGCAAGCAGGTCCTGCTGTTGATGGACTCCCTGACCCGTTTCGCCCAGGCCCAGCGCGAGATCGCCCTGGCCATCCACGAACCGCCCGCCACCAAGGGCTATCCACCGTCGGTCTTCGCCAAGCTGCCACAGCTGGTGGAGCGGGCCGGCAACGGCGACAAGGGGGGCGGATCGATCACCGCCTTCTACACCGTGCTGACCGAGGGCGACGATCAGAACGACCCCATCGCAGACGCGGCGCGGGCCATTCTCGACGGCCATATCGTGCTCTCGCGGCAGCTGGCCGACAGCGGCCACTATCCCGCCATTGACATCGAGGCCTCCATCAGCCGGGCCATGAACGATATCACCACCTATGGCCACCAGGAGGCCGCCCGCTCGTTCAAGCATCTATACTCCCTGTATCAACAGAATCGGGATCTGATCAACGTGGGGGCCTACGAGCAGGGAAGCGATGAACAGATCGACATGGCGATCTCGGCCATGCCGGCGTTGAACGGTTTTCTGCGGCAGGACATGCACACGCCGGTGAATCTGGCGCAAATCATCAGAGAGGTTAACCTGTCATGTCACCTTCCAAACGGCTCAAGCCGGTGCAGAAAGTCGCCGCCAACCGGGAGCGCAACGCGGCGCGCACCATGGGTCAGGCGCGTCAGCATCTAGCGCAGGAAGAGGCCAAGCTGCTGCAACTGAAGCTGTATCATCAAGAGTACCTGGAGCGTTTTAACGCGGTGGCGGCCCAGGGCATGAGCGTCACCCAGCTGCAGGAGTACCGTGCCTTTCTGGCCAAACTGGACGCCGCGATCAAGCAGCAGGAGAAGGTGGTGGCCGCCAGCATGGCGAATCACACCACGCAGAAGGACAACTGGAAGCAGAAACACACCCGCACCCAGGCCCTGGGCAAGGTGGTGGAGCGATACCGGCGGGAGGAACTCAAGGCCGAGCATCGCAGCGAGCAGAAAGAGAACGACGAGCACAACACGCGCTCGAAATGATCCCCTTCTTCGACGCAGGGGCAGTACGCAGGCAACGAAATCCGCAGACTACAGCGCCAGGGGTTTGACCGGCGCCTGCATCCAGCTGTCGTCCTGCGACCAGTCGAATCCGGGGTCGTCCACGAACAGCTCCACTTCATTGCCGTCCGGGTCTCTCAGATAGAGGCTCTGACTCACGGTGTGGTCCGACATCCCCTCCAGGGGATAGCCCAGGGCCGCCAATCGATCCCGTGCCTGGCGCAGGGCGTCCAGGTCGTCGCCGATGCGCCAGCCGACGTGATAGAGGCCGATGCGTCGGCCCGCAAGGGGACCATCGGCTTCACCCACCTCGATCAGCAGCAACTCGTGGTGCGAACGACCACCGGTCAGCACGGCGGCGCGATTGTTGAAGATCCGGCCTTTCACCTGCAGGCCGACCGCCTGCGAATAGAACCTCAACGAGGCCTCCAGATCGCGTACGTAATAGACCACATGTCCGAGTTCGATCATAAGCGTTCCTGATTACCCACCATGCTCAGCCATGCGGATGGAAGGTTTGAAAATCGAGTAATGTTCTGAAAAGTGTTGAGTTATTAGTGATGAGTTGTGAGTTGATGCGTTCGCTACGCTCACAGGTTTTATTCTCCCCTCACCATGGCCCTTTCCCGCAAGGGGAGAGGGAGAAAAAATGCGTGAGCGTAGCGAACTCCTCAACTCAACACTAAAAACTCAACACTCAAAACTGCTCCAGACGACCACTCCATTGGCTGAGTCATGTGGGTAATCAGGTAAGCGTTTCAGATAGTGTGTTCGAGTTTCTGGCGCAGGAGGTGGATCAACTGCTCCGCATTGTCCTGCAGCTCCGGTGGAATGATCTCGAAAAGATACTCCATTTCGTCGAGCGCGGTCACGATCTCGTCCCGCTCCGACAGGGAGTCGAGCACGAGGGAGAGCCGTTGCATATAGGCGTAGGGGTCTATGCCGTTCATCAATCCTGTGCCTCTCGCAGAAGTCATTGTTGTGTGGGGGCGGCAAATCCAGCCGCAAATCTTGTCTCTGCCTCATGCTTATGAGACGCCTCGATCGCCTTCGAGTTCGCAGATCGGTCGTTCAGTGACTCGGCCATGGCTCAGTTGCCTGTCCACCCCATGGGCCGTGTTGGCCTATACTGGTCTGACGGTTCGCGACTGCTTCACCGGGCCGCCGGGTATCGATCTCGACGCATCCGATCGTGAGCGCGCATAATCGACCAACCCCTATCCTTTTGAAACCGAGGTTTGTAGCAGAGGTGCCAGGCCAATCACGTCCCGACAGCGTCTACTTTTTCGCCACCTGTCTGGTAGATCTCTTCTATCCGAAGGCCGGTCTGGCCGGCATGGCGCTGCTGAAACGCGAGGGCCTGTCGGTGATCTTTCCCCGCAATCAGACCTGCTGCGGACAGCCCGCCTACAACTCGGGATACCGGGATGAGGCGCGCCGGGTGGCGGCAGCCCAGCTGGACCTGTTTCCCGCCGATTATCCCATCGTGGTTCCATCAGGCTCCTGTGCCGGAATGATGAAACACCACTACCCCCGTCTGTTCGAGGGTACCGATCGGTACCAGCAGGCGGTGGCGGTCGCGGCGCGTGTCTGGGAGCTGACCGGGTTCCTCAATGATGTGTTGCAAATCAGTCTGCAGGACAGGGGCGAGCCGATGCGGGTGGCCCTGCACACCTCCTGCTCAACACGCCGCGAGATGGGCATGGCCCACGCTGCGGAGTCGCTGCTGGCGCAACTCGACAGGGTGGAGCTGGTGGAGCAGGACCACAAGGCGGAGTGCTGCGGTTTCGGTGGCACTTTCGCGGTCAAGCAGCCGGAGATCTCCGCCGCCATGGTGGAGGACAAGACCCGGGCCCTGCGCGACAGCGGCGCCCAACTGGTGGTTAGCCAGGACAGTGGTTGTCTGATGAATATCGGCGGTGCATTCGAGTGGCAGGGCGACGGGCCGGAGACCCGACATATCGCGGAATTTCTCTGGGAGCGCAGCGGTGGCGAGTGATTTTCATCAGGGCGTGATCCGCTCCCTGCGGGACGGGGCGTTGCGCGGCCATCTGCGCCGGGCCATGGACATGCTGATGGAGAAGCGCCAGGCGCTGTTTCCCGACCCCGACGAGCTGGAATCCCTGCGTCGCCGCTGCATGGCGATTCGCGCTCATGCGCTGTCCAATCTGCCCGAACTGCTGGAGCGGGCGGAGGCCCGCTGTGAGGAGAACGGCATCCGCGTGCACTGGGCCGAGACCCCCGAAGAGGCCAACGGGATCGTGCACGACATCCTGCAGCGGCACGGCGTGACGCGCCTGGTCAAAGGCAAGTCGATGGTCTCCGAGGAGATGGGGCTCAACCACTACCTGGAGGCCCGGGGCATCGAGTGCCTGGAGTCGGACCTGGGCGAGTTCATTATCCAGCTGGCGGGGGAGACCCCCTCGCACATCGTGATGCCGGCGCTGCACAAGTCGAAGCAGCAGATCGCCGAGCTGTTTCACGAAAAGTTTCCCGACATCCCATACACCGACGATGTGGACGAGCTGACCGCCGCCGCGCGAGCGATCCTGCGCGAGAAGTTTCAGCAGGCCGAGGCCGGACTCTCCGGGGTTAATTTCCTGGTCGCGGAGACCGGCACCCTCTGCCTGGTGGAGAACGAGGGCAACGGCCGCATGTCGACCACCGTGCCGCCACTGCACATCGCGGTGACCGGTATCGAGAAGGTGGTGGAGCAGCTGGCGGATGTGCCGCCCCTGCTGTCGCTGCTGCCCCGTTCCGCCACCGGCCAACGCATCACCACCTACTTCAACATGATCAGCGGGCCCCGCAAGTCGGGTGAGAAGGACGGTCCCCACGAGGTCCACCTGGTGCTGCTCGACAACGGCCGTTCGCGCATCTACGCCGACGAGGAGCTGCAAGCGACCCTGCGCTGTATCCGGTGCGGCGCCTGCATCAACCACTGTCCCGTCTACACTCGGCTCGGCGGCCATGCCTACGGTACCGTCTATCCCGGTCCCATCGGCAGTATTCTTGAGCCGCAGAAGGAGGGGCTCGACCGCCTGGGCGAACTGGCCGAGGCCTCCACCCTGTGCGGCGCCTGCGGCGAGGTCTGCCCGGTGCGCATCCCGATTCCCCAACTGCTCAACCGCTTGCGCTGGGAGAGCGTGCGCCGGGATGGCGACGGTGGGACCCGAGGGCAGGGTGGTCGCCGCAAGTCGTCTCAGGCCGCGCTCTGGCGCGCCTGGGCCAGCCTCGCCAGCCATCCGAAGCTCTATCGCATCGCCGTCGCCAGCGCCAGCCGCTTCCGGCGTCTGCTGCCGCAGCAGCTCGGTCCCTGGACTTCGGTCAGAAAGGCACCGCGTATCGCTGACAAGCCGTTGCGGCAGATCGTCGATGCGGAGGGGGAAGGTCATGAGTGAGGCACGGCGACGTATCCTGGAGCGACTCCGCTCGGTCGGCCGAGACCGAGGCGAGGGCATCGAGCGCACCGTCGATCGTCATGATTGGGATCCGGAGGAGCGGATCGCGCGTTTCACGGACCGTATGCAGGAGGTGCGCGCCGAGGTGCAGGTGACGACCGAGGCGCGCTGGTCGGCTGACCTGGTGAGCCTGCTCAAGGCCAAGGGCGTCGGCAATCTGGTCTATGCGCCGGACAGTCCGGTCGCTGCCCGACTCGAGTCGGCACTGCAGGCGGACGACATAGAGGCGGTTCCCTACGCGCTGGAAATCGAGGCCTGGAAAAACGATCTGTTCGAGCGGATGGATGCCGGCTTCACCGGCAGCCGCGGCGCCATCGCCGAGACCGGCAGCCTGATCCTCTGGCCCGACACGTCGGAGCCGCGCCTGCTCTCACTGGTGCCGCCCCTCCATGTCGTGCTGTTGCAGGCGGATGACATCTATTCCACCTTTGCCGAAGCCATGCAGGCACAGGGCTGGGCGCAGGGCATGCCGACCAACGCCCTGCTGATCTCGGGACCGTCCAAGTCGGCCGACATCGCCCAGGTGCTCGCCTATGGGGTGCATGGGCCCCGATCGTTGCTGGTGTTGATCGTCACCTGAATCCCGGATTCCACTGCGTTGCATCCGGGCTATTGCATGGAGCAGCCGGCGAAGACCCGATAGGGTTTTTGATGGCTCTAATCCGAGGTTGTCAGCCAGCTCAACAGTCCGCTCATGACCCGGTTGATTTCAGCATAGCGTTCGGGGGGCGTGGCCAGCATCTCCGATTCCTGCTGCACGAAGCGGCCAGCGACCAGCTCGTTGCGGCTGTGCTCGAGGATCTGCCGCGCGGAATCGGGGGTGGTCTCGAGGTGGCACTGCAGGCCCACCACCCTGTCTGGCAGCAGGAAAGCCTGATTTTCGCAGCCTTCGCTGCGGGCGAGGTGAATCGCGTCAGGAGGCAGGTCGAAGGTTTCGCCGTGCCAGTGGAAGACCTCCAGATTGGGGGGCAGGCTGAAACCCGTTTCATCAGTTACGGCCAGGCCCTCGATCGGAAACCAGCCGATCTCCTTCTCCCGGTTCGGGTAGATCCGTTGCCCCAGGGCGCTGGCGATCAACTGGGCGCCGAGACAGATACCGAGCACGGGCAGCCCGGCTTCGATGGCCCGGAGAATGAAGCGTTTCTCATCGACCAGCCAGGGATAGTCGGCCTCGTCGTTGACGCTCATCGGGCCGCCCATGACGATCAAAAGGTCGAGACCGTCGAGAGCCGGCAGTATTGTCGATTCGTAGAGCCGGGTGTTGTCGATTGCATAGCCGGCTTCGCGCAGCCAGGGTTCGATGCTGCCGAGGCCTTCGTAGGGGACGTGTTGGAGATAGTGCGCGCGCAGGGTCATGTCTGTTCCTTCAGTAAAGCGCCTATCTTATGGGATGCCCGCTGAGATCAGAAGATAAGCTGTGGCTATTGGGAGTATTTGGTGGGGCCCAGCCCCACCTGTCCTATCCATTGATCTTGCACACTTCGGGTGCATGAACATCACCGATCTGCGACTACCAGGCCCCATGATGGGGCGTGCGGAAAACATGATCTTTCGCGATCATCAATAAAAAATACAGAGATTACAACGAGTAAGCAGATACAAGCGCGTCTGGCACATGGGTTGCACTAAGGGTAATACGAAAATTGAAATTAGTATTACCAGAGGACTCCTCCATGATGAAACGCCTGAGTAAGTTTTTCTCCGCCCTGGCCGCTGTCGCCATGCTGGGCATGTCGGCCGGCGCCCTGGCCGAGCCGTTGAAGATCGGCTATTCCGACTGGCCGGGCTGGGTGGCCTGGGAAGTGGCCATCGAGAAGCAGTGGTTCAAGGAGGAAGGTGTCGATGTGCAGTTCGAGTGGTTCGACTACGTGGCTTCGATGGATGCCTTCGCCGCCGGCAAGCTCGACGCGGTGACCATGACCAACGGCGACGCCCTGGTCACCGGCGCCACCGGCGCCAAGAGCGTGATGATCCTGATCAACGACTACTCCAACGGTAACGACATGGTGGTGGGCAAGCCCGGTATCGACTCAATCGCCGATCTCAAGGGCAAGAAGGTCGGTGTGGAGATCGGCTTCGTCTCCCATCTGTTGCTGCTCAACGGCCTGGAGAAGGCCGGCATGAGCGAGAAGGACGTGGAGCTGGTCAACGTGCCCACCAACGAGACCCCTCAGGTGCTCGCCTCCGGTGACGTGGACGCCATCGTCGCCTGGCAGCCCAACTCCGGCATGGCCCTGAATCTGGTGCCCGGTTCCAAGCCGATCTATACCAGCGCTGACGAACCCGGTCTGATCTACGACGTGCTGGCGGTCTCGCCCTCCAGTCTGGCCGCCCGCAAGGCCGAATGGGAGAAGGTGATCAAGGTCTGGTACCGGGTCGTCGACTACATCAAGGACCCCGCGACCTATGACGATGCGGTGAAGATCATGGCCTCACGCGTGGGGCTCGGTCCCGACGAGTATAAAGGCTTCATCAACGGCACCAAGATCCTGACCCTGGACGAGGCCAAATCCCACTTCGCCAAGGGCGAGGGCTTTGACTCACTCTACGGATCGTCGAAGATCTCCGACGACTTCAACCTGGCCAACGACGTCTACAAGGAGGCACAGGACGTCGACGCCTACATCGATCCTTCCCTCACTGAAGCGATGTAAGTCTGTCCGCAGCGAGAGGTCGGGCCCGGCATACGCATCATGGGTCGCCGGGCCTGCACCTCTCACACCCCTTAGTGACTTGATCTATTTGAACGGGGCATCTAATGGCCAGTGGTTGGTTCGCCGTACGCAAAGAGCTCGATAGCCGCAGTCGCCTGTTTCTCGGCGTTCTGAGTTTCCTGATCCCGATCCTGTTGTGGTGCCTGGTGAGTTACTCGCCCTATGTTTGGCACCCCAAGATGGCGATCACCGAGCCGGGCGGTGTCAGCTATTTCAAGCCGGGGATGCAGGTCGACCGGACGGTCTTCGAGCGCGAATCGGAGAAGGCGCAGGCGGCCGGCAAGCCGCTGCCCGAGGGCGAACCCGCCAATCCGGTCTATCTTCCAGCACCCCACGAGGTGGCGGCGGCTTTCTACACCGCCTTCACCACTGAGCCCCAAAGACGCAACGAGAAGTGGCTGCACGAAAGTCTGTGGCAAAGCATCCAGGTCATCTTCTGGGGCTTTTTCCTCTCTTCTCTGGTTGGCGTGCCCCTGGGCATCCTGGCCGGCACCTACGACCTGGCATCGCGTCTGAGCGAACCCTTCATCGAATTCTTCCGCTATCTGCCGGCGCCCGCCTTCGGTGCGCTGGCGGTGGCCATACTCGGCATCCACGAGGCGCCGAAGATCGCGATTATCTTCATCGGCACCTTCTTCCAGCAGGTGCTGGTCATCTCCAACACCACGCGCAAGCTCGATCCCTCTCTGCTGGAGGCGGCGATGACCCTGGGCGCCAAGCGCCTCTCGCTGCTGTTCCGGGTGGTGATCCCGGGCATCGTCACCGACCTCTACAAGGACATGCGCATCCTGCTCGGCTGGGCCTGGACCTACCTGATCGTGGCCGAGCTGATCGGCACCAGCTCCGGCATCACCTGGTTTATCACCCAGCAGGCGCGCTACAAGAACTTCGAGAACGTCTACGCCGCCATCATCATGATCGGCATCATCGGTCTCAGCACCGATCTGATCCTGGCCTGGCTCGGCCGGCGCCTGTTTCCCTGGCAACGCGTGGCCAAGGCCTGAGGAGGATCGCCATGACCCATTTGGAACTGCCCAGCTATCTCGACCAGTCCCCCGAGGTCAGGGATCGCTTCGAGCGTCTCAAGCAGCGCCCGGTGATCCTCGAGGTGGACGCACTCGGCAAGACCTTCGACTCCCCCCAGGGGCCGATCACGGCGCTGAAGAACATCAACTTCAAGACCCACCGGCGGGAGTTCGTCTGCGTCATTGGCCCCTCCGGCTGCGGCAAGTCGACCCTGATCCGTATCCTGGCCGGGCTTGAGGAGCAGACCAGCGGCGAAGTGCTGCTCGACGGCAAGTCGGTGCATGGACCCGGTCCCGACCGCGGCATGGTGTTCCAGGGCTACACCCTGTTCCCCTGGCTGACGGTAAAGAAAAACGTCATGTTCGGTCTGGAGCGCAGCGGCAAGGACCGCAACACCGCCGAGGAGGAGGCGCGCAGCTGGATCGATCTGGTGGGCCTGTCGAAGTTCGAGAACAGCTATCCCCACCAGCTCTCCGGCGGCATGAAGCAGCGCGTGGCCATTGCCCGTGCCCTGGCCAACCAGCCGCGCATTCTGCTGATGGACGAGCCCTTCGGCGCCCTCGACGCCCAGACCCGTGCACGCATGCAGAGCTACCTGCTCGACATCTGGCGCAACATCGATGTGACCATCCTCTTCATTACCCATGATCTGGACGAGGCGGTCTACCTGGCCGACCGCATCCTGGTGCTGAAGGCACATCCCGGCGAGGTGCAGGAGCTGATCGAGGTGCCGGTGCCTCATCCGCGCTCTCCCGACCAGTTTCTCAGCCCTGAATTTCTCGCTACCAAGGCGCGCTTGGAGGAGCTGATCCATCCGCCTCAGGAGGAAGAGGTGGGTCTCAGCGAGGAGCATCTCAACATGGTGCGCATGGTGCCCTTGGACGACGAAGTGAGCGACGTATTCTGATGAATAGACTGAACGAATGGCACTGCCTGACCTGGGAAGAGGTCGGCGATCTGGTGGAACAGGGCATCGACGGGGCCATCCTGCCGGTAGGCGCCACCGAGCAGCACGGCCCCCACCTGGGCTGCGGCATGGACGCGGCCATCGCCGACAAACTCTGCCGCGCGGCGGCCGAGGTTACCGGCGTGCCGCTGCTACCGACGCTGCCCTACGGCTGTTCCATCGGCCACTCCAAGCGCTGGCCCGGCACCCTGGCGCTGCAGCCGAAGACCCTGATCGATGTGGTCAAGGATATCGGCGACTGGCTCTACGCCTCCGGTATCCGGCGGCTCTTCATCGTCAACAGCCATGTCACCAACCAGGCCCCCCTGCGCTGCGCCCTGGAGATGCTGCGCGCCGAGCACGACGACCTGATGGTGGCGCTGCTCGGCAGCGCGACGCTGAGCCAGAGGGTGCGGGAGAAACATTTCGAGGACGCCGGCGACTGGCACGCCAACGCGGCGGAGACCGCCCTGATGCAGGCAGTGGCGCCGGAATTGGTGCGCGAAGCCAAGATCGCCGAGGCGGACGATCCGGACCGCACGGTCAATAGCGTCTTCGCCCATCCGGTCAACCGTACCAGCCTCAATGGCGTCACCGGCAGCCCCAGCGCCGCCAGCCGCGAGGCGGGGGAGGAGCTCTTCGCCTGGATGGTGGAGGACCTGGCGGCACTGATCGAGCGCGGTTTGCGGGAGACGCCGCCGCTGCCGTACTCCTATCACCAATCCATCAGCGAGAAGTAAGCGACGATGAGCAAAAGCAGCGAAGCGATTCAGCAGATCCAGAGCGCCCTGAGAGAGCAGGGTGTGAAATACTGCATGGGCACCTACGTGGACATCCACGGCGTGCCCAAGGGCAAGGTGGTGCCCCTCGACCACCTGGAGCACATGGCCCACGGCTCCGAGCTCTACACCGGCTATGCCCTGGACGGCCTGGGCCAGCGGCCCAACGACGACGAGATCGCCTCGGTGCCCGACCTGGACCATATCATCCAGATGCCCTGGCAGCCGGAGATCGCCTGGATGCCGGCCGACAACACCTTCCACGGCGAACCCTATCCGCTCAATACCCGGGTGGCGTTGAAGAACGTGCTGGCGCAGGCCAACGCGATGGGCTTTGGCATGAATCTCGGCATCGAGGCGGAGGTCTTCGTGCTCAGGCAGGACGAGAGCGGCCGTCTGTCGGTGCCCAATCCGGACGACCGCCTGACCAAGCCCTGCTACGACGTGCGCGGCTTCCTCGACCAGTTCCACTGGCTCGACCGCATGGCCAGCAGCATCAACGCCCTGGGTTGGGATCTCTACTCCTTCGACCACGAGGACGCCAACGGCCAGTACGAGTTCGACTTCCAGTACGCCGACGCCCTGACCAGCTGCGACCGCTTCACCTTCCTGCGCATGATGGCCAAGGCCTACGCCAAGGAGGAGGGATTGATCGCCACCTTCATGCCCAAGCCCTTCGCCGACAAGACCGGTAACGGGGCCCACTTCAACATGTCGCTCTACGACCTGGAGACGGGCGACAACCTGTTCGCCCGCGATCCCAAGGGCGACCCCTACGGCCTCGGCCTGAGCGAGCTGGGCTACTACTACATCGGCGGCATCATCAAGCACGGCAAGGCGCTCTGCGCGGCCTTTGCCCCCACGGTCAACAGCTACAAGCGGCTGGTGCGCCAGGGCGACATGCCGTACTTCACCTGGGCGCCGGTGTTCAACTCCTTCGGCTCCAACAACCGCACCAACTCGGTCCGCGTACCCATGGGCGGCGGCCGCTGCGAGTCGCGCAACGCCGACGGCGCGGTCAATCCCTACCTGGCGGCGGCCCTGTCGCTGGCAGCCGGACTCGACGGCATCCGCAACAAGATCGATCCGGGCGCACCGCAGGAGGACAACCTCTACGAGTTGAGCGAGGCGGAGCGCGCCGAGCGCGGCATCGAGTTCCTGCCGCGGGACCTGCAGGAGGCGGTGGACGCCTTCGAGGCCGACCCCTTCGTCACCGAGACCCTGGGCCAGGCCCTGCGCGACGAGTTCATCACCTACAAGCGGCAGGAGTGGACCGCCTACCACCAGACCATCTCCCAGTGGGAGATCGAACGCTACAGCCACCTGTTTTGAGCAGAGGACGCCGATCATGAGCAATGGAAACATCACCCGCATCAGCATCTCGCTACCCGACACCCTGTCGACGCAGCTCGACGAGATGGTCCGCGAACGCGGCTTCGAGAGCCGCTCCCAGGCCATCGCCGAGATGGTGAGCCGGCAGGTGACCGACTACAAGAAGGAGCTGGGCAACGAGATCATGGCCGGCACCATCACGCTGCTCTACGATCACTCCACGCCGCGCCTGCAGAAGCTGCTGGCCGACCTGCAGCACGAGCACATCAAGGAGGTGATCAGCTCCCTGCACATTCACCTGATGCACTCCCAGACCATGGAGGTGATCCTGGTGCAGGGGCCGGCGGCGGAGCTGCAACTGCTGGCCGACAAGATGATCACCAACCGGGGTGTGATCTCGGGTAATCTGCAGCTCAACACCACTCTGATCCCGCAGCTGCATCTGCCGGAGCGGGAGAACAAAACGGCACACTGATCTTTGGAGAATTTTGAATTTTTAATGATGAATTTTGAATTGAGGTGTTCGCTGCGCTCACGGGGGTTTTCTCCCCCTCTCCCTGGCCCTCTCCCGCAAGGGGAGAGGGAATGCCCGGATCGAGAGAAGCGGAAAACCGACGGTGTGTTACTTCGTGCAAGCGAGGAGAATGGATGCATTCGAAAAGTACATCCCCTCTCCCCTTGCGGGAGAGGGCCAGGGAGAGGGGAACCAAAAAACCGTGAGCGCAGCGAACTCAATAACTCAACACTAAAAATTCAAGACGTAAAACTACACAGTATGACGAGGACAACACGATGACTGAAACAGGCAGGACATTATGGGAAGAGGTGCTGCCCGCCGGCGCCCACTGGTCGGGCGTGCTGCGCCGCGGCGTGACCCTGCGCCTGACCGACATCGAGGGCGGCGCCAATGTTTCGGCACTCTTCTACAACCAGGAGGAGAAGCTGGAGCGCTACAACATGGCCGACACCCTGAAGGGGCAGCACACCGCCTTCCTGACCACGGGCAATGTCTGCCACTCCGACATGGGGCGGGTGCTCTGTTCCGTCACCGCCGACAGCTGCGGCTGGCACGACACCATCAGCGGTCTCTCCACGGCGGCGATCATCGAGGCCAAGTACGGTACCTCGACCTATCAGGAGGCGCGCAACGAACGCTACCAGAACGGCTACGACAGCCTGATCAACGAGCTGGGCAAGTACGGCCTGGGTCGCCGCGACCTGGTCTCCAACATCAACTTCTTCAGCAAGGTGGTGGCGGACGAAGCGGGCAACATGGCTTTCGTGGAGGACAACTCCCAGGCGGGCGACACGGTCGATCTGCGTTTCGAGATGGACAGCCTGGTGGTGCTCTCCACCGCCCCCCATCCGCTCGACACCGCGCCGGACTACAGCCCGAAGCCGGTGAAACTGACCGCCATCCACACGGGGCCCGCAGCGGCGGATGACGCCTGCCGTAACTCGTGCGGCGAGAACCAGCGCGCCTTCATCAACACCGAACGTTACTACCTCGAGGTGTGAGTCCCATGAGCACGACCCTGACCGAAAGCCCATACCATTCCGAAGACGCCCAATTCCGCCAGGTGGTGCCTGCCGGCGAGCCTTTCATGAAGGTGGTACGCAAGGGGCAGACCTTTCGCATCCTCGACCTGGAGGGCAACCAGGCGGTGGACACCCTGTTCTACAACGCGGAGGATCCGGAAGAGCGCTACAGCGCCAACGACACCATCCGTGCCCAGGGCAACCTCTATCTGACCACCGGCAGCCGACTGCTCTCCAATGCCGGCAACCTGATGCTGGAGATCACCGCCGACACCTGCGGCCGCCACGATACCCTGGGTGGCGCCTGTTCCGCCGAGAGCAACACCATGCGTTACGCCCTGGACAAACGCCACATGCACAGCTGCCGCGACAGCTTCATCATGGCCCTGGCCGAGTGGGATCAGGGCATGAGCAAGCGGGACCTGGCCAGCAACATCAACTTCTTCATGAACGTCCCGGTGACGCCGGAGGGGGGACTGACCTTCGAGGACGGCATCTCTGCGCCGGGCCGCTACGTGGAGATGCGGACGGAGATGGACGTGCTGGTGCTGATCTCCAACTGCCCCCAGCTCAACAATCCCTGCAACGCCTACAATCCGACACCGGTGGAGGTGTTGATCTGGGATTGAACCCGGCGGGTTTCGGTGGGGCAGGGCCCCACCCTACGGGTGATCGAGGTGTAGGGTGCGGCTTGCCGCACCGTTGCCAAAGCCTCGCACAGGACGACCTGTCGCGAGAGGACCAGATCGGGACGACCCGAAAGAGCGAGAACATGTTCAACAAGGTTCTGATAGCCAACCGGGGCGCCATCGCCTGCCGGATCATCCGTACCCTCAAGTCGATGGGGATCGCCTCGGTTGCCGTCTACTCCGAAGCCGACCGTCACTCTGCCCACGTGAGCCAGGCGGACCAGGCCTTCTGTATCGGGCCGCCGCCCGCTTCGGAGAGCTATCTCGACACCGGCAGGATCCTGAAGCTGGCAAAACAGCAGGGCATAGACGCCATCCACCCCGGCTACGGCTTCCTCAGCGAGAACGCCGCCTTCGCCGAGGCCTGCGAGGCGGCCGGCATCGCCTTCATCGGCCCGACCCCGCAACAGATGCGCGACTTCGGCCTCAAGCACACGGCGCGGCAGCTGGCTGAAAGGAATCGGGTACCGCTGCTTCCGGGCACCGGCCTGCTGAGCGATCTGGACGAGGCCAAAAACGAGGCCCTGCGCATCGGCTATCCGGTGATGCTGAAGAGCACCGCCGGGGGCGGCGGCATCGGCATGCAGCTCTGCCGCAGCGAGGCGGAACTGTGCGAGGCCTTCCATTCGGTGGAGCGGTTGGCGCTGAACAACTTCAGCCAGAGCGGCATCTTCCTGGAGAAGTACATCGAGTACGCCCGCCACATCGAGGTACAGATCTTCGGCGACGGCGAGGGCCGGGTGGTGGCCCTGGGCGAGCGCGACTGCTCCCTGCAGCGGCGCAACCAGAAGGTGGTGGAGGAGACCCCGGCCCCCGGTCTCACCGAACAGCAGCGCGAGGCCCTGATGGAGGCGGCTGTCCGGCTCGGCGAGGCGGTCGGCTACCGCTCCGCCGGTACCGTGGAGTTCGTCTACGACACCCGCAGCCGTGAGTTCTACTTCCTCGAGGTCAACACCCGCCTGCAGGTGGAGCACGGCGTCACCGAGGAGGTGACCGGGGTCGATCTGGTGGCCTGGATGGTGCGACTGGCGGCGGGCGAGCGTGACTTTCTGCCGGCTTATCGGCATACGCCCCAGGGTACGGCGATCCAGGTGCGGCTCTACGCCGAGGACCCGGGCAAGTCGTTCCAGCCCAGTAGCGGCCTGTTGACCCAGGTGTGCTTCGACGACGGCGTTCGGGTCGATACCTGGGTCGAGACCGGCAGCCAGGTCCCGCCTTACTACGACCCGATGATCGCCAAGGTGATCGTCAAGGGCGACAGTCGCGAGGCAGCACGCGGCCGTCTGCTGGAGGCGCTTGATAACAGCGCCCTCTATGGCGTCGAGAACAATCTGGATTATCTGCGGCAGATCGTCGACGATGCTGTCTTCGTCAAAGGCGAGCACTACACCCGCTATCTCGACAAGGTCAGCTATCAGGCCCCCACCATCGATGTGCTGGCACCCGGCACCCAGACCACGGTGCAGGACTATCCGGGTCGTACCGGCTACTGGGACGTGGGTATCCCGCCCTCGGGACCGATGGACGCACTGGCCTTCCGGCTGGCCAACCGGCTGGTGGGCAATCCAACCCAGGCGGCCGGGCTGGAGCTGACCCTCAACGGCCCGAGCCTGAAGTTCAACCGGGGCTGCACCATCGCGCTGACCGGCGCGGCCATGAAGGCGACCCTCGACGACGAGCCGGTCGGCTTCTGGCGTTCACTGCCGGTGAAGGCGGGCAGCGTGCTGAAGATCGGCGCCGTCGAGGAGGCGGGCGTTCGCGCCTACTTGGCGGTGCAGGGCGGTTTCGACCTGCCAGAGTACATGGGCAGCCGGGCCACCTTCACCCTCGGCCAGTTCGGCGGCCACGCCGGGCGGGCGCTGCAGGTGGGGGACGTGCTGCGCATCGATGAAGCGAGCGAGGTCAGCGAGCCGGTGGGCGCCCTGTCGGCCGAACTGATCCCGGCCCATGGACGCAGCTGGGAGATCCACGTCATGTACGGTCCCCACGGCGCCCCCGACTTCTTCACCGACGGGGACATCGCCACCTTCTTCGCCACCGACTGGGAGGTGCACTACAACTCCTCGCGTACCGGCGTGCGGCTGATCGGGCCCAAGCCGGCGTGGGCGCGCAGCGACGGCGGCGAGGCAGGGCTGCATCCCTCCAACATCCACGACAACGCCTATGCCATCGGCACCATCGATTTCACCGGCGACATGCCGGTGATCCTCGGCCCCGACGGCCCCAGCCTGGGCGGCTTCGTCTGTCCGGCCACTATCGTCAGCGCTGATCTGTGGAAGATGGGGCAGCTCTCGCCGGGCGACCGCATCCGCTTCAAACCGGTGAGCTATGACGAGGCGGTGCGCCTGGAGCAGGCCCAGGACGAGATGATCCTGCGGCTCTCCACCACGACGGACGAACCGGTCAGAACGATGGCGGTGGGGCCGGAGACCACACCAGTGGTGGCCCGGCGTGAGGCCGAGGGTGATATCCCGGCGGTCTGCTACCGCCAGTCGGGGGACAAGTACCTGCTGGTGGAGTACGGCCCGCTGGTGCTCGACCTGGAGCTGCGCTTCCGGGTCCAGGCCCTGTTGACCTGGCTGCGGGACCAGGCCATCGACGGCCTGCTCGATCTCACCCCCGGCATCCGCTCCCTGCAGATCCATTACGACAGCCGGATCATCGCTCAGGGCGAACTGGTCGAACGTCTGATGGCGGCCGAGGCGCAACTACCGTCGATCGACGAGATGAGCGTGCCGAGCCGTATCGTCCATCTGCCCCTCTCCTGGGACGACCCCTCGACCCGACTGGCCATCGACAAGTACATGCAGTCGGTGCGCGCCGACGCCCCCTGGTGCCCGAGCAACATCGAGTTCATCCGCCGTATCAACGGTCTTGAGTCGATCGAGCAGGTGCAGGAGATCCTCTTCAACGCCAGTTATCTGGTGATGGGCCTGGGCGACGTCTACCTGGGTGCGCCGGTGGCCACGCCGCTCGATCCGCGCCACCGGCTGGTCACTACCAAGTACAATCCGGCCCGCACCTGGACGCCGGAGAACGCGGTCGGCATCGGCGGCGCCTATTTGTGCGTCTACGGCATGGAGGGGCCGGGCGGCTACCAGTTCGTCGGCCGCACGGTGCAGATGTGGAACCGCTACCGCCAGACCCGCGACTTCACCGACGGCAAGCAGTGGTTGCTGCGCTTCTTCGACCAGCTGCGCTTCTATCCCGTTTCCGAAGCCGAACTGAAACAGATGCGCGAGGATTTTCCCCTGGGGCGTTTCAACCTGCGCATCGAGGAGACCCGCCTCAAGCTGCGCGACTACCGGGCCTTCCTGGAACAGAACGCCACGGAGATAGAGGCCTTCAAGCAGCGCCAGCAGGCCGCCTTCGAAGCCGAGCGCCAGCGCTGGGAAGCGGCGGGCCAGACCGACTACGCCAGCGATCTGCCGGATGACGTGAGCGCCGCCGACGCCGGTCTGGAGATCCCGCCCGGCTGTCTGGCGGTCGCCTCCTCGGTGACCGGCAGCGTCTGGGAACTGGCGGTGAAAGCGGGTGACCGGGTGACGGTGGGCGACCCGCTGCTGATCATGGAGGCGATGAAGATGGAGATCACCATCGCCGCCGACGAGGCGGGGACGGTGCGTGAGGTGCTGGCCGCCCAGGGCAGCCCGGTCTCGGCCGGGCAGGCCGTGCTGATTCTGGAACTGGAGGCGTCATGAGCATCGATTCGTTACAGAGCTTCGCCATCGAGGCGCTGCTGGCAGGCTACCGGGAAGGGCGCTTCACCCCAGCCGAGGTGATCGACGCGGTGCTCGCCCGCATCGAGGCGGCCGGCGATAATCCGATCTGGATCAGCCGGCTCGAGCGGGAGTCACTCCAGAGCTATGTCATCGCCCTGGAGGGCGCCTCGCCGGAGACCCACCCCCTCTACGGCATCCCCTTCGCCATCAAGGACAACATCGATCTGGTCGGGCTGCCGACCTCGGCGGCCTGTCCCGACTACGCTTATGAGCCGGCCGAGAGCGCTTTCGTGGTGCAGCGGCTGATCGACGCCGGGGCCATCCCGATCGGCAAGACCAACCTGGACCAGTTCGCCACCGGACTGGTGGGAGTACGCTCCCCCTACGGGGTTTGCCGCAATCCCTTTGACGGCGACTACATCGCCGGCGGTTCCAGCTCGGGTTCGGCGGTGGCGGTGGCCCTGGGTCAGGTCAGCTTCTCACTCGGTACCGACACCGCCGGTTCCGGACGGGTGCCGGCCGCCTTCAACAACCTGCTGGGTTTGAAGCCGACCCGGGGTCTGCTCTCGACCCGGGGTGTGGTGCCCGCCTGCCGCACCCTCGACGCGGTCTCCATCTTCACCCTCGACAGCCGTGACGCGGCACAGGTGTTCCAGGTAGCGGCCTGCTATGACGCGGTCGATGCCTTCGCGCGGCCGATGCAGCCGCCGCTGCTGGGGCGGGGCATTCCGGAAACCGGTTTCCGTTTCGGCCTACCGGCTGATTCACAACTGGAATTCTTTGGCGATGCGGAAAGTGAACGCCTCTACCGGGAAGCTGTCGAGGAGCTGCAGGCGCTCGGCGGCGAGCCGGTCGAGATCGACTTCACCCCCTTTCTGGAGGCGGCCCGGCTGCTCTACGAGGGGCCCTGGGTGGCGGAGCGCTACCTGGCCGCCGAGCCGCTCATCACGGAACAGCCGGAGGCCCTGCTGGAGGTGACCCGAACCATCATCGGCGGCGGCGTACAGGGCAGCGCCGCCGAGGCCTTCGCCGCCCAGTACCGATTGGCGGAACTGCGGCGCGTCTGCGAACGGGTCTGGGACCAGGTGGCCTTCGTGGTCACGCCCACCGCCGGCACGATCTACCGCATCGATCAGGTGGAGGCCGAGCCGATCCGACTCAACAGCAATCTGGGCGCCTACACCAACTTCATGAACCTGCTCGATCTGGCCGCGGTGGCCGTACCGGCCGGTTTTCGCGGCGACGGGCTACCCAACGGCGTCACCCTGTTCGCCCCGGCCTTCACCGATATGGCCCTGCTGGGAGCCGCCTCGCGGTTGCATGGCCGACTGGTGGATACACTGGGCGCCACCGGCCTGCCTCTCGATCACTCGGCGCTCAAAACGGCTGGCCGTAGCGGCATGATTCCGGTCGCTGTCTGTGGTGCGCACATGGAGGGACTGCCGCTCAATGTCCAATTGCGGGAGCGGGGCGGACATCTGCTGCAGAAGACCACCACCTCGGCCGACTACCGCCTCTACCTGCTGCCGGGCGGACCGCCTTACCGACCCGGCCTGGTGCGAGCAGACGACGGAGCTGCGATCGAGCTGGAGGTGTGGGAACTGCCACTGATCAACCTGGGCGACTTCCTCGACCAGATCCCCGCACCGCTCGGACTGGGTCGGGTGGAGCTGGCCGACGGCAGCCGGGTGATCGGTTTTCTCTGCGAACCTTACATCCTGGGCGACTCCCGTGACATTACCCCGTTCGGTGGCTGGCGCCGTTTCTGGGCGGAGGGAGGTCCGGATGCCCCGGCTGCGTGATCCCGAGCGGGGCTGGCTCCACCTGCTGGCCCTGGTCTATGCCCTGAGTGCCTACGGTTTGGGCTTGGCGCTGATGCTTACCCAGTCACTGCCGCTGGCCTTACTGGGCAGCCTGCCACTGGCCCACGGCCTGGTCATCGGCGCCTATCTGGTCCACGAATGCACCCACAACACCATTTTCGCCGACCAGCGCCACAACCACCTGCTGGGAGGAATACTCAGCTGGCTGGCGGGCGGCGGCTACGGTGACTACCGGGACATCCGGCGAAAGCACATGCGCCACCACGTGGACCGGGCCGACGTCATCGCCTACGACTACCGGGCGCTGCTCGAGCGGCATCCCATACTGCGGCGGAGTGTCGAGGCGCTGGAGTGGGCTTACATCCCCGCCGTCGATCTGCTGATGCACGGGCTTGTACTGATGCTTCCCTTCCTGCTGCCGACGCGGCGCCATCGGCGGGGTAGGGTGGTGGTCCAGTTGCTGATCCGGGGTGGCCTCTTTGCCGTGCTGGCTGTGATCAATCCGGCCATCCTGCTGGCCTATCCGCTGGGTTACCTGCTGTTCCTGCATGGGATCCGTTTCATGGACGTGCACCAGCACACCTACCCCGTGGTGCTGGCCCTGGACAGTCGGGAGCCGAAGCGGGGCAAGAAGGCCGACCGGGCCTTCGAACAGCGCAACACCTATTCGAATCTCTGTCTGACTCATCCCTGGATCAATCTGCTGAGCCTCAACTTCGGCTACCACAATGCCCACCATCTGAAACCTAACCTGCCCTGGTACGACCTGCCGCAGCTGCATCGGGAGGTCTTTCCGGAACACGACAGCCACAGCCTGCCGCTGGGGGCGTTGATCGGCAGCTATCATCGCTACCGGGTGCAGCGGGTGCTGCACGGGGACGAGCCCGACGCCCTGGTGGATGATGGAAGAACGTTTGTCGGCGTGCTTGGCGTCTCCTTCGTTACCGCCCACTGAGAGATTGCCATGGAACTGAAACTCTTCCGTACCCTCTGGGGCTTCCAAGGCGAGCCGGCCGACGCCGTTGCCGAGTCAGCCGGGGCCGGTTACGACGGTATCGAGGGCCAGGCCCCGGCCGACCCGACACAACGCGCACACCTTTGTGAGGCACTGGCCACCCACCGGCTCGACTACATCGCCGAGATCACCACCGCCGGCGGCTATGTGCCGGAGCGGCACGCCAGTCCGGAGGCGCACCTGGCCTCCCTGAAGAGTGGGCTGGAGCTCTGTCGGGAGCTCGCCCCTCTGCGGGTCAACTGCATCGGAGGCTGTGACGCCTGGTCTGAAGCGCAGAGTCTGCGTTTCTTCCAGGAGGCGATGGAGCTGGCTGACAGGCATGACCTGGAGGTCGTTTTCGAAACCCATCGCAGCCGCTCCCTGTTCAATCCCTGGATCACCCAAAGGCTGGCGGCGGATCTGCCCAACCTGAAGCTGACCGCCGACTTCAGCCACTGGTGCGTGGTTTGCGAACGTCTCATGGACAGTGAACTGGATGTGATCGTGATGATCGCATCCCAGGTGGCCCACATTCATGCCCGGGTCGGCTACGATCAGGGACCGCAAGTACCCCATCCCGCCGCCCCGGCCTATGCCGAGACATTGGCGGCCCATCAGCGCTGGTGGGAGGTGATCTGGCGCGCCCAGCTCGCCGCGGGGCGGGATTTCTCTACCATGACCCCTGAGTTCGGCCCTGACGGCTATCTTCACCGGATCCCCTTCAGCGAGGAGCCGGTAGGCGACCTGTGGCAGATCAACAACTGGATGCGGGAACGGGAGCGGGAGCATTTTACCGGGTTTCTGCAGAGACGAGCTGGATGAACCGTCATGTGGTCTCACTGATGGCGGCCTCGCTGCTGTGGGGCTGTGCGTGGTTGCCGCTGAAGGCGCTGGGGCAGGCGGGTGTGGATGGATTGCTCCTGGCCTTCAGTACGTTCATCCTGTTGACCCTGGCGACCACGCCATTCGCCATGCGCCGTGTGCGGCAACAGGCGGGAGTGGGCCCTCTGGTGCTGATCGCCCTGCTGGGCGGCGGTGCCAACCTCGCCTTTACCCTGGCCATGGTCTATGGCGAAGTGGTGCGTGCCATGGCGCTCTTCTATCTCTTGCCCCTTTGGGGGGTTCTGGGTGGCCGGCTGATCCTGGGTGAGCGAATCGACGGCCTGCGCTGGCTGGGTGTCGCCCTGGCCCTGACGGGCGCCTGGCTGGTGCTGGGGGGTGTCGATATCCTGCACAGCTTTCCCTCCGGTTTTGAACTCTTCGGCCTGCTGGCCGGATTTCTTCTCGCCATGAACAATCTGGTCTTTCGCGGCGTCCAGCGTCTCGCTCTGTCGGTCAAACTCTCGGCCATGTTTCTGGGCTGCGCGGTGCTGGCAGGGGCGGCGCTGCTGTTCACCGGCGCCGACTGGCCGGTGTCGGCCACTCCGCTGGCCTGGGGCGGCGTGGTGCTCTACGCCTTCGTCTGGTTGCTGCCGGCCAATCTGGGAGCCCAGTACGGCGTTACCCATCTGGAGGCTGGACGGGCCTCGGTGATCCTGATCCTGGAACTGGTGGCGGCGGTGGTCTCCGCCACCCTGATCGGCGACGAGCGGATGGCGCCGCTGGAGTGGGCGGGGGCAGTGTTGATTCTCGTCGCCGCCCTGATCGAGGCCTTGCGGAGCGGGGCGGAGGAGAAGGCGCCGGCATTGGCGACGGTGGAGCAGTAGCTGGTGTTTTGGTGGGACCCTGTCCCACCGATCACCGGATGACGAGGATCGTTCTCACAAACATCAGACCTCTTCGTAACCCGGCGGTCGCTTGCCCGAGAGCATGTAGGCGAAGGCGATCACCTCCGCCACCGCCCGATAGAGGGCCTCCGGGATCTCCTCGCCCAGCGGGATCTGCGACAGCAGGGCGGCGAGTTGTGGATCCTGGTGCAGCGGCACGTCGTGCTCTCGCGCCAGTTCGACGATACGCCGGGCCAGTTCGTCCTGCCCCTTGGCGCTGAGACGGGGGGCGTTTTCGCCATCGTAGTTGAGGGCGATTGCGAGGTCGGGGCGTTCCGGGTCGATGTCGGTCATACTCAGGCCTTTTCGTTCAGCAGGGAGCCGTCGTGCGGGAGTGCTTCCCGTGCCTCCACCACACCCACATGGGTCTCCAGCCGCTCCACCGCCAGTCCGCGTTGCTCGTAGGCCGTGCGCAATTCGTTCAGGCGGCTTTTTACCATGTGGTTGGTCACAGGGCGTTCGCACCAGATCAGGGTCGAGAGCTTGTCTGCCTGCAATCGCAGCTGAACCCGCATCGGCCCGAGATCGGCCAGATCCATGTGCAGGCTCAGGCTCCAAACCGTCTCATCTTCATCGGTTGACCTGTTCCCGTCTTCGCGACCGATGCGAATCTGAAACAGATCGATCTCATTACCATTGCGAATCGGCAGGTCGAACTGCCAGACCTGGCGGGTGTGATCTTCCTGGGGCAGGGAGGCGAGCTGATGGGTCTGGATCCGGGCCACGGCGCCGTCGAGGTGCTTGAGCAGTCCGATGAGGAGTTTGACGCTACTGTCGGGCAGAGTCTCGGTGGAGACCTTCGGTTGCGCGGGGAGCAGTTTCGGGTCCAGGTTCGCCTGCAGCAGCCGGTTCTCCGGTAGCAGTTGAATGATCCGCTGCATAAGGCGGATCAGCTGCGGCTTGAGCTCCGATTTCGGATTCATGCCGCGCAGCAGTTTCGACTCGGTCAGCAGCCCGTTCTCCGTCAAGGCGCGCTGTAGCTGGCTCTTAAAGCCTGGCTCGCTGGGAGAGGGGAGCCGGTTTACCAGTGCCACCGCCTGTTCCCGGACAGCGGGAGGGAGCTGCTGGAGTTGCTGGATCTGCTCGCGGGACGATGGCTGAATGACCTGGATGAGGGCCTTGAAAGCCTCGGGCAGCGGCTGCTGTCTGGGTAACAGCGTCTTCAAGGCCGTCGCTTTCAGGGACTCCAGGGTGGCGGGCAGCAAGACCCGTAGTTCCGGTGTATTCTCGGTTTTGACCACCTGCAGGGTCAGCGACTGACCCGGGCGTACGCTGAGTTGGGTCTCTGCGACGAGTCGGGTGACGCCGATCTGCAGGCTGAGCCGGCCGTCGATGTTGCCGCTCATGGCGGTGCCCTGCAGGATCTGTCCCGGTTTGAGATTCTGCAGCAGCGGCTCCCGCGAGGTCTGGGTGGTGCTGGGCAGCAGGATTTGGGTGATCGGTATCTGCATCGGATCTCTTCGGCAAGCTGAAGCCAAGTATAGCCGTCGGCCGGGTCCGGGTAACCAGGCTCCGAGTAGCCGATCTGACCTCTGGAGTTCGGACCGGCTTCGGGAATCGTTCAATCTCAGAGGGTTATGGCCGATAACCTGATTAAGGATGTGATCGCGAGAAGAGTATGAGCGACGAGGACGACAAAAAAACCAGGGCTTGGTTCGTACGCCATGAGGGTCTGCCCATGGGGCCCCTGCCGGGAGCCAAAATACGTCATCTGCTGCTTGAAGGCGAACTCACTCTGGACGATCAGATCAGCACCGATCGCAAGCAGTGGGTGAAGATGCTGCAGGTTCCCGAAGTGGTACCGCTGCCGTTGCGCGCCGAGGCCGGAGACACCAAGGCCCAGGCCGAGCTGAAGCGGCGGCAACAGAGCGACGCCTCCAGTGCCGCGGACGAGCGACGCATTCCCTGGCTGGCCATGGTCGTGCTGTTATGCCTGTTAGGGGCCATTCTGGGCCTGGCGCTCTGGGTCGGCATGCCCGAGGAGGCGGATGCGCCTCAATGCGATGCCACACCCGCCCCCGGAGTGAACTGGCGCAACTGTCTGCTGTCCGGTCTTGATGCCGGTTCCGCCAGCCTGGCGGGCGCCAATCTCAACAGCGCAGTACTGCACGAAGCCGCGCTCAGCGCCACCAATCTCAGTGGTGCCGACATGCGTTACGCTGATCTAACCGGGTCGGATCTCCGCTACGCCGACCTGCGCCAAGCCCGTCTCTTGGGCGCCAACCTGCGCACGGCCGATCTGCGCAGTGTCAATCTGGCCGGGGCCGATCTGCGATTTGCCGATCTCAGTGCCAGTCGAATCGAGAGCGCAAATCTCGCTGGAGCCATACTGGGCGGTGCCATCTGGCCGGATGGATCCACCTGCGGAGAGGGTTCCGTGGGGCGCTGTCTCAAAACGGCTCCTTGAGTGTCGACCGATAATCACTTTTAGGAATTCCTTGGGTCGAAGGACAGGATTCTCAGATGAATGATACTGTTGAGCTGACGGTGGGGCAGGGCCCCACCGTCATCGACACAAGCACCCCTCATGAGAACGACTCGGTCTCGTAACGATAGACTCTCAGCTTGGGTGACCAGTAGTCGACAGGCATGCCGGCCTTGAGTTTCAGGTGACGCAGAAAGTCATGCGGATCCGGCAACTGCTCCCACACCGAGGGGAGAAATGTGCCGCGTTGTAGGCCCTCCTCCAGAATCAGGCCGTCCTGAAAGGGGCGCATCTGTCGCAGCAGGTCGCTTTCCGATTCGCAACTCAGGGGCTCGGCGGGAGTCAGTACGGAGATGTGCAGCTCGAGGCCGTCATACTCGTTGTCCCCGAGGGGTGGGAAGCGGGGGTCTCTGAAGGCGGCGGAGAAGGCGTTCTCCGCCACGTCCTCGACCAGTGGCAGCGTCGCCTCCAGGTGGCCGATACAACCGCGCAGCATGCCTTGTCTGTTGAGGGTCACGAAACTCGCCCTGACGGCTCTCAACGGCGGTTCGAAATCTTCGGGTTTGACCGGCAGAGGCGTTCCCCTGTCGAGTCCGTGGCGGATGGAGCGGCGGGCGATATCCAGTAGGGTTTCGCGCTCTTTGCTGGAGAGGGTGGCGGGGTTCGAGCTGTTCATGAATCACGACCTCTATTCGAAACATGTATCGAAAAGGGGCAAATTACAAGCGCTATTTTCATACCCGGTGGGTTCGAATCCCCATCTGCTGAGCGGTGTGGATCCAGTCCTGGATATGTGGTCCAGGCTTGTCCATAATCCCCGCCTTGGTCTCAGCACGGAACAGTTCAATGTGGTTCAAGAACCTGCGTCTCTATCTTCTGCAACAACCCTTCAATCTCACCGCCGAAGCGCTGGAAAACCGGCTGCAGCAGAAACGCTTCCAGGCCTGCGGCAGCCACGATGCGCTGGCGTACGGCTGGTTCGAACCCCTGGGGCGGCAGGGCGAGACCCTGGTGCATGAACTCCTCGGTTGCCAGATGATCTGCGCCCGGCAGGAGGAAAAACTGTTGCCACCGGCGGTGGTGAACGAAATCGTCGATGACAAGGCCGCCGCCCTGGAGACGGAGGCGGGACGCAAGCTGGGCCGCAAGGAGCGCAGTGAACTGAAGGAGGAGGTCTTCCAGCAGTTGCTGCCGAAGGCCTTCAGCCGCTTCTCCACCCAGTACGCCATGATCGACAAACAGCAGGGCTGGATACTGGTCGATGCCGCCAGTGCAGGCAAGGCGGAAGCGCTGATCTCCTTTCTGCGGGAGACCCTGGGCAGCCTGCCGGTCAAGCCCCTTGAAGTGAAGCTGGCGCCCAGCTTCGTGATGACCGAATGGCTGCGTAGGCCGAATCGCCACGAGGGATTCGAACTGCTCGACAGCTGCGAGCTGAAGGAGCGCACGGAGGACCCCGGCATACTGCGCTGCAAAGGCCAGGATCTGACGGCGGACGAGATGATCGCCCATCTGGATGCCGGCAAGGATGTGGTGAAGCTGGCGATTGCCTGGGAAGAGCGTCTCTCCTGTCTGATCGAGTCGGATATGGCTTTGAAACGCCTGCGGTTTCTGGATCTGATCCAGGAGGAGGCGGCTGACTATCAGACAGAAAATGCGGCCCAGGACTTCGATGCCCACTTCAGTCTGATGACCCTGGAGTTCCGCCGCTTCATACCGCGTCTGCTGGAGATCTTCGGCGGGGCGGTGATGGAATCGGAAGACAAATAGGCGGCTTGATGCCGCTTCAATGCGGTACGATGGCGAATAACCCATCCAAAGTCATGGTTTATTGACCTGAGTCAATGAATCGCTCGGGGGCAGCCGATAGGCTTACACCACGCTCACGGTTGGTCGTTTCCGTGTTAAGCGCTAGTCTAGGCGAGGACTCGCGAACTCTCCATGCCTCCAGAGTCCGGTCCTCGCCTGTTTTTTTCCATCTCATCCTTCCCCATCTATTTTACGGTGGTCCGCGGCGACGCGATTCCTGCTGTTTATCCTGAGAAACTCGGTGGCGTTGCCAAGGTCGGCTGATGTCGGATCCAGGGAGGGTGTGACTTCGGGAATCCTTCAATCGGCCACTACCGTTCGGAGTAGACGAATCTGACGGGTCTGGAGAGCAGCCTGCAGCCCGGATGGAGCGAAGCGGAATCCGGGAGAGCTGTGTCTTGTCCTGGATTTAGCTTCGCTCCATCCAGGTTACCCTTTACCGGAGCAGGAGTTACACAACGATTGGTTTTAGTCCGCACTTCCTCGGTTGTAATCGTAAAATTTCAGGAACCAGTCGGCAAAGTGCTTTACACCGACTTCGAGGGAGGTGGCGGGTTTGTAGCCGGTATCCCTAATCAAGGCGTCCACATCCGCATAGGTGGCAACCATGTCGCCATCCTGCAGCGGAAGCATGTTGAGTTCCGCTTTCCTGCCCAGGCTCTGTTCCAGGGCCTCGATATAGCGCATCAGTTCGACCGGCTGATTACTGCCGATGTTGTAGAGCCGATAGGGTGCCGTGCTGCTGGCGGGATCGGGATGGTCCCCGCTCCAATCCGGATCGGGCTCGGGGATACGGTCGAGCACCCGGATCACCCCCTCGACGATATCGTCGATATAGGTGAAGTCGCGACGGTGCTTGCCGTAGTTGTAGACGTCGATCGCTTCGCCGCGCATGATCTTGTGGGCGAACTTGAGCATCGCCATGTCGGGTCGGCTCCAGGGACCGTAGACGGTGAAGAAGCGCAGACCGGTGGTCGGCAGGCGATAGAGGTGGCTGTAGGTATGTGCCATCAGCTCATTGGCCTTCTTGGTCGCGGCGTAGAGGCTCAATGGGTGGTCCACGTTGTCGTGCACCGAGAAGGGCATGGAGGTGTTGGCGCCGTAGACCGAGCTGCTGGAGGCGTAGACCAGATGCTCCACACCATGCCTGCGGCAGCCCTCCAGGATATGTCCGAACCCCAGCAGGTTGGAGTCCACATAGGCTAGCGGGTTATCGATGGAGTAGCGGACGCCGGCCTGGGCGGCGAGATTCACCACCCGCTGGGGCTGATAGCGGGCAAAGGCCTGGGCCATGCCTTCCCGGTCCTCGAGTTCGAGCCTGAGATCGGTGAAGTTTTCGTGGTCGAGGGTACGCGCCAGGCGCGCTTTCTTCAGCTCAACGTCATAGTAATCGTTGAGGCAGTCGATACTGACCACCTCGTCGCCGCGATCGAGCAGACGAATGGCAAGGGCCGAGCCAATGAAACCGGCGCCGCCGGTGATGAGTACTCGCATGGTCTTGAGTCTTCGTGGTCCTAATCTGCCGCCAGTGATTCGTCAGGATTCAGAGCCTGCCGTCCACGGTATCCTTGGGCAGGATGTTCTTGACGTCGTAAAGGATGCCTTCGGGTTTGCACAGGGCACGGATCTTCTCCGCCCCCATTTCGATGAACTCCCGGTGCGCCACCGCCAGGATGACGGCATCATAGTGGTTATCATTCAGGCTATCGATCGGCACGATACCGTATTCATGTTCGGCCTCCCGGGCGTTGACCCAGGGGTCGTAGACGTCCACGCTGGCGCCGTAATCCTCGAGCTCGGCCACGATATCCACCACGCGGGTATTACGCAGGTCGGGGCAGTTCTCCTTGAAGGTGAGGCCCATCACCAGCACCTTGCTGTTGCCAGACACTACACCGCGCTTGAGCATCAGCTTGACCACGGTGTAGACCACATAGGCGCCCATGCTGTCCGAGAGGCGGCGACAGGCGAGAATGATCTCGGGCTGATAGCCGGTGGCCTGTGCCTTGTGTGAGAGATAATAGGGATCGACACCGATACAGTGACCACCCACCAGGCCGGGCCTGAAAGGCAGGAAGTTCCACTTGCTGCCGGCCGCTTCCAGTACTTCGGTGGTGTCGATGCCGAGCCGGTTGAAGATCTGGGCCAGTTCGTTGATCAGCGCGATATTGACGTCGCGCTGGGTGTTTTCGATCACCTTCGAGGCCTCGGCGACCTTGATGCTGCTGGCCTTGTGGGTGCCGTTGATCAGGATGCTGTTGTAGAGGGCATCGACGAAGTCGGCCACTTCCGGTGTCGAGCCGGAGGTGACTTTCTTGATATTGACCAGTCGATGCTCCTTGTCGCCGGGATTGATGCGCTCGGGGCTGTAACCGACGTAGAAGTCCTTGTTGAAGACCAGACCCGAAACCGACTCGATGACGGGTACGCAGTCCTCCTCCGTGGCGCCCGGATAGACGGTCGATTCATAGATCGCGATGTCTCCGGGCTTGATGATCTTGCCCAGGGTCTCACTGGCTTTGACCAGCGGACTCAGGTCGGGCTGTTTGTGCTGATCGATCGGTGTGGGCACCGTGACTATGAAGACGTTGCACTCCTTCAACGCTTCAGGATCGGTGGTGTAGGTCAGGTGGGGAACCGCCTGCAGTTCCTCCGGATCCACCTCCAGCGAACTGTCCTGACCGGAGCGCAATTCCTCAACGCGCGGCTGATTGATATCGAAGCCAAGCGTCGGGTACTTCTTGCCGAACTCCACTGCCAGTGGCAGGCCGACATAGCCGAGGCCGATGACACCAATCCGCACATTACCAAGATCAAACATTACACATCCTTCCTGAGAGGGGTAGAGCTTGAGACTAGCGTCATGTTCACCCCGAAACTTGAGTGTTTGGGCTTGCACGACGCATAACGAAGGGGGAAATCATAACGTGGCGGCCGGGCTAAATCGAGAGATTTCGCATTGCATTCCAGGAACATCCTTCATGGGTTTACACCGTCGCGTGATTTACGTTTAGATGATCATCCTGCCTCGACCATAATTGCCGGACGACACCCGTGATGCCCATCGAAGCGCCTGTTGAAAACGAGAGAAAGACGGGCAATATCGCCCTGGTGAGTCTGCATGCCGGATACAGCCACAGCTCGCTGGCCCTGCAGTCGATACGGGCATTCTCGGCGACAGAGCCGTTCCATGCTGATATCCGCTGCTTTGAGGCCCTGGCGAATGCCAGCCATCAGGCCTTGCTTGAGCGTCTGTTTGAGTTCCAGCCCGGTCTTGTCGGTTTTTCCACCTATCTATGGAACATCCAGGCTTCGCTGCGGCTGGCCGAACTGCTGAAACAACTGCTGCCTGACTGTCGCATCGTGCTTGGCGGTCCCGAGGCCGGCCCTCGCGGGCACGAACTGCTGCAGACTCAGGCCTGCGTCGACTATGTGGTGGAGGGTGAAGGGGAGGCCGCCTTCCGAGACCTGGTGCGATGTTTGCGCTATCGCCAGGGTTCGCTCGAGGACGTCTCAGGACTGCATTATAGAAGCGCTGCGCACATCGTCTCCAATCCCGTTACAACGCTGCCGGCGGAGGCGATCCCTTCACCTTTCGCTTCGGCTGAGCACACCTTTGACAAGCCGCTGGTCTATTGGGAGACCTCGCGCGGCTGCCCCTTCCGCTGCAGTTTCTGCACCAGTGCCAGCGATCGGTTGCGGGCGTTAACGATGCAGCGCATCGAAGCCGATCTGAAGGTGTTGGAGGGACTGCGCAACAAGACCGTGAAATTGCTCGACCGCAGTTTTCACCTCGGCAAGGCGCGTACCCAGAAACTGTTGGAGCGATTTGCCGCGACGCCCCCCGGACTGCGCTTTCATCTGGAGCTGAATCCGGACCGGATATCCGAGGAGGCAATGACGATCTTCCGGCGTGCGGACGCCGGCAAGTTCCAGTTCGAGATCGGACTGCAGAGCCTGCAACAGCCGGTGTTGCAGGCCATCGATCGACAGATGGTGGTGCCCAAGGCCCTCGACAACATCCGCCAGCTGGTGGCGATGCATCGCCACCCGGTACACCTCGATCTCATCGTCGGTCTGCCTGGCGAGGACGCCGCCCTTTGCGCCGATTCCCTGGACCGGGTCTTCGTGCTGTTTCCCGACCACCTCCAGCTGGGCACACTCAAGCTGCTGCCGGGAACGCCGCTGCGCGAGCAAGCGGATGCGCTCGGCTATCGATGGGACAGGTCGCCGCCCTATGAAGTGCTCAGTCATCCCCTGTTGAGCTTCAGCGAAATGGCCCGTTTCAAGCGCTATGCGGAGCTGTTGGAGCGGCTCTGGAACAGCGGCTACCTGCGCATCACCCTGGCAGGGCTGGTGAGCGGGATCTTCGCAGGCAGCGTCTCGCACTGTTTCGATAGCCTGTTGCAGGAGGCGGGGGTCGGTTTGGCGAGGGATAACCTCCAACCTGACACCCTGTTCGAGCGGGTGAGCGGTTTCGTGGCGGAACGACTCCCGCAGCTGCCTGAACTGGGCGAGTGGCTGTTGTGGGACTACTGCCACTACAGCCTGCTCAGTCGCAAGACGCCAGCGTGGATCGCCCGGCAACTGGAGCAGGGTGAGCGGATTCGCGTTGACGGTACAGGCCGCAGACTGCCGGTGTTGACGCTTTCAGAAGAGGGGATCGGGCTGGTCAACCGCTTGTCGGGCGAAGCGTTCCGTGCCGGCCGCTATGCACTCTGGCCGAGGCAGCACAAGAAGGGTAAACCGGTGGAGGTCCACTATCTGGATGATGGCGGTCTGACGCCATGATCAGCAGGGGCAGTGGAGGACGGCTCAGGCTGAGTGCGGTCTCTCTGCAGACGGATCGTCCCACGGAATCAATGTTCTCGCCGGTGCGTCAGCGAATTGCCGAAACAGGCGTGCCATGATGGCGCGCAGGCGCTCTTCCAAGGCGGCGCGTCCGCTCAGCCCGCTGAGCCGTGCACATGCGTCCCAGGGCCGTTTCTGCAGCACACGCCACACCAGCAGTTCCCGCTCCGGTCGGCTCAATTCACTGTCGCAGACACCTTTGAGCCCCAGCTTTTCGATCGCGGAAAGGCTGGTTTCGTAACCACGATGGGCGAAGGCGAAGCCGGCCAGATCGGACCAGTCGTCCTGGTCCAGGGTGAGCGCGTCACCGGCTCCTGAGACGGCCAACAGCCGACAGCTGATTCCGGCCTCGAGATCGCGCAAGGGATCCTCCAGCAGCGCGGGCAGCTGTCGTGCGAAACGCTTTCCCGCCTGTTGCGCCAGCGCGGCGCCCGGGTGGCTCAAGGGGGCGATCATCAGGACCGAATGGTCCCCGCTGCTGGTGCCGGTGCGCAGACCCAGACGTACCGGGGCCAGGCGGTTGCGGGACCAGAAATCGAACAGCGCCTCCGAGACTCCGAAGCTGGTCCCCAGATAGTCATAGCCGGCCTCCTGCGCATAGGCGAAGATCCGATCCAGCAATAGGCTGCCCAGCCCCCGCCGTTGTACGGCCGGGTGAATGGCAAGACGTACGATGCGCAGCCCCTTCTGCGACGGGGCCGAGGCGATTCCCACATGGGCGGCCAATGACTGCGCCATCAAATGGCCTTTGGGCCTGCGTGTTCCGGCCCAGATCTGCTGCGCGAGATCGGCATCGAACTGCCCCTCGCTGGACAGCAGGGCAACGCCGACGACCCGATCCTGATGGCACAGCAGCAGCGTCCGCAGATTGGGTGCGTCCAGCAGCAGACGGAAATCGAGGGGCGTGGTGCGGTAGTGGGCCAGCACCAGCAGGCCGAACAGCTGCCGCAGCAGGGATTCGTTGGCGGCCAGCCTGCTGGTGCCGGGTTGCAGCGTCTCCACGTTGTCGGCAGTGGCTGATCTCACTTCGGCGTCGTCCGCCGGACTGGCATCCAGACCCAGCAGCCGGAAGAGCAGGGGCTCCAGCGGGTCGTCGTCGGCCCAGCGGACTGGTGTCTCCAGACGCAGCTCCCGCCATTGCGGGGTCTGCTGATCGAGATGGTTCCTGAAGCGTAGGGCAAAGCCGCGGCCGGTACCCTCGTAGCCGTGCAGGGTGGTGGCGAAGACGATGCGCGGGTAGTGTTCGAGCAGCGCTTGCAACAGGGCCGTGGGGATGGCGGCCGCCTCGTCCACCAGCAGCAGGTCGCCCTGCCGGGGCTCGGCCAGCAGGTGGTCCGGCGCCGAGTAGGCGAGGCTGCCTCCCCCATAGCGAAGCTCCCCCTGCGTCGATTCGACCCCGGGCAGAAGACGCTCTGCTTGAGTGAAGAGGGCGTCCACGGCGCTGCGGCGAGGCGCGGTCACCAGCAGGCGACAGGGCTTTTCGCGCAACAAACGGGCGGCGGCTATACCCATGGCGGAGGATTTGCCGCGCCCCCGGTCCGAGCTGATCACCAGGGGACGCCGCCGATGTCCCTTGACCACCCGCAAAATGGCTTCGACCGCCAGTTGCTGGTCCCGGGTCAGACAGTCTCCGGACTGAAGAGCATGAGCGGCGGGGCTGCCGATGGGCGTTCGGGGTGTCGGCAGAGCCTGTCCGCAATCGATCCGGACGACCCAGGGATCGTTGGCCAGCATCTGCCCCAGGCGTCGCAGGAAGTTACCGCTCACCTGCTCGGGCCGGTAGCCGGCGACGACGATGCGCTGTCGCTCCGGATCGGGATAGTCGTGCCAACGCTCCAGCGGCGGCGCCAGCAGCATCAGCAGTCCACCCCCGCGAACCGTACCTCCCAGAGCGCCGAAGGCGTCGGGATCGAAGCCGCAGAAGGCATCGTAGACCAGCAGATCGAGTTCACTGCCCAGGCGTTCGCGGGCCTGGGGATTGCGCACGCTCTCGATCTGCGCCGGCGCCTCTTCACCGACCCATAGCACATGGCTCGGCGCCAGGGCCGTCGCCACCTGATGTGCCTGCTGCCGACAGGCTGCGGGCTCGCCGCAGAACAGCAGCAGCCGCCGGTGGCGATACTGTCGGGCCGTCTGTTGCAGCGCAATGGCCAGTTGGCTCGCTGTGTCTGGGGTGGTGGTCATATTCGGGCGCCCTGGGCGGATGAACTCGGCCGCTATTTTGACACCTGGGCAAACTCTGCGACACTGCCAGGGCCGCCACACAACCTGATGGCCGATAGACGCTTGAACGAGTCACAACACATGCATCACTTGATATTTCGGTTCACCGGCACGGAGAGCGGTCATGGCTGAAGCGGCTGTTGCACAGCGTATCCGGGTGCGGGGGCTGGTGCAGGGGGTCGGGTTCCGTCCCACGGTGTGGCGGCTGGCTCGGGAGTGCGGCCTGATCGGGGAGGTCTGGAACGACAGTCAGGGGGTCGAGATGTTGGTGGCGGGGACCTCGTCCCAGCTCGATGAGTTCTGCCGGCGCCTGGCTGACGAGGCGCCGCCGCTGGCCCGTATCGATGCCATCGAGCGCCAATCCAGCGAGCAGGCGCCGACGGGTGGTGAGTTTCATATCCGTGCCAGTCGCAGCGGCGAGGTGCGTACCGGCGTGGTGCCCGACGCCGCCGTCTGTCCCGACTGCCTGCGCGAGATCGACGATCCGGCCGACCGTCGTTACCGCTATCCGTTTACCAACTGCACCCACTGCGGTCCGCGGCTCAGCATTGTGGAACGCATCCCGTACGATCGCGCCAACACCAGCATGCGCCATTTCCCCATGTGCCCCGCCTGTGAGACCGAATACGGCGATCCGGCCGATCGCCGCTTCCACGCCCAACCCAACGCCTGTCCGCTCTGTGGTCCCCGTCTCTGGCTGGCCGATGCAGAGGGGAAAGCCTGGCCGCTATCGCCGGGACGGGATGCGATCCAGATCGCCTGCGAGCAGCTGGAGCAGGGCCGGATTCTGGCGCTCAAGGGCATCGGCGGTTTCCACCTCGCCTGTGACGCCACCGACGAGGCGGCGGTCAGTCGGCTGCGTAGTCGCAAGGGCCGGTTTCACAAGCCCTTCGCCCTCATGGCAAGGGATCTGGAGGTGGTCGAACGCTACTGTCGGGTGACTGATGAGGAAGCGGTCTTGCTGAAGTCGTCGGCGGCTCCCATCGTGCTGCTGGATCGGCTGCACAACCCATCCCTGGCCCAGAGTGTCGCCCCTGCTCAGGTCAGTCTCGGCTTCATGCTGCCCTACACCCCGTTGCATCACCTGCTGTTGAGTGAATGGGATCGGCCCTTGGTGATGACCAGCGGTAATCGGGTGGAGGAGCCCCAGTGCATCGACAACACGGAGGCGGCGTCCCGGCTGCAGCCCCTGGCCGACCTCTTTCTGCTGCACGATCGCGAGATCATCAACCGGGTAGACGACTCGGTGGCACGTATCATGGATCGGGCGCCGAGGGTGCTGCGACGGGCACGCGGCTATGCGCCTGCGCCGCTCACACTGCCGGAGGGCTTTGAAGCGGCACCACCACTGCTGGCCCTGGGTGGCGAGTTGAAGAACACCTTCTGCCTGCTCAAGCGGGGAGAGGCCATCCTGTCCCAGCATCTGGGGGATCTTGAGAACCTCATCTCCTACCAGGATTACCTGCGGAATCTGACCCTCTATCGGGAACTCTATGCACACCGGCCGCAGGCGCTGGTGGCCGATCTCCATCCCAACTACCGTTCCACCCACCATGCCCGCGAGCTGGCGCAGCAGTTGCAGCTGCCGCTGATCACGGTGCAGCATCACCATGCCCATATCGCCAGCGTACTGGCGGAGAACGGTTGGCCGTTGAACGTGGGACCGGTGCTGGGGATCGCCTTGGATGGTTCCGGGTACGGCGTAGACGGCACTGTCTGGGGCGGCGAGTTCCTGCTCGCCGACTATGCCGACTTTCGGCGTCTCGCTGCATTGCGGCCGACGCCGCTGCCGGGCGGGACCCAGGCGATACTTCAGCCCTGGCGCAATACCTACAGTCAGCTCCTGGCCAGTTTCGGCTGGGCGCGGGTCGAGGCGGAGTGGGGCCGGCTCGAGGCCGTGCACTGGCTCTCGGAGCAACTCGCCCGCAAGCAGCTCCTGCGGTCGTCTCTTCGACGCCGTGGCGGGCCTGCTGGGGATCTGCCGTCAGTCGATCAGCTACGAGGGACAGGCGGCCATCGAGCTGGAGGCCGCCGCCCTGGCGTCAGTCGATCGGAATCATCCCGGCTACCGGCTGGATATCGTCTCCGGAGAGGCGCTCCAGCTGCTTGACCCGGCTCCTATCTGGCCGGCCATGCTGGACGATCTCGGCCTTGGCGTGGATAAGACCGAGATCGCCTGGCGTTTTCATCGGGGCCTGATCGACAGTCTGGTCGAGTTGGCCCGGCGTCTGGCGGCACGGGAGGGCGTCGATACGCTGGCCCTCTCGGGCGGTGTGTTTCAGAATCGCACCCTGTTCGACGGCGTGGCCGCCTCGCTGCGCGAGGCGGGTTTGACGGTGCTCACACATCGTCAAGTACCGACCAACGACGGTGGCATCAGCCTCGGACAGGCAGCGGTTGGAGCGGCAAGGCTGATCGCCGGCCTCGGCGCGGACGATGCTTGAAAAGATGGTCTTTTCGCCTTGATCTATCCTAGGGTCTGAGCCTTACTCTGGATTCCGCTTCGCTCCATCCAGGCTACGACTTCCCCGTATCGTCCTGATCTGTGTCCCCGCTCCTGAGGAACTATATTTCTATATATGGAAAGGCGATCTCAACCCCGAGGAGGTCCCATGTCAGTTCATCATCCAACCCGCTATTGGCACAAGCTCTCGGACGACCGGGTGCAGTGCGATCTCTGTCCCCGTTTCTGCAAGATCAAGGAGGGCAAGCAGGGCTTCTGCTTCGTGCGCGAGAATTATAAAGGTGCGATCGTACTCAATACCTACGGGCTCTCCAGCGGCTTCTGTATCGATCCCATCGAGAAGAAACCGCTGAACCATTTTCTGCCCGGTACGCCTGTCTTTTCCTTCGGCACCGCCGGTTGCAATCTGGCCTGCAAGTTCTGCCAGAACTGGGACATCAGCAAATCCCGCGAAATGCATACCCTGGCCGATCAGGCGTCGCCCGAGACCATCGCCGACACGGCTGCGCGCATGGGCTGCCGCAGTGTGGCCTACACCTACAACGATCCGGTGATCTTCCATGAGTATGCCATCGACGTGGCCCAGGCCTGCCACGAGAAGGGTGTGCTTTCGGTCGCCGTGACCGCCGGCTATGTCTGTCCCGAGCCGCGCGCGGAATTCTACCGTTACATGGATGCGGCCAATGTGGATCTGAAAGCCTTCACCGAGGATTTCTACCACAAGCTGACCGGTGGTCATCTGGCGCCGGTGCTCGACACCCTGGTCTATCTGAAGCGGGAGACCGATGTCTGGTTCGAACTGACGACCCTGCTGATTCCCGGTGAGAACGATTCGGACAAGGAACTGCATGAGATGTGCCAATGGGTGGTCGAAAACCTGGGACCCGATGTGCCGATGCACTTCACCGCCTTCCACCCGGACTGGAAGATGCGCGACCATCCGCCGACACCGCATGAGACCCTGCGGCGGGCCCGCCGCATTGCCCTTGAGCACGGCGTGCACTATGCCTATGTGGGGAATGTTTCCGATCGTAAGGAGTCCTCCACCTGGTGCCATCAGTGCGGAGCGCTGCTGATTCAGCGTGACTGGTACGAACTGGGAGAGTGGCATATCACGAAGGATGGAAAATGTGCCTCCTGCGGAACACCGGTAGCAGGGCGTTTCGAGGCGCAGCCCGGTCACTGGGGCTCCCGTCGACAGCCGGTGAGGCTGGCCAGGGCCAGTTAAGGAACCTCTGATTAATTCTGGATCGAGTGTGTGGTGAGATGAAATGCTACGGATCAAGGCGAAAAGCGCACGTAATAGCAGGCTATTGCGAAGCTTTTCAACGCAGAGCCGGAGCATTTCAGACGCCACACACCGATTCATGAATTGATCAGAGGTTCCTTAATTCAAATGACAAGATGAGGACGGAGCCATGAACGTAAGACAACCGGCCGTTTCCGGTCTCTTCTATCCGGACGACCCCGAGACCCTGCGCCGGGACATCGCTGAGTTCCTGGCCGAGGCGCCGCCCCAGGAGGGTGAGCTGCCAAAGGCGATCATCGTGCCCCATGCCGGCTACATCTATTCCGGTCCTGTGGCCGCCAGCGTCTACGCCCGATTGGCCAGGGGACGGGACAGTATCGAGCGGGTGGTGCTTCTGGGACCCTCCCATCGGGTGCCCTTTTACGGTCTGGCGGCTACCGGCGCCGCTTCCTACCGGACACCCCTCGGCGATATCCCCATCGATCAGCCCTCGTTGGAGCGGGTGTTGGATCTGCCGCAGGTGGTCAAGCTCGATGCGGCACACACCAATGAACACTCACTGGAGGTCCAGCTGCCGTTTCTGCAGCTTCTGCTCGAGCATTTCGAGCTGGTCCCGCTGGTGGTCGGCGACGCCAGTGCCGACGAGGTGGCCGAGGTGTTGGAACGGCTGTGGGGCGGCCCGGAGACCCTGATCGTCATCAGTTCTGATCTCAGCCACTATCACGACTACGCCACGGCCCAACGCATGGACCGGGCGACCTCGGAGTCGATCGTCTCGCTGCATCCGGAACAACTGGGATACGAGGATGCCTGCGGCAGGATACCGGTGTCGGGTTTGTTGCTGCTGGCCAGGCAGCGCGGGCTGAAAGGTGAGCTGATCGATCTGCGTAACTCGGGTGATACCGCAGGCGACAAGCTGCGGGTGGTAGGCTACGGGGCCTATGCGTTTTCGTCGCCGGGTCATTCGTGAGGCAGCGGTTTCAAGTCGATCCCTGTCGTTCGCACGTCGCGCTTTGGATCCGCGCTGTCGGTGAGACCCTGCAGCCGGAGAGGGCGCTGGCGCGAACCTTCCTGAGCCGGCTGGACAGGGAAGCCGAGGCTTTTTCTTTCCGCACCTTTTCTGACGCTGCCTATACCCGCCTGGCAGGATATGATCCCCTGGAACGGGCCATCCATGGCGCCCTGGACGACTGTTGGCAGGAGTTGCAGGAGCTTAACCGCGCGGGAGCCGCCATCGCCGTCACCATAAATCAGACAAACGGACTCGCCAGACGGGAGGAAGACATCCGCAGGGTGCGCGCGTTGTTCCTCGACGACGACCGGGGCATCGAGCCGGATCACTTTTCCCTGCGGCCTCATATGAGAGTGACCACCTCCCATGGACATAACCACTATTACTGGCTGGTGAATGGACTGGAGTTGGCGGACTACAGCGGCTGGCAGAGACGTCTCGCCGATCGCTACGGGGGCGACAGGCGCGTGTTGGCCCTGAATCAGGCCATGCAACTGCCCGGTTTCTGGCGCCGGAAGCGGATGATTCGGCCGCTGATGCCAGGACTGCAGATACTGAATGATGGGCCCTGCTACCGCTTGCCGCAGCTGCGAAATCTACTGCAACAACCTCAACCCGCTTGACGCAACGGATGCCTGGAGGGTATAGAATGTTCCGCTCCTGGCCTAAAAAATAATGCGCAGTTGTAAATAGCCACTCGATGTACTCCCCAAGTCAAACTCGGTCTGGACACTGGCGATGATCAAGCTGTTCGGCTACTTCATCTCCAAGTCCTTCGTCCTGTTGGCTCTGCTGGAGATATTCACCTTCGTCTCATCGGTTTGGTTCGCCGACTACTACAGACGACACTTTGCAGCGGCACAGGATCCTGACGGACTGCCCGGTCTGGGAAATCACGCTTCGCTCTATACCCTGATCATGATGGCATCCATGTTCGCCCTTGGCCTCTATCAGCGTGGGGTGCTGGAGCGTGCATCGGGCTTTCTCATCCGCTTGCTGATCGCCTTCTTTATCGGCGGCATGTTGGTTGAGCTTCTTAGCTATCTGTTCGGCGTCTACTCGTTCCCCTTCAACGAGCTGCTGCTGGCGCTGCTGTTTTCCTTCGCGCTGGTGCTGATTCTGCGCTCGGCTTTTGTGCGTATGACCAAGGCCGATTCACGCAAACGCCGGGTGTTGGTGCTCGGTACCGGCATCAATGCGGACAGGATTGAGATGCTGCAGTCGGACGATCCCAACCTGGGCTTTGTGGTGGTGGGCTATATTGATCTGGGTGATTCGGTCTGTCTCATCGATGACAACCGGCAGATCCCCCGGGATCAGCATCTGTACGGTATCGTCGATCGCATGGCGGTGGATGAGATCGTGGTCGCTGTCGACGACCGTCGCAAAGGCTTGCCCGTCAACGAACTTATCGACTGCAAGATGAAGGGGGTCGAAATCCTTGACCTGCTCAGCTTCTACGAGAAAGAGGAGAACGTCATCAAGATCGATCAGCTCCATCCGAGCTGGATCTTTTTCTCCAGCGGCTTCTACCACGGCTTGATGATGCGTAATCTCAAGCGACTCACCGACCTGGTGGTCAGTTTCAGTCTGCTGGTGTTCTTCTCGCCGGTGATGCTGTTGATAGCGCTGACCAGTCTGATCTCCTCGATCGGCCGTGACCCGGTGCTCTACCGGCAGGTCCGGGTCGGCCAGAACGGCAGACTGTTCACCATCTATAAATTTCGCTCGATGAAGGTCAATGCGGAGTCGGAGAGTGGTCCCCGCTGGGCGGCAGTCAATGACAACCGCGTGACCCGTCTGGGTAGTTTTCTGCGTAAGACCCGACTCGACGAGCTGCCACAGCTTTTCAATGTGTTGAAAGGGGAGATGAGCCTGGTCGGCCCGCGACCGGAACGCCCCGAATTCGTCAGGGCGCTGAGCCAGCAACTGCCCTATTACAACGAACGGCATCGCCTGAAACCGGGCATCACCGGCTGGGCCCAGCTGATGCACCACTACGCCTCTGACGAGACGGACAACCGCAAGAAACTGGAATACGACCTCTACTACGTGAAGAACAGCGGTCCTTTTCTCGACCTGATCATTCTCATCGAGACAGTGGAGGTGGTGTTGTTGGCGAAAGGGGCGAGATGAAGATGTTTTGAGTTGAGGTGGTGGAACAGGGCGAGAGCTCAGTGTCGTAATGCTGAAACTCAAAACTCAAAACTCAAAACTCATAATACTCTGTTGCGCCAGCAACGCCGCGCCATACGCAGCTTCTTGGTGGCCGGCCCGGAGTACCGGCACACCCAGCATCTTTTCCCGCATTTGACGCCAAGGCTCATTGATCGCGCCGCCGCCGATTGAGATCACCCGTCGTGGCGCAGGTGCCCCCAGACCTTGCAGCAGCGCATAGCCCTCCTGTTCGATACGTGCAATGCCTTCGAGGATCGCCTGAAAAAAACGACCATCGTCAGCCGGGCGTGGGCTCAGGCGCGGGGGCAGGGCGGTGTCGTTGACGGGAAAGCGCTCGCCGGGACGGGGCAGTGGGTAGTAGTCGAGCCCCGTGGGTCGGTCCGGCGTCAGCTGCAGGGTCAGGTGCGCGATCTGTTCATCGGTGAAGAATGCGCGGCAGACCGCACCGCCCGTGTTGGAAGCGCCACTGACCAGCCAGCGCTGCCCCAGGCGATGGCTGTAGACGCCATACTCGGACGCGAAAACCGGCTTGTCGGAGAGAATTTTCAGCACCAGGGTGCTGCCGAGCGAGGTGACGGCATCGCCGATCCGGTCGGCGCCGGTGGCGATGAAAGCGGCGTTGCTGTCGGTGGTGCCGGTGACCACGGCGATCGCTTCACTGAGCCCCGTGGTCTTTGCGACGCCGGTAGTCAGATGTCCGACCCTTGAGCCGATCGGCAACACCTTGGGCAGGCAATCGGGAGGCAGCTCCAGGCTATCCATCCAGTCTGGCCAGCGACGCTCGACGGGATCGTAGCCCAGCTTGAGGCAGTTGTTCTCGTCGCTCAGCGGAAAGCGGCCGCAGAGCCGTCCCATGATCCAGTCGGCCTGGTGCAGAGCATGAAAGGGGCGGCGACCAATGCCGGCTTTGAGGTAGAGCAGCTTGGCCAGACTCGAGCTGGCGCTCAGTACCGGATTGTCGGGTGGTGCGACACGGCGTATCCCGGGCAGGACTTCCCGGCCACGGCTGTCGTCATACATCAGGGCCGGTGTCAGTGGCAGGCCTGCTTCGTCACAGAGCAGCAGGGTGGAGGAGGTGCCATCGACGGCGATGGCGCGGATCGGGGTCTGCCGACAGGTCTTGCCCAGCCGGGAGAGCACTTGCTCCACGGCTTGCCACCAGTGGTCGGGATCCTGTTGGCTCTCACCGACGGTGCCGGAGACCGATGGCGGCAGATCGACAACGGCTTCGGCGATCACCTCGCCCCGGCGATCGACGGCCACCCCACGACAGCCGGAGGTACCCAGATCGATACCAACAAAAGTGTCCAAGGTTCAGGGGAGCTGAACCGGCGTCGGCGCAGTCCACTCCTCGGCCTTGTGCTCGGCCACCACCGTGGTGTAGATGCCGCCGCGCACATTGAACTCGGCGGTCAGGCGCATGAAACGCGGCCGGGTGACGGCCACCAGATCGCCGAGGATCTCGTTGGTGACGGCTTCGTGGAAGGCCCCCTGGTCACGAAACGACCAGATGTACATCTTCAGTGCCTTCAGCTCCACACACAGCCTGTCCGGCACATATTCCAGTGTCATTTCGGCAAAGTCGGGTTGGCCGGTCTTGGGACAGAGACAGGTGAATTCCGGGATCCGGATACGGATGGTATAGTCCCGTTCCGGCTGCGGGTTGTCGAAAGTTTCCAGGTCCTTACTCGGTTGACTGGGCATAATTTGGGTCACTCTTCACACAAATGAGGCGCGATTATACGCGAGCCGCGTGACGACCAGAAGTGTCTGGATTATATGGTATAAATAACAGCAAGTTAAACGCGAAACTTAAAGTGGATAATTTTCAGTATCACTCTGTATCAATCGCCGGCTTTGGTGTATCTTAGCCGCCCATGCGTCTGGAGAAAATCAAGCTCGCCGGGTTCAAGTCGTTCGTCGATCCCACGACCGTGCCGATCCCCAGCAATCTGGTCGGTATCGTCGGCCCAAATGGATGCGGAAAGTCGAACGTGATTGACGCCGTACGCTGGGTCATGGGCGAAAGCTCGGCCAAGATGCTGCGTGGCGAATCCATGGCCGACGTCATCTTCAACGGCTCCAGCGCGCGCAAACCGGTCGGCAGCGCCGCCATCGAACTGGTGTTCGACAACTCCGAGGGGCGGGCCGGAGGTCAATACGCCCAGTACAACACGATTTCGGTCAAGCGGCAGGTCTCCCGCGACGGCCAGTCTCTCTATTACCTCAACAGCGTCCGCTGCCGCCGCCGCGACATCACCGACCTGTTTCTCGGCACCGGCCTGGGTCCGCGCAGCTACTCCATTATCGAGCAGGGCATGATCTCCCGTCTCATCGAGGCGCGTCCCGAGGATCTGCGCATGTTCCTCGAAGAGGCGGCCGGTATCTCCAAATACAAGGAGCGCCGACGCGAGACGGAGAACCGAATCCGTCACACGCGGGAGAATCTGGAGCGCCTCATCGACCTGCGTGACGAGGTCTCCAAACAGTTGCAGCATCTGCAGCGGCAGGCCGCCACCGCCGAGAAGTACAAGGTCCTGAAACAGGAAGAACGCCAGGTGAAGGCTGAACTGCTGGCCCTGCGCTGGCGTGCCCTGGACGATGAGCTGCAACAGCGGGAACGCCATATCGCGGAGCTGCAGAATCGGCTCGAAGCGGCGCTGGCCGATCAGCGCAAGCTGGAAGCAACCATCGACGCCGACCGCGAGAAACACACCGAAGTCAACGAGCAGTTCAACGAAGTGCAGGGGCGTTTCTACGCCCTGGGGGCCGAGATCACCGGGCTGGAGCAGGCGATCCAGTACGCCAAGGACAATCGTCGTCAGCAACAGCAGGACCTGGAGCAGGTGGAACAGGCCTGGCGTGAGGCCGAGGCCCACCGGGACCAGGACGAGCAGCGGCTGCAGGAGCTCAACGCCAGTCTGCAGGAGCAGACGCCCCAGTTGGAGCAGGCGCGGGAAGAGGAACAGATCGAATCCGAGGCCCTGGCCCAGGCAGAGCAGGCCATGCAGGCCTGGCAGGGTGAGTGGGACGGCTTCAACCAGCAGGCCGCGGAACCGGCCCAGACGGCCCAGGTGGAGCGCACCCGTATCAACCACCTGGAGCAGCAGGGGACAAATCTGGAGAGACGCCTGCAGCGCCTCGACGAGGAGCTGGGACGCCTCAACGACTCCCAGTTGCTGGCCGAGATCACCGCACTCGAAAGCGACGAGGCCCTGCGCAAGGCGGAGGCCGACGACCTGCATCAACAGCTGACGGGAAGCATCGAGGCGATCAACCGACTGCGCGACGGCAACAACCAGCTCTCGAGCCGGCTCGACCAGGCGCGCGCCGAGCTACAGTCGAGCCGCGGACGCCTGGCCTCGCTGGAGGCCCTGCAACAGGCCGCTCTCGGCAGTCAGGAGGAGACCGTTACGGAGTGGCTGGCGCAGAGCGATCTGCAGCAGGCAGCCCGTCTGGCCCAGTCCCTCAAGGTCGAGCCCCGCTGGCAACGGGCAGCGGAGATCGTGCTCGGCTTCCATCTTCAAGCGGTCTGCGTGGACGACCTCGATGGCCTGCAGTCACGCATTCCCCAGCTCGACAAAGCCTCGCTGACCCTGTGGGACACCCGCACCCGGCACAGCGATACGCCTTGGCCGGAGGATCGACTGCTCGCCAAGATCGACGCCCCCTGGAATCTAGAAAACCTGCTGGCCGGTGTCAGGGTGGCGGACAATCTCTCCGCCGCCTTGAGTCTCCGCAGCACGCTGGCGGCAGGGGAGTCGGTGGTCACGCCGGATGGCGTCTGGCTGGGTCGCGATTGGCTGCGTATCGCCCGCGAGAGCGACGAGCAGGCCGGCGTGCTGGCGCGGGAAGAGGAGCTGCGGGAGCTGAAGGAGAGCCTTTCCGCCCAGGAGCTCAAGGTGGCCGAACTGGCGGAGGCCCTGGAGCAGGGCCGGGAGTCGCTGCGTCAGTCCGAACAGACCCGGGAGCAGCATCAGAGCCAGTTCAACCAGGTCAACCGCGCCCTGTCGGAGATCAGTTCCAGTCTCAGCGGCAAGCGGACCCGGGCCGAGCATCTGCGTCAGCGACGCGAACAGCTGCAGCACGAACAGTCCGAAATCGCCGAGCAGATCCAGTCCGACCAGGATCTGATGGCGGAGACCCGCGAGCGACTGCACGCGGCGCTGGAGGCGATCGAGACCCTGGGTGCGCGCCGTGAAGCCCTGGTGCGGCGGCGTGACGAGCTGCGCGAGCAGGTCAACCAGGCGCGCGAGAAGCTCAATCGCCAGCGCGCCTCCTCCCACCAAGTGGCGCTGCAGGTGGAGTCGATGCGCACCGCGCAGGCCTCACTGGTGCAGAATCTGGAACGCGCGCGCAGCCAGCTCGGCCTGATGGTGCAGCGTCGCGAGGAACTCACTCACGCCCTGGCCAACAGCGAGCTTCCGCTGCAGGAGCAGCAGGAGAGTCTGAGCCGCAAGCTCAACGAGCGCGCCGTGGTCGAAAAAGAGCTGATGGAAGTGCGCCGCGGCCTGGAGGGACTGGACAATCAGCTGCGTGAGATGGAGCGGCAGCGTCATCAGGCCGAACAGCAGGTGCAGGAGCGTCGTGATCTGCTGAACCAGGCGCGACTGGAGAGCCAGGAGGTGACCGTGCGTCGTCAGACCCTGCAGGAACAGCTCGACGAGGGCGGTCTGAACGTGGAGACCCTGTTCGCCGAGATGCCGGATGGGGCCAGCGAGTCGGAGTGGCACCAGCGGGCCGAGACCCTGGCCCAGCGCATTCAGCGCCTGGGCCCCATCAATCTGGCCGCCATCGACGAGTTCCAGGAGCAGTCCGAGCGACTCAAGTACCTGGACGAGCAGCACGCCGATATCAGTAGTTCCCTGGAGACCCTGGAGAACGCCATACGTAAGATCGACCGCGAGACCCGGACCCGGTTCAAGGAGACCTTCGACAAGGTCAACGCCGGCATCAAGGAGCTGTTTCCGCGCCTCTTCGGTGGCGGCCACGCCTACTTGGAGCTGACCGGGGAGGACCTGCTGGATACCGGCGTCACCGTGATGGCGCGTCCGCCGGGCAAGCGTAATTCCAGCATCCACCTGCTCTCCGGTGGCGAGAAGGCACTGACCGCCGTGGCCATGGTGTTCTCCATCTTCCAGCTCAATCCAGCTCCCTTCTGTATGCTGGACGAGGTGGATGCCCCGCTCGACGACGCCAACGTGGGGCGCTTCTGCGAGATGGTGAAAGCGATGTCGGACCAGGTGCAGTTCATCTTCATCACCCACAACAAGATCACCATGGAGATCGCCAACCAGCTGTCGGGTGTCACCATGCATGAACCGGGCGTCTCCCGCCTGGTCACCGTCGATGTGGAGGAGGCGGCGAAATTGGCCGCCGTTTAGGGCCTGTTTAACACACATCCAATAGGCTCTGTTGCCTCTGAAACAGCGCCAATCAAGGCGCGAGGAGAGAAGTTTGGTCATTCCAAATGAACGACGGGCTACACATCGCTCACTTTGCCTTGCTGGACGCAAATACAGCCCCAGCAGAGCCTATTGGATGTGTGTTAACAGGCCCTAACTAATGGACGCGACGACGCTACGCATCGTACTGTTTGTCGCCGGCCTCTTCTTCCTGGGCGGCATCTATTTCTACGAAACCCGACGCCGTAAGCGCGAATCGGCCCAGGCCAGGCGCCGGGTGGCGCCCAAGGTGGAACCCAGGCTGACAGAGGAGGTGGAGGAAGATCTGGAGCCCGAGTCCGAGCCGCGGTTCGAAGAGGTCGTTGAGTCGAGTGACGCATTTGAGGACGAGAGCCAGGACGAGATCACGGAACTGCTTGGTGATGAGGATGATGAAGATGAAGAGCGCATCGACAGCTTCCGCATCGACGACGAACCCATTCCCGGAATCGACCAGCCCGTCAAGACCGCCGATGAAGGCGAAACGCCGGACGAGCGCAAACCGGAACCCGGACCCGGCATGGAGCAGCAGGATCTGTTCGGTTTCAGCGCCCAGGAGGAGTCGCCGGTCGACGTGCCCGACCTGATCATCCAGATCAATGTCCGCGCCAAGAAGGCTCCGTTCGCCGGACCCGCCATCGAGAAGGCGATGCAGGAGACCGGGATGGTGCTCTCCGACATGGCGATTTACCAGCGATTGGCCTCCGACGGCAGCCGTAAGGTGCTCTACAATCTGGCCAGTATGGTCGAGCCGGGAGTCTTCCCGGCCAAGGCGATGGCCGATTTCACCACCCCCGGCCTGACCCTGTTCGCCCAGCTGCCGGGACCGGGCGACAGCATGATGATCTTCTCCGACATGCTCTACACCGCCGAGCGCTTGGCGGCGATGCTGGTGGGCGATCTGCAGGATGATAGCCACAGCGCCCTGACCAAACAGACCATCGAACACCTGCGCGAACGCATCATGGAGCACAAGCGGCAGATCCAGTTGGCGCGGAGGAAGGGTTGAGCAAGTCCCGTTCCGCGGCCGCCCGCATCGAGGCCCTGCGCAAACAGATCAATCACCACAACCGACTCTACTACGTCTACGATGCGCCGGAGATTCCAGACGCCGAGTACGACCGGCTGATGCGTGAACTGCAGGCCCTGGAAGCGCAACATCCCGATCTCATCACCCCCGACTCCCCGACCCAGCGCGTGGGCGACGCTCCTCTCGAGGGATTCGAAGAGGTGGTCCACCGAGTGCCCATGCTCTCCCTCGACAACGCCTTCAGCGAACAGGAGATGGCCGATTTCGAGCGGCGTATCCGCGACCGTCTCAAGCTGGGGGGAGAAGAAGAGATCCACTACCAGGCCGAGCCCAAGCTCGATGGCCTGGCGGTCAATCTGCGGTATCAATCCGGGCGTCTGGTGCAGGCGGCGACCCGGGGCGACGGTACCCGCGGCGAGGATGTCACCAGCAACGTGCGTACTATCAAGGCGGTACCGCTGACACTCGACGGCGAAGAGTGGCCGGAGGTGCTGGAAGTGAGGGGCGAGGTCTTCATGCCGCGGAAAGGTTTCGAGCAGTTCAATGCCCGTGCCCGCGAGCAGGGAGAGAAGACCTTTGTCAATCCGCGCAACGCGGCGGCCGGCTCGTTGCGTCAGCTCGATCCCCGCATCACGGCCCGTCGTCCGCTGAACTTCTACGCCTACGGCTTTGGCGAAGTCTCTTCAGGACAGATCGGCGACAGCCAAAGCGGCTGTCTGGCTCGTCTCAGGCGTTGGGGAGTGCCCGTCTCTCCCATAGCGCGCAGAGTGGCGGGGGTGGCCGGCTGTCTCGCCTACTATCAGGGAATGCTCGAACAGAGGGATGGTCTGGCTTACGACATCGACGGCGTGGTCTTCAAGGTCGATGCCCTGGCGTTGCAGGAACGCCTTGGTTTTGTCTCGCGTGCACCACGCTGGGCGATTGCCTACAAGTTTCCCGCCCAGGAGGAGATGACCCGGGTCGAGGCGATCGAGTTCCAGGTCGGGCGCACCGGTGCGGTGACGCCGGTGGCGCGCCTGCAGCCCATCTTTGTCGGCGGTGTCACGGTCAGCAATGCCACACTGCACAACATGGACGAGGTGATGCGCAAGGATGTGCGTCCCGGTGACAGGGTGGTGGTGAGGCGGGCCGGCGATGTGATTCCAGAAGTGGTGTCGGTGGTCGATCCCCAACGCCCGGGGCGTAGCAAGCCGGTGGCGCTGCCCGAGCATTGTCCAGTCTGCGGGTCCGACATCGACAAGCCGGAAGGAGAGGCTGTGGCCCGCTGTTCCGGTGGGCTCTTCTGTCCGGCCCAGCGACGGGAATCGCTCAAACACTTCGCTTCTCGCAAGGCAATGGATATAGAAGGGCTGGGCGACAAACTGGTGGAGCAGTTGGTCGAGCTGGAACTGGTGGACAGTCCGGCTGATCTTTACCGCTTGAAGCTGGAACAGCTGAGTGACCTGGAGCGCATGGCTGAGAAGTCGGCCCAGAACCTGCTCGATGCCCTGGAAAAGAGCAAACAGACCACGCTGCCGCGTTTTCTCTACGCCCTCGGTATCCGCGAGGTGGGGGAGGCCACCGCTCAGGCCCTGGCCAGCCACTTCGGCAGCCTCGACGCCATCCGCGAGGCGGAAGAGGAACAGCTGCGGGAGACCCCCGACGTCGGTCCCATCGTGGCGGCTCATATCGAGGCCTTCTTCCGCCAGGCGCATAACCGGCAGGTAATACGCGAGCTGATCGAGGCCGGTGTCCGCTGGTCCGATGTGGAGCGCCCCAGCGAGGCGCAGCAACCGCTGAAGGGCAAGACCTTCGTCATCACCGGCACCCTCAGCCGGCCCAGAGACCAGATCAAGGCGGAGCTGGAGGCACTGGGCGCCAAGGTGGCCGGCAGCGTCTCCAAAAAGACCGACTACGTGGTGGCCGGTGAGGCGGCGGGTTCCAAACTGACCAAGGCAGAGAGTCTGGGAGTAGAGGTTCTCGACGAGAAGGGGTTGAAAGCCCTGCTGGATGAACTGAGCGGGTAGTGAGGGCTATTGATCATGCAGAGATCGGAGGCCTCTTCCCTGTCTTGCTGATCAATTGATTACGTATCGGTGCGGCTTGCCGCACCGATCCCCTGATTTGTGGTTTATTACCCCAGTCCGGCCAATTATGATCGGTTTCCAGCGATGCAGGATATGAGGTGGCCTGCTCCCCCGCCGTTTCATCAATGCCATTCCCCGCTGGTAAGTGGGGTTGCCTATCCGCTAAGCTTGTTGGACCAGAGGCCGCAGGTACTGCGGTACGCCGAACGCGCCTCAAAACAGAATCCCAGGCAGTAGACTATGAATGAATCAAGCAACAAAGAGCGCGAGATCATGTTAGTGATGCGCAAGGTGCTCACCCAGATCGTTCGCGAGGTGACTCCGGAGCACAAGAGCCTCAAGCACCCCCTTTCGGACCAGACCATTCAGGATATACGGCAGGGCGGGCTGTAACCCCGCCGTTTTTCGTTGCGATAGGGCTGAGGTTCATTCCGAAGCCGGTTTCGCCTCCTCCTCGGCAGCTGCAGCGTCGGACGGCTTCTCGCCCTCCGTCTGACTGGCCGCGGCACCCTCTGCAGGCGTGGATTCGGCCGACTTCTCGTCCTCTGTCTGACTGGCGGTGTCCTCCTCGGCTGCCGGCTTCTTTACCGCCATCTGTTCATTGAACACGATGTCGCTGTTGCTGCGCAGCTGTTGCATGTAATCGGCCAGCGCCTGCTGTTGGAGTTTGGTGATGATTTCGCCACGCACACTTTCCAGTGTGGGTGCTTCGGCTTGGCGGGTGTCTTCCAGCTGGATGACGTGCCAGCCGAACTGGGTCTGCACCGGCTCTTTGCTGTAGCCGCCTTTCTCCATCGCGGCCACTGCATCGGCGAAGGGTTTTACCATCTGATTGGCGTCGAACCAGCCGAGATCGCCACCGTTCTTACCGGTGGGGCCGGTAGAGTGGGCCTTGGCCAACTCGGCGAAGTCGGCGCCGCCATCCAGCTCTTCGATCAGGGCTTTGGCTTCCGCTTCCTCTTTGACCAGAATATGACGCGCCTTGTATTCCTGGTTGGACTGGCTGGCGTACTCCGCTTCGTAATAGGTCTTGATCTGATCCTCGCTCGGCTGGTGCTCCGAGGCATACTCCTGAATCACCGTCTGGGTCAACAGTTTTGCGCGCAGCAGTGCCAGGGTGGCGGCGATCTCCGGACGTTCGGCGATACCCTTGGACTCGGCATCCTGGGCAGCGATGATGACGTTGGCCAGCTCGTTGAGCACGGTCATCTGCATCTGCGGCGAGTTCTGGGCATCCGGGACGTTGCGCATGCGATCCTGGAAGTAGAGTGCATACATGGGCTTGCTGATCGGTTCGCCGTTGACGGTGAGCAGGGTATTCTCATCCATCGCCGGTTGCTCCTGCTCGGCGTTCGAGGTGGTGTCGGGACTCGGCACCGTGGGCGCGGTGTCGGCCGCCTGGTTGCATCCGGCAATCAGCAGGGCGCTGCAGAAGGTGGCCAACAGCATTTTTTTCTTCATCATCATTTCTACCTTTGAATATCTGGAGGGGTTCGCAAACTTCGCTGAGCCTGTCACATTCCGATTACAGACTCTAGGCTGGAAGTACTTTTAAAAAGGGTTTGACCATGACCCGGTCATAGACGCCGGCTTTGATATAGGGGTCGTCGTCAGCCCAGCGTTTGGCGCTGTCGAGGTCGGGAAACTCGGCGACGATCAGGCTGCCGCTGAATCCGGCCGGGCCCGGATCCTCGGCATCGATCGCGGGATGGGGGCCGGCCATAAGCAGGCGGCCTTCGTGTTGCAGTTGACGCAGCCGCTCGACATGATCCGGCCGCGCCTTGAGGCGTGCTTCGAGACTGTCATCCCGATCCTCGGCGATTATGGCGTAGTACACGTTGTTATTCCTCTTCAGTGGCTTCGCTGACGGAGAGATGACGCGCCAGGTAGAAGGCCTGCAGCAAAACGAAGGCCAGAGTGAGCCCCATCATGCCAAACAGCTTGAAATTGACCCAGCTCTGTTCCAGGGAGTGTGCAGTATTACACATCTCCAGCTGATTGCCGCTGAACAGCCCACTGCAGTTATCGAAATCGATCTCCTGCAGCCCGCTAAGCTCGATCAAATGGCTTTCGGCAACGAAAAAATCGTTGGCAACATAGAGATTGAGAAAGCCGAGGGCGAAGAAAAAGAGCGCCCAGACAAGATTGAGCCGCCGCCAGATGGATTGCGGCAGCTCCAGGTTACCGCCCATCAGGCGTTGAACGACTGGTTTTTCACCAATAAATTGGCTGCCCAGAAACACCAGGCCGAAGAGCCAGTTGATCACCGATGGTTTCCACATGATGAAGGTGCGGTCATGCAGCAGCAGCGTGAGTCCACCGAACACAAGCAGAATCGCCAGGGTGATCAGGTGAGCCATTTCGATGTGGCGCTTGCTTAACCAGTGGTAGCCGACCTGTATCAGGGAGGCAGCGATGGCAACCGCCGTGGCGACGTAGATGTCGAACAGCTGATAGGCGACAAAAAAGAGGATGACTGGAAAAAAATCGGCCAGCAGTTTCATGGTCTTCGGTTACGGACTTGCCTTCTCAATGCAGGGTTCGTGGAATGCTCCACAGATTGTAATATTTTTCCACTACCTGTCTGACGACCTGCGGATAGTTCAAGAGTTCCATCTGTTGCATCCCCTCCTCGAAAAACCGGGGGGCCTCCTCCGGTAATGCCTCGGCCAATTGCTGATACGCCTGTTCTATGAGTTCGGTGCGGTGGCTGCGGGTGGCGATGATGGCCCGGTTCATCAACAGCAGCCGCCAGGGGCGTCCGGGATCCGATTTTTCCAGATCAGCGCGGGTGGTGGTATCGACGGCGCGCTGCAGCTCTTCGGTCAGCTGATAGAGCTGTCCGAGCAGGTTGGGTTCACGCAGGGTGTTGGCCAGCCGTGCCAGGGCGTTGACGATCGGGGCCAGGCTTCTCAGCTCCCCGCCGTGACGGGCAATCCAGAGCGCCATCGGCAGGGTCAGGTCCTCCAGCTGCTGTGACTCCTGTTCCAGTCGTAGACTGCCGGCGGCACTGGCCAGATCGCTCAGCATCTGGATGGCATAGTCGCCCAGCTGGTTCAGGTCGACCTCCTCATGGGAAGGCTGATCCTCAGTGTCCTCAGCTTCGATGATCGACAACAGCTCAAGTAACCGCAGCATGGCCTGCTGCAGCATACTGGGGGAGTGGTCGGCATCCTCGGAGGCACTGCCCGAGCGGCGACTGGCCTCGACGACGACAGGTGCGGCGGCATCGAATCGCTGGCTGATATAGCGGAGGTCTAGCGACGGAAAAAGCATGGCCGCGATTGTATCAGGCGCTATCCCGGGCGTCTTCCACCCAGGGGGGGCTGTCGGCAAGGGCGGCAGGAGACCCGTAACGGTTTCGTCAGTCGTTTAATTTCCGGGTGAGGTGGAGTTGCTGTCTGTGCCGACAGTTGGAACGGCGGCCGAGGATGGCCGTCGGGGACAGTGTCCACACAATGAAACGGATTCTCTGTTTACTGCTGTCCGTAGCGCCTTCCAATAGGTACAATCCGCCTCCATGTTTTGCCCCTATGACCTTCACAGCCACTCTACCGCCTCCGACGGCACCTTGTCGCCGGCCGCCCTGGTGCGCGCCGCAGACGAGGCGGGTGTCGAGGTTCTGGCGCTGACGGATCACGACACTACCGCAGGCATCGCCGAGGCGCTGGGGGAAGCCGGGGAGCGGGCCATCGAGCTGGTGGCGGGTGTCGAAATCTCGGTGACCTGGAGCGCGCAGACGGTGCACATCGTGGGCCTCAACGTGGATCCGGAGAATCGGGTGCTGCAGGCGGGCCTGCAGTCGATGCGGGATTTCCGCGACTGGCGGGCGCAGGAGATCGGACGCCGGCTGGAGAAGAGCGGCATAGCCGATGCTTACCAGGGCGCCCTGGCCCACTCCAACGGCATTCTGGTCAGCCGTACCCACTTCGCCCGCATGCTGGTGGAACGGGGTATCGTCGAAGACGAGCGCAAGGTCTTCAAGAACTATCTGGTACACGGAAAACCGGGTTATGTGGCGGGCGAATGGGCCACGCTCGAAGCGGCGCTGGGATGGATTCACGCCGCCGGTGGTCAGGCGGTGGTGGCCCATCCGGCGCGCTACAAGATGACGCGCACCAAGCTGCGCCGGCTGTTCGCCGTGTTTCGCGAGTTGGGGGGCGCGGCGGTCGAAGTGGTCTCCGGCAGCCACAGCCGCGATGACTGCGTGTCGATGGCCAAACACTGCAACGATTTCGGTCTGTTTGCCTCCGCCGGTTCCGATTTCCACACCCCGGAGAACCCCTGGATCGCCCTGGGGCGGCTGCCGCTACTGCCAGGCGGCTGCCGGCCGATCTGGCAGGACTGGTCGATCGGCCAAGCCGGTGTGTCGTCGCGCAAGGTGATGTGAGCGCTACTGTCGATGGCCCTTTTTCTACAGATTCATCCCGAAAATCCGCAACCCCGGCTGATCACTCAGGCGGTCGGCATCATTCACGATGGCGGCCTGGTGGTCTATCCCACCGACTCCAGCTATGCCCTTGGCTGCCATATCGGTGACAAGGGGGCGATGGAGCGTATTCGGCGCATCCGCAAGGTCGACGATGACCACAACTTCACCCTGGTCTGCCGCGATCTGACCGAGATCTCCCACTACGCCAAGATCGACAACCGGGACTACCGGCTGCTGAAAGCGTTGACTCCGGGACCCTACACCTTCATCCACAAGGCGACCAAGCAGGTGCCGCGGCGCCTGATGCACCCCAAGCGGCGCACCATCGGCATCCGGGTACCCGACAATGCCATCGTCAGCGCCCTGCTGGAGGAGCTGGGGGAGCCGATCATGAGCACCACCATGATCATGCCCGGCGACGAGATGCCGCTAACCGATCCCTACGAGATGCGTGATCTGCTCGATCATCAGGTGGATCTGATCATCGACGGCGGCTACTGCGGTTTCGAGCCCACCACCGTGGTGGTGATGACCGAGGACGTACCGCAGGTGGTCCGGATCGGCAAGGGCGACGTCTCCCTGTTCGAGGTATAATCCCGCGATGGAAGGGCTCACTCTGATTCAAAAGCTGGCCATTTTCGTGCTGCCGATGATTTTCGCCATCACCGTGCACGAGGCGGCCCATGGCTGGGTGGCCAAGCGCCTGGGCGACAATACCGCCGAAATGCTGGGACGGGTCACCCTCAATCCACTCAAACACATCGATCCGGTCGGCACCATCCTGGTGCCCCTGGGCCTCTATCTGCTGACCGGTTTCATGTTCGGCTGGGCCAAACCGGTGCCGGTGAACTGGCGTAACCTGAGACACCCCAAACGCGACATGGGATACGTGGCCCTGGCCGGTCCTGCCGCCAATCTGCTGATGGCATTGATCTGGACCCTGGTGATCTACCTCGGCGCCCTGAGTGCGAAGAGTTTCATCTGGCTGGCTCAGCCGCTGGTCTTTATGGGCGTGGCCGGAGTGCTGTTCAATTCGGTGCTGATGGCGCTGAACCTGCTGCCGATCCTGCCGCTCGACGGGGGCAGAGTGCTCTATTCGCTGCTGCCGGCCAAACAGGCGCAGGTCTACTCCCGCCTCGAGTCTTACGGCCTCATCATCGTCGTGCTGCTCATGGTGACCGGTCTGCTGGGCGTGATCCTCTGGCCTGTGGTAGGTTTGACCATTGCACTGTTGCCCGCCAGCGACATCGTCACCCAGTTGATACCCGTGATTCTCAGTCCCGCAAGGAGTTAGTTTTGGATTCATCCGCCCCGCCGTCCCGTGTACTCTCCGGCATGCGCCCGACCGGCCGGCTCCACCTCGGCCACTACCACGGTGTACTGAAGAACTGGGTCGAGCTACAGAATCAGCACGAGTGCTTCTTTTTCGTCGCCGACTGGCACGCCCTGACCACCCACTACGACGATCCCACACTGATCCCGGCCAGTGTCTGGGACATGGTGATCGACTGGCTGGCGGCGGGGGTGGATTGCGAATCGGCCACCCTGTTCGTGCAATCCATGGTGCCGGAGCACGCCGAGCTGCACCTGTTGCTCTCCATGATCACGCCCCTGGGCTGGCTGGAGCGGGTGCCTAGCTACAAGGACCAGCAGGAGAAGCTGAAGGAGAAAGACCTGGCCACCTACGGCTTCCTCGGCTATCCGCTGCTGCAGTCGGCCGACATCCTGATCTACCGCGCCGCCCAGGTGCCGGTGGGCGAGGACCAGGTGGCCCATGTGGAACTGACACGCGAGATCGCCCGTCGCTTCAACCACCTCTACGGCCGCGAACCCGGGTTCGAGGAGAAAGCCGAGACGGCGCGCAAGAAGATGGGCAAGAAGGCGGCCAAGCAGTTCGACCAGCTGCGCCGCGCCTATCAGGAGAAAGGCGACAACGAAGCGCTGGTCACCGGCCGCGAACTGCTGGAGGCGCAGCAGAATATCTCGGGCGATGAGCGGGAGCGGCTGCTCGGCTTTCTGGAGGGCAGCGGCCGGCTGATCCTGACCGAGCCCCAGCCGTTGCTGACCAAGGCCTCCAAGATGCCGGGCCTGGACGGGCAGAAGATGTCCAAGTCCTACGGCAACACCATCTCCCTGCGCGAGGATCCGGCCGAGGTGGAGAACATGATCAAGCGCATGCCCACGGATCCCAGCCGGGTGCGCCGCAACGACCCGGGCGAGCCGGAGAAGTGCCCGGTCTGGCAGCTGCACCAGGTCTACTCGAGCGACGAGACCAAGGCCTGGGTGCAGGAGGGATGCCGTAGCGCCGGTATCGGCTGTCTCGACTGCAAGGGTCCGGTGATCGAAGCCGTGCTGGCCGAGCTGAAGCCGATGCAGGAACGGGCGGCCGAATTCGAGGCCCAACCCGAACTGGTCAAGCGGGTCATCCGCGAGGGCTCGGAGAAGGCGCGCATCGTGGCCCAGGAGACCATGCAGGAAGTACGGCAGGTCATGTCACTCGACTTTTCCTAAACGGTACAGTCCATGGAACCGATCTCGGAAGAACACCCTCACCACCATCCCGAGCAGGAGGAGATGCCTTTTGCCATCGTCATGGGCGAGCCCTATGCCACGCCGCCCACGGACCTCTATATCCCGCCGGACGCGTTGGAGGTCTTTCTCGACGCCTTCGAGGGACCGCTGGATCTGCTGCTCTACCTGATTCGGCGGCAGAATCTGGATATCCTCAATATCCCCATCGCCGAGATCACCGACCAGTACGTCCAATACATCGAGATGATGAACGAGCTGCGGCTGGAGCTGGCGGCGGAGTACCTGGTGATGGCGGCGATGCTGGCGGAGATCAAATCCCGTATGCTGCTGCCGCGCCCGAGCGCCGAAGAGGAGGAGGGCGAGGATCCGCGCGCCGAGCTGATCCGGCGTCTGCAGGAGTACGAGCGCTACAAGCAGGCGGCGGAGGACCTGGACGGGCTGGAGCACATGACCCGCGACACCTTCCAGTGTCACGCCGAGCTGGTGGAACGCCATGTGGAGGCACGCGAACCCGATGTGGACATGCGCGAGATCCTGCTCGCCCTGAAGGACGTTCTGCACCGGGCCGACATGTTCACCAGCCACCGGGTGGAGAAGGAGGCGCTGTCGGTGCGGGAAAAGATGTCCCTGGTGTTGCAGCGGGTCAACGCCGAGAGCTATACCCGTTTCACCGACCTGTTCGACGTCAGCGAGGGGCGCCTCGGCGTGGTGGTCACCTTTCTGGCGGTGCTGGAGCTGCTCAAGGGCTCGCTGCTGGAGCTGGTGCAGGCTGACGCATTCGAACCGATTCACGTAAAGGCTATTGGGGCCTAGCTTTTCGGTGTACCCCAAGGGCACCTCCTTCGGGCGCGGCAAGCCGCACCCTACGGCAAATCAAGGGTAGGGTGCGGCTTGTCGCACCGAGTGGATAGAAAGCGATCGAAGCATTCGTAGCTTTCAAGAGATCGATGGTAGGCAGGGCTCCACCCTGCACTCCGAACGATGTGGTAGGGCAGGGGCCCTGCCCCACCGATGACTCCCCGTTCGCAGCGAGATAACTGACAGAGTACGGAAAAACGAATCCGATATGGCATCCGAAGAGAAACTGAAACAGATCGTCGAGGCCGCCTTGCTGGCGGCGGGACGTCCACTGAGCCTGGATCAGATCCTAGCCCTGTTCGAGGAGCGCGAACAGCCCGAGAAAAAGGCACTGCGCGAGGTACTCAACAGCCTGATGGAGGACTACCAGGGGCGTGGCATCGAAGTGGTCGAGGTCGGCAGCGGCTTTCGCATCCAGGTACGTGCCGGACTCTCATCCTGGGTCTCCCGTCTGTGGGCGGAGCGGCCGCCGAAATACTCACGCGCACTGCTGGAGACCCTGGCCCTGATCGCCTACCGCCAACCCATCACCCGTGGCGAGATCGAGGATATCCGTGGCGTCAGTGTCAGCAGCAACATCATCAAGACCCTCACCGAACGCGAGTGGGTGAGGGTAGTGGGCCATCGTGACGTCCCCGGCAAGCCGGCCCTCTACGCCACCACCCGGGAGTTTCTCGACTACTTCAACCTGAAGAGCCTGAACGAGCTGCCGACCCTGGCCGAGATCCGCGATCTCGAGTCCATCAACCGGGAACTCGAGCTGAGCGATCCGGATCGGCAGGCGCAGCAGGCCCCGGGTGAGACCGGTGGCGGCGATGCCGAGACCGACGACGAGGTCATCGCCGAGGATTCGGAACTGCTGGCCGAGGAAGTGGAGGGCGTGGAGCCTGAAGCCAGCGACAAGGCGCCGTCCGAGGACGAGCAGCCCGCAACGGAGAGGGAAGAGGAGGTCCAGGCGGCGGTCGAGTCGGCCGACAATGTGATCGAACTGGAAACCGAATTGAAGAAAACCTCCCATGAGCCGGACTAAAGCTCCGCTGGGCGAGCGCCTACAGAAGGTACTGGCCAACGCCGGCCTGGGTTCGCGACGCGAGATCGAAGGCTGGATCAGCGCCGGCAAGGTGGAGGTCAACGGGAGCCTGGCCCAGCTGGGTCAGCGCGTGGTGCCGACCGACAGCATCAAGGTCGACGGCCGCAAGGTCTCGGTGAAGCGTCTGGAGCCGCCGGAGCGGGAGGTCCTGGTCTTCAACAAACCCGAAGGGGAGCTGGTGACGCGCCACGATCCGGAGGGGCGACGCACTGTCTTCGATCACCTGCCGAAACTCAAGCATGGTCGCTGGGTCCCCATCGGCCGTCTCGACATCAACTCCACCGGCCTGCTGCTGCTGACCACCGACGGCGAGCTGGCCAATCAGTTGATGCACCCGAGCCGCCAGGTGGAGCGGGAATATGCCGTGCGCGTCATGGGCGAGGTCACCGAAGCGCAGCTGGAGCAGCTGGTGCACGGGGTCGAGCTGGATGACGGCCCGGCCCGTTTCGAGGAGATCGTCGAGTCGGGTGGCGAGGGCATCAACCGCTGGTTCCACGTGGTGATCATGGAAGGTCGTCAGCGCGAGGTGCGCCGTATGTGGGAGGCGGTCGGGGCCAAGGTCAACCGCCTCAAGCGGGTGCGCTACGGCAGCGTGATGCTCGATTCGGCTTTGAAGGCAGGGCGTTGGCGCTACCTCAACGATGGCGAGATCGACGAGCTGCTGAAGACCCTGGGTCTCAAGTCGGACAAACCCCGCAACAGGCCGGCAGCGCGCGGCAAGCAAGCGCGTGACGGGCGACCCGCCAAGGGAGAGGCGCCAGGTCGTGAAGCCGGCCGCTCACGTTCCGGTGCTCAGTCGAAGGCGCGTTCGCCTGGCAAGCCGGCGAAGGGTTCCGCCAAAGGCGCTCGCGGCAGCACACCGCGAAAAAAGCCGTCGAACGATGAGTCTTCGTCCCCGCACAAATCCCGGGGTCGCTCCTCGGCCGGAGGTGGGGCGGGCCAGCCCACGGATCCCTGGGCCAAAAGCCGGCCGGGTGGAGGCAGGCGCCGTTGACGTCCACTCGACACGCGCTGGAGTCCCTATACCGGCGCCTGTTCGATCACTATGGCCCGCAACATTGGTGGCCCGCCGAGACCCCCTTCGAGGTGATGGTGGGTGCGGTGCTGACCCAGAACACAGCCTGGATCAACGTGGAGCGGGCGATCGAGAACCTGCGCCGGGCCGATCTCCTCGATGCCGCCGCCATCGCCGCGCTGAGCCCCCAGGTGCTGGCGGTGCATCTGCGTCCCTCGGGCTATTTCAACGTCAAGGCGAAACGCCTCCAGGCGCTCTGTGACTGGTTGCTGGCCCGGGATGACCAGCAGCGTCTCACTACCGAAGCGCTGCGCAAGTCACTGCTCTCGATTCACGGTATCGGCCCTGAAACCGCCGACGATATCCTGCTCTATGCCTATGAAAGGCCGGTCTTCGTCATCGACGCCTACACCCGACGGCTCTGCTCACGCCTGGGGCTGCTGGATGCACGTCTCCCCTACGAGGCGCTGCGCAGCGTTTTCGAACGCGCACTTCCGGCCGATGTGGCCATGTACAACGAATTCCATGCCCTCATCGACCACCATGCGAAACAGGTCTGTCGCCCCAAGCCTCGGTGTGAGGCGTGCATGCTGCACCACGACTGTCCGTGGCAGACGCAACAGGGTGTATTGGATTAGTGCAAACAGGCCCGAAGTAAGAGCTATTCCGGCCTGAGTTCAGAAGGCGGCGGGTGGCGAATCGCGCCGATGGTCGGCCCAGATGTGGCCTCGATGGAGGATCAGGGTAGTGGAGAAATCGGATCAGCTGGCGGTGACCACCCGGTTGCGTCCCTGTTCTTTGGCTTGATAGAGCGCGGCGTCGGCGCGTGCGAACAACTGATCGGCGCTCTCGTTCTCATCCATGACGGCGATGCCCAGGCTGATGGTAACCGTGATCCCCTTGAGGGAATCGAACTCCAGCTGCTCCATGTTACGTCGGATACGCTCCGCCAGCAGTCGAGCACCCGACTGGTCGGTGCCGTTGAGGACAATGGCGAACTCCTCGCCGCCGTATCGATACAGCGCGTCACTGCTGCGGATGGTATGTTCGACCGTCTGTGCTACCTGTCGCAGTACATCGTCGCCGACGATGTGGCCAAAGTTGTCGTTGATGCGTTTGAAGAGGTCGATGTCCAACACGATCAATGACAGCTCGCTCTGCTTACGATGGCTGTATTCGATATCGCGGCTGAAATTGCTATCGAAGGCGGTGCGGTTCTTGACCCCGGTCAGCGAGTCGATGAAGGCGGAGTGGAGCGCCGTGCGATAGAGCAGGGCGTTGCGTAGTGGATAGAGCAAGGCAGACAGCAGATTTTCGAGCTGCTCGATCTCCGCCTGTTTGAACTTGCGGGTACGGGTCAACTGAATCTTGCCCAGATCTGATTCCAACACCTTGAGTTGATAATTGAGCTTGTTCCTGCCTGTTCGGCGGCCGAATTTCAGCGTCAGCTCCTCTTCGGGATCGAAATAGGTGAGGCTGTCGAAGTCGAATTGGGCCTCGATCACCTGGGCAAATAGCTCGATCAGACCCTCCAGTTCCAGCGTGGTCTGGAGCTTGCCGCTGAGTTCCATGATGAGTCCCAGCGCGCCGTTGTCGTTCAGAACACTGGCATGCGGATCAGATAGCACGCCGGTGGCTTTGTGGCTGCCTGCTTGCTGTATGCTGTGGATACTCATGCTGTCGACTCGCTCATAGGGATCTCTATGGAGAAAATGTGCGAAATGCATGCCAACAAAATAAACATAATTAAATACAACAGGATAAGATCGGTCCTTCCTGTCGGTGACAAATTCCTGACGGTGTTTGGCCGGGTATTGCCCAGGAATTTCATTCGTTTAGCGACAAAACCTCGACGTCTGATCTTGTCTCTACAGTGAACCAATTAGCCCGTGCGAAGCTCTATCACTGAAAACAACGCCGTCAGGCGACTGAATAATCAGGAGGCACTCCATGATGCGATTGAGCGGTCTGCTCATACTTTTGATCGGCTTTACTCCCCTGTGGGCGGAACAGACTGAAGAGAGGCTGGGCAGCGGACTGGTCAATCCCGGTTTTCACGCAAAACCCGACTGGTTCAAGCAATCCTTTCTCGATCTGCAGGAGGATGTCCGGGAGGCCGCGGCGGAAGGCAAGCGGGTGATGCTCTATTTTCACCAGGATGGATGTCCCTACTGCGCAAAGCTGCTGAACGAGAACTTCACCATCAAGGAGATCGTGGATAAAACGGTTGCCGGTTTCCAGGTGATCGCTATCAACATGTGGGGTGACAACGAGGTCACCGACCTCGACGGCCAGGTCACCACCGAGAAGCAATTGGCTGAAAAGCTCAAGGTGATGTACACACCGACCCTGCTCTTTCTCGACGAGCTCGGCAGGACGGTGTTGCGACTCAACGGCTACTATCCTCCCCACAAATTCAGTGCGGCCCTCGACTACGTGGCGGAAAGGCAGGAGACGAAACAGCGCTTTCGCGACTTCCTCGCCGCGCGGCAGCCGGTGCCCGCCAGCGGCAAACTGCATCGGGAGGACAGCAATCTGCAACCTCCCCTCGACTTGCGTCGGGCGGCAGCCTCCGGCAAGCCGCTGCTGGTGCTGATGGAGATGAAACAGTGTCCGCCCTGCGACGAGTTGCATGGCGATATCCTCAAGCGGGAGGCGATCCGGCGAACCCTCGATCAGTTCGATGTGGCGCTGGTCGATGTCTGGTCCTCGGATCCCGTCATTACGCCAGACGGCGAGACCCTGACCTCAACCGAGTGGGCCTCGGCCCTCAAGATCAATTACGCTCCCAGCCTGCTCTTCTTCGACGCCCAGGGGAGGGAGGTCTTCCGCACCGAGGCCTACCTGAAGGGCTTTCACACCCATGCCGCTATGGAATACGTGCTCTCGGGAAGCTACCGTGAGCAGCCCAGCTTCCAGCGTTTCGTCCAGGCCCGGGCGGACGAGCTGGAAGCGCAGGGAGTTCATATCGACCTGATGGAATAGTGGTGTAAATAAGGGCAAAAACTGGCCCTTGGGGTTCACTCAGGGAGTAATCTGGGGTAGTATTCGCCTTCCGATTTTCGGGTCGTTAGCTCAGTCGGTAGAGCATCTGACTTTTAATCAGGTGGTCGCAGGTTCGATCCCTGCACGACCCACCATATAAACAAGGGCTTACGAGCAATCGTGGGCCTTTTTTTATGTCTGTAATTTGTTGCCGAACAAGGGATTACTCACCTTTGCAATTCTAGATACCCGCTATTCCAGAAGTGGTGTCAGCTTACCCTCTATGGCCCTGGCCAGTTTTTTATAACCATCGGTATTCGGGTGTATCTCATTCAACCAATCCCCATTGTCGCCCGTAGTGCCCAAGGCGGCCTTCTTTAAGGTATTTCTTGTGTCCACCACATGAAAGTTTTTCAGTTTGTTGCCTTTTTGCAGATCAAGGATACCTTCGGCGAGTTTGTCGATGAGATATTTCGAGACCTTGATCCAATCCTTTTTGGGGATTTCCGCTTTGACGACTGCGGGATAGAGCCATGGGCCAGACAGCGGCACAGAGAAAAAGCGCGCGAGTGAATTCCTCGGTACCGGGTAATCGTAGGTGTGAACCACTATCGGCTTGTTCTTCGCGGGGCTGCCATCCGCATCTCTCAGGCCTACCAATCGATGGTAGCCTTGCTGGATGCTCGCAATCAGTTCATCCAGCCTCTCAGCGTCACAATAATCCTGTGCTTTCTTCATGGACTTGGCGCCACGCTTCTGTCTCGGCAGCAGGAGCTTTCCGGCCGCATCGATCAAGTCATTACCCCCTCCGCTGAGCAAGATGAGATCCCACTTGTAGCCGTCGGGGGACAATGCCGTACGAAACACGTGATTGCCCTCGATCTCTGATATGTGCTTGATGGTATCGCCAGGCATCGCGCAATTGACGATCATGGTCATCTTTTTGAAACGAAAAGAATAAAGCAGATTTGAGGTGGGGATGCCTGCGATGGTGAACCAGGAATCGCCCTCAGCGAGAATCAGTCGTTTGTTGAGGCTCGGATCGGTATTGGGAAGGCTGCTGTGCTCATCGATCTGATCCCAGGTTACGACATTGGGTCTGAATTTTCCTCTTCTGGCCATGTGTGTATCCCTTCATCATTAGATTTGATTACGCCTGATTTATAGCGTTCTATAGATATAGTCATAAAAAGATCTGGATGAAAGTTCAATCGATGATTAGGTGCCCGACTCACGTATCACATAAGCTTGCCAATCAAGTGACTGTATGCGTTTGAATGGGGCAAAGCGAAACCCAGGAAAACAACAGCCGACCCCAGTGTTGTGCGGGGCTTGTTCATGCATCGTCAATGGTCATCGCTTGGGCCGCTCGGCATTACCAGACATAGCGTCCCGGTGCCAGGATCGATTCTGGATCCATCCACTGTTTGAGCTTGCGGGCGAAGGCCATGTCGTGCTTCGGGTGTTTGAGCTGGGACATCCCTTCGATGCCCAGCCGCCAGGGTGGGAAGCCGGCGTCGACGCTGGCATTGAGCAGACGATCGTAACAGCGACGCGCCTGCGCTGAAGCTGATGGATCCGCCCGTTCGAAGCAGATACGGGTCACCAGTACCGCGGCGCGTCCGTTGGGCAGCTGCAGGGTGATCCGGGGAGAGAAACCGAAACCGGCGCAGGTGTCTCCGGCCAGCTGCATGGCTTGCGCCACATCCGCTCCGGTGGCGGGACTGGTGGTCCACAGGAAGTAGAAGCCGTAGTCGTTCTTCAGTGGGTCGGCGGTTTCGGGCTTCGCCTGTTTCTTCTGGATGCCTTGGCCGCCGAGGTAGGCGAGGAGAAATTCGGCTCCGGGGGTGTAGGGCGTGCCGGTGCAGAGTGATTCGCCGGCGTTGAAGAGGTCGCCGATGCCGGGAGTGGCCGCCATCGCCAGTGTCTCCAAGGTCTCTGTCGCCTCTACCGGTGCCTGTTCGAAATAGGCGATGCGGCCCAGCCCGGCGACCTTTTGTTCAATCTTCAGGCGATGGGCTGCCCGGGTTGCGCGTGGCCCATAGATGGCACCCAGGGCAAGCCAGCGGGGCGCTCCGGCCAGACCCGTGACAGGGAAGACGTGGACGTTCGTCGGCAACACCCCATGCAGGCGCAAGGGACGCAGGGCGTCGATCAGTGCCGGCAGCCGGTCGGCCGGCGTTGAGATCATACAGCACTCGGCACCCGCCGGCCTGGGCTTCAGCCAGATTCCCATGCGCGTCACTATGCCCAGGTTGGATTGACAGAACAGGCTCTCGGTGCCCGGCCCCAGGCCCCATTTGGCGAGGTGGGCGACCCGACTCCCGGGAAAGGCGCCGAATCCGGTCCGCAGGGTGCAGCCGTCGGGCAGCACCGCTTCGATACCGCACATCGAGGCGGTGCGTTCGCCCATGCCTAGGCCGCGTTCCAGGGTGTTGCCGATGATGCTCGTCTGCGCGCCCGCATTGGTCGACTCCAGCCACCATCCGGGTGCCTTGGTGGCAAGTTCGCTGGCGAGCTGGCTCTGGGTGACGCCCGGCTCGACCACGGCATAGCCGAGTGTCTCGTCAATTTCGATGATACGGTCCAGGTCACCGAGATCGAGGATGACCTGGCCCGCCGTGACCGGGCAGGCGTCTCCCCAGCCCCAGTTACGGCCGCGGCTGATCGGGTAGAGGGGAATATGGTGATCGCGGGCGATGCGCAGGATGTCGGGAATCTGCGCCGCCTCCTTGGCGCGGAGTACGGCACGGGTCGATGGCGCCTGAGCCAGGGTCGTTCGTGCATAGCGTCCGCGTGTGTCCGCATCGTCCTGTACGCGTGCTGAACCGAGCAGCTTCCGCCACTGATCGAGTGCCGTCTCCGGCAGACAGGTGGGTGAGGCGGACAGGGATGCCGGGGTGTCAGCGGGGCGATTCATCGAGCGACGGCTGACTGCAGTTTGTCACTTCGATCCGTGTGAGGAGGGGTTATCCTGAGCCTGATAGGGAGGTGACAGATATCGAGTGGTCCCCTGCGTTTCTCACTCTCCACCAACGCCCGATCCACATTTACGGCCAAGTAGGCCTGACTCCTGCAGCTGTCGCCATAGAGCTCGCAGCCGCGGCAAGCGGAGAGGAACCTCTCACCCAGTTCCGTCGCCTTCGCCACACGGCAATAGCCGCTGGCGAGTCTGTGTCTGTACAGTGGCTCGTTGTCGTCGAGCTCCATGCGCATATAGGCGGTCTTACAACCCCAGGCGGAGAGATAGGCCCACCAGACATGCTCCAGCAGGGCGCCGAGACCGAAGCCGCGATAGTGGGGGTAGACGAACTGGGAGAAGACTTCGGGACGTTCCGGATGGGTTTCGGCATCCATACCGGCCCAGCCGACAATATGGCCGTCCGGGCGAATCAATACCGCGAGTTTTGCTTGTGGCATGGTGCGCAGGTTCATGGTCTGACGTCCCTCGCTTGTCGCCAGATCCACGATCCGTCGGTGCTGACGGCTGTCGGCCCAGGCAAGCGTCAGCTTTGTATTTCCGCTCAAGCCGGCCCTGGGGTGTTGCTTGGGGGCATACCTGGACCGGTGAGGAGGTTCGAGACCCGATCTCAGCCGTAAGAGCGTGTTTGACAGTCGGTCGTTGATGGATGGTTTCATAGCCTTGTGCGTGGTCAGTGTCAAAATCGAATTCACTGTGTCGATGGAACTCAGTTGTTCAGCCGCCTGGTTCCGTATGCTTGAGGTGGTCTCACAAAGCATGCCAATTCGGGCTTTTCGCACGACATTGCCGGCAACTCTCTGAAGGATTGTTGGTTTTGCTGGAGGAAGGTGGTTCGCCTTGGATAGGGCTCAGTACCAGGGCGCTGAAGTGGTGGGTAAGAGGCAACAGTTATATAGAAGCAGAGCGGGCAATACCAACACCCTCCAGTTTTGTCTGCTGAGCACCCCATTGTGGGGGGCAGGTTGATGTTTCGTTAGACGAGTCTGTGACGGTATCGACTCGGCTAGCCTGCAGAAGCTTGTGATCGTTATTTGAGCGACAAGGATTCGAGACTACCACCATCGAGGACGCTGACGCCTTGTGTCATCGGCCGTTCCCGGTCTGGGCTCAGGGAGGTAAAAGACCCTCCATCTGCAACCACAGATCCACTGAAAGTATGTGTGGATGGCGGTGACTGCGCCTCCAGACTGCGTACGCGCTCCTGTAGGGCCAGGCCCAGTGACAATGCGAGACCGAGAACCATGAGCAAGGCGAGATTATGAACCAGGATCAGGGCGCAAACGAATATGGTGGCAAGGAGTGCACGCAACATGGGCTTCGGGTGCATTGACCATTCGGAGGGCAGGGCGAGAGTGGATGGAGACGCCATCATGAGAACTCTCCGTAAAGACTGATTTGTCTTCAGAGTAGTTTATTTGGCGCGGATTTGGCCTGACAAAGAATGTAAGATTTACCATCCGCGTCGCAGATGTCACGAGGCAATTTTCACCTTAAACAGGGCACCTCCCTTGGTTTTTCCTTAGAGCACTACCCATCCATACCGTAGTTGTATGATTTGTCCTCAGAATTCATTTATCCAGTCGGTAAATCTACTGGCAGACTCAACCCGCGCAGTTTTGCTAGATTACTTTCGGATCAGTAAATCGGGATTTATTAAGAAAACAGACAGTCAGATGTGGTTTGGGTGATTTTCAAATCGTTAACAAAATCAGGCCTTGCATCTGTAACGGCTGTCTAAGACATCAAGTGTGGTTGACCAACCTGGTGCTGAGTGCGGAGGGGATGCGAA
>JARROA010000031.1:0-34581 GCA_037384425.1 Candidatus Thiodiazotropha sp. | reverse complement strand
GAAGTCCAGATGAAAAAACATCACACTAAAAATACTTATTTTCCTCGATACTATCACGCTCAATTGTTCATGATATTTACCGTGTCTGCACTGCTTAGTGGGTGCGCAGGTATGATGGTAGATTCACTGACACGATCTGGATCCACCGGTGATACATATAGCGAAATGAAAGATACTATTCCGCCACCGGCAGAGGGAACAGGAAGGCTATATATATACAGAACTGCTGCATCGACTGAGACCTCATATGGTCCTGGCGCGATTGGCGGCTCTTCGAAGAATCGTGCTTGGTGTGATCTGGATGGGAAAGAATTTATGCTTTTATGGGAGACGTTCTTCTATATTGATTTAACTGAAGGTCAGCACCAATTGTCGTGTCTCAGTAAATATATGCGTGATGTATTTTCGACGAGCAGGAACGCGAAACTGCGAAATACAACTGTAAACAAAGTAAATTTTTTAATAACAAATTCATCAGACACATTCGTCAGACTTGATGCGACTGAAGTCTCTAAGTATATATTTCAACCAATTATTACAGATGCCGCAGACGCCCATGTTGAAATGAAGGAATTACCGGTACTCGAAGAGAAGGAAAGGCATCGTCATTAGATGTATGTAAGGAGCTATGAAATCTGTATTCGCATGTCAATTTTAAGATTTAAATATCCACATATAATAATCGTTGCAGGGAATATCCAATGGCTACTCAAATTGAAGATCACGTCGAATCATATCCGAAAAGCAAACTGGCAAAGCCCGGATTCAAGGAATCAGCACCATCAAAGTACTTACCTAACTTCCCACAATGTGCTCAAGATCTATTCACGCATGGTGCCGTAATTGAAGGAACTTATTTGGCGTCAATAAGTGATATTGGTCAGGCCATACTCCTCGAAATCGAGAATTGGAAAGCAGAAACTGAAACTGGGCAGTGGCCAAATTTTGCCGACAATGAAATCGCAGCTTTCCGACGTACGTATCAACGAATGGAAAACTTTGCTGAAGGACAGCCTTCTCAAGCAAACACTGCAGATGTTAGAAAACTTGCCAAGGCATACTTTATTGCCATTCGTTCAAATGACGAACTCTATCAACGATTTTTGCAAGGACAACTAACGCTCTATAACCTAAAGATTGATTTCGCTAACACAATTGCATGTGGCGGTACGCTTCAAACCACTTTGGAATGGTATGTTTGAGAAATCGTGAAAGAATCGATTTACCCTAACTAAAATTCATATATATCTGATAAAAGATGTGCAGAATGGGATCAGAGTAAATTTACTCTGATCCCATTGTCTTTAGTTCAGGAACTCTTGTCGCTAGTAAACGATGCTTTTCGTTCGAGGACGATACTTATAGGATGGTTGACGAAGCTACAAGAGACGCTGATGGGCAACATAGTATCTTCGATTTCTATCCAAGTTTTGCCTGGATCGCTCTTGGCATCGTAGTGTTCGGTTGAATACTCGAGTTATACGGGTAACTGGAATTGGACGTGTAATGGGTATGGTGTTGGTTCTTAAGGCGCTCAGCTTTGTTTGGTTTGAATGGGAGTGCGTTCCTAATCACTACGACGCAACCGTCGCCAGGGCAGGCTGAAGGGCGCCAGGGCATTCTCTTCGGGTTCGCTCAATTCGATGGCGTAGGCGTCGGCCAGGTTGTCTTCGTCCAGTACTTCTTCCGGCAGCCCTTCGGCCAGAGTGGCGCCGTCGAGCAGGAGTTGCAGGCGGTCGCAGTAGTGGGCGGACAGGGTTAGGTCGTGGAGCACGACGATGACCGACTTGCCGGCGTCGCAGTGATCGGAGAGCAGATCCATGACGTCAAGCTGGTGGGCCGGGTCGAGAGCGGCGACCGGTTCGTCGGCGAGCAGGATGTCGGGTTCGGTGACCAGAGCCCTGGCCAGCAGGACGCGGGCCTGTTCGCCGCCGGAGAGGGTGTCGAAGGGGCGCTGGCGCAGGGCCAGCAGGTCGGTCTGTACGATCACGCGTTCGATGATCGCGCGGTCGTCGGGGCCGGGGTGTTGCCAGGGTTCCAGGTGGGGCAGGCGGCCCAGCTCCACCAGGCGCTCCACGCTCAGGGGCCAGGCGATCTGGTTGAGCTGGGGCAGGTAGGCGATGCGGCGTGCCCGCTCCCGCCGGGTCAGGCTTTCGATAGGACGGCCGTCGAGCGAGATGCTGCCGGCGTCTGGGGTCAGCACCCCGGCCAGCAGCCGCAGCAGGGTGCTCTTGCCGGCGCCGTTGGGGCCGATCAGGCCGAGCATCTCGCCGCGTCCCAGCTCCAGGTCGACCTCGTCGAGGATGACCTGGTCGCCACGATAGAAACAGAGGCCCTCGGCGTTCAGCATCAGAGGCTCCTCCCGCGGTTCCGCACGATCAGCCAGACGAAGAAGGGGGCGCCGATCAGGGCCGTCAGCACGCCGACCTTGATCTCGGTCTGTGCCGGCAGCAGGCGTACCGCGATATCGGCGCAGATCAGCAGGAGGGCGCCGCCCAGGGCGCTGGGCAGCAGCAGCCGGCTCGGCTGGTGACCCACCAGCGGCCGCAGCAGATGCGGCACCACCAGGCCGATGAAGCCGATGGCGCCGGTGACGGCGACGGCGGAGCCGACCGCTAGGGCCACCGCCAGGAACAGGCGGCGGCGCAGGTTGGTCAGATCGACCCCCATGGAGAGCGCGGTCTCCTCGCCGAGACCCAGTAGATCGAGGGCGCGCCCCTGACGCCAGGCCAGTAACCAGCCGAGCAGGCTGCCGGGCAATAGCAGCCAGAGCTCGTTGCGGCTCAGGTTGGCCAGGGAGCCGAGCATCCAGAGGGCGATCTCCTGCACCGCGTAGGGGCTGGGGGCCAGATTGAGCAGCAGCGAGACTAGGGCCAGGGTGAAGGCGTTGACCGCCACCCCGGCAAGGATCAGGGTCAGACTGCCGCTGTCCCTGCCCGCCAACAGATAGACGGTGAAGGTGGCCAGCAGGGCGCCGAGCATGCCGCCCAGGGGCAGGATGAAGGCGGCCGCCCCGGCGAGTCCGAAGTAGAGGCAGACCACCGCACCCAGGGCTGCCCCGTTGGCGCTGCCGATGAGTCCGGGGCTGGCCAGCGGGTTGCGCAGCAGGGACTGCATCAGTGCGCCGCAGAGCCCCAGCGAGGCCCCGGCGATCAGGGCCACGGCGGTGCGCGGCAGGCGCAGTTCGGTGAGGATCAGGCCGGCCACGCCGGGGCGCTCGGCCAGGCTCTCGCGCAGGGCCTGCAGCAGGGGGATGGCCTCGCTGCCGGTGAGCAGGGAGAGTCCGGCGGCGAGTAGCAGCAACGCGCCGAGCAACAGATTGAGTTGACGCTGTGTCAGCGCGGGGTTCATTGGTTTGGCTCCGGCGCAGCGGGCAGCCGGCTACGGGCCTCGCGCAGCAGGGCCACCGCGTCGGCCAACATGGGACCGGGACAGATCCAGTAACGGTAGGGCACCGGCTGCAATGGCCGGCCCGTGGTCAGGCGGCGGAGGGCGGGATGCAGCAGCTGGCGTTCGGCCAGGGAGTCACCTGAGCCGTCATAGATAGAGGTGAAGAGCTGCTGCGGCTGCCAGCGCAGCAGGTGTTCCATGTCGACCGGAGCGTAACCCTCGATGCCCTGCTCGGCGGCCAGGTTGCGCCAGCCGGCCAGGCGCAGGGCCTGGTCCTGTAGAGTATGGCGTCCGCTGGTGTAGCCCCGGGGTTGATAGAAGAGGGCGGTGGGTCTCGCTGCGAGCGGTGTCTGGTCGCTGTCATGGAGGCGTCGGCGCAGGCGGCGGATCATCGTCTCACCGCGTTCGTCCTGGTCGAGCAGGCCGGCCACCCGGCGGATGCTGGCGACGATGCCCGGCAGGTCGTCGGCCGGCGGCAGTCGTTCGACCCGGTAGCCTAGGGTCTCCAGGGTGCTCAGCAGACGCGGGCTGTCGTGAGCGGTGGCCAGCACCAGATCGGGCCGCAGCGCTATCAACTCCTCTGCCCGGGCGTGGTTCATCGGAAAGCGTTCCGCCTGTTCGGCGACGAAGGAGCTGAGAGGCTCCACCGCCAGATTGCTAACCGAGGCCACCTGCTCGGGATCGGCCAGCATCAGCAGCAGCTGGTCGCCGCAGAGGTTGATCGAGACTACCCGCTGGGGCCGCTCCGCTGATGCGGCCACGCCCAACAGGCACCACAACAACAGGACGGTGATAAGGCGACCAGTGATAGGGGCCGGTTGGGCGGGGTTTCGGGTCATGCGTTATTCAAACTGATAACTGGCGCTCAGCCACAGGCTGCGCTCCGGAGCCGGGAAATAGGCCTCCCGGGGGGTGAAGGTACTATCGTAACCCACCGAGCCGGAGCCGGCGTAGGTCTTGTCGAGCAGGTTGTCGATGCGCAGGCCGAAACGCCAGGGTCCCTGGTCATAGTGGCCGCCGATGTTGAGCAGGCCATAGCCGGGAAGGGTCTCGAAGGCGTTGGCGAAGTCGCCGCCGAAGATCCGGTCACTGCGCAGTATGCCTTCGGCGAAGAGTTGCCAGCGCTGGCTCGCCAGCCAGTCGAGAGCCACGCGGGCGCTGCGGGCCGAGACCAAGGGGATGCGGTTGCCTTCGAAGGCCCCGGCGGTGATGGTCGGGTCGGTGTAGGTGAAGCTGCCGGAGAGGATCAGGCTCGGCGTCGCCTGCCAGTTGGCCTCCAGGATCACGCCCTGGCGGCGGGTCTCCTCCAGGTTGGTGTTGATGAAGCCGGTGGTGTCGAAGCTGATCTCGTTCTCCAGCTCGAGGCGGTAGAGTACCGCCTTGGCGCTGAAGCCGGCCTGCTGCCATTCGGCGCCCGCCTCGTGGGAGATACCGGTCTGGTTATCGATGCCGACCGGCTGGCCGAAGATGACGTTGGTGTGTTCATCGACGGTGGCGAAGCGGTAGTTTTCGTCGACCCGCACGAACAGGCGCAGGCCATCAATGGGGCGTGCCACCAGCCCGATTGACCCGGCACTCACCCTATCGTCGAGCTGGTCCTCGCCACTGCCGGTGTCGATGCGGTTGTCCACCTCGGCCCGGCGCCAGCCGACGGTGGTGGAGAGCATCTGCGTGAGCGGGGCGGTGAACTGGATGTAGAGGGCATCCACCGACTGCTCCAGTTCCTGCGGACCGAAGCTGGTCATCAGGGCATAGTCGGTGCGCTCCAGGTCGGCACCGGCGGTGAGGGTGGCCTCTCCATGTGGCAGGGGAATCAGACCGATTAGGCGTGGGTTGAGCCCCTTGACCTTGCGATCCTGGGTCGCAGGGGAGCCGGGAAAGGTGCGGAAGCTGGTCTGGAATTCCCGGTCGTTGTGGCGGTAGCTGGCCTCGCCTTCGATGCGCCAGTTGAGCGAGAGGTCCTGCTCCAGGCCGATGCGGGTGGTATCGGTACGGGTGTCGCTGTAGTCCCCGGCGTAGGCGGCGGCGGACTGGCGACGGTCGGCGGCCATCTCCTCGGCGAAGAGAGAGCCGGGCAACTGCTGCTCGTCGTCGGCCGCCTGCTGTTCGATGAAGAGACGTCCATGCTCGTGTGCGTAGTCGATTCGCAGATTGAGATCCTGCTGCTCGGTGCGGTTGTTGTCCCGGTAGTTATCGGCGGTCTCCCGCTTGGCGCTGAGCCGGTAGGAGAGGCCGTTGTCCAAACGCTGGCCCAGGTCGGCCCGCAACGCGCGTCCGCCATAGCTACCCGCCCCGGCCTCCACCTTGGCCTCGAAAGCCTGCGGCATGCGCGTGATGATGTTGATCACGCCGCCCACCGCTTGGTTGCCGTAGAGGGTACCGGCGCTGCCCTGGACGATCTCGATGCGTTCGATCCGGCCCAGGTCGATGGCGCTGAGATCGGGGGCGGCGCTGTCGCCGCTGTTGTTGAGTCGTCGGCCGTCGACCAGGATCAGGGTGTTGGAGCCGGCCGTGGGACCGAAGCCGCGCATGTCGACATTGGCGTTGTGGGCGTGGCCGTAGAGGCTGTCGATCTGCACGCCGCCTCGGGCCTGCAGTAGCTGGGTCAGGTCATGGGCGCCGCTGGCCTCGATCTGCTGGCGGCTGATCAGGGTGATGCTGGCCGGGGTTTCGATGCTCGTCTGCTCGACCCGCGAAGCGCTGACGACGATGGTCGGCATGTTGGTGGACGCCCACAGGGGCGGTGTGAGGGCGAGTGACAGGCCGACGGCCGGCCACAGAGGGTTCTGGTGCAACTTCATGGTGTTCTCCCGATGACGCACACCCGCGTCGGTGGATGGTTTGGGTGTGGGTAGGGAGGATGGGAGCGTGACGGCGGACCGGGGACGCTGCCATGCCGCCCACCGCAACACAGCTTTCGCCAAGGCCGGTATCCGGACTCGCAGCTTTGGCGGCACTTCCCGAGCGGGAGACCGTCCGATGCCGACGCCTTCCCATGGCGGGGATCGACCCGTGGCCACAGTGGCCTGTTGCGGCATGTATGCTGTTTACCGTTGCGGGGGCAGTGCAGGCTTTTCACCTGCTTCCCGTTTAACCCGGCCGCTGCCGGGCACCTTCAGCAGGCCGCAACGCTACCGGTTTGTGACGGATGGGTCAAGGCGGGGCGGACCGCTTGTCATACAAGGGTATGACGTGACGCAATCAGACGCGGCTTGGGTTGATGCGTCTGAGCCGACATAATGTAGTGGCACAGATACACACCGTGTCGAATCCGGGCTGGCGAACGGCGCATACCCACGGTGTCGGTGGGGCGCGGTCCGCCATTGCACCGAGCCTCGTTCGACACGCAGGGTGGGGCCGGGCCCCAGCCTACGGTTCTCCAGCATTCGGCAGTTCCGAGGTTCAGGGCATCAATAGATGATCATTTATCTTCACGGCCTCAACAGTGCAGGCACCTCACATAAAGCGGCCGTGCTGCGGGAGCGGCTGGCGCCGCTCGAGGTGGTCAGTCCCACCTACCCGGCCCAGTCGGCGGAGCAGGCGGTGGCATCTCTGCATGGGCAACTGACAGCTCTGCTGCAGGAGAGGGAGTCAAGCACGCCGCGCCTGCTGGTGGGCAGCTCCATGGGCGGTTTCTACGGCGCCTGGCTGGCCCATCGTCTGGGCTTCGATCATCTGGTGATGATCAATCCCGCCCTGCGCCCCTGGGAGCTGCTGCAACAGGTGGAAGGATGGCAATACAACGAAGCGAAGAACGAGCGCTACTACCTCTCGGCGGAGATGGTGGCGGCGACGCAGGCCTTCGCCACCGAGCCGGCTGAGATCGGTCTTCCGGTGACCCTGCTGCACGACAAGGGCGACGAGTTGATCGACTACCGCCAGGCGGTAGCGGCCTATGACGGCTTTGCCGATATCCGCCTTTTCGAGGGCGGCAGTCACGCCTTCGGCCACATGGAGGAGGCGGTGGCGATCATCGGCGGGATTCACCGGACGTTGGAAGCACAGAAGACCACAAAAGAGGCGTAGGGTGCGGCTTGCCGCACCGTCACGATCCTTCGATGTACGCCCAGCCGTATTCAAAGTGTAGGGTGGGGCCCAGTCCCACCATTTGCGTCTGATAGAGAGATTTCGGTGGGGCAGGGCCCCACCCTACGCATCGCATCGGTATCGACGTTGATGGATTGCAGTTGACGGTGCGGCAAGCCACACCCTACGCGTTATCAGGGTGGTGAGATGCTATTCCTCGACCGGTTCGCTAAAGGAGCAATCCTTTTGCGGACAGACTTTCTCGGTACCCTTGCGCTTGGTGGTCTTGATGGTGAGGATCGGCCAGCCGCAACTGGGGCAGGGCTCGGCGATCGGCTCGTTCCAGACCGCGTAGTCGCAGTCGGGGTAGGTGGAGCAGGAGTAGAAGATCTTGCCGCGGCGGGACTTGCGTTTGAACAGGGTGCCCTTGTGGCACTTGGGACAGGCGACGCCGGTGTCCTCCGGTTTCTCCAGCGGCTCGATGTAGCGGCACTTGGGGTAGCCGGAGCAGCCGATGAACTTGCCGTAGCGGCCCCGCTTGACGACCAGGTCGGAACCGCACTCGGGGCATTTGCGTCCCTCCACCACTTCCGGCTCCTCTTTCTCGCTGCTGTCGGCGTTGAGGTCGCGGGTGTAGTCGCACTCGGGATAGTTGGTGCAGCCGATGAAGCGACCGTGGCGGCCGAGCCGGATGGAGAGCTGGCTGCCGCATTTGGGGCAGGCCTCGTCCAGTGCCTCGTGGGTGACGTCGCTGCGCTTGACGTTCTCCTGGGTGTGGTCGATCTGATCCTTGAACGGGCCCCAGAATTTGCTCAGCAGCGGCACCCAGGCCTCTTCGCCGCGGGAGACGGCGTCGAGCTCGTCCTCCAGGTTGGCGGTGAAGTCGTAGTCCACGTAGCGGGTGAAGTACTCGGTGAGGAACTTGTTTACCACCCGGCCCACGTCGGTGGGTTTGAAGCGCTTCTTGTCGAGCACTACGTACTCCCGGTCCTGCAGGGTGGAGATGATGGAGGCGTAGGTGGAGGGACGGCCGATGCCATACTCCTCCAGCGCCTTGACCAGGGTCGCCTCGCTATAGCGGGGCGGTGGCTCGGTGAAGTGCTGCTCCGGGCGGACCGCCTTCAGGGGCAGGGTCTCGCCCTCACTGAGCGGCGGCAGGAGCTTTTCGTCGTTGTCGCCCTTGGCGGCGTCGTCCAGGCCCTCCTGGTAGACGGCGATGAAGCCGGGCTTGGCGATCACCGAGCCGTTGGCGCGGAAGAGATTGCCCTCGCCGCACTGCAGGTCGGCGGCCACGGTGTGGATGGTGGCGTGGATCATCTGGCAGGCCACTGCCCGCTTCCAGATCAGTTCGTAGAGCCGGGCCTGGTCCTTGGTCAGGTGGTCCTTGATCTCGTCGGGCACGCGCAGGGCGGAGGTGGGGCGGATCGCCTCGTGGGCCTCCTGGGCATTCTTTGCCTTGGTCTTGAAGCGGCGCGGTTCCGGCGGCAGCTGGTCGGGGCCGTACTTGTCGGCGATGAAGCCGCGGATCTCGTCGATCGCCTCGTCGGCCAGATTGACCGAGTCGGTACGCATGTAGGTGATCAGGCCGACCGTGCCCTGGCCCACGTCGACACCCTCGTAGAGCTGTTGGGCGGTGCGCATGGTGCGCTGGGCGGTGAAGCCGAGCTTGCGCGCCGCCTCCTGCTGCAGGGTGGAGGTGGTGAAGGGTGGCGCTGGATTGCGCTTGCGCTGCTTTTTCTCGACCTTAACCACCTGCAGGCCGTCGGCGCCTGCCTCGGTCAGGGTCTTCTCGGCCGCCTGGGCGTCGGCCTCGTTGTTGATGCTGAACTTGTCCAGCTTTTCTCCACGGTAGTGGGTCAGCTTGGCGGAGAAGGCCTGGTTCGCCTTCTCGGAGTCGGCCTCGATGGTCCAGAACTCTTCCGGCTTGAAGGCCTCGATCTCCAGCTCCCGCTCCACGATCATGCGCAGGGCGGGGCTCTGCACCCGGCCTGCGGAGAGGCCGCGTCGGACCTTCTTCCACAACAGGGGCGAGAGGTTGAAGCCGACCAGATAGTCCAGCGCGCGGCGCGCCTGCTGGGCGTCTATCAGGGGGTGGGAGAGCTCTCGCGGATGGGCGATGGCATCGTTCACCGCCTTCTTGGTGATCTCGTTGAAGACCACCCGGAAGACCGGCTTGTCCTTCAGCTTGCCTTTCTCCTTCAGCAGCTCGGAGAGGTGCCAGGAGATGGCTTCACCCTCGCGATCCGGGTCGGTGGCGAGATAGAGGGCGTCGGACTTCTTCAGCGCCTTGGCGATGGCCTGCACGTGACGGTCATTGCGCTCGATCACCTGGTACTTCATGGCGAATCCGTTGTTCGGGTCGACCGCGCCCTCCTTCGGCACCAGGTCGCGCACGTGGCCGTAGGAGGCGAGCACTTCGAAGCCGCCGCCAAGATATTTCTTGATGGTCTTGGCCTTGGCCGGTGATTCGACGATTACCAGATTCATGCAGAGTCAGTCGGGTTCAATAGATTTAAGAGCGCGGGACAGTGAAACCTCCCGCGCCGGAGAAATCAAGTCTTGGTGTTAAAAGACCCTGTGTCAGTGCAGGTATTGAGGGGCTTCGTTGTAGACCATGTCTTCCATGCGCGCGAAGGCAGCCTCCTGGCCGGGCTGATTCATCAACACCAGGAGGATGATCCACTTCAGTTCCTCTTCCGTGATGATCGGAGTGTCGAGGGCCAGTGAGCGCTCGATGACCAGCTCGCGGGCGGTCTGGGTGAGGATCTCGTTCTGCTCCAGGAACAGCAGCAGCCCGCGGGAGTCCACGTCGAGCCGGGCCATCTCCTCCTCGGTGAAGATGCGCAGGGAGTGGGGCTGATGGGCGTCGCTCTGGGGCGACAGGGCATGATCGGCCAGCTCGTCGAGCCAGTCGAAGGCCTTGTCGATCTCGATACTGGAGAAGCCGGCTTGGGTCAGTTCGCTGCGAAGATCGTTTTGATCGGAGGGTGGGGCCTGTTCACCGTCCATGTAGTTCTCATAGAGGTAGATCAGGATATCGACCACGTTTTCGTTCATGTGTTCTCTCTCCCGCTGGGGCGGGATGCTGGGGTGTCTGCGCGGCTGTACCGGCCGCCCGGTGCTGATGATACATGACCTTCCAGCTCAAGCAACAGCAGCATGGACGAAACCGCCTCGGCGGTCAAACCGGTTCGGGCGATTAATTCGTCAATTGAGACCGGGTCATAACCCAGGGCATCCAACAGTTTACGGTAATCGGGGTCCAGAAGCCGATCGTTCGCCTGCTGAGTCGGGGTCTCCGAGGGTTCGGCAGCGGCTTCCAGACTGCCGAGCAGGGCGCCCAACTCCTCGATGATGTCCTGCGCCGACTCCACCAGCTTGGCCCCCTGCCGGATCAGGGCGTGGCAGCCGCGCGCCTGGGGATTGTGGATCGAGCCGGGTATGGCGAAGACCTCGCGTCCCTGCTCGATCGCCAGACGGGCGGTGATCAGCGAGCCGCTCTGTGGGGCCGCCTCGACCACCAGGGTGCCGAGCGAAAGGCCGCTGATGAGGCGATTGCGGCGCGGGAAGTTCTCCGCCCGGGCCGCAGTTCCGGGGGGGAACTCGGTGACCAGGAGGCCGCTGTCGGCAATGCGATGGGCCAGATCGCGATGGCTGGCGGGGTAGATGCGGTCCGGACCTGTGCCCAGGACGGCGATGGTGGTACCGCCAGCGAGGGCGCCCTCATGGGCCGCGCCATCGATGCCGGTGGCCAGTCCGCTGGTGATGCAGAGACCCGAGGAAGCCAGGGTACGGGCGAACTCACGGGCGTTGCCGAGGCCGCTGGGGGTTGGATTACGGCTGCCGACTATGGCCAGCTGGGGCTGGTGCAGCAGGCTCTTGTCACCGATCAGATAGAGTACCGGGGGCGGGGCGTCGATCTGCCGTAACAGGTCTGGATAGTCGCTATCGGCCAGAGTGAGTATCTGGTGGCCCGGGTGGGTCAGCCAGTCGAGGGTGGGTGCGACGGCATCCTCCCCCATCAGGCGCAGGGCTTCGATGGTGCGTTTCGGTATGCCGAGCGTGTTCAATTGATCGCGGGTCGCCTGCAGCGCCCTCGCCGCCAGACCGAAACGTTCGAGCAGGCGGACGAAATAGCGGCTGCCGATGCCGGGGGTCTGGCTCAGTCGCAGCCAGGCCACCCGTTCGGGGTCGAGTTGCAGGTTCTGTTCATCCATGAACGGGTGCCTTGTGAGAGGTGGTCAGCTCCTGGGAGGCCGTACCCAGTCAAGCACATGCAGCGGTTTGGTGGCGCGCATCACCAGGGCGAAGCTGACCTTTTCGAAGGTGCGGAAGACCATCAGAACGCCGGCTTCCTCGAGCGGCAGGGTAAAGGTCTCGCCGCGTCCCTTGATGATGTCACGGACATCGTCGCCACCTTGCAGAATCTGCATCACATGGCCGGGTTCCAGGCCGTCGCGCGCACCCTTATTGAGCACCACCACATTATATTGGCCTATCTGGGAGACGCCGTTGAGCACCGAGATGATGCGACCCTCGATATCGGCCTCCGGCGCGCGCGGCTGGAAGTTGACCAGCGGCTCATCCTCTTCGGCCTTGATCAGTCGGTCGCCGATGATGGCCTCCAGTTCGGAGGAGGCGATAAAGAGCTTGGCCGGATCGCCGGTGCGCTTCAGATCGGCGTCACCGATGAAGGAGGCTTCATAGCCGAGGATCTCCTCGGTCTCGGGATCTTTATAGGGCTTGCCCGGTCTGACGATGGTATATCTAAGGGTGTCATCATCCATGATGCTGCGGGCATAGAAGGAGATGCCGGCGCCGCCGAGGATGTGGTCATCCAGGAAGTGAACGATATAAGGGGCCTGTTCCAGCTCGTTCTCCTCCATCACGAAGGGGCGGGTCAGGAACTGGGCGATGGCGTCGATGGGGATGGTCGGAATCGCCTCATCGATCGGTGTGGCGCGGACCTGGGGTGAAAGCCTGTTTTTGCGGTTGAGAGTCAGGATCGGCCGACCGTCGCGGTAGGTCAGCAGGATCTCGTCGCCGGGATAGATCAGGTGCGGGTTCTCGATCTGGGGATTGACGTACCAGACTTCGGGCCAGAGCCAGGGATCGCGCAGGAAGAGCGCGGAAATATCCCACAGGGTATCGCCCTTGACCACCGTGTAGCGTTCCGGGTGTGCCGGATTGAGAGCCACGGGTTCGGCGGCGATGGCGCTGCAGGAGAGCAGCAGCCCGAGGATGAATCCGATGAGTTTGTTGTTAAGATATGGCATAACGATTCCCTTGGATACGAAGCTGGCTTGTGACGTCGGCAAGGCTAGAGATCAAGGCCGGAAATTGTCCCCAGATTCCAGTATGATCATAATGTTAGCGTAATTTCTTGCATTTGTACTATAGAATTTTTTGGAAAAAACGATGGCGATTCTCGACATACTTCACTTTCCCGACCCGCGATTGCGCAACAAGGCCAAGCCGGTCGCGCAGGTGGATGACTCTATACGTCGGCTGGTCGACGATATGCTTGAGACCATGTACCAGGCGCCGGGTATCGGACTCGCCGCCACCCAGGTCAATGTGGCGCAGCGAGTGGTCGTCATCGATCTCTCCGAGGACAAGAACGAACCCCTCAGCCTGATCAATCCCGAGATCCTGGAAAAGGACGGCATTGAGCAGATGGAGGAGGGCTGCCTCTCGGTCCCCGGTATCTTCGAACAGGTTACCCGGGCCAACCATATCCGAGTGCGCGCCCTCGACCGGGATGGCGAGGCATTCGAGATGGAGGCCGATGGCCTGCTGGCGGTCTGCATTCAGCATGAGCTGGATCACCTGGAAGGCAAGTTGTTCGTCGACTATCTCTCCAGCCTGAAGCGTCAGCGCATTCGGAAAAAACTGGAAAAGGAGAACCGGCAGCCGGCAGAACCGGCTACCGGCGCGCATCAGGCTATCTGAAGCGCACCTGGATCTTGACTGCATCTTCATCCCAGCCGCGGGTGGTTTCTGAGACTCTGTTCCCAGTACAGTGATACACCCGTCTCTTTTCAGGAACACGATTCATGAGCGACCCGTTGAGGATCATCTTTGCCGGTACCCCGGAGTTTGCGGCCACCGCTTTGGCGGCGCTGCTCGAGACTTCGCATCAGGTGGTGGCGGTCTATACCCAACCTGACCGTCCGGCCGGCCGTGGCAGGAAACTACAGCCCAGTCCGGTCAAGCGGCTTGCCTTGGAGCATGCGATCGAGGTGCGCCAGCCGGTTAAATTGAAGGACCCGGAAGATCAAGCGGCGCTGCGCGAGCTGGGCGCCGATCTGATGGTGGTGGCCGCCTATGGCCTGTTGTTGCCACAGGCGGTGCTCGACGCCCCACGCCTGGGCTGTATCAATATCCATGCCTCGGTCCTGCCACGTTGGCGTGGGGCGGCGCCGATCCAACGTGCGATCCTGGCCGGCGACGAGGAGAGTGGCGTCACCATCATGCAGATGGAGGCCGGTCTCGATACCGGCCCCATGCTGCATATCCTGAAGACGCCGATCCTGCTCGATGATACCGGCGGCACTCTGCATGACCGCCTTGCCGAGCTGGGTGCCCGCGCCCTGGTGGAGAGTCTCAGCGGAATTGCCGACGGTTCACTGATTCCCAGGCCGCAGGACGACACCCTGGCCACCTATGCCAAGAAGCTCGACAAACAGGAGGCCCTGATCGACTGGTCCCAGTCCGCGGCGCACATCGATCGCCAGGTACGCGCCTTCAATCCCTGGCCGGTGGCGCAATGCGACTTTCAGGGTCAGGTGATGCGCATCTGGCGGGCCCGGCCGAAGGAGCATGAGCTGCCGGCCGGTGCGCAGCCCGGGAAGATACTCGAAGCCGGCAAGGCGGGTATCGACGTGGCGACCGGCGCCGGGGTGTTGCGGATCGTCGAGCTGCAGATGCCGGGCAAACGGGCCATGGCCGCCGCCGATTTTCTCAATGCGCACAGCGTCGAAGGGGTGGTGTTGAGCTGATGCCTCAGTCCCGCGCGAGTCGCCCCAGTCGTGCCCCCCGGGTCGCGGCGGCCCGGGTCGTCCAGGGGGTGCTCGAAGGATACTCCCTCTCGAGCCTGATTCCGTACCACTTCTCCGCTCTCGAGGAGGCCCGCGACCGGGCGCTGGCGCAGGAACTCTGTTACGGCACCTTGCGCAGCTACCCACGGCTGCTGGCCCTGTTGCAGCGGCTGCTGCAAAAGCCCCTGAAGTCGAAGGACCGGGACGTCATGTCGCTGCTGCTGATCGGCAGCTATCAGTTGCTCTACATGCGGGTGGCCGATCATGCGGCGGTCAACGAGACCGCGGGCGCGGCCAAACAGTTGGGCAAGCGCTGGGCGGTGGGACTGGTCAATGGCGTGCTGCGTCGCCTGCAGCGGGAGCAGGAGCCGCTGTTGGCCGGGCTGGAGAGTGTGGAGGAGGCCCGCTATGCCATGCCCGCCTGGTTACTGATGGAGATTCGTCAGCGTTGGCCCGACGATTGGCAGCAGCGGGTGGCGGCGCTGAATGCGCGTCCACCCATGAGCCTGCGGGTGAACCGCCTGCAGAGCACCCGGGAGGCGTATCTGGCACGTCTGGCCGAGGCGGGTGTCAAGGCCGGCCCGCACGCTCTCGCCGACAGCGGCATCGACCTGGACCAGCCGCAGGAGGTGGAGACACTGCCCGGTTTCGACACCGGCCAGGTGTCGGTGCAGGATGGCGCCGCCCAGCTGGCGGCCGGTCTGCTCGAGCTGGCGCCCGGGCAATCGGTTCTGGATGCCTGCGCCGCCCCCGGGGGCAAGAGCTGCCATCTGCTGGAGACCGAGCCCGGGCTGCAGCTGACGGCCATGGATATCGATAGCGAACGTCTGCAAAAGGTGGCCGAAAACCTGACCCGGCTCGACCTAAAGGCGGAGCTGGTGGAGGGCGATGCGGCGAACCCGGCCGGAGCATGGGCCGAGCGCCAGTACGACCGCATCCTGCTCGATGTCCCCTGCTCGGCCACCGGTGTGATCCGGCGTCATCCGGACATCAAGCTGTTGCGCCGCGAGAGCGACATCATCGAGTTGGCAGCCCTGCAGCGGCGTATCCTGAAGGCGATCTGGCCACGCCTGAAACCGGGCGGCCTGATGCTCTACGCCACCTGCTCGATCCTGCCGGCGGAGAACGAGCATCAGCTCGACTGGTTTCTGGTGGAAGCGCCTGACGCGCGTGAGCGGCCCATCGAGGCAAACTGGGGCGAGGCGCGTTCGGTGGGTCGGCAGATCGCCCCCGGGGAGGGCGGCGCGGACGGCTTCTACTACGCGCTGCTGGAGAAATCGTCGTCATGAAGCGCCTGGGCCTGATCCTGTTGTTATGGGCCTGGAGCGGCCTGCTGTGGGCGGCGCCCTTCGTGGTCAAGGATCTCTCGATCGAGAGCGAGGAGAGCGCCTACTACCTCAATGCGCGCATCGACTACCGGCTGACCCCGGAGGTGGAAGAGGCCCTGAGCAACGGGGTGCCGCTGATACTCAAGGTTCAGCTCGAGGTGGGCAAGGTCTGGCGCGACTTCTGGGAGGGCAATCCGCTTTCGCGCACCTTGCGCTTTCAGATCCGTTATCATGCCCTGACCGAACTCTATCGTGTGGTCAACATGCAGACTGGCGAGGAACAGAATTTCGTGACCCAGGACGCCGCCCTCTACGCCTTGGGCGATATGGGCAGGCTGCCCCTGGTCTCCCAGGCCGATCTGGTGCCGGGTGAGGCCTATCAACTGCGGCTGCGGGCCGATCTGGAGATCGAATCGCTACCGCTGCCGCTGCAACCGCTGGCCTATCTGGGCCGCGGCTGGCGCCTCACCACCGGGTGGACACAATGGCCCCTTCAACCCTGAGTCGCCTGCGCCTCGGCGGGCTCTCCGTCGCCCTGCTGCTGATCCTGCTGCTGGTGACCCTGCACCTGATGAGCAGTGCGGTCCAGAACTCCGCCGAGCTGAGCCGTTACTTCGTGCCACTGCTGGTGATCAACCTGGCCGGTATGGTGGTACTGATCGGCCTCATCACCTACAACTCGATCCGCCTGATCCGACAGTATCTGCGCCATAGCGCCGGCTCCCGGCTGACCCTGCGCATGGTGGCCATCTTCATCGTCATCTCCCTGACCCCGGTGGGCGTGGTCTACTTCTACTCCTTCAGCTTCCTGCAGGGCGGCATCGACAGCTGGTTCGACGTACGCATCGACCAGGCGATGGAGGACGCGCGCGAACTGGCCCAGGCCTCCCTCGACCTCAACCAGCGGTTGTGGCTCAAATATACCGAGCAGCAGCTGCTCAGCATCACCGACTCCTCGGAGTCCGCGCTGTCGCTGACCATTGCCGAGCTGCGCCAGCAGTCGGGGGCATTGGAGCTCTCCCTGACCGATCTCAACGGGCAGATCATCGCCTACTCCAATGCGGTGGCCTCGGAGCTGGCGCCGTCGAAGCCGGACGATTTCATCATGCAGCAACTGCGCGAGGGCAGCAGCTACGTGGGGCTGGCGCGGGAGAAGGACGAGCTGATGATCCGGGTGGCAGTGGAGGATCCGCTGGGCCGGCCCTTCATCATGCAGGGGCTCTACCCCGCCTCCGACCGGGTCAGCGCCCTGTCGGAGAAGCTGGAGCTGGCCTACAACCGCTACAAGGAGCTCTCCTTCCTGCGCCAGTCGCTGAAGCGCAACTTCTCCCTCACTCTCTTCATGGTGCTGATGTTCGCCGTGCTGTCGGCCATCTGGGCCGCTTTCTTCTCGGCCCGTCGCATGGTGGCGCCGATCACCAATATCGCCGCCGGTACCCGCGCCGTGGCCGATGGCGACTATGACCGCCAGCTGCCGGTGCCGCGGGCCAAGGACGAACTCGCCTTCCTGGTCACCTCCTTCAACGCCATGACCCGGCGCATCGGTCAGGCCCGTGACCAGGCCGACCGCAGCCAGCGCGAGGTGGAGGGGCAGCGGGCCTATCTGGAGACGGTGCTGGGCCGTCTCTCCTCCGGCGTGCTTACCTTCGATGCGGAGCATCGGCTGCGCACCACCAATCCGGCGGCGGAGAAGATCCTCGGCTCCAACCTGCAACGTCTGATCGGCTCGCCGGTGCAGAGTCTGGCCCTGGCCTCACCGGTGCTGAGGCAGTTCGCCGAGGGATTGCAGGCGCCCCTGCGCCAGACCCAGGAGGAGTGGCGGGGCGAAGTGACCCTGTTCGGCGGCGAGGGACGCAAGGTGTTGATCTGCCGCGCCACCCCCTTCGCCCAGCCGGACGGTCCGAACGGCCACATCGTACTGTTCGACGATGTGACCGCCCTGATTCGGGCTCAGCGTGATGCCGCCTGGGGCGAGGTGGCGCGGCGGCTGGCCCACGAGATCAAGAATCCGCTGACGCCGATCCAGCTCTCCGCCGAACGGCTGCGCCACAAATACCTGAAGAAGATGCCGGAGAAGGATGCCGAGGTGCTCGACCGGGCGACCCATACCATCGTGCAGCAGGTGGAGGCGATGAAGACCATGGTCAACGACTTTTCCGAATACGCCCGCCCACCGCAGATGGAGGTCAAACCCCTGCATCTCGACAAGTTGATCGAGGAGGTGGTCGATCTCTACCGGGGCAACAAGGCGGTCCGTTTCAAGGTCGAGCTGACCGCTGAACAGTCCCGGGTCGAGGCCGATACCCTGCGCATCCGCCAGGTGGTGCACAATCTGGTGAAAAATGCCGTCGAGGCGATGGAAGGGCAGAAACAGGCGCAGGTGGAAGTGAGTTCCAAGGTGGTGAGCCGGGACGAACACCCCTATTATGAGATGCGCGTGAGAGACAATGGTCCCGGTTTCAACGAGTCGATGATTCAGCACCTGTTCGAACCCTACGTCACCTCCAAGCCCAAAGGTACGGGGCTGGGACTGGCCATCGTGAAGAAGATCGTCGAGGAGCATGGCGGTATCATCTGGGCGGAGAATTGCGGAACCGGAGCCTGTATGGTGATGCAGTTGCCGATGTTGGTGGATCTGGCTCTAGAGGAGAGAGAAGCATGAGTGGCGGCTATGTCCTGGTGGTCGACGACGAGCCGGAGATCCGGAATCTGGTCAAAGAGATCCTGGAAGACGAAGCCTATGAAGTGGCCCTGGCCGCTGACGGACAGGAGGCGCGCAAGGCGCTGCGGGAACGTCGACCCGAACTGATCCTGCTCGACATCTGGATGCCCGACGTGGACGGTATCACCCTGCTCAAGGAGTGGGGCGAGGAGGAAGGCCTGCCCTGCCCGGTGATCATGATGTCGGGACATGGCACGGTGGAAACGGCGGTTGAGGCGACCCGTCTCGGCGCCTACGATTTTCTCGAGAAGCCTCTCTCCATGGCCAAGATGTTGCTCACCATCGAGCGCGCCCTGGAGGCGGAGCAGCTGAAGCAGGAGAACGTGGGGCTGCGCCGCCACACCCACGCCATTCACGAACCCACCGGCCGCAGCCCGGTGATGCAGCGTCTGCGCGAGCAGGTCAAACGCATCGCCCAGCACGACACCTGGGTGCTGGTCACCGGCGAGCCCGGCAGCGGTCGCGAGACCCTGGCCCGCTACCTCCACTCACAGAGCATGCGGCGCGAGCGCCCCTTCGTCGAGGTCAGCGTCAGCGCCATCGTCAAAGCCAACGCGGCCCAGGAGCTGTTCGGCCGCGAGGAGGGGGGACGCATCCACTACGGCCGTCTGGAACAGGCCATGGGCGGCACCCTGTTTCTCGACGAGGTGGCCGACATGGACATGGAGGCCCAGGCCCAGCTGGTGGGTGCGCTCGATACCGGCAGCTTTCTGCGCGTCGGCGGCAGCGAGCCGGTGAGTATCGATGTGCGCATCATCGCCGCCACCACCCACAATCTCGAAGAGGTGGTGCGGGAGGGTCGCTTTCGCGAGGACCTCTTCTATCACCTAAACGTGGTGCCGCTGCATGTGCCGCCGTTGCGGGAACACGCAGAGGATGTGCCGGACCTGCTGAGTTTCTATGTCGACTGGTTCGTGCTGCACGAGAAGCTGCCCTATCGCCATTTCAACGTGGGGGCGCAGAACGTACTGCGCAATCATCCCTGGCACGGCAATGTGCGGGAACTGAAGAACCTGGTGCAGCGCCTGCTGATCCTGGGCGCGGGGTCCGAGATCACCCCTGAAGAGGTGGAGGCGGCCATGGGCGCCCCCGATGTTCGAGCCAGCGGTGGTCTGGAATCGATGATCTCCTTCGATCAGCCCCTGCGCCAGGCGCGGGAGGACTTCGAGAAACTCTATCTTGAGTACCAGCTGCAGCAGAGCGAAGGCAACATCTCGCGCATGGCCAAAACGGTGGGCATGGAGCGTACCCACCTCTACCGCAAGCTGAAATCCCTGGAGATCGAGTTCAAGGACAAGCGGTGATAGACGAATGACACTTACTTAAGCCAAGGCCGGCGCAGGCCGGGATCCAGAATGCTTGATAGCAGTGGTCTTCCTGGTTTCCGGCCTGCGCCGGAATAACGAAAAGTCTGGAAATTCATCTTAAGCAGGTGCCATTCGGAGAGAGGCCTCTTTGCGGGCTTGCTGTGAATCCGCAATTGAAGGCAGATGTTGCGGCCTGATTTCCATAATACGCAGGGTGCAGACTGCAGTACCTCTTCATCTAGGCATAGTCAGATTTCCAGGGCCTGGATAAATGACAAAGCTCAACAGCACCTTCGATTGTCACTTCGGTTATCGGTTTCCACTGGCCCACTCCATCTGCCTGATGCGCAAGCAGTCGATTGATCTTCAAGCCGTCATGTTCTGATGCCCATGACAAATCCAAACGGCCAATCTGCCTGCCTTGCCGTTGACCACTCCCAAGATTCTCAATATCCGGCGTGCCTCTGTTGACCTGAAGTTTAACTGTTATGTCGTTGCGGCGTTACTCTTCAGTCAAGTGCTTCACCAACAATCTGCAGCCCAAGTAATCAACTCTCCGTGCGCTGAGGTTTCCTCTTCAAACAACGTACGCTTTTAAAAAAGAAACCCCTGGCTCTATTGGTGTCGGCTGCGATCATCGGCCCCGCCCTCATCTTGAGTGGCTGCAATAAATTCTTCCGCCGTGGGTCAGGCATCAACAGTCGCCGCCTGCTCGGCCACCGTCCTGGTACAGTGAACCTGGACTGGGGCGTGCGAGTGCACGGGGGTTTCGCCGCGTCTGCGGCCTGCTGGTGATGGCCGCTAGCCTCTATCTGACCTGGATGACATTAGGAGTTTTCAAAGCAGGTCAAACATAATTTTTTACCCAATAGTAACCATAATTTAACAACGAAGAAATCGAACCTAAACATTCATCCGATAATTTTGCCGAGCTCATTTTTTGAAATATCGATTCAGTAGTCAGTGCTAATGCTCGGGCGAACAATACTACGGGAGAATGAAATGCTGTTTCGTCGTAATAAACTATCTGTAATGATTACGACGGTACTGATGGGGTCAGTACTGTCTGGTTGTGGTAATGATGGCTCTGATGGAGCTGTAGGTGCCACAGGTGCCGATGGTGCCGCCTCGGTAGTCACCTCTGTGGAGTTTACCAATACCCCGGCGCCATCGAGCTATGCCGATATGGTCATGCCCATCACTTCTTCAAAGGCCATCGTGACCTATGCCGATGGCACCTCTGAGGAATATCCGCTTACCTACAATGTCCTGTTCAAGAACACCGACACCATCGGCACCAACGAGGCCGGCCGTCTCTACGACGTCAACGGCAGCCCGCTGGTCGACGCCAATGGCGCCGCGGTCATCGCCGAAACTCCGGATGCCAACAGCATCCTCACGGTCGGTGGCACGCAATATTTGGTAACCCATTACGAGTATGACTGGATCCTCGCCGATGGCACTGACGCCCCGACCCGCATGCCGATGAGCATGACCCTCACCGAGCTTTCCCAGGACGCAAGCACAGGCGCACTTACCGCTGTTGGTCAGACTCCGGTCGATTTTTCCAGCGTCGATGGCCTGTGGATTCCCTGTGCCGGCGGCCCTACCCCCTGGAACACCCATCTGGGTTCCGAGGAGGACTATGATCTCTACTTCGTGGATTCCACCGGTAACGTCAGCAATACGACCAGTCTGAATGCCATGACCACCGAGTACTTCAACAGCGCCCAGACCGCCAACCCGTATTCCTACGGTTTCATCCCCGAGGTGACTGTGGCCGCCGACGGCAGCTCCAGCGTCGTCAAGCACTACAGCATGGGCCGCGCAACCTGGGAGTTGGGGCGTGTCATGCCTGACAACCGTACCGTCTATTTCGGCGATGACGGTACCAATGTCGCCCTGTTCATGTATGTGGCGGACACGGCCGAAGATCTGACCGCCGGTAGCCTGTATGCCGCCAAGTGGAACCAGATTCATGCTGTGGACGGCGGTGCTGCTGACTTGACCTGGGTCAAGCTCGGTCACGCCACTGACGCCGAGGTGAAGGCGATCATCGATGCAGGCACCGTCTTCACCGATATCTTCGACATCACCACACCCACCGACACACCCACCTGGGCCGCGGACGGCTACATCGAAATCCGTGCCGGCCAGTCCAGCAGCGAGTACGTTCGCCTGAAGACCGGCATGGAGCAGGCCGCGGCCTTCCTCGAGAGCCGCCGCTATGCCGCCTACCTCGGCGCCACCACCGAGTTCAGAAAGATGGAAGGTGTGGCCGTCAACAGCCAGGACAAGAAGGCCTATCTGGCCATGTCCTACATCCAGAAGGGCATGAAGGCTGACGCGACCGGTCCGGCTGACGATATCCAGCTCACCGGTGACATCAACGCCGGCGGCACCTACGAGATCCAGCTTGCCGGCAACCAGCTTGACACCGACGGCAACAAGATCCAGAGCGAATGGGTAGGCACCAGTATGTATGTGCCGGTCGGTCTGCTGGGCGAGGATATCGCCACTGACGCCCTGGGCAACACGTCGAATCCTGACAAGGTGGGCAACCCGGACAACCTGTACTTCTCCGACAAGATGCGCACGCTGTTTATCGGTGAAGACTCAGGCACCCATGTCAACAACTTTGTCTGGGCCTACAACGTCGACACCGGCAAGCTGAGCCGCATCCTGAGCCTGCCTTCAGGTTCCGAAGCAACCGGTCTGGTCGTGAATGATAACGTCAACGGCTATGCCTACATCGGCTCCAACAACCAGCACCAGGGCGAGTGGCTGGGTTCACTGCCGACCGCGGTGAAAGATGGTCTGGTCGCCGCGGCAGTTGCTGCTTACGGCTCTGAACTCAACTATAAACTGGAGGCCAACGTCGGCTACATCGGCGGGATCCCAGGGCTCTAATTGAGTTGCACGACTTGTTGTAAGTGCGTGGCTGGTGGGCTTTGAGTCCACCAGCCATTTTTCTTTTTTGGGAGCTATTCCTATGGCAAGAGTCAGACGTTTTTCCTTGTTGATTTTGGTTGGTGTAACGATCTGCTTTGCGATGGTCGGCTGTATCAACAACGACAAAAACGAAAGTAGTCGCGAAGCGGTGACTAGTGATACCGATCTACTCCTGGGCGAGATTTACGCCCGTACCAGTATGCGCAACCCCTATGGACATATCCCTGCGCAGTGCTATATCGAGACCTCCGGTGGCACTCAGAACGCCTGTCTCTTCTGCCACACCAATGGCGTTTTCCTGCAGCGGCTTGGCAACAACAATCCTCAGGCGGGATACGAACCGACGGTTGGCGATCTGCAACTGGAGTATGTCTTTGCCGACATCAACTATCCGTTTTTTGTCAATGGCAGCATCATGCCTTGGGAAAATACGCTGCATCCAGAAAGGCTGCATGACGCCCTCGATGCCCTCGGTATCGATCCCGCCGGATGGGATATGCAGAACTACATCCGAGAGGATAACTGGAGCGCCGCTTTCGCCGCTCGGCCGGGCAGTCCCCTGGTGTGGGATCCGGGTATCAACAGCGCCTTCCGCCTCCTTCCAGGCCTTGATCCTGCCGATCTGCCGGCCGATAGCGATGGCTTTGTGCGCAGCGCCAAGCGTGATAATGGTCACTTCCAGGACAGCAGCGGCTGGATCACCGGTTGGCGTGCGGTCAATTTCATGCCCTACGGCATCTTCACACCCCATACGGGCAGTGTTTCGGGTATCTACATCCGTCTGCCAAAACGCTTCATGCAAGACGTCGATGGTAACTTTGACCTTGTCGTCTACAGCGACAACCTCGACCTGCTGGAGCGGGCGATCCAGGACCGGTTGCAGGCAAGCGATCCCTCACACTATCTGGGTGCAGCCGCGGTCGTCGCGGTGCAACGTGGCCTCTATCCAGTTGGGACCGAGTTCGCCCACCCGCTGCACTATGTGGATGTCGCCGCCGATGGCAGCGACACCGACATCAGCCCCTTTCCAGGCACTCGCTCGCGGCGTGTGAAGGAGCTGCGTTACATGTATAAGTACGAAGAGTGGGTCCCCGATTCCGTTGCACCGGGAAACAAGGAAGAGGATGCACCGCCCTACGCCAATTCGTCCCAGGGCTGGATCGTCAACAACGCCGGCTGGTACCTGGCCGGGTTCATCGAGAAGGCCGATGGGGTGTTGCGTCCACAGAGCGCCGACGAGTTGATGCAGTGCATGGGATGTCACAGTGGCAATGTTTTCCCGTCCGACATCGCCTACGGGGAGTTCACCTCCGGCACCGGCAACACCATAGACAGCACTTGGTCATTCCCGCGTAAGTTCGCTGGCACACAGGGATGGCGCGAGATGGATTATCTCGGCTATATTGCCGATTTGAATGCCGATGCCGGGGCCACGCCGGGGGCGGCTACCAGGGTGGAACCGCTCAACCGCCAGGCCGCTGTTGGGGAGTTTCGCTTCTTCCTCGAGCATGTGGTTGGGGTGAGCCTCTATGGTGACATGCCGGCTTCGGTGGAAGCCTTCCTTGCCGAGCGTATCACTCTGGCGCGTGGCTACAGCGACGACTGGCCCGCTCTGGACACCTCCAGCCCCGAGACCGTGCTAACCACCCAGCGATTGCGCCAGAAACTCATACGTGAGATGACCGTGCAAGGCGAGTACCTCGAAAACGGGGTTATTCACGGCGCCTTACTCTATCCGCCACGGGCGGATGCGCTCGCCGGTGCCGCCCGTTACCGTCAGGTGGTGTCGACCCAGCGCTACGACCTGGGCAAGGATGTGTTCGATACCACACCCTTCACTTTTCGTTACTACCGCAGGTCAGTGGATGGCTTCACTCATCAGGATGGTACTCCCTACGCCTATGGGGAGGTAATCACCGATCGTCCGATCGATACCAACCCGGCAAGCATTACTTATGGCGTTGGAATTGGTGAGACACTGCTCGATCCGCAACTGCCATTCGCAGAGGGAGGTAACTACGTGCCGGATTACATACCACTGTTGACGAGTCCGTGAAGCGCGCCCGCCTGCTGGGTGATATGGCAGGCTGCGTTGTGATCGATCAGTCGGTGATCAACGTGAAGACCGCGGCCACGGACGGCTCTCCATCTTTTCCGCCAGCCTGTTTCTGCTCATCAAGGCGAAATGGAGCAGAAACTTTGCATTATCGCAGAGGGCATCGCATCGACATGGTGGTCATGGTCGCTTACGGCCAATCCGTTATCCGCCGTTTCCGGTCAGCAGAACCACCACCTGCGGATCATGACGCGAGACCACGTCATCGCAGACGTCTGTCCACTAGCTCGATGAAGGCTGACTATTACAGGGTGCTCCCGTTGAGGATCTTCACCTGATCCATGTTTAAGCCATAGAGCGCGGGCATGAAATAGATGCGAGGCCCGCACGGTGCACGAGTCATCATAGAGCGCCAGCGTAGAATCATCATTCACGCCGCAGGAACGTAGCCGCTGCTGGAAGGTTTCGTGAGAGGGAAAACGCGTCAACGGCACGGCATGGTTGCCGCCCAGGTCCTCGAAGCGCTGCATCTGCTCGGCGCTGGGGATGTGACCGACGGTGTAGTAGCGGTGGGGCTGGTAACGCACCTCGAGCACAACCAGGTTGTCAGCCTCGATATGCTTGGCCGACCCAGTCGGTATCAACCAGAAAACCGGTGCGCAAAAACCAGTTTCGAGAACCCCCGGAAAAGGAGAAAGACCAACAGTCGCTTTGTCACAAAGTCACCAGTTTATGGTTGTGTCGTAGCTGCAGACTGCTCGTACCAGCCCCGGGTGGCGTTGACGATCTTGACCACGGAGAGCATCACAGGCACCTCGACCAGTACCCCCACCACGGTGGCGAGCGCCGCTCCCGAATCGAAACCGAACAGGGCGATCGCAGCGGCCACCGCCAGTTCGAAGAAGTTGCTGGCACCGATCAGGGCCGACGGGGCCGCCACGCAGTGCGCCACGCCGAACTGCCGGTTCAGCAGATAGGCCAGCCCCGAGTTGAAGTAGACCTGGATCAGAATCGGTACCGCGAGCATCGCGATCACCAACGGCTGAGCGAGAATCTGCTCCCCCTGGAAGCCGAAAAGCAGCACCAGAGTGGCCAGCAGCGCAAGCAGGGAGATAGGATGGAGCCTGGCCAGCATCGTCTCCAGTGCCTGCCCTCCGCCACGCTTCAATAGATGGCGCCGCCAGGCCTGGGCGCAGATCACCGGCAGCACAATGTAGAGCACCACCGAGAGGAAGAGGGTCTCCCATGGCACACTGATAGCGGAGAGCCCGAGCAGCAAACCGACGATCGGCGCGAAGGCGAAGACCATGATGGTGTCGTTAAGCGCCACCTGGGTCAGGGTAAAGTTGGCATCGCCGTTGGAGAGCCGGCTCCAGACGAAGACCATTGCCGTACAGGGTGCGGCCGCCAGCAGGATGAGGCCGGCGATGTACGCATCGAGCTGGTCCGCCGGCAGATAAGGTGCGAAGAGTCCGCGCACGAAGACCCAGCCGAGCAGTGCCATCGAAAATGGCTTCACCGCCCAGTTGATGAACAGCGTGACACCAATACCGCGCCAGTGGGCTGCCACCTGATGCAGCGCGCCGAAATCGACCTTCAGCAGCATGGGGATGATCATGAGCCAGATCAGCACGGCGACCGGCAGGTTGACCTGGGCCAGTTCGAGTTTGCCCACCGTCTGGAACACCCCCGGTATCAGATGTCCGAGCGCGATGCCGGCGATGATACACAACGCCACCCACAGGGTTAGATAGCGTTCGAAGAATCCCATGGAGGCGCCGCTAGCGCGCTTGCCTGTGACTTCGCATTGTGCACTCACGTCGGTTCACCCTCCATCGCCTCGAGGCCAACCTGACCGATCCGGTCCACTTCCTGCTGTAGACGGAGTCTATCGAGGGATTCGAACGGCAGGTTGGCAAAGATGGAGATGCGGTTGTAGAGTTCGCGGAAGGCCCTTGCAAAGGCTCGTTTTTTCTCGATCTCCTCGCCACTCTCTCCCGCTGGGTCCGCAACTCCCCAGTGAGCTGTGATCGGCTGGCCCGGCCAGACCGGACAGACCTCACCGGCGGCGTTATCGCAGACGGTGAAGACGAAATCCATCACGGGGGCATCGGGTTGGGCGTACTCGTTCCAATCCTTGCTGCGCAGTCCCTCGATGCCGTAATCGTGGCTCTGGAGTTCGGCAAAGGTATAGGGATTGATCTCCCCCCGCGGATGGCTGCCAGCGCTGAAGGCGCGGAATTTACCCTGGCCGACGCGGTTGAGAATGCACTCGGCAAAGACGCTACGGGCAGAATTACCGGTACACAGAAACAGCACATTGAAGATCTTGTCAGTCATGTGACAGATTCCCTTGGTTAAGTTGAATAGGCTGATGATATTTTCAGATATGTCGGTTGTGAGGCCTTGTCCAACCTCAAGCACAGCGTGGCGCGTCGGGCCGTTCGGGCATCGCTTCCAATAACCGGGCATCATCGGCATACGGCGCCTGCCCCCCAACACCGCCAAATATCTCGCGCAAGACGTTCGTCACCCACGCGGGCAACTCCGGATTGATCCGGTAATAGACCCACAGCCCCGCCCTTCGGTCAGCCACAAGGCCGCTCTCCCTGAGTAGCGCCAGGTGACGAGAAACATGGGGCTGGGAAATGGCGAGGGCGTGAGTCAGCTCGCAAACACAGAGTTCGTCATGCCGTAACAGCAGCATGAGACAGCGTAAACGGGTGTCATTCGAGAGGCTGGCAAACAGATTATCGGGAATTAGGCTGTACATGAAAGTAATATATATGCATTGCCATATATATGCCTAATGATATATTTATGACAATAAAACGACTGATAGATACATGTGCCGACTGACTCTACACGATGAAGGCGTGAATGAATCCTGATTACTCCCCATCCTCAACTATGAAATCCATGACCTGCGTATGCGTACGCTAGGCGTGGCAGTATCAAACATGTACTCAATCTTGAATGGTTACTGCCATATTGAGCTGAGATTGGTGCGGCAGAGACCCACCACAACGTACTGGAAATCGGTAACAATCATCAAACAACACTGCAATGCCTGATCAATGGCTTTCAACCGTCGCGGTAGCTGATTTTGGTGGGTAATCAGGTGATGAATCGTTTCGGAACGTGCAGAGCGTTTGAGCGCTACAGTGTCGACGCCATGGAAGCGAGTCAGTAGTACTGACGCCGTCCCCGCTTATCAGTTATTATCGCCAGGGTCTTTTCCTCCCAATCTCTGGTTGAAGCATGAAGATAATCATCCTCGGAGCCGGCCAGGTCGGCCGCTCGGTGGCCAATGCGTTGGCCAGTGAAGCCAACGATATTACCGTGGTGGATCAGAACGATGCTCTGCTGCAGGAACTACAGAACCGGCTCGATCTGGGCACGGTGAAGGGACATGCAGGGCAGCCTGATGTGCTGCGGCGCGCCGGTGCCGAGGATGCCGACATGATCCTGGCGGTGACCAACAGTGACGAGACCAACATGGTCGCCTGCCAGGTGGCCTACACCCTGTTCCATACCCCGACCAAGATCGCCCGGGTGCGTGCCCAGGGCTACCTTGATAATCCCCAGCTGTTCGATTCGGGGGCCTTTCCGGTAGATGTCCTGATCAGTCCCGAGCAGCTGGTCACCGACTATATCCTCAAACTGATCGAATTTCCGGGCGCCCTCCAGGTGCTCGATTTCGCCGATGGCAAGGTGCGTTTGGTGGCGGTAAAGGCCTACCATGGCGGACCGCTGGTGGGACACGCGCTCAGCACCCTCTACGAACATATGCCGGACGTCGATGCGCGGGTGGCGGCCATCTACCGCGAGGGTGAGGTGATCCAGCCTAAGGGTGATACCGTGATCAAGGCCGAGGACGAGGTCTTTTTCGTCGCCGCCGCCGAGAACATCCGCTCGGTCATGAGCGAGCTGCGCAAGCTGGAAAGCCCCTACAAGCGCCTGATCATCGCCGGCGCGGGCAACATCGGCCGCAGGCTGGCTTCCGCGCTGGAGCAGAAGTACCGGGTCAAACTGATTGAGCGCAATCCGAGCCGGGCGCGCGAGATTGCCGAGCGGCTCGACATGGCCATCGTGCTGCATGGCGACTCGGCGGACGAGGATCTGTTGCTGGAGGAGAACATCGAGAACACCGATGTCTTCTGTGCCGTGACCAACGACGACGAGGCCAACATTCTCTCGGCCATGCTGGCCAAGCGGCTCGGTGCCAAGCGTGTGATGTCGCTGATCAACCGTCCCGCCTATGTGGACCTGGTGCAGAGCGGCACCATCGATATCGCCATCTCACCCCAGCAGGCGACCATCGGTACCCTGCTCACACGGGTGCGCCGGGGCGATGTGGTGCAGGTCCACTCCCTGCGTCGCGGCGCCGCAGAGGCGATCGAGGCGGTGGCCCATGGCGACCGCACCTCCTCCAAGGTGGTGGGCCGCGCCATCGAGGAGATCAAGCTGCCCAAGGGCACCACCATCGGCGCCGTGGTGCGCGGCGACGAGGTGCTGATCGCCCACCACGACACCATGATCGAGAGCGAGGATCACGTGATCCTGTTCCTGGTCGACAAGCGGCGCATCCGGGACGTGGAGAAACTGTTCCAGGTCGGAGTGACTTTCCTATGAGGCCCGAGGGATCGGGGCGCAACTGATTCACCATGCATCTCTATACGGTTCAGCGCATCCTGGGTGTTCTGTTGATGGTCTTCAGTCTGACCATGCTGCCGCCGCTGGTACTCTCCATGTGGGTCGACGACGGCGCGCTGATCGGTTTCACCGACGCCTTCATCCTCACCTTCGGTCTGGGACTGGGCATCTGGGCGCCGGTGCGCCATCGTAAGCAGGACCTGCGGGTGCGGGACGGCTTTCTGGTGGTAGTACTGTTCTGGACAGTGCTCGGCCTGACCGGCTCGCTGCCCTTCCTGCTGGCGGAGAACTCCCACATGGGGATCGCCGACGCGGTGTTCGAATCGGTCTCGGGCCTCACCACCACCGGCGCCACGGTGATCGTCGGCATCGACGAGCTGCCCATGTCGATCCTCTACTATCGCCAACAGCTGCAGTGGTTGGGCGGCATGGGCATCATCGTGCTGGCGGTGGCGGTGTTGCCGATGCTGGGTATCGGCGGCATGCAGCTCTACCGGGCGGAGACCCCGGGACCGGTGAAGGACAACAAGCTGACCCCGCGCATCACCGAGACCGCCAAGGCGCTCTGGTACATCTACCTGGGACTGACTGTTAGCTGCACCCTGGCCTACTGGCTGGGCGGCATGCGCTTTTTCGATGCCTTGGGCCACGCCTTCTCCACCGTGGCCATCGGCGGCTTTTCGACCCACGACGAGAGCATGGGCTACTACGATAGCCGCTTGATCGAGATGATCGCGGTGGTCTTCATGTTGCTCTCCGGGGCCAACTTCGCACTCCATTTTCTCGCCGTGCGCCGGCGCAGCCTGCGCATCTACCTGGAAGACTCGGAGTTTCGCGGCTATATCACGACACTGGGTATCGTCTTTCTTTTGGTGTCAGCGGCGCTCTACCTGATGGGGGTCTACGGCACCCTGGACGAATCGGTCACCCGCGGCCTGTTCCAGGCGGTCTCCATCGGCACCACCACCGGTTTCACCACCGCCGACTATTCCCTCTGGCCCGGTTTCGTTTCCATACTCCTGCTCTTCTCCAGCTTCATCGGCGGTTGCGCCGGCTCCACCGGCGGCGGTATCAAGGTGATTCGTTTCCTGTTGCTGATCAAACAGGGGGTGCGGGAGATCAACCGCCTGATCCATCCGAATGCAGAGATCCCCATCCGCATCGGCGGCAAGACCATCCCCTGGCGGGTGGTGGATGCGGTGTGGGGCTTCTTCGCCCTCTATGTGGCCAGCTTCGGCGTCATGTACCTGACCCTGGCCTCCACCGGGCTCGACCTGATGACCTCCTTCTCCGCCGTCGCCGCCTGCATGAACAACCTGGGGCCGGGTTTGGCGGGGGTGGGCTCCAACTATGCCGATCTCAACGACACGCCCAAGTGGATCCTATGCTTCGCCATGCTGTTGGGACGGCTGGAGATCTTCACCCTGCTGGTGCTGTTAACCCCGGCCTTCTGGCGCAAATAGCCGGTTTTGATATCACTTGGGAATATGATGGTGAAGCCTGGTGCATCCCCGGATTACGCTTCGTTGCATCCGGGCAACCGGCTGCCACCAGCCCTAGATCGAAGCGTTGAAGGCTCCCACCAGCACGGCGTAGCGCAGGGCTTTGCCGAGACCGATATAGAAGGTCGCCGGCAGCAGCCGCACCCCGCTCCAACCGGCGGCCAGGCAGAGCGGGTCGCCGATTACCGGCAGCCAGGAGAGGAGCAGCACTGGACTGCCGTAGCGGGCGACCCGTTCCAGCGCCTTACGCTGTCTCTCTTCCTGCAGTCCTTTGTTGGGGAAGCGCCGTGCCAACCACCAGCCGATGAGCCAGCTGCTGAGTCCGCCCAGGGTGTTGCCGAGGGTGGCTACACCCCATAGCAGAATGACGCTCTCCGGGGTCTGCTGGAGTTCCCACAGCAGCATCGCCTCGGAGCCGCCCGGCAGCAGGGTGGAGGCGAGGAAACTGCCGATGAAGAGTCCGAGCGGTCCGCCGGAGAGGTTCAGGAGCGACGAAAGATCCAGCATCGATGAGCCGGGTGGCGCTTGAAGTCGTCGGGCAGCGTCTGACGGGTGATCTCCTCCGCCCCGGGCAGGACATCCAGCGCGTCATCGAGCTTGAAGCGGCGCCGGTTGGTGGAGAAGTAGAGCTCGCCGTTGGGCGTCAGCAGTTCGAGGCAGGCCTCGATCAGACGCCGGTGATCTCGCTGCACGTCGAGGATCTCCTGCATCTTTTTCGAATTGGAGAAGCTGGGCGGGTCGAGCACGATGAGGCCGAACAGACGGCGCTCCCGCAGCGCCCGCTCCAGGTACTCGAAGACATCGGCCCGTTCCAGCTCATGCGCATCCCCGCTGAAGCCGTTGAGCGCCAGGTTGCGTTGGGTCCAGGCCTGGTAGGTGTTGGAGAGATCGACGCTGGTGGTGGCCAGCGCGCCGCCCGCGGCGGCGTAGACCGAGAAACTGCCGGTGTAGGCGAAGAGGTTCAGCATGCGTCGGCCCTCGGCGCGCTGGCGCACCAGGGCGCGGGTCTCCCGATGGTCAAGAAAGAGACCGGTGTCGAGATAGCTGTGCAGATCGACCTCGAATTTCAGTCCGCCCTCGCTGACCACCCGAGGCCGTCCCCGCTGCCCCGTCTTCTCATACTGGGCCAGCCCGCGTTGCCGCTGGCGGGTCTTGAAGGCCAGGGCCTCGCTGGGGATCTCCAGTGCCTGGAGGATCGCCTCGCCGATCGCTGTCTCCTCGGCATCGTCCAGCGGTTCCTGGCCCTTGCGGGCGAAGACCTGGGCATGGACCTCGCCCTCGTACCAGTCGATGGCCAGGGGAAACTCGGGGATGTCCCGGTCGTAGAGCCGGTAGCAGCCGATGCCTCGGCGACGCGCCCATTTGCTCCAGTGGCGCCGGTTCTTGCTCAGCCGGTTGGTGAAGGCGGCGATCTCCATCAGCGGGGCAGGCGCCAGGCGGCCAATGCCAGGGCGAACCAGCCGGCGATGAAGGCGGTGCCGCCCAGGGGCGTGATCATGCCCAGTGTGCGCAGGCCGGTGAGCGTGAGCAGGTAGAGGCTGCCTGAGAAAAGCAGGATGCCGCCCAGAAACAGCCAGCCGGCGATGTTGAGTGCGCGTCCGGGATGGTGCAGGGCAAGCAGTCCGGTGCCGAACAGGGCCAGGGTATGCAGCCCCTGATAGTTGACCGCCTTCTGCCACCAGACCAGGTGGGCCGCGGGTAGCCGGGCCTCCAGGGCATGGGCGCCAAACGCGCCCAGGATCACCAGCAACATGCCGCTGATGGCGGCGAGAATCAGGAATTTGCGTGCCATCAGTCGTCACCCGCCTCGAGCTGCTTGAGCTCGTCGAGGATACTCAGGACCATGGTCTCCGTGTTGCCGTCCATGCGTTTGCAGAGGACTTCGGGATCGCGCTCGCCGTTGATGAGGGGGCGGATCACCGCGGCCAGTCGGCCCATGGCGCCGCCGACCTTGCTCATCTGGTCCGCCATCTCGGCGATGATCTGCAAGGCCTGGGCGTTACCGCTGCCGGCGGCATGGATCATGGAAGCGAGGCCGGGCGCGGCAAGTGCGGGGTCGGGTTTGGCATTGGGGTCGGGCAGGGTGGAGGGGTCCTGCAGCCCGCGCAGAATCGCCTCCGTGATCACCCGGTCCTCCTCGTCGAGTCCGTTCAGCACCTCCATATCTCGACGCCCTTTGAGGATGATCAGGCGAATGGCGGCGACCAGATCGTTCCAGCCGTTATCCTGCGCCAGCTTGAGCAGCTGGTTGAACTCCTGCTGTCGGTCCGGCTGGGGACCGAGTTCGACCACCTGGTTGATGAAGGCGGCGTGCATGGTGAGTATCTGCGACTTTCTATCCATCATGCTCCTCGGTGAATGACTGCAGGGCCTCTTCAGCAATCTCACGGACATCGGGGTGCGCATCGGCCAACAGTTTCCTGAGCGGCGCCAGGGCATCCTGATGGCGGCTCAAGCCAAGAAAGTGGGCGGCGTCGGCGCGTACATTGGCCTGCTCTGACCCGGCCAGTGCGATCAGACTCTCCAGCCCCTGGGCCAGCAGCGGATCGCCTTCGAGCTCCTCCATGACGACGCCGACGCCGATGCGGGCGGCCATGGACGTCTTGTCGTCGGTCAGCAGGGCGATGAGTTGCGAAAGGCTCTCAGGGTGCTGTTCGATCAGCTGTCGGACCTTGTGTGGGCGCCGGGTCTCCAGCAGGTGGCTGTAGTAGGCGGCATAGCCCTCCTCGCTGCCGGCCAGCTCCACCCAGCGGGCCAGTTCCGCCGGCGTCAGGGCTCCTTCGAGTTCGAAGCCGCCGATGCGGGTCCAGGGTACGCTGCGGGTGCCGACCGCCTGGGCAGCCTCCGGGTGCTCGACGATGTTGACGGCCTCGAGACGGCCGATGCGCCCCTGCTTCAGCAACTGGCTGAGACCCTCGAGCACACCCGGACAGTGGGCGCAGCCGGTGGCCAGCAGCAGCAGGGCGTCGGGTGGGGTTCTTGACATGTTAAGCGAGTCTCGAAAAGCCGCCACTTTAAACCATGGTGCCGCAGGTGCAAGCCCCGCTTGCCCAGTGCGGTACCAGAAGCGGCGAACCTATTATTAGGTGTGGATGGCGGTGTTCTATCTCCCTTGGGATAGATGAAGCGGGGGCTGTCAGTGGTTCATCAAGGGATTGAATAAAGACCCTTTGTCTGTAATTGGTAATTTTTTTCGCATAATGAGTAAGTTACTTACTTGACTGAAATGGTTGGTATTTCAAGGAGCTAGCACAATAAGTGCAATTTATACGCCCCAATTAAAAAACTGTTTGGCTAAAGGTTGCGCAACCCATTAATGTTTGTCGCCCTGATTCCGGGATGCGCATGCGCGTGCTGGAGTGTCTGATGGGACGATGGAGGTCAGACGGTCGGTTTCCGGCTGCAGTCAACCTCGTGACAACAGGCAAGAAATAATGAAATACACCGGGCGTGCCCGGACGTGCTTCAAGGTCGCGGCAAACGCGCGGCGGCTGAATCACTGCAGTGAAACCCTAGGAGAAATACACCATGCCAACATTTGTGCGTACTGAGAAGTGCGATGGCTGTAAAGGCCAGGACAGGACAGCTTGCATGTACATCTG
>JARROA010000030.1:0-35863 GCA_037384425.1 Candidatus Thiodiazotropha sp. | reverse complement strand
CCGGGGCAGTAGGTCTCCTGATGGTAGCCGACCACGCCGTACTCCAGTCCGGCCAGGCCGATGAACGGCTTGACCGTGGAACCCGGCGGGTATTGGCCGCGAATGGCGCGGTTGAACAGCGGGTTGTCGATCGAGTCTTTGAGTGCTTGATAGGCTTCATTGCTGATGCCTTCGACAAACAGATTGGGATCGAAACCCGGTTTGCTGACCAGGGTCAGGACGCCGCCGGTCTTGATCTCAATGGCGGCCACGGCGCCGTTGAAATCGCCCAGCGCGTCGAGTGCGATCTTCTGCAGCTCCATATCGAGAAACAGTCGCAGGTTGTCGCCGGGGGTGGGGGGTTGGTCCTCCAGGACCCGCAGCACACGCCCCTTGGCGTTGACCTCGACCTGCTGCAGTCCAACTTGGCCGTGCAGCAGACTCTCGTAGCTCTTTTCCACACCGTTCTTGCCGATGTAGCTGGTGCCGCTGTAGTTGGAGAGGTCGATGTACTCCAGTTCGCGCTGATTGATGCGTCCCACGTAACCCAGCAGGTGGGCGGTTTCCAGGCCTTGTGGGTAGTCGCGGAGCAGCGTCGCCTTCACATCGACGCCGGGAAAGCGGTGGCGATTGACCGCCAGTCGAGAGACCTCATCGTCCTGCAGTCGGATGCGCAACGGGATGCTGTCGAAACGCCGATGTTGCTTCAGCAGCCGGCGAAAACGCTGAATGTCCTCGTCGCTGATCTCGATGATGTCGCTCAGTGCGCGCAGGGTGGCGTCGAGGTCGGGGACCTTCTCCGGGGTGATCTCCAGACTGTAGGCGGGCAGGTTCTGCGCCAGGGTGAGGCCGTGGCGATCGTAGATGAGGCCCCTGGTGGGCGGCAGTGGTTGCAGTTTGACCCGGTTGTCCTTCGACAGGGTGATGAAGTGGTCGTGCCCCACGATCTGCAGATAGAACAGGCGTCCAGCCAGAACCAGCAGCAACAGGATGACCAGGACACCGGAGACGATGGCACGGCCCAAAAAGAGCTGGCTCTCGTAGAGGTGGTCTTTGATCGAGAGTTGAGGCATCAGTTCACGTGAAAGCGGCGACGGACATTGCGCAGGGTGAGGTAGGTCCAGGGCCAGAGCAGCATACTCACGACCGGTGTCACCCAGTACAAGAGCGAGGGGGTGGGATAACCGGCGGCGCCGGTGGACCAGAGCGCCAACAGGCGCTCCACCAGGAGCAGGATGAAGATGCTGAAGACCTGTTGGCGTAAGGGCATGACCCGTACCCTGAGGTGCAGCTTGAGGGCCAGGAAGGCGATCACCGAGAGACCCAGTGCATGTTGTCCCAGGAGTGTTCCCGACAGGACATCGAGCAGTAGTCCGGTGGTGAATCCGACCCCGACACCGACCCGCTCCGGAAGCGCCATGCACCAGTAGATGAGAATCAGCGCCACCCATTGCGGACGATAGCTCTGCGCCCACTCCGGCATCGGCATGATCGTCAGCAGAAAGCCGACCAGCAGGCTCAGGTAGATGACGTAACTACGTCCCGGTGGGGCGGCGGCGATCATTCGCTGGGCTCCTCGGTGTCTGGAGAGGGCGACTCCGTTTGATGCTCATCGACGGGCGCGTCAGGTTCCACGGGTGTCGGCTGCAGGGTCCAGACCAGCAGGACCTCCCGCAAGCGGTCGAGGTGGGCGGACGTCTCGGCAATCACCGAGGCGAAGGGGCGGCCGGGCTCGCGCCGTACTTCCACCACCTGCGCCACCGGATAACCGGGAGGAAAACGTCCACCGAGACCCGAGGTGGTGAGGAGGTCGCCAACCCGGATGTCGGCGTTGTTGGGCAGATGGGGCAGCTCCAACTGATTAATCAGGCCGGTGCCCAGGGCGATGGTCCGCAGGCCGTTGCGCTGCACCTGAACCGGCAGCGCATGGGTGGCGTCGGTGATCAGCAGTACACTGGCGCTGAGCGGGTTGATGTGGGTCACCTGGCCGACCACCGCGTTGGCATCCAGTACCGGTTGGCCTTCGAAGAGACCGGATGACTTGCCTTTGTTGATCAGCACCACCTGGCGGAAGGGGTCCTGCTCCACCGCGATCAGTTCGGCGATCTGTACCCGGTCGCCCACCTTGAAGGAGGAGTCGAGCAGTCCCCGCAGACGCATGTTCTCCGCCTCCAGGGCCTCGAACTTCTGCAAACGACCGCGCAGTTCCAGGTTTTCGTCATGCAGCCGGTCCCGCTCCGCTTCCAATTCGCTGCGGCTGGTGAAGGCATCACTGGCCGACTCGCCGAGGGAGGCGGGGAGACTCGCAAGGTACTGCACCGGATAGAGCACTACCGAGAGGGCGGAACGCAGCGACTCGAGGGTGTTGTAGCGGTGGTCCAGCACCATCAGTGAGATGGAGAGCAGGCCGGCAACCACCAGCCGGGTGGTGATGGAGGGACCCGCTGTGAAGATCAGTTTGATGGTTGAATCACTCCTGTTTCAGTCAATGGCGACACTGAATGCCTGCCAGGGAGGGCAGGCATCAGGTCCGGACCGGCAGGCTGTCAGTCGACCATGAAGAATTCGCCACCCCGCTCGTCGATCAGCTCCAGGGCGCGGCCGCCGCCGCGGGCGACGCAGGTCAGAGGGTCCTCGGCCACGATCACCGGTAAGCCGGTCTCCTCCTGCAGCAGACGGTCGAGGTCCTTCAGCAGGGCGCCGCCACCGGTCAGCACGATGCCGCGCTCGGCCACGTCGGCGCCGAGTTCCGGCGGTGTCTGCTCGAGTGCGGTCTTGACCGCGCCGACGATGCCGGAGAGGGGCTCCTGCAGGGCCTCCAGGATTTCGTTGCTGTTCAGCGTGAAGCTGCGCGGAATACCCTCCGCCAGGTTGCGCCCCTTGACCTCGATCTCCTTCACCTCGTTGCCGGGGTAGGCGGAACCGATCTCATGCTTGACCCGCTCGGCAGTGGCCTCGCCGATCAGGGTGCCGTAGTTGCGGCGCACATAGTTGACGATGGCGTCATCGAAACGGTCGCCGCCGACCCGCACCGAGTTGGCGTAGACGATGCCGTTGAGCGAGATGATGGCCACCTCGGAGGTGCCGCCGCCGATATCCAGCACCATAGAGCCGCGGGCCTCGTCCACCGGCAGGCCGGCGCCGATGGCGGCCGACATGGGCTCTTCGATGAGGTAGACCTCGCGCGCGCCGGCGCCGGCGGCCGACTCCTTGATGGCGCGCCGTTCCACCTGGGTAGAACCGCAGGGCACACAGACCAATACCCGGGGGCTGGGCCGTATAACACGGGTCTCGTGTACCTTGTGGATGAAGTACTGCAACATCTTCTCGGTGACGGTGAAGTCGGCGATCACGCCCTCCTTCATGGGGCGGATGGCGGTGATGTTGGCCGGGGTGCGGCCGAGCATCTTCTTGGCCTCCTCGCCTACGGCGACCACCGACTTGGCGCCGCCCGGGCCCCGGTCCTGGCGGATGGCGACCACCGAGGGTTCGTTGAGCACGATGCCCTGGCCGCGGGCGTAGATCAGCGTGTTGGCGGTGCCCAGGTCGATGGAGAGGTCGTTGGAAAAAAAGCCACGTATGCGTCGGAACAGCATTTAAGTCTTCGTCTTGTCTGGTGTGTCAGGGGGCTGACCGGGGGACGCTCGCGAACCGCCTCCTATCTGGGGTTCTGCGCGCTGTCTCCGAGGTGTGCCGGTAAAAAAGAAGTTAATCTAGCAATGGTACAGGAGTTGGGCAAGAAAGGGGATTTGGAATTGCCATTATCTCGCCTGATTGTGATCAATTTCGGAATCGATCCGTTACCTGATCTTTAGCCCTAGCCCGGCTGGAACCCGTGTGCCCGAATGAAATTCTGGGCACTTCAATCGTGCGCGATCGACCATGCGTTGGCGTCGAGCGTCTGTGTGCCAGGATCGTAGATGCCCCGCACCTCGATGCGTTGAGTGCCGTCAAAGGTATATCCGGTCAGGCCGCTGATGTCGATCGTCACATTGAGTATCTCGATGTGGCTTGTATCGATAGCGCTGGGGGTGCCCTCCAGGATGGCGTTATAGGTTGAGCTCGAGCGGAGGTTTTCGAGCTCCAGCTTGGTGGCCGTGAGCACGCCGCTGTTGTAGTAGACCTTTGCTTCTAGGTAGTCCCCGGCCTGCAGATCCGCCAGGGTAAAGCCGGCATGCTCGTCGATGTCATTTTCGTAGATGGTGGAGTTGTTGGTATGAATGACCTGCCCCATCAGGGTCAGCGTGCCGGCGGCTGTGTCGATGCTGTTGGCTTCGAGCACGGCGGCGATCTCTTGCCGCTCTGTTGACGATGCCTCGAGTTCGATGGTTTCGGCCAGCAGCACGCTGCCGTTCATGATGCCCTCCACCTCGACGATGCGCCCGATGGCCAGCGAGGTGGTGTCGCCGCTGTAGCCGGTGAGCGAGGCGTCGACGGTCTGGCCGTTGACCACAAACAGGTCGGTGGCCGTATCGAGGCCGCTGGCGATGATGCCCTCGATCCCTACGGATTCGCCATCTGTCGCCACGGTGCCGTCGAGGCTGACGACCGAGATTTGCTCCGCGATCAGTATGTCGCCGGCCGGCGGGATCGAACTCGTTACCTCCACAAAGGAATCGGCGATGGGCAGTGATTGGCCGCTGAGCTCTATGGTCAGGCCGCCGATGGAGAAGCTGGTGGCGTCGATGGGGGCGACCCGGCCGAAGATTCTGTAGCTGCTCAGGGAGCGGACGAGCTCGATCCGTGTGGCCAGGATTTCACCGCTCACGCCATCACTGAAGCCGCTGACCTCGACCAGGTCGGCGATGCTCAGCGTGTCGAGGGTGGTGCTGCTGCCCGGAACACTGTTTTCGAACACGGTATCGGGATTGATGTGGACCTGCTGGCCCATGATGGTTCTGTGCAGGGAGATCGGATCGATATCCGATTCGATCGGACCGGCCAGGAGGCTGCGGTATTCGACGACCTCGGCGGTACCCGTGGCCGTGACGGGGTCCTTGCTGCCGGTCACCCGGACCACCATCCCGACATGGATGTCATTCAACGTCTTGCCGGAGTCGCCATTGACGATAAAGCTGGCGGCGTCGGTGTTGTACTGATAGCCGTTGACATAGACCGAACCGACCTGCGCCACCCGGCCCATGGCGATGCCGGTGCCGCCGATGCCGCCTTCGGCCATTGTGGTGCCGCCACCGCAGCTGCTCAACAGTGCGCTCAGGGTGATGAGCAGTGCTGTGATCAGGCATCGCCTCATTGATGGTCGTCCTCGTTCGCGTCCCTTTCGAAGTAGTAGATTCCGATTCCGGCCTCTTTACGTCCGGTTCCCTTGACTTCCGGATTGATGTCCCGGTCCTGCTGGGAGAGGATGCGGTCGAGTTCCATCAAAAGCGCCTGGGACTTCTCGGCGCTGATACTGCGGAAGTCGGCCAGTGCCTCGACCGGCAGGTTGTTGTAGGACACCTTGCGCTGAAAGCGCGGTGTCAAACCGCCTTGCTGCAGATTGTAGTCTATGGTGGACAGCAGCAGCTGGACATCGGTTCCCAGGATGTGGAGCTTGCCGATATCGCCGGTTCTAGGTACGTAACCATCCGTAATCAAATTGATTTTGCTGTCCTCATCCTTGGCTACGGTACCGACCCGCATGAGTTCGTCGAGGATCGCCCGCGGGGGGATGTCGCCACTGTGTTCGCGCACCAGTTCACTGAAGCTGTGCTTGCCTTTGTCGAAGTGGAGCGGGGCCGGATCACCCTTGTCGTCGAGAAAACGCCTGTCGCGCATCCAGCCGGCGATGACTCGGGCGGCGCGGTTGTACTGATGTGAGATGGCGGAATCGTCCGGTTTCTCGATCTTCTGCAGGCGGCTCACTTCCTTGCGGGTAAGGCCGGTGATTACGGAAACCCGTGACACCGTCTGTTTCCGGCCCGGTACCCCGAACTCCTTGGAGGCCACATCCATGAAGACCCATTTACTCAGATCGGCGAAGTCGCCGTAACTGATACCGTTGCGTAGCAGCAGCCTCACCAAGGGCCTCAACAGCTTGAGAATCGAGGCATTGAGCGCTTTTTTGATCTCATCCACGGGTTTTACTCATGAATCCGAGGGGTGGTTACTGCTGATTCTATGGTTGGGTCTGATTCCTGTCCTTGATAATTCTGGCTTGGCAGTTCGTATTATCGGGAACACAGAGACTCCCTGCGTTGGCATGGTACAGCCGGGTGGGATGGCGCATGGTGGCCCGATGGCGATGAAGTCATCAGGCAGAACGTCATCTCCCTGGCGGGTGATCTAATAGTGGGAATATTATCCCATCTTAAGTTTCTGGCAAGTTTTCAAAGTATTTTCTTGACTTAGGTCACCGTTATTGTGAGCGTTTTAAGTGAATTTGAATAGTTTCGAAATCGGTATCGGATTCGGGTGGCATGTATCGCATCGACGAAGTGTGGTAACTTTCGCTGGTTTTTAATCGCAGGAATCAGACGGATGTCCCTAGACCGTTCCGATGTCGAGAAAATCGCCCATCTGGCCCGGATGGCCATTGATGAAGCTCAGGTTGATGACTACGCCAAGGACCTCTCCAATATCCTCAATCTGGTGGAGCAGCTCGAGTCGGCCGACACCAACGAGGTCGAACCCATGGCCCATCCCCTGCACATGGCCCAGCGCCTGCGTGAGGATCGGGTGACCGAGACGGACAGGCGGGCGGACAATCAGGCTGTGGCACCCAGCGTCGAAGCCGGACTCTATCTGGTTCCCAAGGTGATCGATTGACGGTCTCTCCGTCGTCGCATTAGGCAAGATTCATCCATGCACACGAAATCCATCGCAGAACTGGGTGCCGGCCTGCGTGCCGGCGAGTTTTCCAGTGTCGAACTGACCCGCCATTTCCTCGATCGAATCGAACGGCTGGATACCCGGCTCAACAGCTTCATCACAGTGACTTCTGAGTCGGCCCTGGCCACCGCCGAAGCGGCCGATCAGACGTTGAAGACGGGTGACGACACGCCGCTGACCGGTATCCCGATCGTACAGAAAGACATCTTCTGCACCCGCGGCGTGCGTACCAGCTGCGGCTCCCGCATGCTGGACAACTTCGTTTCGCCCTATGATGCCACGGTGACCCAGCGCCTGCTGGATGCGGGCGTGGTCAGTCTGGGCAAGGTCAACATGGACGAGTTCGCCATGGGCTCCTCCAACGAGACCAGCTACTACGGTCCGGTGCGTAACCCGTGGGACACCGAGCGTGTGCCTGGCGGCTCCTCCGGCGGCTCGGCGGCGGCGGTGGCCGCCCGTCTGGCCGCGGCAGCCACCGGCACCGACACTGGGGGCTCGATCCGGCAGCCGGCGGCGCTCTGCGGTATCACCGGTCTCAAACCGACCTACGGCCGGGTCTCCCGCTTCGGCATGATCGCCTTCGCCTCTAGTCTGGACCAGGCCGGTCCCATGACCCGCAGTGCCGAGGATGCCGCCCTGATGCTGCAACAGATGGCCGGTTTCGACGAGCGCGACTCCACCTGCGCCGATGAACCGGTGCCAGATTACAGCGCGAGCCTCAATGATTCGCTTGAAGGGCTGCGTATAGGCTTGCCGAAGGAGTACTTCGGTGAGGGTCTCGATGCTGCCGTTGCGGGCGCCATCGAGGAGGCGGTGGAGGTCTACAAGTCCCTCGGCGCCCAAGTGGTCGAGATCAGTCTGCCGAACACCGCGCTGGCGGTGCCGACCTATTACGTGGTGGCGCCCGCGGAGTGCTCCTCCAATCTCTCCCGTTTCGATGGCGTTCGCTTCGGTTACCGCTGTGAGGCGCCGAAGGATCTGGAGGACCTCTACAAACGTTCCCGGGGAGAGGGTTTCGGGGCGGAGGTGAAACGGCGCATCATGATCGGCACCTACGCCCTCTCGGCCGGCTACTACGACGCCTACTATTTGAAGGCACAGAAGACCCGGCACCTGATCTCGGACGATTTTCATCAGGCCTTCGAGCAGGTCGACGTCATCATGGGCCCGACCTCGCCGACCACCGCCTTCGCCCTGGGCGAGAAGGTGGACGACCCGGTCACCATGTACCTCAACGATATCTATACCATCGCCACCAACCTGGCCGGTCTGCCGGGTATGTCGCTGCCGGTGGCGCCGGTCAACGGTCTGCCGGTGGGTCTGCAGATCATCGGAAACTATTTCGCCGAGGCGAAGCTGCTGAACGTGGCGCATCGTTTCCAGCAGGAGACCGACTGGCACCGTATGCTGCCGGCAGGGTTTGAGTGAGCCTCGGATACTGATTTCTTAAAGAGTAGAGCTATGCAGTGGGAAACCGTTATCGGGCTGGAGATACACACCCAGCTCGCCACCCAGTCGAAGATCTTCTCCGGCGCCTCGATCGCCTATGGCGCTGAGCCGAATACCCAGGCCTGTATCGTCGATCTGGGCTTTCCGGGGGTGCTGCCGGTGCTCAACGAGGTGGCGGTGAACATGGCGCTGAAGTTCGGTCTGGCGGTCGATGCGAAGATCGGAGAGCGCTCCGTCTTCGCGCGCAAGAACTACTTCTATCCCGACCTGCCGAAGGGCTACCAGATCAGCCAGTTCGAGCTGCCCATTGTCGGCAAGGGCGCGCTGACCATCGACCTGGAGGACGGCTCGCAGAAGGTGATCGGCATCACCCGCGCCCACCTGGAGGAGGATGCCGGCAAGTCGCTGCACGAGGACTTCCACGGCATGAGCGGCATCGACCTCAACCGGGCCGGCACCCCACTGCTGGAGATCGTCTCCGAGCCCGACATGCGCTCGATCAAGGAAGCGGTGGCCTACGCCCGCAAGATCCATCAGCTGGTGGTCTATCTCGGCATCTGCGACGGCAACATGCAGGAGGGCTCCTTCCGGGTCGATGCCAATCTCTCCATCCGTCCTTTGGGGCAGGAGGCGTTCGGTACCCGGACCGAGCTGAAGAACATCAACTCCTTCCGCTTCCTCGAACGCGCCCTGAACTACGAGCTGGAGCGCCAGATCGACCTGGTGGAGAGCGGCGGCAAGGTGGTGCAGGAGACCCGGCTCTATGACGCCGACCGGGACGAGACCCGCTCCATGCGCAGCAAGGAGGAGGCCAACGACTATCGTTACTTCCCCGATCCCGATCTGCTGCCGGTGGAGATCGATGCCACCCGCCTCGAGGCGGCGCGGGCCGGGATGCCGGAGTTGCCGGACCAGAAGCGCCAGCGCTTCGAGTCAGACTACAGCCTGTCCGGTGAGGATGCACAGAAGCTCACGCTCAGCCGACCCCTGGCCGACTACTACGAGACCGTGGTGGGCACAGGTGCCGACGCCAAAATGGCGGCCAACTGGGTGACCGTGGAACTGGCCGGCGCGCTCAACAAGGCGGGATTGGAACTGGAGGCCTCTCCAGTCAAGCCGGAACAGCTGGGCGGGCTGCTTCAGCGTATCGCCGACAACACCATCTCCGGCAAGATCGCCAAGCAGGTCTTCGAAGCGATCTGGAACGGCGAGGGCGATGCCGACCAGGTGATCGAGGCCAAGGGCCTGAAACAGATCACCGACAGTGGCGCCATCGAGGCTATAGTCGACGCGGTAATTGCCGCTAACCCGAAACAGGTCGAGCAGTTTCGCGGCGGCAAGGAGAAGTTGCTGGGCTTCTTCGTCGGTCAGGTGATGAAACAGACCCAGGGCAAGGCCAATCCTGCTGAGGTGAACAAAATACTGCTCGGCAAACTCAAACGGTAATTGGCAGAGGAAAGGATTCACAATCAAGCCGTTAGCAACGGATAGGGGTAGGTTTTGATGTTTGCAGTGAAGAGATATCTATGGGGCTTCTGTCTGTTGGTGCTGGCGGTCGGGCCCGGATTCGCCTCGGCGCAGATCTGGCAGGATCTGAACGAGGCGACGGTGGCAGCGTCCCGGGGGCTGGCGAACCAGGCGCCCTACTATCGGGCGCTGCGTGCCAACGAGCCGATGCTGCGGCAGGCGTTGTCGATGGCGCCGCTCGAGCGCAGTGCTTCGCAAGGCGCCACGCTTGAATTGCCAATGCCCGGTGGAGAGATCCAGCGGGTCGAGGTCGTTGAATCGCCGATTCTGTCACCGGCACTGGCGGCCCGCTATCCGGAAGTGGCCACCTACAGTGTCCAGGGGGTCGACAACCCTGCGGTGAGCGGTCGCCTGGATATGACACCTGAAGGTTTCCACGCCATGCTGACGACCCCGTCGGGTTCGGTGTTCATCGATCCCGACGCGTCAGGCAGCTACCGAAGCTACTACAAACAGGACTATGCGGCTGCCGCGACCGATGAATCGGCTCAGCATGTCTGTCATCTGGACGAGCTGGGGGATGCGGCCTTCCTGGAATCACCCGACCAGCCGCTGGCCCAACGATCACTCTTCACCAATTCCCGACGTGTCTATCGCTTGGCACTGGTGGCTACCGGGGAGTACGGCAGCTATTTCGGTACCCAGACCCAAGCCGTCAATACCATGATCACCACCATCAATCGCGTCAACCAGATCTACGGGCGTGACCTGGCGGTACAACTGCAGATCAGCGATGTCATCGTCTATCTGAATCCGGTCACCGATCCGTTCTCGGATCCCAACTCGCCTGCCACGATGTTGCTGGAAAATCAGGACTTGCTCGATTACGAAGTGGGCCTGGACAACTACGATATCGGCCACCTGTTCGGACGTTCCGGCGGCGGTCTGGCCATGGTCGGTTCCGCCTGCACCACGTCGCGTGCGATGGGCTATACCGGGCATCCCACGCCGGATGTGGGCGATCCCTTCGACATCGATTTCGTGGCCCATGAGATCGGTCACCAATTGAGCGCCACCCACTCATTCAACGGCACCACCGACAACTGCAGCGGCAGCAATCGTTCGGCTGCCACGGCGGTGGAACCCGGCAGCGGATCCACCATCATGGCCTATGCCGGCATCTGCGGCGGGGAGGACCTGCAGAACAACTCGGATGCCACCTTCCATGCGGCGAGCATGCAGCAGGTCAGAAACTTCACTGCCAACGGTGCCGTGGGTGCGAGTTGCGGCACCCTGGTCTCCACCGGCAACACGCTGCCGTCGACCATATCGGCCGGTGTGGATGTGACCGTACCCCAACAGACCCCCTTTGTGTTGACGGGGAGCGCCGGTGCCGATCCGGATGGCGACACCCTCTCCTATCAGTGGGACGAGATGGACGCCAACGGTACTGCAACGACCGTTACGACCATCGGGCAGGATCTGCGTGACAATCCCCTGTTCCGCAGCTTTGTCCCCAAGAGCACCCCCACCCGCTACTTTCCGCGTTTGAGCACCTTGATCTCCGGCGTCACGGATATCGGCGAGACGCTGCCGACCACCAGTCGCACGCTCCGATTCCGCATGACGGTGCGCGACGGCAATTCGGGGGTCGGCGATGATGACGTCAACGTTACGGTAGACGCTTCACAAGGTCCGTTTGTGATTACGGGAGGAGTACTGAACAATGCCGGCAACCTTGCAGGCGGTACCACTCAGACCCTGACCTGGGATCCCAACAATACCGAGACGGATTGCCCCGAAGTGACCATCAACTTACTGAGCATCAGCAGCGACGGCACCACCTACTGCGATGTGACGGATGACACTTTGCTTGGCCCTGCGGATACGAGCGGTATACCCAATATCGGTTCTGCCTCCGTGACCCTGCCCAGCGCACAGATCGCCCGCGCCCGAGTCATGCTCAGCTGCGACAACAACGTCTACTTCGCCCTCTCCGACAACGACTTCTCGGTGAATGCGGCGAGTCCCGTCATCGCCAGCGACTGCAAGCGCCTGGATGGCGAACCGCTGGAGCACGGCAGCGTGTTCGTCAGTCACAGCGTCAGCGGGGGCAGTGTCTCGACTGGCGGTGGTGGCGGTGGCGGAGCGCTGTTCGTGCTGCCCCTGCTGCTGCTTGCCGGAGGATTGTCGAGGCTTTTGCGTGGGGACAGGGATTGAATCAGCCGTCACCCCTGGGTGTCGTGATCCTGTGACCCAAGCCCGGCCTCCAGCCGAAACCAACTTGATGCTTTCCTGCCGGCGCTCAGAGTGCCGCCGCCGGATGTCTGTGGTGCAGCTAGCGGGGCAGGCAGTGCTCGATCATGATCCGGTTGTAGTTGGCAGCGTACCCCTCCGCCGCCTGTAGCAGTTTGAGGTGGGTCTGTCCCATGACCGTGTCGGTCGAGCCGGGCAGGTAGCGTACACCGCACACGCTCTTGGCCTTTGATGCCAGTTCAGGGGCAACCCCTGGCAGATGACTGCCGCGAGTGGCCATCGCCAGCAACCGCTTGTCTCCGCGCTCCAGGCCGAGTTGGGCGTCTTTGGCGGCATCCGCCTTCTGCAGCCAGAGCAACGACTCGACTGCGCTCTGCTCTTCCGGTGTGACTTGGCTCATGTCGACATAGGTCCCCTCCTGGCAGGCAGTTAACAACAGCAAACAGAGTAGTGATGGGAGGAGCTTCTTCACCCGGCGACCTCTTGATTCTTGAAATGGTGGCGGCTGCGATCCAGAAGCCATATTAAGCCGCCCCAGATCGCCCCGTAAAGATGTGAATCGACAATCACCTGACCTGAAATCCAGGCTTCGCTTCCCGGTATCGCCCCGGTAGCCTGTTCCCACCCGATTTTTGCTACGAAGAGCAGCAGCAGCACGCCGCCAGTGAGTCGTTGGCTTTCGCATTGACGCAGCAATCCCAGTGCCAGCAGACCGTGCAGGATACCGGAGAGACCCCGATACCAGGCTACTTCAGGATTCAGGGCCAGGAGTGTCAGCGCGCTACCGATGAGTACAGCGGGTAAGCGATAGAAACAGAGGATGCCGGATGATTCCCGGTTAAAAAAGAGCAGCCAGATGAGCCAGAGTCCCAACAGATTCATGAGCAGGTGAGGTGCGTTCATGTGTACCAGGTGCCCACTGACCAGGCGCCAGAGCTCACCGGACAGAATGGCCTCGCGCTGATATTGCAGCACCTGTTGCCAGCTCACGGGAAGTAGACTCAGGACTCCGCAGATGAGGCTGATCGCGAGCGGGCAGATGAGATTTGCGAAGCGGTATCGGTTCATCGATCCCCGCCGCATACCGGGCAGGCGGGATCGGGTTTCAGCTTGACGCTGCGCCACTCCATCTGCAGGGCGTCGAAGAGTAAAAGTCGGCCGACCAGCGGCTCGCCGGCGTCGGTCAGCACCTTGATGGCTTCGATGGCCTGAATACTGCCGATGACGCCCACCACCGGTGCCAGTACGCCGTTGGCCGAGCAGGTTTCATCCAGCTGGCCTTCGCCGGGGTAGAGGCAGTGGTAGCAGGGGCTGCCCGGTTGACCGCTGAAGACGCTCACCTGACCCTCCATGCGGATCGCGGCACCGGAGACCAGCGGGGTGCGGTTTGCGCGGCAGGCGGCATTCACAGCGAAGCGGGTGGCGAAGTTGTCGCTGCCCTCGATCACCACGTCGGCCAGTGCCACCTGTTGCGACAGGGCGTCGCCCTCCAGCGCCCGGTCGATGGTCAGAATCCGTGTCTCGGGATTGAGTGCGAGCAGGGATTCGCGGGCGGAATCGACCTTCGGCTGGCCGATGCGATCGGTGGTGTGGACGATCTGTCGTTGCAGATTGGTCAGGTCGACATGGTCGAAGTCGACCAGCACCAGGGTGCCGACTCCGGCTGCCGCCAGGTACATGGCGACGGGGGAGCCGAGCCCTCCCATGCCGATAATCAGCGCCCGGGCGTCCCGCAGTCGTTCCTGCCCCTCGATGCCGATCGCGGGCAGCATGATCTGGCGGCTGTATCTCAGCAGCTGTTCGTCATCCATTGGATTGCAGAATCAATAACGGGCCCTGGTCAGAGATATTTGCGCCAGTGCTCCGGGCGCTGGTCGCGAAGCGCGTGGTTTTGACGCTGATAGTGGTCGGCGAAGATCTGACGGGTGCATTTGGAGTCGGTCCTGGAGCAGCCCAGATTAGCCCGTTCCGTCTCTTCGGTGTAGTAGTAGAGCGCTCGCATGAGGCGATAGAGGAGCCGGTTGTCGATATGCAGGCCCATGGTGGTGAGACCGCGTTCGATCTGCTCCAGGGTGATCGCCATGAGCTGATAGCTGACGCGAATGTGTATCGCTGAGCGCTGTTCGATGCCAACTATCCCCTCGACTTCAGAGAGTAGCTGGGCCGCAGTCTCAGCCTGGTTGGGGTCCGGGTGGAGTTCGACGAAGTGAATGTCCCGGTGCTTCACCAAGTCGTGGGGGGTTTCACCCATAGCTCCCAATCCTAGTGAAAGTGGGGAAATAATCAAGACGGGGTGTGGCTAGGGTGCAGAGGTTGTAACCCCCTCAGTCAACCTGGGTCGGCCGGCCAGGTCGGAAAGCGTCTCGATCTGACTGAAACCCCGCTGCGACAGGATCTGTCGTACCGCCTCGCCCTGAGTGTAACCGTGCTCCAGCAGCAACCAGCCCGCTTTCGCGAGACGGGCCGGGGCGGCTGCCGCAATTTCGCGAATTGCCTCTAAACCGTCGCTGCCGGAAACCAGGGCGTCGCGGGGCTCCCGTGGCAGATCGCCTCGATCCAGATGGGGATCGGCCGCTTCGATATAGGGGGGATTGCTGACGATCAGGTCATAGAACTGTCCGGCGGGCAGGGCCTGGCACCAGCTGCCAAGGAAGAAGTCGACGTTGCTGAGCCGGTGCTGTCGCGCATTCTCGCGCGCCACGGCGAGAGCGGCGGGAGACTGCTCGCTGGCATGGATCAGCGCCTCCGGTCGTTCGCTGGCCAGGGCCAGGGCGATGGCGCCGCTGCCGGTGCCGAGGTCGGCAATACGGGGTGTTTTCAACGCTGCCAGATGGGTCAGGGCCCTTTCCACCAGCAGTTCCGTATCGGGGCGGGGGATCAGGGTGTCGGGGGTGACCTGCAGGGAGAGTGACCAGAACTCCCGCTCGCCGGTGATGTGGGCGATGGGTTCACCTGCGAGACGCCGCTGGATAAGGCCTTGGTAGGCCTCCTGCTGGGTGGTGGTCAGCCGCTTTTCCGGCCAGGCGAAGAGGTGGCTGCGCGGCTGCCCAAGCAAGTGACAGAGTAGCAGCGCCGCTTCCAGTTCGGGCGTGGCGTGGGGAAGTCTGGACAGCCGCTCCGCTGCATCCAGCTGCGCTTGGCGATAGCTTGGCGTCGAGGTCATTGGGGGAGACGCGCCGATCAGGCCTCACCCATGGCCGCCAGCTCTTCGATCTGATGTTCGCGCAGCAGGGGCTCGATCACCTGATCCAGCTCGCCCTGTATGATCTCGTCCAGCTTGTAGAGGGTGAGATTGATACGGTGGTCTGTGAGCCGGTTCTGCGGAAAGTTGTAGGTGCGCACGCGTTCGGAGCGATCACCGCTGCCGACCTGCAGTTTGCGCGAGCTGGCCTGGGCGCTGGTGATCGCCTCCTGGGCCTGGGACAGCAGTTTCGCCTGCAGTAGCGACAGGGCACGGGCCTTGTTCTTGTGCTGGGAGCGTTCGTCCTGGCACTCCACCACGATGCCGCTCGACAGGTGGGTGATGCGCACTGCCGAGTCGGTCTTGTTGACGTGCTGGCCGCCCGCGCCAGAGGCTCGGAAGGTGTCGATGCGCAGTTCGTTGGGATTGATCTCGACCTCATCCACCGCTTCCGCTTCCGGCAGGATGGCGACCGTGCAGGCGGAGGTGTGGATGCGGCCCTGGGATTCGGTCTCCGGCACCCGCTGCACTCGGTGGGTGCCCGACTCGAACTTGAGCCGGGAGTAGACCGCGTTGCCGCTGATGCGGCAGACCACCTCCTTGTAGCCGCCGTGCTCGCCCGGGCTTTCGCTGATGGTCTCGGTCTGCCAGTGGTGTGCCTCGGCGTAGCGCAGATACATGCGGTAGAGATCGCTGGCGAAAAGCGCCGCCTCGGCGCCACCAGTGCCGGCGCGGATTTCGAGGAAGATGTTGCGCTGGTCATTAGGGTCGGGTGGGATCAGCAGCAGCTGCAGTTCCGGCTCCAGCTCGGCCTTCAGTGACTCTGCCGCCGCCAGCTCTTCGCGGGCCAGCGGTGCCATCTCGGGATCGGACAGCAGCTCCTGCGCTGAGGCGATATCGTCTTCGGTGGCGGCGTAGCGTCGAAAGGCCGCCACCACCGGTTCCAGTTGCGCATACTCCTGCGACAGCGCGCGAAATTGCCGCTGATCACTCTGAATCTCGGGATCGGCGAGGAGGGCGGTGATCTCTTCGAAGCGCTCGGCGATCTGTTCCAGCTTGCCGCGGAGTGAGGGCTTCATGAATTATTGTCGAATTTCTTGAGCTGAAACAGGGTGTTGGCGGCTTCCAGCAGCTCGATCTGGCCGTTGAATCCGGCCTGCCGCAGCTGGGCGCTGGGGGTGTGCAGGAGTTTGTTGGTCAGGGTGTGGCCCATGAATTGCAGCACCTCTTCCGGGGACTTGCCCTTGTTGAGCTGCTGCATCGCCTTTTGGATGACCTCGTCGCGCAGGCGTTCGGCGTAGGAGCGGAAATCCTGGATCAGCTCCACCGCATCGAGCGAACGCAGCCAGCCGAGATAGTCTCCCACATAGTGTTCGATGATCTCCTCCGCCTGCTCGGCGGCCTCTTCGCGGGAGCGCATATTCTCCTGGATCACCTCGTCCAGGTCGTCGACGGTATAGAGGTAGATGTCACTGAGATCGGCCACCTCCGGCTCGATGTCGCGTGGTACCGCGATGTCGACCATGAAGATGGGGCGATGCCGGCGCTCCTTGAGGGCGCTCTCAACCGTGCCTTTGCCGAGTACGGGCAGCGGGCTGGCGGTAGAGGAGATGACGATATCCGCCTCGGCCAGGTGGCTGCTGAGTTCAGTCAGGGCGATGGCGAAGCCGTCGAGCTGGGAGGCCAGGGCGTGGGCCTTTTCCACGGTCCTGTTGGCGACGATGACCCTTCCGATGCCGTTCTGGCTCAGGTGGCGGGCGGCCAGCTCGATAGTCTCACCGGCGCCGATCAGCAGCGCGGTCTGCTCGGAGAGGTCGCTGAAGATCTGTTTCGCCAGGCTGACGGCGGCGAAGGCGACCGAGACCGGGCTGTTGCCGATGGCGGTATCGGTGCGGATCTGCTTGGCGGCGGAGAAGGCGTGTTGAAAAAGTCTGCTCAGCAACTTGCCGGTGGCACTGGCATCGGTGGCGATCTGAAAGGCGGTCTTCACCTGGCCCAGGATCTGGGGTTCGCCGAGTACCAGTGAGTCGAGTCCGCAGGAGACGCGCAGCAGATGCTGAATGGCGTCGGCGCCGAAGTGGCTGTAGAGGTAGGGGGCCAGTCGGTCGCTGTCAATGCCGTGGAACTTGCCGAGCCAGTCGGCCAGGGGTTCATGATCGTCCTCGTTCAGACAGCAGTAGACCTCGGTGCGGTTACAGGTCGAGAGGATGACCGCCTCCTGTACCGCCGGATGCTCCTTGAGGCTGCGCAGGGCGCCGGCGATGATATCCGGGCCAAAGGTCACCCTCTCCCGGATGTCGACGGGAGCGGTTTTGTGGTTGAGTCCCAGGGCCAGTATCGTCATCGCATAGGGTGTTCAAGGCGGAGTAATCGGAAATTTTGTTATATCAAGGAGTTAAATTCAAGTTTATTCGTCTCCTCAGGATTCGATTTCAGGGCTTAGTGCTCGCCTTGATCGGGCTTGCGTCTCAGTATGCAGGGGCTGAACTGATGAAGTGACTTTGCACTATATTGAATACTGAATATGGCATAAAAAGATTTATCGACGATTAAGGTTAACCCTGATTGCTAAACTTGCCGTGTGTCTGTTATTAATGTAAAAGCACTTACTGTAAGTGACTCATTAGAAAAGCTTAATTCAATAATATATGGGTGGTTTCCCTACTCTAGGGAAGCCCCGATGAGGAGGATCTTTCATGCAGGCGCATAAGTATTTGTCCGCAGCTGCGGCGGTAGGTTTGGTCGTTTCCAGCAGTGCCATGGCCGGTGTGCCCAAGGACTTGCCGCTACCCTCCGGTAAACCCAGCGCAAACGAGATCGCGGATCAGGTCTACTTCGTAAACCACTTCTACGCGCTGAAAAACTACGGTATCACCAACGCCAATAAAGATCCGAAGCGCAGTAACCGGGCGGTACCCGGTAAGATCACAGTTCTTGTCAACAAGTCCGCCGACAGCACCCCGACCACCATTACCGTTGAACGCTACCTGAACAACGACTACAACGATGGCACCACCAACGGTCAGGATATCGCCATCTTCCGCTCAGGCAAGCTGCAGGGTACGGGTATGCTGATCACCGACTTCCTGGACGACAACAAGAGTCAGTCCTACTCCATCTGGTTGCCGGCGCTGCGCAAGATCCGCCGTTTCGCCGAACCGGCGCATGACGATGCCTGGGGTGGCACCGACTTCACCTTCGGTGACGTGACCCTGCGCAAACCTAAGGACGAAACCCACGAGCTGCTCGGTACCGAGACCTTCAACGACTGCCTGGGCGGTATCAGCAAGGAAGAGGCCAAGAACAAATACCTGCCCAATCCGCCCGACCCGGCTTGTGAACACAAAGGTAAAGAGGTCTACAAGCTGAAGAGCACCACCAAGCGGGATAACTGGTGGTACGACTACCGCATCAGCTATGTGGATGCCAAGACCTTCGCCGACTATCGCACCGAGTTTTTCAAAGGGGACAAGCAGATCAAGGTGATCGATCGTGATTGGAAGAGCCTGGGTCTTGACGATCCGCGTGCCCAGTACTGGGGTTACTGGTACGGCAAGACCTTCGATACCGGGCATGAGACCTGGGCCGTGATTCCGAAAGAGATCGTGCAGTACAACCAGGACTGGGATCCCGATTTCTGGTCCGAGGCCACCTTGAGAAAAATCAAACGTTGATCATAAGCGGGAACGCCCATTGGGGCGTTCCCGAAAAATAATTTTACATTCAGCCACCGCCAGTGGTGGCACCACACCTCATCGAGGCCAACTCACACAACCAGAATAGGTTGGTGCTCGCTGAATCTGGGAGGAATCTTTGATGTTCAAACGCAGTAAAATCTACCAGTCGATGCTGCTTGCATTGGTGTTGCCCAGTGTGGCCGTTGCCGAGGTTGAGATATCCGGATATCTGAAGAACGAAACCGCCGTCTTCACCAAGGATGGTCAAGTCACGGGCGAAGCGAAATCCATGCTCGACACGGAGGGTCACGAGAGCGGTGATCTGATGAAGTTCGAAAACTCCGCCCGGATTTTCATGAACGGCTACTTTGGTGAGGAGAGCAGCTGGCATGCCGATCTCAACCTCATCTACAACTCCGAAGGCGCCACGGACGACTACAAGGGGCATAAGCTCTACACCCAGAATGATTATCTGAGAGAGCTGTATGTCGACACCTACATGGGTGACTGGTCCCTGCGTCTGGGTAAGCAGCAAGTAGTCTGGGGTACTGCGGATGGTATCAAGCTGCTCGACATCATCAACCCGACCGACTATCGCGAATTGAATCAAAACTCCATGGAAGACTCCCGCATTCCGATCTGGATGATCAACGCGGAGCGTAACATCGGAGACAGCAGCAACGTCCAGTTCATCGTCTCCCAGGTGGAGGAGAACAAGATACCGGGTCTGACACCTGAAGACGAATCAGGGCAGCCCTTCATGATGAAAGGTGTTGAGACCATTTCGGGTGGTGTCAACGGTTTCTTCAACGTGGCGCCCGCCTTGAGTAACGTGGCGGCGACCTTCAACGGCGCGGCTTTTGCCGGCCTGTTGGGCGGCGTTGCCTCCCCGATCGGCCTCAACGGGTTTGCCGGACTCACGGTGGACGGTTTCGCCAGTGCTCCCTGGGATATCACCGCCCTGGGAACCGCCACGCCTTTCATCGCGCCAGGTGCGGGTGCGCCCAGCCTGTCTGATCCGTTCAACTACTACGGCTATGCGCTGCTGAACCATTTTGCCCAGTTCGGCTTCACAGGTTTTACTGTACCCAATGATCCCAATGGCAACTTCGCCGTAACCAACCTGATCCCAGTCACGGCTCTGGCGCCGACTATCATAGGCTTCCCTGGCGCCGACCCCACCGTTACGAGTTGGGATCCCGCCAATGCCACATCGGCGTTCGAGCTGATGCCGATGGCGACTTTCGCGACCTTCAATACCTTTACCGGCCCCTCTGCGACGGCCCCTACTGGTTTGACCGGCATGCAATCGGAATGGGTGAAAGACTACCCGGATGACAGTGACGTCAATGCCGGTTTCCGCTTCCGGAATACCACTGATGCCGGTCTCAACTGGTCGCTGAATTACTTCTACCACTACAGCGCAAATCCGGATATCAATCTCAGCTATGTCGATGCCAACGGCAATGAGTTGACGGTGCAGCGTGCGCCGACCACGCCTGTTGCGGGTACTTTCGGCGTGCCGGACACCAGTGTAAGCCTGACCCGAGATCAGGCGCGCGCTAACTGGGATCTGGGCAATCCCACCACCATTCTCGTTCATGACAGCAGTAACAACTACTATGGCACGGTGACCCCGGCGGGCACCCCGGGAATGGGCGCGCCCACGTTGCGGTTCACCGAGTCCCTGCACCGGGTGAACAGCCTGGGTGCCTCCTTTGACTACGGCACGTCGATGATGGATATCCCGCTGGTGCTGAGGGGCGAGTTCCTCTATGACAGAGGTGACAAGCAACCGGTCATCGATAAGTTCCTGCTGGCGATCGGTGATCTGACCAACTCGCTGAAGATGGAGGACGCCGACTACTTCAAATATGTGCTCGGCGCCGATATCACGGTGGCGACCAACCTGCTCATCAGTGGCCAGTTCATTCAATACATGAATCTGGATTACATTGACGAAAAGGACAGCTGTACTACTCAGAGCACTGCGTTCACCATCGACTGTTCTCGCTATACGGGTGACTTCCCGACCTTGAGCATGAGTAACGGCCTGAACCAGGGCTACGAGAACAAGGAGTTCTATTCACTCTTCTTCTCCAAGCCTTTCGGTGCGTCACAGGAACATCGCTGGAACAACATCTTCATCTACGAAGAGGGCGGCGGCAAATGGAATCGCTTCGATGTTGAGTACAGCTTCTCCGATACCGTTATCGGTTCTGCTGAATTGAACAGTTACTGGGGTGACGAGAACACCACCTTCGGGCAGTTCAAAGACTCCTCTAACTTTCAAGTGGGTGTGAAGTGGCTGTTCCAGTAAAGCCATAACATGAATCCATCCGTTTGATTGTTGCTGGGCAGGAGTCGGAATACTTTCCGGCTCCTGCCTTTTACACTGAAGTAGCTAAAAATATCGGACAACGACCATGAGCAGTTCAGATTCCCAACAACATTCCGTCCCCGCCTGGGCTCAGAATTACGCGGACTTCGTCATCAAATTCCGCTGGCCATTGATGCTGATTCTGCTGGTGGTGACCGTCGTCGCCGCATTGCAGATCAAGAATCTGGACATGCGTAACGATCCCGACACCCTGTTGCCGCCGACCAACCGCTATGTGGCGACCAATCTCTATGCCGAGCACAACTTCGGCATGGGAAATCTCATGGTCTTCACCCTGCGCGTCAAGGAAGGTGATGTCTACCAGGGGTGGTTCGTCAATAAGGTGCAGGAGTTGCACAAGCGCCTGATCGATCTGCCCGAGGCGCGAGAGTCGAACTTCATCGATATCGCGGCAAAGAAGATCAAGTACATGGGCGCGGACGAGAACGGACTCGTGTTCAAGCGCCTGATTCCGACCGAGGGCATCAGTGAGGACCCGCAAGAGGCGGCCGAGCAGTTGGCCTTTCTCAAAGAGGGCATTGAGTCCAACCCCGTCATCGGTCCGATGCTGATCGGTTTCGAGGATGAACAGGGTAACAAATGTGAATTAGCCGATAAGGACAAGAAGAACTGTACGGCCAAGTCACTCTACATCATCGGCGACTACACCGATGACGTGAAGGCCATCTATCTGCCCTGGGTGCGCGAGGTGCGTGCCATGATGGACGAGTATGGGCAGGACGATCGCTATGAAACGCTGGTAGCGGGCGAACCCTATTTCCTGGCCTGGATGTTGGCCGATCTGGTCAACAAGTGGTGGCTTTTCGTCATCTCCTTTGCCATCGTCATCGCCGCCCTCTGGTTCGAGTTCCGCAACTGGCGGGGCTCCTTGTTCCCCATCATCGGCGTCAGTGCCACAATCGCCCTGACGCTGGGCCTGATGGGTTTCTCGGCCTTCAAGCTGACCACCATGATGGTATTGACGCCGATGTTGCTGCTGGCCATCGGTATCGGCCACTCGGTGCAGGTCACGCGACGCTTCATGCAGGAACAGGCCAAATCGGGTGACTGCGAGTCGGCGGCCAGAGTGGCGATCTCCCACACCATCGTGCCGGCCACCCTGTCGATCATTACCGACATGGTCGGCTTCGCCACCCTGGCGACCGTGGATATCTCCTTCTACAAGGCCTATGCCTACTTCGGCATGTTCGGCATGCTGACCTTACTGTTTACCACCACCACCCTGATCCCGTTGTTGATGATGACTTTCCCGTGCAGTGCCTCCGAGGTGTCGGAAGGGCACGAGCATGCCTGGGAGACCAAGGTAGGGGGCATCATTTCCGGTATGTTGAAAGGTCCGGGCAGAGCGATACCCATCGTCATCGTGCTGGCGATTATCGCCTGGTCCACCTACTACACGGAGATCGCTCGTGGTGTCTCGGCGATGATGGCCGGTGAGGCCGGACGCAGTGATCCCGAGGTGGCGCGGATACAGGATGAGTTCGACATCATGCCGGGGGTGGAGAAGGGTATCAATTACTCGCGCGCCGCGTTCAAGGAGAAGTCGATTACCATCCAGCATATGACGCGGTTGAACGAAATCATGCCGGGCGTGATTTCAGTGTCGATCCCGATTCGCGGTAAAAAGCCGATCACCGAACTCTGTGTCGAGACCTATTTCCCGGAAACGATCTACGATATCGAAGATGCGGATGAGAAGGCCGCCCAGTGTGCAAAGTACAAGGCGGAGCTGGGCTGCTGGGATCCGGACCCCTGCGGACCACAGGGCGTCTTCAACCAGGCCACCGTACTGGCCGATATGGAGGCCATGGAGGAGTGGATGCGTGCCCACCCCTTCATCGGTTTTACCGGTTCCTATGCCCAGTACATCCGACTGGTGAACATGCTGCTGACCGCAGAGCCTGGCGAACAGCCCGACATCAAGGACCTCTTCATTCCCACGACCAAGAAGCTGAAGGAGCTCGATCCCGAGGACGACAGGAACGGTAATGCCACCGTACAGCTCTTCAATGGTCTGCTGGAGATCATGACCGAGGAGGGCGACATGGACTCCTTCGTCAGCAAGGACTGGAACGAAGGCGTAGTGATGGGCTTCATCAATACGGTGGATCCTGTCGAGGCCCACCAGGTCACCATGGATATCCAGCAGTACATCGAAGATCACAAGAACGATCCCGGGTTCAGCCAGGTCAACTTCGGTCTTCGCTCAGGGCCGGTGTCGGATCTCAGCGGCGATACCAACGAATTGTCCGTCGACGGTCCCAACTACGTGCGGCCCGGTCTCGGCGGCTTCCTCGGCGCTACTGAGGCGACCCGTGAGGTAGCGGTCGACAATTGGCTCTCCGGTCCGTTGCTGACGGCGGCCGCCGTGTTCGTGATCGCCACCTTGATCTTCCGCTCCATCACGGTCTCGGCCATTCTGATGGTGCTGCTTTTCATCACCCTCTATGCCCAGTATGGACTCGGCGGCTACATGACCAGCATCAAGAACTGGTCGGGTAACCTGGCGTTCCATCTGCAGGTGGCCCTGAGCATCGCAATGGGCCTGGGTATCGACTACGGCATCTACATGATGTCGCGGTTGAAAGAGGAGATGGAGAGCACGAGCGGAGATTGGCAGACTTCACTGGTCAACACCCTGAACACCACCGGATCGGCGGTGATCATCTCGGTGATCGTACTGCTTGGCTGTTTCATTCCGCTGCTCAATACCGATCTGGCCAACACCTGGGGACTCGGTATCTATATCAGTCAGGCGCTCCTGATCGATGTGGTGACCGCGTTGACCATCCTGCCTATGCTGGTGGCCTGGCTGAAACCGAAGTTCGTCTTTGGTGAGTACAAGAACGCCTGATAATCAGATCCGGGTTAGATCATTCAAGCCGGCCTCGCGCCGGCTTTTTTCTGCCGTTATCGAAAGCGATTGTGTGTCGTCGTCACACCTGCGGGTGAAGTTTGCGAAGGGCAAGATACTGACTTGGCCTGATGCTCGGGCCGTCGGTGTCGGATCAGCGTCGACCGGAGCGTAGGCGCCTGAGGCCGAGACGCAGACGCTCGAACAGCGGCCGGTTCTGCATTGGACAGATAGCGAAATTGGAGATCGGCGGTGCCGGAATGGCGTCCCATTCGTCGACGATTTGACCGTCGGCAAGCTTGATAAGCCGGCTGGCGGCCTCTTTGACATCGGGGTCGTGGGAAGAGATGAGGAAGGTGGTGCCCAGCCGCTGATTGAGATTCTGCATCAAGTGTATGAGGTTACGGCCGGTCTGTGTATCGAGGTTGGCGGTCGGCTCGTCGGCCAGTATGAGCTTGGGTTCTGAGGCCAGGGCGCGTGCGACGGCGACTCGCTGCTGCTGACCACCGGACAACTGGTCGGGACGTCGATAGCCAAGGTGTTCGATCTCGACCTCTTTCAACCAATGGTTGGCGATATCCAGACTCTCCTGCCGGCTCTTGCCCCGTAACTGACAGACGTAGGCGACGTTCTCGCGGGCGCTGAGCACCCTGATCAGGTTATAGGCCTGAAATACGAAGCCGATGTTGTCGAGCCGGAAGCGGGTGCGCTGGTCATGGTCCATGGTCATGATGTCCTTGCCGAGGACCTGGACGTTCCCGCTGTCGGCGGATTCGATGGCGCCGATGATGTTCAAGAGGGTGCTTTTGCCGGAGCCTGAGCGGCCGGCGAGAACTGCGAACTCGCCGGGTTCTATATCCAGATTGACACCGTGCAGCGCCGGGAAAGGCATGGTGCCCACCCAGTAGCATTTGTGCAGATCGCGTGTTCTTATGATGCTTTCCATGAAGTTCCCGCCTTGCACCTATTGTATTCTCAAAGCCTGGCTCAGGCGCAATCGAGTGGCCTTCCAGGCGGGATAGATACCGGCCAGCAAGGCGGCGACCAGGGTTGCGCCGAGAATTCGCATGGCCGAGCTCTGGGTCAATTCCGGATAGATTACCGGGTTCATGTAGAAGAACTGAAAGGCATTGGCATAGTTTGTGAGATCGATACCCGATTCTGCGAAAGCATAAACCAACAGACTGCCGGCGAGGTAACCGAGGGTGGCTCCGATCAGAATCAATGTCACCGCCTCCAACAGCAGCATGGTGAAAATCTGAAACCGGGTGGTGCCGATGGCGACGATGACGCCGAGTTCCTTCTGTCTCTCGTGGAGTGAGATCAGCATGGTGTTGAGAATCTCGGTGAGTACCAGAATGACCACTACGAGAATGATGACGAAACCGTAGGCATCGCTGAATTCGAGCCATTGCCTGACCATGGGATCGAGTTCCTGCCAGGGCATGATCTCGTAGGTGTTGCCGGACAACTGCTGGCGAAACAGGCGCACGATCAGATCCGTGTCGTCGTGCTGATCGGCACGGATGACGATATCGGTCACCGCCTTGCCCATCTGCAGCCAGGTTTGCGCGGTGTTGAGGGGGATCAACGCCAGCGTACGATCGATCTGAGGGGCACCGGTTTCGAGTACACCCAGCAGATGAAACACCTCGGAGACCATCTCCCCACTCGGGCGCTGCGCCATCAGGATGACGCGATCGCCAATCCGCGCGCCGATGGTCTGGGCAATGGTGATGCCCAGCAACAGGTCCTTCGACATCCCGGGCCGGAGCCACTCCCCTTCGACTACGTGCTCATGCATCGATGTCACCCAGGTCTCCTGTTCCGAGTCGGTGGCCATGATCTGGACACCCGCGCTACTGCCGCCGTTGGAGGCCAGACCGGAGGTGCGGATTCTCTGCGTCCAGCCGCTGACCTCGGGATAGCTCTGCATCAACCGGGTCACCACATCGGGATCAGGGATGTTGTCGCGTAAATTCTGTGAAGCTTCGAAACCCTTGGCATGGATCTGCACATGGCCGGTGTAGCTGAGGATGAAGTTGGTCTTCATTTGACTGAGCCAGCCGTCATTGAGTGCGCTGAGCAGCGTCAGCACAGCGATGCCGAAGACCATGGTCAGTAGGGTGATGGTGGTGCGACGTCGATTGCGCAGCAGGTTGCGCAGTGCCAGCAGCAGATAGGTCAGCAGGCCGAGGTGAGAAGTCTTAGCCATTGCGAATGGCCTCCGCCGGCTGCAGCAGACTGGCGCGCCAGGCCGGATAGAATCCCGCCGCCACGGAAGCGGCGAGGATGGCGATGACGGTGACGCCGAAGTGCTCCAGGTTGAGTTGGGGGTAGACCAATGGATCGACATAGAAGCGCGAGGTTGATCCGAGCAGGATCGAGAGGTCGATGCCGGTAATGCCGGTGATGGAGACGATCAGAAATCCCAGCAGCAAACCCGCAAAGGTACCGAGCAGACCGATCAGCAACGCCTCGGTCACCAGCAATGCCGCCACCTCCGCTCGAGTGGTGCCGATGGCCATCAGTACGCCGAACTCACGGGTACGCTCCAACATGGAGAGCAATAGGGTGTTAAGTTCGCCGGCAAGGACGATAAACAGGACCACGCCGATAAACAGATAGAGAAAGCCGTTGTGCAACGTGACCCACTCTTTCATGACCGGGAACATGACATACCAGGGCATGATTTCGAGCTGTTCACCCGCTAGCCGGGTTTTCAATTCGTCGCTGACCTTGGCGATCTGTCTTTCCGGAAGCCGGATGACGAAGGTGGTGACCTGATCCGGCATGTCGACCATCTCCTGCAGGGTATCGAGGCTGGTGATGGCCATGCCCCGATCGAGACCCATCTCACCGCTGGTAATGATACCGATGAGGGTGAAGGATTCGGCGACCATGACGCCATAACGGTCATAGCCCACGATGATCACATTATCGCCCAGCTTAACCCGAAGGTTGTTGGCGGTGGTCTCGCCCAGGATTAAGGCGTAACTGTCGTCGGGCTGCAGAAAGCGACCGATGCCGATGCGTTTGTATAGCTCAGTAACCCGGTTTTCGGTGGTCGGATCGACACCGATCAGCATCACCCCCTCGGTGGTGTCGTCGGAAGCGGCAAGACCAAAGGACTCGAGCCGGCGGCTGTAGTTCTGGATGTCACTGCTTTTCAGGGCGTCTGCGACCCGCTGAGGATGGCGGATGTAACCGGAAAGCTCGGGTTGTTTGAAGAAACCTTGGTGATGGATCTGCAGCGAGCCGATGATCGCCTTCTGGAAATTGCCCAGCATGTTGCGGTGGAGGCCGTCGTTGAAACTCCAGAGAAAGATCAGTGACGCCAGGCCGACGGCGATGGCGCCGACGGTGAGCAGCGTCCGCGGAAGATTACCCAGCAGGTTTCGCAGCGCTACCGCCAAGACGACGCGGTTGATTGGGCGGCGAGTGTGGGGCATGGAATACGAGGTCAGGGCCCCGATTTGGCGCCCTGGGATTCCGGACTGAAGACGCTGTCATCGAAAGGTGCGTCGAAATCGATGAGGGTCAGGGTGATGACCGTGCTCTTGCCTTCGTTGTCGAGGGGCGTCATGGTCCAACGGGTCGGGATCATGCGCCCGTCCATCTCCTTGAATTGATCGAAAACCATACGCCGGTTGGCCCGGCGTTCGCAGCGGTATTCCAACTCCAACGGCATGCCATCGGCGCGGACCCGCTGTATCAGTTTTTTCCAGGTCACTTTGGCGTCGGGAGAGGGTGTCGATTCAATGGTGATCACGGCCTGATCACCATCGCCCTCGCGATTGATGATCTTGTGGGAGTAGTCATCGATCAGTGAGTCGGTTTCCAGCAGGTCCTGGTTGTTGAAATCCGAGCCCATCCAGGGATCCTGCATCATGGCCGGCGAGATGTTGATGCGGCGCTCCAGCTTCGGCAGGTACATCGAGAGCGTATTGTCCACCTTGAGAAAGATGGTGCCCTTGGTCTTGCGCGGTGAGAGTATCTCCATGCGAAAGCGATCGTTGCGCATATCGTCGTAACTGCGGAACGTCATGGTGCGTTGCCAGTCGGGTCTGATGATGTCGACCCGGTACTCGGCCACAGTTTTGTCGGAGCGCATCAGGGCTTCGCTCTTGTGCAGCAACTCGACTGCTTTCGGGTCGCTCGGTTGCGCCAGCGCAAGGCCGGGCAACAAAAGCATTAGCCAGATTAGTTTGTGGTGCAACGGCATTGGGTGAGGGCTCCCGGTAACAATAACTGAGTGATATGGTTAGATTATAAGCATTTCATAATATATAGCCAGTGGCGTCCTTGGGGATGTGATGCCCTCTGCGGCGAAGGGGTATCTCACACCTCGGCCCCGAGGGCCACTCAGGTGGGCGTTATTCACTTCTCGTGTGCAATACACACATGATAGGCAGGCCCGGTGCGGGCCGATAGGGTGTCAGGGGTTAGCGTTTGGTGTGCAATCGGTTCATGGCCCGCTGCAGTTCGCCGGCGATGATCTCCTCGGTGCTGTCGAGGCTGCGATCGATGGCCTCCTCGATAGCTTGCCGGTCGCTCTGGGATGGGCGGCCCAGCACATAGTTGACCACATCACCCCTGTGGCCCGGGTGATCGATACCAATGCGGAGGCGGTGGAAATCGCGGCTGCCCAGGGCACTGATGATATCCCGCAGTCCGTTATGGCCCGCATGTCCACCGCCGGTCTTGAGCCGAACCTCGCCGGGAACCAGATCGAGTTCGTCATGTGCAACCAGGATCTCTGCGGGGGCGATACGGAAATAGTTAGCCAGGCTGGCTACTGCCTGGCCGCTGCGATTCATATAGGTGGTCGGTTTCAGCAGGCGACATTCATGCCCGTGCAGCAGCGCTCGGCAGGTCATGCCGTGATGACGCGATTCGAGTTTGAAGCTTTGATTGAGGCGCTGTGCCAGGCGCTCGATAAACCAGAAACCGGCGTTATGGCGGGTGGCCTCGTACTCGCTGCCCGGATTACCCAGGCCGACGATGAGTCTGATGGGGGATGCTGGCATCGAAAGGGAGGGGAGGGCGACTGCCCTCCCAACTCGGTTGGCGGATCAGCTCTCGCCCTCGCCGGGCTCTTCTGCCTCGCCTTCGCCCTCGCCTTCGCCCTCTTCCACATTTCTGTGGGTGGTATGGATGGTGAGCACGATGGGGTCTTCGCCGGTATCGCTGGCGGCCAGCTCAACACCGGCAGGCAGGCTCAGCTCGGAGGCGTGCAGGATGGCGCCCATCTCCAGCTTCGACATGTCGACCGCGATGTACTCCGGCAGATCCTTGGGCAGGCAGGTGATCTCCACGTCGGTCATGACGTGGCTGGCCTGGCCGCCGGCCTTGATGCCGGGACAGCTCTCTTCGTTGACGAAGTGAATCGGTACGTGCAGGCGGATCTTCTCGTCGGCCTGCACGCGCTGGAAGTCGACATGCATGATGAAGGGCTTGGCCGGATGGCGCTGCAGGTCCTTCAGCACCACGGTTTCGGCCTTGCCGTCGAGCTTGAGGGTCAACAGGTTGGAGTAGAAGGCCTCGTTTTCCAGGGCGTGGACCAGCTCATGGTGTTGCAGGCTGATCATGGTGGGGGCCTGATGGGCTCCATAGACGATGCCCGGCAGCAGACCGGAACGACGCAGGCGGCGGCTCGCACCTTTCCCCGTGTCGGTCCGGGACTGGGCAATAATTTCAAAGTTGGCAGACATGACGATCTCCCGTGCTCAGTGTTTCGGTTTAAGGAAGCGCCGCTCCGCGACCAAAGCGGCGCGCTTGTCCACTGCAGGGCAGCGGACGCGCGATTCTAACAGAACCTGGGGGTTTTTCCAGCCCGAAGTCCCGGCGGGCGCGCTTTTCGGCTGAGTCAGTCCGTTGGCTGAGGGTAGTGTGCCGGATAGGGACTCCGGGCCACACCAGTCTCCACCGCCGCCCGGGCAACCGCCGCGGAAACCGTTTCCCGCAGTCGTGGATCGAGCGGTTTGGGGATGATGTAGTCGGGTCCGAAGGCCAGTTCAGAAAGGTCGTAGGCCTCGAGCACCGCTCCCGGCACGGGCTCATGGGTCAGGTCCTTGAGGGCATTCACCGCGGCGATCTGCATATCCTCGTTGATCCTGGTGGCGCGTACGTCCAGAGCGCCGCGGAAGATGTAGGGGAAACCGAGCACATTGTTGACCTGATTGGGATAGTCGCTGCGCCCGGTGGCCATGATGACGTCGTCGCGTACGCTGGCGACCATTTTGGGCCGCACTTCCGGCACCGGGTTGGAGAGGGCGAAGACGATCGGTTTTGGCGCCATGCTGGCGATCATCTCGCGGCTGACCAGGTTAGGACCGGAGACGCCGATGAAGATGTCGCACTCCTGCATGGCGTCGGCCAGGGTGCGCTTCTTGGTATCGGCCGCCACTGCCCATTTGAAGGGGTTCAGGTCCTTGCGCTGGGTGTGGATGATGCCACCCCGGTCGATGACGTAGATGTTGTTGCGGTGGGCGCCCATGCTGGTGAGCAGGCGCACGATGGCGATGCCGGCCGCGCCGGCGCCGAGGACGGTGATCTTGGCCTCGTCCAGACGCTTACCCTGAAGTTCGAGAGCGTTGAGAAGACCGGCTGCCGCGATGATGGCGGTGCCGTGCTGGTCGTCGTGAAACACGGGGATATCGAGCTGCTCGATCAGCGCCTGTTCGATCTCAAAACAGTGTGGGGCGGCGATATCCTCCAGGTTGATACCGCCGAAGGTCGGTGCAATGCGCATCACTGTCTCGATGAACTCCTGGGGGCGTTTGGCATTGACCTCGATATCGAAGACGTCGATGTCGGCGAAGTGTTTGAACAGTACGCCCTTGCCCTCCATTACCGGCTTACCCGCCAGCGGGCCCACGTTGCCGAGGCCCAGCACCGCGCTGCCGTCAGTGATCACCGCCACCAGGTTGCCCTTGGCGGTGTAGCGGTAGGCGCTCTCCGGATGGTCGGCGATCTTGCGCACCGGCTCCGCCACGCCCGGGGTGTAGGCCAGAGACAGGTCGCGTTGGGTCTTGTTCGGTTTGGTGACCTGGATGGCGATCTTGCCGGGCTGCGGCCGCTCGTGGTACTCAAGGGCAGCGCGGTTGATTTCGGCGTCGAGCTCTTCATCGTGACGGTCGGTCATGGGTGTCTCCATGTGAAATGGCGCTCAGCGTGGCGAGACGCTGCGTCAATCGCGTATCGGGCGCCTGGGGTCAGTCGATGAACAGGGAGCTCACCGACTCTTCGTTGCTGACCCGGCGCATGGTCTCCGCCAGCAGCTCAGCAATGCTCACCTGGCGGATGTTGGCGCATTGGGCGGCTTCCTCGGAGAGGGGGATGGTGTTGGTCACCACCAGCTCGTCGAGCCTGGAGTTGCTCAGGTTGGTGACCGCCGGACCGGAGAGCACCGGATGGGTACAGTAGGCCACCACTTTGGCGGCGCCATGATCCTTGAGCGCGTTGGCCGCCTGACAGAGGGTGCCCGCGGTGTCGACCAGATCATCGATCAGGACGCAGCTGCGGCCCTCGACCTTGCCGATGATATTCATCACTTTGGCCTCGTTGGGGCGTGGCCGGCGCTTGTCGATGATGGCCAGTTCCGCGTCGTCGAGGCGCTTGGCCAGTGCGCGGGCGCGCACCACGCCACCCACGTCGGGCGAGACGACGACGATGTCGGGGTGTTTCTGACGCCAGACATCGCCCAGCAGAATGGGTGAGGCGTAGACGTTGTCCACTGGGATGTCGAAGAAACCCTGGATCTGATCCGCATGCAGGTCGACGGTGAGGACCCGGTCGGCGCCTGCGGTACCGATCATCTTGGCTGCCAGGCGGGCAGTGATCGGCACCCGCGCGGAGCGTGGACGGCGGTCTTGGCGGGCGTAACCGAAGTAGGGGATCACCGCGGTGATGCGTTTGGCCGAGGCCCAGCGCATGGCATCGATCATCACCAGCAGTTCCATCAGGTTTTCATTGGTCGGCGCCGAGGTGGGCTGAACGATGAAGACGTCTCGTCCGCGCACGTTTTCGTGAATCTCGGCCATCACTTCGCCGTCGCTGAAGCGGCCGACCTGCATCTTGCCGAGAGGGAGATTGAGATGGGCGGCGATTTCGCGGGTCAGCTCCGGATTGGCGTTGCCGGAAAAGACCATCATGGCAGTGGCGGGCACGATCTGATTCCCCATTATTTAGAAATGAATGGCTGGGGCGGCAGGATTCGAACCTACGAATGCTGGGATCAAAACCCAGTGCCTTACCGCTTGGCGACGCCCCAATTAATGCTCGTCATGCTGGAGTCGCTCCAGCAGCGGGGACCGATTGATGCCCCGCGCAACAAAACCTTCGAAATTCGCCGGTAGTGCCCGGTACGCCTCCCGGGCCGCCTGTTCGTCGGCAAAGGCGGCGAAGACACAGGCGCCGGTACCGGTGAGACGGGGTTCGGCGAACTGGTTCAGCCAGTCCAATGCGGCGGCAACCTGCGGGTGGCGCCTGCGTACCACGGGGAGGCAGTCATTGCGGCTGTCGCCCCTGAGAAAGTCGCGTATTTTGATCCTGGGGGAGTGGCGTGTCAAATCAGGCTGGGCGAAGATTTCCGCTGTCGAGACATGGCAGTCGGGGACCAGGATGAGGTACCAGTCGGTGGCGGGTTCGAACGGCTCGAAACATTCTCCGACCCCTTCGGCCCAGGCCGCATGGCCATGGATGAAAATCGGCACGTCGGCGCCAAGTCGCAGGCCGATGGACTGCAGCTGAGTCGCTTCCAGACCGGTTGCCCAGAGTTGATTGAGGGCGACTAGGGTGGTCGCCGCATCCGAACTGCCGCCGCCCAGGCCGCCGCCCATGGGCAGGTTTTTGCGCAGGCTGATATCGACGCCCAGCCGGCAGCCGGCAGCCTGCTGTAGTGCGCAAGCAGCGCGGTAGCAGAGGTCGTCCCGGGGCTCGATGCCCTTGGTGGGGGTGAGCAGTCGGATCTCGCCGTCGCCCCGCAGGTCGAAACTCAGTTCGTCCTCTCGGTCGATGAACTGGAAAACCGTCTGCAACTCATGGTAGCCGTCGGCTCTGCGGCCGACGACGCGCAGCATCAGGTTGAGTTTGGCCGGTGCCGGCCAATATTCCCGCATGCGCCTCAGTCAGTCACGCCGAGGCGCTTTTTCACGGCGGGGATGAAGCGATTGTCCGGTGCTTCCTGGCTGGCCGCATTCCAAACCGCTTTGGCGCGATCGGTTTCCCCCATGGTCCAGAGCACCTCGCCCAGATGGGATGCGATTTCGGGGTCGTTACTGAGTTTTGCGGCCTGTTCGAGATAGCGTTGGGCCTCCGTCAGGTTGCCGAGCCGGAATTCGACCCAGCCCATGCTGTCGAGGATGGCCGGGCTGTCCGGCTTCATCGACAGGGCCCGTTCGATATAGGCCTTGGCCTCATCGAGGCGATCGGTCTTGTCCGCCAGGGTGTAGCCCAGCGCATTGAGGGCGTCGATATGATCCGGCTGGGTGGCGAGAATCTTGCGCAGATCCTGCTCCAGGATATCGACTCGATCCATGTCGGCGGCATTGAGACCGCGGGCGTAGAGCAGCTCGGTATTATCCTCGAACTCATCCAGGGCCTTGGTGTAGACCTCGTTGGCGGTCTCGTACTCTCTGTTTTCGCGCAACAACTCGGCTTCGATCAGGTAGAACCTCAAGTGGTGGTGGGGGTGGGCCACGCGCAATCGTTGTAGGGTCTCGCGGGCGGCGTTCAGATCGCCCTGGTCGGAGAGAATCTTGGCGATGCGAACCTGGGCGTCGGGTTGTTGATCCCCTTCCACCCGGCTGTACCAGTCGAGAGCCTGGTCGATCTGCTGTTCCTCTTCGCCAATGACCCCAAGATAAAAGCTGGCTTCGTTGCTTCGCTGACGATTCGTCACCAGCTGTTTGAGATAGCGCTTGGCCTCATCCAATCGGTTGAGCTGCATGGAGAGGATACCGAGTGCATACAGGGTGTCGGGATTGTCCGGCTCCTTTTCGTGCAGGAAGATATACTGCTCCAGTGCCGTCTGTGCCTGGTCGAGCTCGACCAAGATGCGGGCGTAGGCGCTTCTCAGCGGCAGATTGTCGGGCGACTCTGCCACCGCGCGCGCCAGGAAAGAGACGCCCTCCTCTTTCTTACCGCTGGAGATGAGGGTGTGGGCCTTGAGTACCAGAGCGTTTGTGGCGTGGGGTTCCAGTTTGAGGGAGCGATCGACATAGTTGCCGGCCAGTTCCATCTGTTGGGCTTGGCTGGCAGTCAAAGCCAGCGCATAGAGGGCGTCAGGGTCCTCACTGTCCGCAGGGACCAGTTGCTGCATGATGGCCAGGGCCTCAGGGCCCGAGGCGGCTTTCTCCGCTATGGCGGCTGCCTGCAGGTAGCCGGCCTGACCCTGTTCATTGGCGATGGAAACGACCTCCTGCAGATGCTGGATGGCGGCCGTAAGGTCGCGTTGGCGGATGTTGAGAATGGCAGCGATTTGTTGTGCCTTCAGTGATTTGGGTTCGATCTTGATCCAGAGTTGTGCCGCCTGTAGTGCCTGTTCCGGTTGATTGGCCCTCAGGCCGAGTCCGGTGGCCCGTTCAGCGGCGGCTGAGTTGTGTGATTCGAGCGCTGCCTGGTAGGCATATTCGTAAGCTGCCTCTGACTCACCTCGCTGGGCGGCGATTTCGCCGGCCAATGTGTTGAAGACCAAGGAAGGGGTAACCTCGCTCGCGGTCTCTTTGTTATCGGAGGCTGGATGCGCTGCCGAGGGTGATGCGGACTCGGTCCCTGTGGCGGGCGTGGTGACTGGGGTGGCGCATCCCTGCAGGAGCATAAGCAAGGCGAGCAGTGGGTAGATGGGTTTACAGTTCATTGAGTTGCTGTGTTAGATATGAAGCGTCTAGTAAAGAGGGAATTGGTCTGGGCTGCAAGCCTTTCGGACAGGGCGTAAGGACTGTTGCCGCAATATTTGAGCTGAGTCTTGATTGTCGGGTTTTGAATCAGTCGGATTAGACCTGAAATTCTTCCGAATGTTGTATTGACTTTAAAGGGTTGAGGCGTCAGAATGCCCGGCTCTCGCTAGGAGGGGTTCCCGAGTGGCCAAAGGGATCAGACTGTAAATCTGACGGCTCCGCCTTCGGAGGTTCGAATCCTCCCCCCTCCACCAGTAATGCCGGGGAAAGAGGTCGTTCAGACCGCCGGGCAAGAAGAGTTATCCGTCCTCTCCAAAGGGGGAGGATGCGAACCGAAAAGAGGTTCGACGAAACCGCGGAGCGGTTGCGAACGTCGCGCGAAGCGCGACGGCCCGGAGGGCGGAAGGCCGAAGGCCTGGAGTAATCCTTCCCCCTCCACCAGGTGATGTCGGGATGTCGGTTGGTTGGCCGGTGATCCCAAAGCGGTCTTCAACCCTGTGGCGCTGCGTCACGCGCCTGGGATGGATCGCAGATGGCGGAATGGTGAGCGACACGTCGCTTGGCAGCGCGGGTGTAGTTCAATGGTAGAACTTCAGCCTTCCAAGCTGAATACGTGGGTTCGATTCCCATCACCCGCTCCAATATGGAAGCCGCGCGGAGTTTGTCGGTTAACGGTGGTGCCGTGTTTGCGGTGCTGCCTTTTGTTATGGGGCGAAGAGGGACCCGTAGCGCTAAGGGAAAGAAGATTTTGCCCAGATAGCTCAGTTGGTAGAGCACACCCTTGGTAAGGGTGAGGTCGGCAGTTCAAATCTGCTTCTGGGCTCCATTTTGACAACGGCGTGCGGAAGCGCGCGAATTTATCTTTAT
>JARROA010000029.1:0-56677 GCA_037384425.1 Candidatus Thiodiazotropha sp. | reverse complement strand
GGCGGCTGAATCACTGCAGTGAAACCCTAGGAGAAATACACCATGCCAACATTTGTGCGTACTGAGAAGTGCGATGGCTGTAAAGGCCAGGACAGGACAGCTTGCATGTACATCTGTCCTCATGACCTGATGAAGCTGGATAAAGACGGCTCCGAAACCGGTCATGCCATGAAGTCATTCAACCAGGAGCCTGAGCAGTGCTGGGAGTGCTACTCCTGCATCAAGATCTGCCCGCAGCAGGCCATCGAAGCGCGTCCTTACGCCGACATCGTGCCCCTGGGTGCTTCCGTGCAGCCCCTGCGCGGTACCGATTCCATCATGTGGACCATCAAGTTCCGCAACGGCACCATGAAACGTTTCAAATTCCCCATTCGCACCACCCCCGAGGGTTCCATCGATCCCTACGGCGGCAAGCCTGCTGCTGACATGGCGAAGGTCGGCGAGCCCGGTTTCTTCAACCACAACGAGCAGAACGGCTTTCGCTCCGGCGATCCCAGTGAGCTGATCCGCAAGTAAGCGGGATTCAGTCAGATAATTCAGGAATACAAATAACTCGAGGTAACTAACATGGCTGAATTCGGAAATCCGGAAGTCATCCAAGAAGAGGTCGACATCCTTCTGATCGGCGGCGGTATGGCCTGTAGTGGTGCCGCATACGAGATCGGTCCCTGGGTGCAGGCTGCCGGTGGCGACATCAAAGTGAAACTGGTCGACAAGGCCGCCATGGACCGCTCCGGCGCCGTGGCTCAGGGGCTGTCCGCCATCAACACCTACATCGGTACCGAGCAGGATCCTGCTGACTACGCCCGCATGGTCTCCAACGACCTGATGGGTATCACCCGTGACGATCTGGCCTACGACCTGGGCCGTCACGTCGACGAATCCGTGCACCTGTTCGAGGAGTGGGGTCTGCCGATCTGGAAGACCGACGAGAACGGTGAGCGTCACGACGGTTCCAAGGGCATGACTCCCCTGAAGGACGGCGGCAAGCCCGTGCGTTCCGGTAAGTGGCAGATCATGATCAACGGCGAGTCCTACAAGTGGATCGTCGCTGAGGCCGCCAAGAAGGCCCTGGGCATGGACAACATCCAGGAGCGTATCTTCATCGTCAAGCTGGTCAACGACAAGAACGACAAGAACCGCATCGCCGGTGCTGTCGGTTTCTCCGTTCGTGAGCACAAGCTCTACGTGTTCAAGGCGAAAGCCATCCTGCTGGCCGCTGGCGGCTGCGTGAACATCTTCCGTCCCCGCTCCGTGGGTGAGGGTCAGGGCCGTGCCTGGTACCCGGTCTGGAATGCCGGTTCCACCTACGCCATGGCCGCTGAGGCTGGCGCTGAGCTGACCATGATGGAAAACCGCTTCGTGCCCACCCGTTTCAAAGACGGTTACGGCCCGGTCGGTGCATGGTTCCTGCTGTTCAAGTCCAAGGCCACCAACGCCTTCGGCGAAGTCTACATGCAGAAAAACGCCGACATGCTGAACGACTACCCGCCCTATGGTCAGGCTGCCGTTCCAGCTTCCTGTCTGCGTAACCACCTGATGCTCAAAGAGATGAAGGAAGGTCGCGGTCCCATCTGGATGGACACCGTCACCGCGCTGGCCAACCTGCGCGAGACCCTGTCTCCACGTGAGGTGAAGCATCTGGAAGCCGAGGCCTGGGAAGACTTCCTGGATATGTGTATCGGCCAGTGCGGTATCTGGGCCGGTGAGAACATCGAGCCGGAGAAGAAGAACTCCGAGCTGATGCCCACCGAACCCTACCTGCTGGGCTCTCACTCCGGCTGCTGCGGCATCTGGACCTCCGGTCCCGACGATGTGGGCGCTCCCACCGACGAGACCGAAGCCGGCGTTCCCGAGCACCTGCCGAAGGGTTGGAACTGGGGCTACCGCGGCATGACCACCGTGTCCGGTCTGTTCACCGCCGGTGACGGCGTGGGCGCTTCCGGCCACAAGTTCTCTTCCGGTTCCCATGCCGAGGGCCGTATGGCTGCCAAGGCGATGGTCAAATACGTCGTGGACAACAAGGACTATACCCCCGAGTTGGACACCGACGTGGATGCCCTGATCGAAGAGATCTACCGTCCGGTCCGTAACTACCTCGAGCACAAGGACTACAGCACCGCGATCGATGTGAACCCCAACTACATCACCCCGCGTATGCTGCAGTTCCGTCTGCAGAAGGTCATGGACGAGTATGTTGCCGGTGTTGCTACCTACTACACCACCAATGAGCACATGCTTGAGCTGGCCGAGCAGAAGCTGGAAATGCTGAAGGAAGACGCGCTCAAGATGCGTGCCAAGGACCTCCACGAGCTGCTGCGCGCGTGGGAGAACTATCATCGCATCCTGACTGCCGAAGCTCACATGAAACACATTCAGTTCCGTGAGGAGTCCCGTTATCCTGGTTTCTACTACCGCATGGATAAGAACTTCGTCGATGAAGAGAACTGGAAGTGCTTCGTGAACTCCATCTACGACAAGGAGACCAAGACCTACAAGTGCTTCAAGCGCGCCCATGTGGATCTGGTCGACAAGTCCAAGCTGTTCAAGTAATACTTGACGGCCTAGCGGCTTGAGAAGTCCGGGGGCCGCGAGGCCCCCCGAAAGTTCTGTATCGAGAGATCGACAAATCAGACAAGGCACAGCGCCCAGTCGGGAAATTGAATCGACAAGTTTTTGATACAAACTTTTCTGTCTCTAGCGATCGACAAATCAGACATGGCCCAGCGCCCAGTCTGTAAATGAACGCGAACTGTTGTTGAGACTCTAACCAGAACTGATCGTCAGACTGCGGACCCTGAGACGACCGTTTACATTCCTTTGCGGATTGAGAGATCCCACAGCCGATATGCCTATCGGAGACCTATGATGAGCGAAAAATTCGATATTCCTTTCAAGAGCAGTTTCGTGCCCACGGTGATGGAGCCGGGTGCCAAGCTAAAATTCAACTGTCACAAGGGCATCTCCTGCTTCAATGCCTGCTGCAAGCATGCCGACATCCAGTTGACCCCGTACGATATCCTGCGTCTGAAAGACAATCTCGGTATCAGCGCCACCGAGTTTCTGAAAAATCACACGGTACCCTTCGAGATGGACAAGGACGGACTTCCCGGCATCAAGCTGCGGACCGATGACGAAGGTGCCTGCAGCTTCGTCACCGATGAGGGGTGCAGTGTCTACCAGGACCGTCCCACCGCCTGCCGCTACTACCCGGTCGGCCACATGGCCATGCGCGAAGCCGGCTCCAGCGAGGACGAGGCCCGTTACTTCCTCATCCGTGAGGACCACTGCAAGGGCCACGAGGAGGATCGTGAGATCGCTGTGGACGACTACCGCAAGGAGCAGGGCGTCGAGATCTACGACCAGATCAACCGGGAGTGGCTGCAGTTGATGCTGAAGAAAAAGTCGGCGGGCCCGGCTATTGGACGTCCCTCGGATACCAGCCTGCAGTTCTTCTTCATGTGCTCCTACGACGTGGACCGGCTGCGCCGCTTCGTGCTCAGTGACTCCTTCAAGGCCTCCTACGACATGGACGACAGCTTTTATGAGACGGTCGAGAAGGAGGATCTAGCGCTCATGCAGTTCGGCACCCGTCTGCTCAAGCAGGTGCTTTTCGGCGATGTCACCATTCCGGTGAAGGAAGGGGCCGGGTGATGTGGAATGGTCGGCGCGATTGCCGCTGTTATCTCCCTTGGCTATAGATCTGGTCGGTCTTTGCCGACATGATGAAGTCGTTGCGGTGCAGGCCTTTGATCTTGTGCGACCACCAAGTCACGGTGGTCTTGCCCCACTCGGTCAGCAGGGCAGGGTGATGGCCCTCGGTCTCCGCCAGTTCCCCGACTCTGTTGGTGAAAGCGAGGGCGTCTTTGAAGCTCTTGAAGCTGAAGGTCTTTTCCAGCTGCATGATGCCGTCGCGCACCTCGATATTCCAGTCCGGGATGGCGCGAATCAGCTCCGCAAGCTCCTCATCGCTCACTTTGGGCGCATCAGCGCGACAGGCTTCACACTTTTCTTGGGTCAGCGCTACCATGAATCGAGTTCCTCTAAGCGTTTGAGTCGTTTATAGTGTTGTATCCATATCTTATGGATTCACTCCAACGTTGCATACACGCAAAGCGTAGGGAAACTGGCGTTGCAGGGGCACTGGAGACAGCATGGCTAAACGCGCACTTATTGTCGATGATTCGAAAACCGCCCGCCAGGTACTTTCGAGCAAACTGAAAAAGTACGGCATCCTGGTCGATACTCGCGAGTCGGCGGCCGCGGCTATCGACTATCTCTTCGAAGAGGCCCCGGATGCCATCTTCATGGACTATGAGATGCCGGGCATGGATGGCTTTCAGGCCCTCAAGGTCATCAAATCGAATCCCAACATGGCGGTGATACCCGTCATGATGTACACCTCCAAAGCGGGCGGATTGGCATTGAGCCAGGCAAGGGCGCTGGGGGCCGTCGGTGTGCTGCCGAAACAGCTCGAGCCGCAAGACCTCGAAGACGTGCTTCACTCACTGCACCTGATGCCGGATCAGGAGTCGCTGGTTCATGGCTTCCGCGACGAGGATCTGAGTGATGTGGTGCGTGTAAGGCGACCTGACAATGTCCACCCCATTCATGGTAGCGAGGTTCCCAAGGGAGGAGAGATCGAGACGGTCAGCCTTCCACTCGAGGGGTATCAGGACAGCCTGCCAGGGAGTGATGCCCTCAAGCGATCGATGCGACGTGAAATCGCTCAGAGCGAAGAGCGTCTGCAGGAGCGACTGGACAAGCACTTCTCCGAATTGCATGCGGAGCTGTTTGAGCTCGAGGGGCACCTGGATGAGACCGCGCAGCAGATGCGACGCATGCAGATGGGGTCATGGTTGAACATACTGGTGACCTTTGTCGTACTGGTGGCCCTGTTCTATCTCTTCAACAGTTCGACCGGCAACAACCTCGGCATGGCGGATAAAGACTGGAGGGATGGGGTCACTGATCAGCTGGCATTACAGGGCGAGAAACTCACTTTGCTGAGTGAGCAGATGATTCAGGGAGGTGCCGAGGGAATGACAGACCAGGGAGCCGCCGCGCTGCCGCTGGGGTTGCTGGAGTGGGCGGCCAATCAGGGTACCCGTTTCGAATATGGAGAAATGCCTTTCAACGATCAGCGGGCGCTCTGGCTGTCGGAACTTGTGGAACAGCTCAGACAGGCCGGCTTTCAGGGTACGGTCGAGCTGAGAGCGCACTATGGAAACTTCTGTCTCAAGAAAACAGAGTCAGGGGGGCTGGTATTGGCCAACCCGGAACTCGATATCAGTCAGTGTCTTTTCGCCGCTGAGGCCAAAGCCAGCGAAACCTGGCGCAATGACCAGTCGGTTGCATTTGCCAACTACTTGAATGTGGAATTGGCGAGAAGTGGCGGTGAGGTGGAGATACTTCTCTTCAACAGCGGTTATTCGGATCCTATGGTGACATATCCCGCTGCCTATGAGGTGAAGTATGCCGGAGAGTGGAACAAAATTGCCGGGCTCAATCAGCGGGTGAGGGTCAGCCTCTACCCGAATCAGTAGGGATTCTACAACGTGAAAGGAGAAAGCCGATGAATGAGGCGGTGATAAAGGAAAAAGCAGCGACAGAGGGTACAGCAAAAATCATCTACATCCTCTATCTGGTAGGAATAGTCTTCGGTGTCACTGGAATCATCGGTGTCGTCATGGCCTACATCAATCGGGGTGATGCGCCGGAGTGGTTGAGCAGCCACTACACATTCCAGATCAGGACCTTCTGGATTGGTGCGTTGTACATGTTGATCGGCATCCTGCTGTCGTTTGTCCTGGTCGGCTATCTGGTGCTGCTGTTCTGGGTGGTCTGGTTGATCGTCCGCTGTGTGAAAGGCATGAAGTCTCTGGATCAGAAAGAGGCGCATCCAAATCCAACCGGCTGGATGTTTTAAGATCCTTGCACATGCCATAGACATCCCCCCTGCTACAACCACGGTGTCGGTGTTCGGCACAAAAGCCCGCAAACGCGGGCTTTTTAAGGCTGAAGATGGACTGCCTTATTTGTTGGCGATCTCCTCCAGTTTCTTGGCCGGGATGACCTGGCCGTCGAGGGCGGCGTCCTTAGCGCTGCGACCGAAGGCCACGCTCATCAGGGTGGAGTAGTAGACCACCGGCATCTTGAACTTGGTTCCGTAGGTCTCGTTGATGTTGTCCTGGTAGATCTCCACGTTGGCCTGGCACAGGGGGCAGGGGGTGACGATCATATCGGCGCCGTTGTCGTAGGCCGCCTCGATGATGCCTTTGATCATCTCCTGGGACTTCTCCGGCTCGGAGAAGGCCAGGGCGCCACCGCAGCACTGCACCTTCTTCTCGTAGGTCGGAATCGATTCGGCGCCCACGGCTTCGACGATGTTGTCGAGGTACTTGGGGTTTTCGAACGACTCGCCGGCGATGCCGAAGGGGCGGTTGGTCTGACAACCCACGTAGCCGGCGATCTTGAGGCCCTCGAGGGGTTTCTTTACCTTCGACTTGATGGTGTCGAAACCGATGTCCTGCACCAGCACTTCCACCATGTGGCGGACGTCGGCTTCACCCTTGTATTTCAGGCCCGCCTCGGAGAGCGCCGTGTTGGCGTCCTTGAACATCTGCTCGTCGTCGTGCAGACGCTCCTTGGCCTCACGGGTGGAGAGCCAGCAGGCGGCACAGGTGGCGACGATCTTCTGGCCGGGGTTGTGTTCCTCGGACAGGGCGATGTTGCGCGCGGACAGCGCTAGACGGGGCAACTCGCCACCGCCGCCATAGCCGATGGAGGCGCCGCAGCAGTTCCAGTCGGGGATCTCGTTGAGCTGGATGTCAAGCTCCTCGCACATGGTCTGCGCCGAGACCAGGTAGTTGGACGAGGTGGCGCCCTTCTGTGAGGAGCAGCCCGGGTAGAATGAGAGTTCTATCTTAGCCATGTCGGTGTTTCCTCACTTGAAGTCCTTGATGTTGCCTTCTTCGATCTCCTGGGCCTTCTTCACCATCTTGTGGAAGCCGGAGAGATCCTTGACGCTGTGGCCGCCGAAGAACTCCATCGCGTTCATGCGCTTGGCCTTCATCATGTTCTGGCCCAGCTTCTGGTTGGCCATGGCATTCTTGATGCCCTGGCCGAAGCCGTCCTTGAAGTACATGGAGAGCCCCAGCTTGAGCTCGTTGACGCGGCCCTTCTTCATCAGGTTGTCCCAGAAGATCTGCGAGAACTCGGCGGTGGGCTGCTTCTGCGGCACCAGGCCTAGGCGCTTCGAGTAGACCGCCAGGCCGTGCATGATGTGGGTGATCGGCAGGCCGCGGGGGCAGCGTGCGATGCAGTTGTAGCAGGAGGTGCACATCCACATGGAGTCGGAGCTCAGCACCGCCTCACGCTTGCCGGCGCGGATCATCATGAAGATCTCCTGCGGCGGGTGCTCCCAGTGTTTACCGAGCGGGCAGGAGCCGGAGCACACGCCACACTGCATGCACATCTTGACCCATTCGCCCTCCTCCACATTCGCCTCAACCTCCTTCAGGAAGTTGCTGCGATACTTTTCGATCATTGCGGTATTCAGTTCACTCATTGTCTATCCCCTCAGAACTTGAACGGGCTCATGCCGATCTTCTCCACGGTCTCCGCCATGTCGTTGATCAGCTTGGGTGCGCGCTCCACGTCGGTAATCGCAACTTCGTAGAGCTGGACCCGCTCGGGCTCCAGGTTCAACGAGTCGAGGGTGTCGCCCACCTTGCTCATACGCTCGGCGGCCATGGCCGATCCGCGTACGAAGTGGCACTGGTAGTCGTCGTCGCGACGGCAGCCCATCATGACGATGCCGTCGTAGCCGCTGTTCAGCGCATCGGTGACCCAGGAGAGGCTCACCGAGCCGAGACAGCGCACCGGCACCACGCGGGCCCAGGGGTTGATCTCGACGCCGGCCTGGGCGGCCTGGTCGAGGGCCGGATAGGCGTCGTTCTCGCAGGCCAGCACCAGGATGCGCGGCTTCTCGTCGAACTCGTCCGGCATGTCGCAGTTTTTGATCTGCTGGTTCACGGTCTCAACCGAGTAGTTCTCGAAGGAGATGACGCGCACCGGGCAGGCGCCCATGCAGGTACCGCAGCGACGGCAGCGGGACTCGTTGTACATGGGGTAGCCTTCGGCGTCCTCGTTGATGGCGCCGAAGGGGCACTCCACCGTACAGCGCTTGCACTGGGTGCAGCCCTCCTTGCGGAAGCTGGGGAAGGAGAGGTCGCCGGAGCGGGGATGGGCGGCACGGCCGAGGGCCGCGTTCTCCGCTGCCTGGATCGCCTTGAGGGCGGCGCCGGTGGCGTCGTCGCGGGCCTGCTGCATGTCCATGGGACGGCGCAGGGGGCCGGCGGCGTAGATGCCGGTACGGCGGCTCTCGTAGGGGAAGCAGATGAAGTGGGAGTCGGTGAACCCGTTCTTCAGGTGCGGCAGGTCGGTGCCCTGACGGTACTGCAGGTTGAGGATCGAGGGCGGTGCGTTCTCCAGCGCCGCCTGGGCCTTGGCCTTGGTCTCTTCGTCCTCGGCCTCGTCCACCATCAGCTGGGCGTAGGGATCGGGACCGGAGTTGGCGACCATGCCGGTGGCAAGCACCACCAGGTCGCAGGCCATTTCGGTCTGCTCGTTGAGGATCTTGTCCTCGAACTTGACGCTCAGGCTGTCGCCGGGCACCACCTCGGAGGCGATGCCCTTGGAGAAGGTCACCATGGCGTTCTGACCGGCGCGATAGAAGTCCTCGCCGCCGGCGCCCGGAGTACGCAGGTTGTCGAACAGGATGGTAGTGTCGCAGTCGCTGCCGTTGAGTTCCTTGAAGTACATGGCCTGCTTGATGGAGACCAGGTCGGTGACACCGGAGAAGTAGCTCAGGTGGCCCTCTTTGGTGGAGCACTGGCCGGCATTCTGGATGAAGCAGACCGACTTGACCTCCTTGCCGTCAGAGGGGCGCTTGATGGGTCCGCCGTTGGCGGCCACGGCCAGGGCCTCGAGCTCGTGGTTGGTGACCACGTCCGGGGTCTTGCCGTAGGCGAACTCGGGCAGGTTGTTGGCGTCATAGGGCTTCCAACCGGAGGCCTGGACCATGGCGCCGATGGAGACGGTCTGGCTGGAGCCGGACTCGGTGGCGATCTCCACCTCGAAACGGCCGGGAGCACCATCGGTCTTGGCGATGGTGCTGTTGAGGTAGACGGTGATGTTGCTGTCTTCCTCGATCTGCTTGACCATCGCCGGCACCGGGTTCTCGGCCGGCTCGGCATAGGGCGAGCGGGTTGGGATCACCTTGTAGTAACCGGCCACAGCGCCGCCCAGGGCGCCCGACTTCTCCACCAGGTGGACCGGATAGCCGGCGGCGGAGGCCTCGATGGCGGCGGTCATGCCGGTGACACCGCCACCGACCACCAGGATGTTCTTGTTCAGTGCCTGCTCGCCGGAGGCGGTGGGCTTCTTCATCGACTTCAGTTCGGCACAGGCCATGCGGATGTAGTCGTCCGCCATCTCCTGGGTGGTCTCACTGTTCTCGTCGGTGTCGGGACGGACCCAGATGACGCCCTCGCGCAGGTTGGCGCGGGTCAGGGCCACATCGGTGAAGTTGAAGGCCTCCACCTTGGCGCGGCGGGAGCAGGCGGCGATCATGACATGGGTGACACCGTCGTTGGCGATGTCGTCCTTGATCATCTGCACGCCTTCGGCGGAGCAGAGCATCTCGTGCTGCTTGCAGCTCTGCATCTTGCCGTCGCGGGTCGCGGTGGTTTCCAGCTGACCGGCGTCCAGGCGCTCGCCCAGACCGCAACCGGTGCAGACATATCCAGCAAATTTCTTTTCGTCAGCCACTGTCTTAACCCTCCGACGCTGCTACGCGGTTGACCACTTGGATGGCGCGCAGTGCGGCTCCCGTGGCGTGTTGAACGGCGCGATTGACGTCCAGCGCGTCGGACGAGCAACCGGCGGCGAAGACGCCGCCATTCTCCGGCGCGGGCTCGATGAAGCCCTCCTCGTTGATGGCGATCTCGACCGGAAAGCTGTTTTTATCCACGCTGGGCTCCATGCCGATGGCGAGCACCACCAGGTCGTGCTCGTCGGCGTAGCGGTTGTAACCCTCGGTATCGACACCGTGGAGTACAGGACTGCCGGTCTCCTTGTTCTCGACGATGGAGGCGACCTTGGACTTGATGAACTTGACGTTCTCCTTGGCCTTTACCTTCTGATAGAAGTCCTCGAAGCGGTCGATGGCGCGGATGTCGATGTAGTAGATCGAGATATCCACCTCGTCCGCCGGGTAGGTGGCCTGTTTCAGGGAGGCCATGCAGCAGATGCGCGAGCAGTGCAGCAGGTGGTTCTTGTCTCGGGAACCGGCGCACTGGATGAAAGCGACCGATTTCACCTCTTTGCCGTCGGAGGGACGCACCAGCTTGCCGCCGGTGGGGCCGTTGGGATCGGCCATGCGCTCGAACTCGACGCTGGTGATGACGTTGGCGATGCGATCGTAGCCGTAGGGCTGGATCTTATTGGCATCGTAGGGTCTCCAGCCGGTGGCCCAGATTACGGCGCCGGCCTTGAATTCGATGGTCTCTTCCTGCATGTCGAGGTCGATGGCGTTGACCTTGCAGGCTTCCTTCGCCTTCTGTGCGTCGTCGGTGCCGATGATGGCGGGATCGAGCACATAACGCTGCGGGTGCGCCATGCGGTGGGGCAGGTAGGCGCCCTTGCGTTTGCCCATGCCGTAGTCGAAATCGTTGTCGAATTCAGCCTCGACCACCTTGGCGCAGTCGCCACAGCCGGTGCAGTTTTCATTCACATAACGGGGACTGATCTTGACCGTGGCGGTGTAGTTGCCCGCCTCGCCCTGCAGATCGGTAACCTCTGCCATCGTGATGATGTGGAGGTTGGGGTTCATCTTCGCCCGGCGCTGGTTGATCTCCAGGCCGCAGGTGGGGAAGCAGAGTTTGGGGAAGTATTTATAGAGTTGGGTGACGCGACCCCCGACATAGGGGCGCTTTTCAACCAGAACGACCTGCTTTCCCGTCTCGGCGGCCTCCAGTGCGGCGGTCATGCCGCTGATGCCGCCACCGACCACGAGAATAGTCTCATTGGTTGCGATTACTTCCGTCATGGAATGTCCTCCGTTGCGGAATGGCTTTATAAAATGCTCAACCCACGGCGCGCAAATTCTTGACTTGCCCGCCTGGTTATTTCATGATCACGGGCGCCTTGTACGCCCAGATTCTGGACCCGTTACCATACTCGCCTTCACGTACGCCTTCTATATCCCAGCTGGGAATAATCCATTGAATTTTCGAATGAGTTTATAGACTGGGGTTATGCATTTTAGCCAATGCTTATACACGCATAGAGGCGTTTTGAGTTTTTAGTGTTGAGTTTTAAGTTGGGGTGTTCGCTGCGCTCACGCTCAATTTGATTTGTAACCTCATGGGAGGGGGGCAGGGAGGTGCAGCTTTGAGGTGGGATGTGGCCTTGTAACCCCGATTTGATTGAACGGGGGGGACTGTGTCTGGGTTTACGACATCACGTTGTGCCAGAGGCGCACTCCAACTCAAAACTCAACATTAAAACTCAGAACGCTTCAGTCACGCGCCGTAGTTGGAAAAATGGTGGCGGAAGGTGCGGCTGCCCTCCAGCAGCATCTCCTCGAAGGCATTGGCCGGCACCGGCGGACTGTAGAGATAGCCCTGACCCTCCTCACAGCCCATTTTTTGCAGCAGTGCCTGCTGGGCCAGGGTCTCGACCCCCTCGGCCACGATGTGCAGGCCCAGGTTCTTGCCCAGGGCGATGATGGCCTGGGTGATGGCGATGGCGTCGCTGTCGTTGGGCAGGTCGCGGATGAAGGAGCGGTCGATCTTCAGTTTGTCGATCGGCAGCTGCTTGAGGTAGGAGAGGGAGGAGTAGCCGGTGCCGAAGTCGTCGATGGCGATGCTCACTCCCAGCTTCTTGAACACGTCGAGCACCGGCACCGATTGCTGCATCTGACCCATGAAGATGCCCTCGGTGACCTCCAGCTGCAGCATGTCGGGCGGGCAGTCGGAGTCGGCGATGATCTGCTCGAAGCGCAGGATGAGGTCGGTCTGCATGATCTGACGGACCGAGAGGTTGATCGCCATGCGTCCCTGGAACAGCCCCTGTTTGTACAGATAGCGGGTCTGTTCGCAGGCCTCCTTCAGTACCCAGAGGCCTATTTCGTGGATCAGACCCGACTCCTCGGCCAGCGGGATGAAGCGGGCCGGCGGGATGATGCCGAGTCTGGGATGGTGCCAGCGCAGTACCGCCTCGGCGCCGGTCATCTGACCGTTCTTGAGCGAGATCTGGGGCTGGTAGTAGAGCAGCAGCTGGTCTTTGTTGAGGGCGCTGCGCAGTTCGGTCTCCAACAGCAGCCGTTCGAAGGCGGTGCGGGTCAGTTCCGAGGTGTAGTAACGGTAGTTGTTGCGCCCCTGCTCCTTGGCCTGATACATGGCGGCGTCGGCGTTCTTGGTCAGGTCGGCCACCGTCTGTCCATCCTCGGGATAGATGCTGATGCCGATGCTGGTGGTGATGTGCAGTTCACGGCCTGCGATCTGGTAGGGGGTCTTGAAACTCTCCTGAATCTTGGCGGCCACCACGGCGGCCTGACTCGGATCTTCCAGGTTCTCCACCAGCACGGTGAATTCGTCACCGCCGAGGCGTGCCGCCGTATCGCCGTCACGCAGTATGTGTTGCAGTCGCTTTGCCACTTCCTTGAGCAGTTCGTCTCCCATGGCGTGACCCAGGGTGTCGTTGATGTTCTTGAAGCGATCCAGATCGAGAAACAGCACCGCCAGCTGGCGGCCCTGGCGCTTCGATTGGGAGATGGCGTGTTGCAGCCGGTCCTCGAACAGCAGTCGGTTGGGCAGGTTGGTCAACGAGTCATGGTGGGCCAGATGCTCAAGCTGCGTCTGCGACTGTTTGATGCTGGTGATGTCTGAGAAGACCGCGACGTAGTGCAGGATACTGTCGTGCTCGTCGCGTACGCTACTGACGGTCATCCAGGCGGGATAGACTTCGCCGTTCTTGCGCTGGTTCCAGACTTCGCCACGCCAGGAACCGCTTTGGCGGATCTTGTCCCAGATTTCCTCGGAGAACTCCTGGGGATGGCGGTCCGATTTGAGCGTGTCGAGATGTTGATGGATGATCTCCGCCTCACTGTAGCCGGTGATTTCGCAGAAAGCCGGATTGACGGAGGTGATGCGGCCTTCGTTGTCGGTGATTATCACGCCTTCCATGGTGTGTTCGATGATCTGCACCGCCTGTTGCAGCTTGGCCTCCGACTCCTTGCGCTGCGTGATGTCGGTGAAGACCAGCTGAGTGGCCGGTGTGCCTTCGTGCTCGACCGAACTGGCCAGCACTTCCACGTGCATCTCCTTGCCGTCTGCCCGACGGAAGGTCGCCTCGAAAGGTTGTCCGACGCGTTTTTCGAGGGAATTGAGACGGGTGTAGACCAATTCGGCTGATTCGGGAGTGAACAGACTGCTGACCGGCTGGTTGATCAGATTGGACTGTCTGTCCAGCGACAGTGCCTGGCGAGAAGATTCGTTGAGATAGACGATGTGATTTTTCTGAATCAGCAGGATCGGAATCGGCGAGTCGTCGACCAACTGGCGGTAGCGGTTTTCGCTTCGATGCAACGCCTCCTTGGTGGCTTCCGCCTCCTGCCGCAGTCTGGCCTCCTTGAGTTCGCGCTCGATGGCCGGTGTCAGGCGGGAGAGGTTGTTGAAGTTGACGAAATCATTGGCCCCGGCTTTCAGCAGTGAGACCACCTTTTCCTCACCGATATGGTCTGAAACCAGGATGAAGGGGATGTCGAGCTGCCGTGCTTCCAGTAATTCCAGCGCCTCTTGCGGGGAGATCTCGCTGAGGTGGGCATTGGAGAGTATCAGGTCCCAGCTCTTTTCTGAGAGCGCCAGGTCGAGTTCCGCTTTGGTGGTCACCCGGTCCGCGCTCACGTTGAGACCTCCGCGGCGGAGTGTCCGCTTCAGAAACTCAAACTCGCTTTCTGAATCCTCAATGAAAAGGACTCTCAATCGTCCTGGCATCCCTCTTCCCTATCGATCGATATGTGCGCGCAGGTGTCTCATTCCGGATGGGCGGTAGTGATTAAGCATGACAGGCCTTGTTTAGGAATGAAAAACCTACATGTCGATTACTACAATTCTGCTGCCTTAACGTGGGATTAAGGGTTGCTGCTGTCGATATGCGGTTTGCCGGAGGAGTCATCGTTGCAAGCCAAAATACTCAAACCCGAAGCCTATTACATCGAAGATGAGCCCTACTACGAGCCCGTGGGGGATGAAGTCGCCGTCTTCGAAGCGGCCTATCGCAATCAATTGCCGGTGTTGTTGAAAGGACCGACCGGTTGCGGCAAGACCCGCTTCATGGAGCATATGGCCTGGCGATTGAAGCGTCCTCTGATTACGGTCTCCTGCCATGACGACCTGACCGCTTCCGATCTGGTGGGTCGATTTCTGGTTAAAGGGGGAGAAACGATATGGGTGGACGGGCCACTTGCCGCGGCGGTGCGAGTCGGCGGCATCTGCTACCTCGATGAGGTGGTGGAGGCGCGCAAGGACACCACTGTGGTGATTCATCCGCTGGCGGACGACCGCCGCGTGCTGCCGATGGAGAAGGTGGGCGAACTGCTGCAGGCGCCACCGGAATTCTGTCTCGCCATCTCCTTCAATCCGGGTTATCAGAGCGTGCTCAAGGATCTCAAGCAGAGCACCCGGCAGCGTTTTGTGGCCCTGGAGTTCGACTATCCTGACCCGGCGCTCGAGCAGCGCATCATCGAGAAAGAGGCGGGTATCGGCGAAGAGACTGCCGCACGCCTGGTGAAGTTTGCCCACATGACCCGCAATCTCAAGGGTAGCGGTCTCGACGAAGGGGCTTCGACCCGTTTGCTGGTACACGCGGCAAAATTGATCGCCAGTGGGGTCGAGCCGGTGGCCGCGTGTCGCTCCTCCATCGCCCAGGCATTGAGCGACGATGCGGACATGCTGAGCGCGGTGAATGAATTGAGTGCATCCCTGTTCTGAAGGAGCTGACCGTCTTGCAATCGCGACTGGATGAGGAGGAGATCCGGCACAGGCTGGACGATGCGCTGGAGGTGGAGTTCAGTTTTCGCAACACAGCGCCGATCATCGCCCGCCTCAGGTTCCTCGAGGCATCGAGACAGCGCTTTGTGCTGGACTGGGTGAGTCGTATCGCCAGCACCCATATCGAGATCGCCTACCAGTTCGCCGAGCAGTCACAGAAAGCGATGCGGCTGATGGATGACCCCATGATCGAAGCCTGGGTCCTGCAGGCGATGGACGTCTACGATCGCGAGGGGCTGCACTCCGCCTTGAAAGTGGTACAGCAGATCGATCTGTTCGTGCGCCAGGGCAGAGAGCGTGCCTCCGGCGCGGTCTACGACGAGCAGGCCGGTATCCTGCTGCCTTTCGTGCAGGGTCTCTCCGGGCGCAAGCTCAAGCTCGCACAGGGCGACCATGTGTTCACCGACACCGAGACCATCTACCTGCCGGCGGTAATGGCCCATCTGCCTGATCCGCGCGACAACTTTCTGCTCTACAAGACGGCCGTCGCCTATCACTGGGCGCAGGTCCGGTTCGGTAGCTATCACGCCGCACTGCTGGAACTGCTCGCCGACCATCCGACGCCTGATCTGGCACTGCGTTGTTACCATGCCCTGGAAACGGAGCGGCTCAATGCCTGTCTCGAACGTGAGCTGCCAGGACTGTATCGCGAGATGCAGCGACTGGAAGGGCTGTTGAGACAAGGTCAAGCCGATGATTGGGCAGAATGGAAAAACCAGGCAGCGGAACTGCGTGCGTCGACGGCGACGGCGATGGACAGCCTGGCGCGCGTGCCCGTCATGTTGTCGCGTCCGGCGCCCCCTCCCAGCTGCTACCAGGGGTCGCTGAAGCCGGTGTTGGCGATGGAGGTGATGACGAGGCGTATCGAGCGCGAAAAGGCTCAGCTGCGGGTGGCGCTCAAGGCCTTGGAGGATGAGCTGAACGAGGGAAGCGAAGCGCAGGAGCGACAGGCTGGGCGTTTCCGGGTGCGGAAAAAACAGATCCCCATGCAGGACGAGATGCAGGTCGAGCTGCTCATGAACGGTAAATCGATGCCGTTGCCCGACAGCGTCAAGGGGACGCTGACCTCGATCATGCAGGATCTCGGCGAGATCCCGGATGAGTACCTGGTGCCAGCGGGGCCCGGCGAATACGACCTCAAGGAGTATGAAGACAAGTTGATGGATCCGGAAGAGGTCTGGAGCGGGGCCTATCACGAAGATGGCGCCTACCTCTATAACGAGTGGGACTACCGCCGCAAGCACTATCGCAAGAATTGGTGCGTGATGCGCGAAATGAGCGTGAAACCGGTGCATGATGGCTTTGCCGATCGCGTTATCACCAAGTATCGCCGTCTGCTGGGAAATCTGCGCAAGAGTTTCGAGGCGCTGCGTGATGAAGACCGGCTGCTCAAACGCCAGGTCTACGGTGACGGTGTCGATATCGATGCCTTCGTCGAAACCTGGGCGGACGTGCATACGGGGCTGGAAATGAGCGACCGGCTGTTCACCCGCATGCACCGTGACGAACGCAACATCGCGGTGATGTTCATGGTCGACATGTCCGGTTCCACCCAGGGCTGGGTCAACGAGGCGGAACGCGAAGCGCTGGTGTTGCTGGCCGAATCCCTGGAGACCCTGGGCGACCGCTACGCCATCTACGGCTTCACCGGCATGACCCGCAAGCGTTGCGAGGTGTTTCCGATCAAGCAGTTCGACGAGGCTTATGACGAGGAGGTCATGGCTCGAATCAGCGGCATTCAGCCCGGGGACTACACTCGCATGGGGGCGGCGATCAGGCACCTCAGTTTTCGCCTCGGTGAAGTGGAGGCCCGGACCAAGCTGCTGATCACCCTGTCGGACGGCAAGCCGGATGACTATCACGACGACTATCGCAGCGAATACGGTATCGAGGACACACGCCAGGCCCTGTTCGAGGCTCGCCGCAGCGGTATCCACCCCTTCTGTATCACCATCGACGAGCAGGCACAGGAGTATCTTCCCCACATGTACGGCGCCGCCAACTACACGGTCATCAGCGAAGTGGAAAAGCTGCCGTTGAAGGTCTCAGACATCTACAAACGGATCACCACGTGAAGTGGGTTTGGAGATTCAATTACTTTCGGATCAGTAGTCTTCTCTTATCGAGCTTGATTTTGCCCGGACGCATTGGCAACCTGCCCCCAGTGTAGCCTTTCATTTTTTTCCTGACATATTCAGAGTGACCCCAAGCGGGCGCCAGCGTTGTCAGGCCCAAGATCACCGCACAGACGGTGTAGCACACCACCCCGGAGGAGTTATGAAAAAGATCGTTACCGCCACTACCCTTATGGCACTGCTGGCCATCGCGCCGTTGCAGGCCGCACCCTACTATGGTTACGCCCAACCACAGATGCGGGCACCGCAGATGGAACAACCGGGTCCCGGGCAGGTATTGCGTGAAGGCATGGGCAAGCTACTGAAATTCATGCGTCAGCAGGAGCGGCCCAGCCAGCAGGCCATCGCCGCCTTCCTGCAGAACGAAATCGCCCCCTATTTCGATTTCGCCTACATGTCGACCTGGGTTGCCGGCCCCATGAACCGACGCATGAACGATGCCCAGCGCCGCGAATTGGCCAGCTCGATCGAGCAGTTGTTGCTGACTACCCTGGCCGAGCGTCTGACCAGTTACCGGAATCAGGACGTCCGCTTCTATCCGCCGCGCAGAGTGGGCGACAACGAGGTCAAGGTCCGGGTCGCGATCCTGCAGGCCGGCGGCTATCCGGCAAATCTCGATTTTCGTTTCTATCGCGGCAAGGCGGGCTGGAAGGTGTTCGACGTGGCCGCCAACGGCAGCAGCGCCCTGACCTACTACCGGCAATATTTCACTCGCCAGATGAGCGGTAGTCGGCAGCAGCCGAGAGGTTGATCACATGCAGTGGAAGGTGTCGGTGAAGGTCGGACTCGTGACCTGCCGTTAAGTTTTTCACTGATGCCCCAGACAGGAGTTCACCGATGAGCAACATGACCGGACCGTCCCACCCGCAGGATAACAGTGGACGGTTCGGGCGCTGGATGATTGTCGGCGCCTGGTTGCTGTTTCTGATCCTGCTCACCCTGCTGTTTTCCAAGTGGCTGCAGACGCAGTCTAATCCCAATCGCTCACTGAATGTCGTCACAGATGAGGCGGGAAGCGAGGCGATTATCCTGAAACCCAATCGGGGAGGGCACTACCTCGCGCCCGGTGAGATCAACGGGGTCGACGTGACCTTTCTCCTCGATACCGGCTCCACGCGGGTAGCGGTACCCGCTGACCTGGCTGAAAAGGCCGGTCTGCATCGGGGGGTTCGTTCACAGAGTATGACTGCCAGCGGTGTGGCCGAGAGCTGGTTGACCCGGATCGATCGACTGCGTCTGGGACCCTTTGAAATGGATGACGTTCAGGCCGTGATCATTCCCGATATGCCGGGCAGGGAGGTGTTGTTGGGGATGAGTTTCTTGAAGTACCTCAAGCTCGAACAGTCGCCTGAGCGCTTGAGGATTACGTTGCCGGATTGAGGGAGGCTGTCACTGCCGCATGGGCGGCAGTGACAGCGAACCGATCAGCCGATCTTGTCTTTGAGTGCCTTGAGCGCAGTCAGTTTGACCACGGTCTTGGCCGGCTTGGCCGGGATCTTGATCTCCTCGCCGGTCGCCGGGTTGCGACCCATGCGTGCCTTGGTGCGGGGTTTGACCACACGGCGCACTTTGATGCCGCAATCGGGGATGGAGAATTCACCCGAACCACGTTTCTGAACATGGCGGGTGATCAGATCGCTCATGCAAGAGAACACAGCGGCAACATCTTTGCGGGCGAGACCGGTCTCCTCCGAGAGGGTGGTCAGGATCTGGGTCTTGGTCTGCTTATCCGCGATGGATTTCAGACGCTTTGCTGCCGGCGCGGCGGCAACCTTTTTCTTGGCTTTGTTTTGGTGAACGGATGACTTAATTTCGCCCAGACTTACGGTTATTGCTGTGCGTAAGGCGGCACGAAAAAGCCCTTCCGGAATCGGCTTTCGGTGCCGATCCCGGGTGTGCCTACATCCCGTTTGCCCGCGTGATTTACGGTTATTGACGAGTGAACAGACAGAGGGAGTCGAAGCATGCGTAATCTGTTGGCAATCATCATCCTGGCGCTGTTTTTCATCCAGGCCGAGGGGCGTGAGGTGGCTGGTGTCGAGCTGCCGGAGAGTGTCGAGTTGAAGGGGGGCGCTGATCCTTTGGTACTGAACGGTGCCGGTATCCGCAAGAAGTTCTTCTTCAGTGTCTACCTCGCCTCGCTCTATCTACCGGCGGTAACGAACAGTGCGCAAGAGATCCTGGCCATGGACACGGCCAACCGTGTACAGATGGATATGCTCTATTCCAAGGTCGAAAAGGAGAAACTGATATCGGCCTGGAACGACGGGTTCGAGGCCAACCACTCCCGCGAGTCGCTGGTGTCGCTGCAGGATCGCATCGACCAGTTCAACGGGATGTTCGAGACCCTGGTCTCCGGAGATCGCATACAGCTCGACTATCTCCCGGGTCAAGGTACCAAGGTGGTGATCAACGGCTCAGAGCGTGGTGTGATTCCCGGCCCGGATTTCAACCGTGCCCTGTTAAAGATATGGCTGGGTGAGTCGCCGGTGACATCCGGCCTCAAACAGGATCTGCTCGGGGGCTGAGGCACATCATGCAGTGGGTCCTGCGACCAGCGATACGCCGCCGCGTCGCTCGTCGCCCACCCCTTGCAATTCACCCTTGTGGTCTCGCCGTACGCTGTGGGCCCCGCCGAAGAAGAGACTCTTCCTGTCCCATGCCTGTTGTTTGGGAAAGGCCGACAGCAGCGCTTCGGCCGTAGCCGTCGCGATGCCCCCTTCCAGGCTCAGGAGATCCCCTTCGTAGTGGATGCGTGGCTGTGACACGGCGACATCCAGTGGCATGTGAAAATCAAGCAGATTGGAGATCACTTGCAGAATGGCGCTGCGAATGCGGTTCGATCCACCTGAGCCGGTCACGACCGCGTCGCCGGCATCGCTCAGCAGCAGGCTCGGCGCCATCATGGAAGCCAGGCGATGATCTTCCGGCCAATGGTGAAAACCTTGCGGGTTGAGATCCTCCTCCCCCAGCATGTTGTTCATCATGATGCCGGTCTGCGGGATCACATATCCGCATCCCTCGCCGTTGGAAAGCGTCATGCTGGCCAGGTTGCCGGCGCTGTCCGCTATGCTGATTTGAGTGGTGCCACGACGCGATATCCCTCCCTGGCGCAGGCGGGCGCGATAGCGCTCGGCCACCTCGGAGGAGAGGATCTGAGCGCTACCGATCCGCGCATCACCACGAAGATCCTGCGTCAGCCGCATGACATGGGCCAGATGGCTCAGATGCTGCGGACCTCCTGCGGTTTCCAAACCCAGCTTCTCACTCTCCAGCAAGCGCAGTGAGAAAGCGATCAGAGGACCGCCGAGCGCGGGCAGGGGGTTGGTGATCAGGCGTGCATCGCGATAGCGTTGAATCAGCGGTTTACGCCGGACTACCCGATAGCCCTCGAGGTCCTGTCGTTGCAGATGGCCGCCCAGCTGTCGGTTGTCTTCGATCAGTCGCCTCCCCACTTCACCCTCGTAGAACAGCGCTTCACCCTCCCGTTCAATGGCCGAAAGAAAATCGGCCAGGGCCGGCAGGCGGTGGCGTTGGCCTTCGCTGATCAGACGCGTGGGGTCGTCGGGGGCGGCGTGCAGTTCGAGTGCCGATGGCGTGGCCTTGAGTATGGGCGCAACAATCCTCGCGATCAGGTCTTGAAAAGGATTGATCTCGACCCCCTCCCGGGCGAGCGTTCGTGCCGGTTGTATCAACGACGCGAGGGGCATACGACAGTGTCGGCGGTGAATCTCGAACAGTCCCCGCACGAATCCTGGAGTTGCCATGGCTCCCATTCCGATATGGAAAACCTGGCTAGCGGTGCCGAAATCGGCCACAATAGGCCTGAAGTCGATCGCTTCTCGCGGACGCCTCATCTGCGGGGTATGGGCGAAGAAGTCGTATACCATCGGGTCTTCACCCGCCGGTAAGGCAGTCAGAAAGCCGCCCCCACCCGGTGAGGCCAATACCGGCTCCGCCACGCAGGCTGTGAGCATGGCCGCCACCACGGCATCAAAGGCGTTACCGCCCGACTGCAGCATGAGTTGGGCGGCGCGGGCCGTTGCCTCATGGCCGGCGGCGACGATGCCTGTGATCTTCTTCATGTTTTTATCATGCCGTCGAGGCGCTCGATTGATTTTGATCAGTGCATCAAGGCCATGATCTTAATATGGTTTCCGACCCTCTGGGATAAAATGCAATTTGGATCAAGCTTTAGCGATCCTCGGGGATAAATTCCCGTTCAGCTTTCGCATCGGGTGCCGTTAAATAATAGGTGAGATTGACCCTTCAAGGATCCCCGTTCCTGAGCAAACATTAAAAATGGCCGTGCCCAACAGTAAAAACGACGATGCCCTGCTGAAAAATCTGGTGCCGTTGAACACACTATCTGAAGAGCAGCTCGGTGTCCTGCTCAGCCGTGTCAGTGTGGAAAAGGCCAAGAAGGGCGAGTATCTGTTCCGCGAGGGGGATACGGACCATCAGAATATCTATTTGCTGCACGGCACCATCGCCCTGATGTCGGGCCAGAAGGAGATGGACCTGGTCAGCAGCGGCACCCAGACCGCCCGATTCGCCCTGGCCCATCAGCTGCCCCGCAAACACTCGGCCAAGGCGCGTACCGTGGTGACCTATGTGCGCATCGACAGCCGCATGTTGAGCGATATGCTGGCACGCAGTCACAGTGCCAGCTACGAGGTCAGCGACATCGAACAACCCGCCAGCGGCGACTGGATGAGCCTGCTGTTGCAGTCGCCGGTGTTTCAACAGATTCCCCCTGCTAACCTGCAGCGGGTGATGATGCGAATGGAGGAGATTACGGTCAGCGCCGGGGATGTGATCATCCGCCAGGGCGATGAGGGGGACTTCTTCTATCTCATCAGCCAGGGCGATTGTAGCGTCACCCGAACTCCGGAAGCGGGCCATGCACCCGTCGAGCTGGCCAAGCTCAGGGTCGGCAAGGGTTTTGGCGAAGAGGCGTTGATCTCCGACAAACCCCGCGGCAGTACCGTGACCATGTTGACCGACGGGGTGCTGGTGCGTCTCAACAAGCAGGATTTCATTCAGCTGGTCAAGCAACCACTGTCGCGCACGGTCAGTTACGACCAAGCCTGCGACGAGGTCGAGGGGGGAGCGCTCTGGCTCGACGTGCGCACCCCGGAGGAGTATGAGGCGGGTCACCTGCCTGGGGCCATCAATCTGCCCTTTTTCTCTCTCCGCTTCCAGGCCTCGAGCCTGACCATGGACCGCCCCTACATGGTCTATGGCGCCGAGGTCGGGCAGTCGGCCACCGCGGCCTATCTGCTCACCGAGCGTGGGGCGGAAGTCTTCGTGGTGGATATGGGCTGGGTGGAGCTGGCGCAAGCGGCCGGTGTGGGTGAAGAGAGCGGGCAAGAGAGCACGGTCAATAATGTCATCGACTTCAACCGTGATACCGAAGACGCGGCCGGACAGGTCAAACGTCAGGTCGATGATCAGCGTCATCAGATCGAACGCTTGAAACGGGAGCTTGCCGAAGCCCAAGTTGCCTACGACGAGGAGGTCAAACAGCGCCATACAGAGATCAAGCTGTTGAAACAGGCCTTGGAGATGGCCAAGGAACACGCGCAAGGCGATGCAGCGCAACCCCAGGCGAACGAGGCGTTGTCACAGCAAGCCGAACAGCTGCGGGAATCGCTCGAGCGTGCCGAATCCGAGCTCGGCGAGCTGCAGCAGAAGCTGGAGCAGACCCGCAGCCTGGGTGAAGGATTCAGACAGCAGAGTCGGGAGTTGCAGAGCCAGCTGCAAGAGTCGCAGCAACGGCATGAAAGCGAGGAAGGGCGTCTCAAGGACGAGCTCACTGAGCTGCGCCTGCGACTTGAGTCAAGTGGCGAGTCCGAACGGCTGTTGGCGGATAAAGAGCGGCAGTTGGAGCAACTCAGGGGTGAATTGGCCGCCCTCGAGGAGAGCAGTGAACGCTATCGTCAGCGGGCGGCTGACGATCTTGCCAGACTCACCGCCGAGCGTTTCGAGCTTGAGAGTTCACTGCAAAAGCTGCAGGAGCGACAAGCGGCGGAGCAGGCCGATGAACAGCGACATACGGCCGACCTGCAGCAATCCCTGGATGAAGCGCGTGCCGCGCTGGAACAGGAGAGTCACAGAAGCGACGAGCGATTGACCGAGGCGAACGGCCAGGTCGAACAGTTGCAGGGTGAACTGCAATCACTGCAGAGTGAATTGGATCGCGTCAATCAGCGCTCGGGCGAGGTCGAGGAGCAGGCCAACGGCGAAAAGCAATTGCTGCAGCAGCAGATCGACAATCTGAAGCAGACACTGGATGAACAGGAGACTTCGCAGCAGTCCCTGCAACAAGAGAAGGTGGAGCTGGAAGCTCAGCTGCAGCGTACCAGCAACCATGGGCATGAACTCGAAAACCAGCTGCAGGCCCTGGAGGAGCGGCGGCAGAGTCTGGAGCGGGAACTGGAGTCGATTCGCCAGGCCGGTAGCAATGCGGAATCACAACACAACAATGCGATGGCCTCCCTGCGCCAGGATCTGGAGCAGTCACGTCAGGCCGTCGATGAGCTGCGGCAGTCCAATCAGCAACTGGAGGCCTCGCTGCAGCAGGCCCAATCCGAGGCGCAAACTCAGCAGCTGCGGCTGAACGAAGCCCTGGCCGCGGCCAGTCAGCATGCAAGCGATGAACAGGCTAACCTGGATGCGGCGCTGGCCGAGCTGAATCAAGCGCTTGAGGCGGCCCGTGACGAAGCGCGTCAACAGCGCGAGAAGCGTGTCGAAATGGAGGCCTTGCTGGAGCAGGAACACCAGACCGCCGCCTTTCTGCAGCGTTCATTGAAAACCGCTGAAGAGGCGGTGGATGTTTCCGACAAACAGTACACCGAGGCTGAGCAGTCGCGGCAGGCTCTGGAAGCGCAGCTGAACGAACTGCAGCAGAGCTTGCAGCAGGTGCAGGGCGAGCAGGGCGATCTGCAACAACATCTGGAACTGAGCCAGCAGGAGAAGGCGCAGCTCGCACAGGAGCTGGAACAGCTGCGCGCCGCCAGTGAGACGGAACGGCAGCAGATGTCCGAGAAGACCGCCGCACTGGAGCAGGCCGAGCAACAGTTGGAAAGCTTGCGTTCCCAGCTTCAGCAGCAACAGTCCGAGCAGGAGGAGGAGCGTCACTCACTGCAAGCCCGGCTGGCCGAAGTAGAGACGCAGACCGCCACCCATACCGGGTCCCTGAGCGCCGATTTGGAAGCGCGCCAACAGGAGATCGATCAGCTGCGTGAGGCCCTGAGCCAGGCCCAGGCCGCCAACGAGGCAGCGGCCGATGCCGGTGAGCTGGAAGCGGCCCGACAGGCCCTGAGCCAGTCCGAGGAGCAGATTGCCGCACTCAAGCGGGAGATCGAAGGTCTGCGCGAAGTGCAGATGGAGATGTCGAGCCAGCTCAGCGACGATGCGGACACAGAGATTCAGCAATTGCGCAGCGCCCTCGAAGCGGAAGAGCAGAAGCGCCGCAAAGCGGAACAACTGGCGCAGAAGACCGATTTCCTGCGGCGCGAACGCGATGTCCAGGAGACCGCCATCGAGATGTTGAACGATGACCTGGAAAGCCTCGGCAAGGAGAAGGACGTGCTGGCCGCCGAGCGGGACAAGCTGGTCAAACAGCTGCGCGATATTCGGGCCCAATACACCGATCTGGTCAACGAGAACGACCAGCTGCATTCCGAGATGAGCAACTTCCAGGGGCAGGCCAGCGATTCCAGCCTGGCGGACGATCTGCTGACACAAATGGAAGAGCTGCGCCACAAGTCCGATCGTTATGAGCAGGAGCGGGATCAGGCCAGATCCGATGCCGCACGCATGCGCCGCGAGGTGGGTGAGTTGCGCAGTGTTATCGAAACCTATGTAGAGCAGATACAGGACGTTCAGGCCTTCGGCGCAGACGAGCAAGTCGCGGCATTGCGCACTGAACTCGACATGGTGCGGCGTCAGGCCCATGAAGACCTGGAGCAGATGCGGACACAGCTGTACGAGGCCGAATCCCGTCTCACCGGTGCGGACAGCCGCGACGTCGATTACGTCGCCGACCAGCAGGCGTTTCGTCAGGAGATGGTCTCCCTGCAGCAGGCGTTGAACGAGAAAGACCACCTGTTGCGCCTGTCCCAGAACCAGTGCCGCTCCCTGGAGGACGCCATCGAGGACCGGGACAAAGAGGTCGACCAGCTCAAGCGTAAGCTGGAGCTGCTGTTGCGCAAGACCGGCGGGATGGAAGAGCCCTCGTCACGCCTGGGTTCACGCAGCTTGAGCGATTCACGCCGGGAGCCGGCTGATGAGCTGGGTGGCGACAGCGAGGCCAGAAAGTCCGGCTTGGGTCGTCTCTTTCGCAAAAAATAGCACCCCTTCATCCGGCGGACAGCGAAGCGATGCAGATCCTCGGCGTCGGCGTGGCCACCCTCGATATCATCGACAGCCTGGCCGAATTTCCCCGCGAGGACTCGGAGCAGCGCGCCCTGGCCCGCTGGAGCCGTGTCGGCGGCAATGCCGCCAACACCCTGATGGTATTGAGTCAGTACGGCCATCGCTGCAGCTGGGCGGGCACATTGGCCGGCGACACCGATGCCGCAAACATCGAAGATTGGCTAAAAGCCCACGCCATCGATCTTCGCTGGGCTCAGCGCTACCCTGATGGGGTGTCGCCGGTTTCACACATCCTGCACAGTCGGCGCACCGCTTCCCGTACCATCGTTCACTATCGGGATCTGCCCGAATTCGAGGCTGAGGCGTTCGCCGGCATCGAACTCGGGCCGTTTGATTGGCTCCACTTCGAAGGACGTCATGTGCCGGCCTGCGAACAGATGCTGCGTCTGGCCCGGCAACGTCGTCCTGATCTGCATTGCTCGCTCGAGGTGGAGAAACCGCGCGCCGAGATCGAACGCCTGTTTCCTCTTGCTGATGTACTGTTCTTCTCCCGCGCCTATGCCGAAGCGGTCGGATATGCCAGTGCCGAGGCGTTGCTCACCGCAATCAGGGCACGTGGCGTCAAGGGGTTGCTCTATGTGACCTGGGGCGAAGCAGGCGCATGGCTGGATGATGGCCGGAATCCCCTGCAGCACTGCCCGGCCTTTCGACCTTCGGAATTGATCGATACCCTGGGTGCGGGTGATGTCTTCAACGCCGGACTGATTCATGGCTTGGTGCAAGGGCAAAGTCCGCAACAGGCCTTGGAGCGTGCGGTCGAGCTGGCGGGCCGGAAGTGCGGTCAGCAGGGTCTCGAAGGACTGGTGACGGACGATGTCTGAGCGAAGCTATCTCTGTTGCATCGACGATCTGACTGATCCGGGAAGCCGCGGTTTCAGCCTGGAACTGCCGGGAGAGGTTCTGGATCTGGTGCTGGTGAAGCGTGGGGACCGTCTCCTCGCCTATCGCAACCGCTGCCCCCATACCGGCGTGAATCTGGAGTGGCGGGCCGATCAGTTTCTCGATCCCAGCGAGTGCTACATCCAGTGCGCAACCCACGGCGCGCTGTTCCGCATCGAGGATGGGCACTGTCTGCGGGGTCCCTGCGTCGGGCAACAGCTGCAACCGCTCAAGCTGACTGTTGAAGACGGAAAGGTCTATGTCGAGCCCTGAAAAACAGGAAAGCCGGGACTGAGCCCGGCTGTAGGGGACCGAAGAGAGGGTTTTCCGGGCCTCAGCCCATTTTGTCGAAGAAGGCGTTTAGGTCCGCCAGAACCAGCTCAGGCGGAATCCCTCTCTCCGGGAGTGATTCGAAGACAACCGGTTGCAACCGCAGATCGAGTGCGCCGGCGTCGATATCCAGTCGGTGGCTGTTGTCGGAAGTGGCGTGGTTCTCTTCCACCAGCCGGCCTGAACTCATGTCGTAAACTCGTTTCATGACGCACCTCCTGCTTGGCAATCAGTGTGTGTCGCTGTTAACTTCTATAGCGGCTCGTCGTGATCGAACTTTAGGTGGAGCCTGGGGCTCACCCGACAGGGATACGCTAGAACCACAACCTGATTCTAATGTGGCGACGCCCCTGCTTCACATCAACGTGAACTTTGTGGGGTTATTGCGCTGCACCATCCGGCGCGGGTATTCAATCCTCCTCGTCCAGATGATCGAGCGGGTTGTGATGGGTGTCGCCGGCCGGGCGATCGAGATCTACGCCATAGTCATCCTTGCTCAGGTCGTAGGAGCCGGCCCAATCCTCCGGCGGTGCGATCGGCGCCACCTCCAGCTCCTCCCAGTCGTCCAGTTCATACTCTTCGATGGTGCCGTCGTAGAACTGCACTTCAATGACGCCCTCTTCCGGGTCGTAGGCCACGATCTCCAGTTTTTCGCCTTCAACGGTTTTGAACCAGTCGCCTATTCGGATAATCGGTGAACTCATGGTGTCGTTTTCTCCGCCTGAGTCTACTGCCTCTTGTTTTGATTATGGCACCGATGTCGGTCCGGGCGAATAGGCCGAAGCAGACTCGGGCCAATTTTTTTGTCGCCATCGTTCATGGTGCCGGATTCGGCTGCGCTTGGTGGATCGATTCTATGCCCTGCAAAACCTCCGGCGAGAGGGTCAGTTCGATGCTTTGCAGATTCTCTTCCAGCTGTTCCAGGGTGGTGGCGCCGATGATGTTGCTGGTGACGAACGGGCGGCTGGTGACCCATGCCAGCGCCATCTGTGCTGGGGAGAGGCCGTGCTCGCGCGCCAATGCCACATAGCGTTCCGTGGCGCGCTCGGACTCAGGATTGGAATAGCGATTGAAGCGTGAAAAGAGTGTAATGCGGGCATTGGCGGGGCGTTGTCGCTGCAGATATTTGCCGGAGAGCACACCGAAAGCCATGGGGGAGTAGGCCAGTAAACCGCACGCTTCACGATGGGCAATTTCGGCCAGGCCGATCTCGAAGGTGCGGTTGAGCAGGCTGTAGGGATTCTGGATCGAGACCATGCGCGGCAGGTCGCGTGATTGCGACAACTGCAGGTACTGCATCAGGCCCCAGGGCGTTTCGTTGGAGACGCCCAGGTAGCGGACCTTGCCTTGGGCCACCAGATCCGCCAGTACCTCCAGGGTCTCCTCGATCGGCACCGACTGCTCGCTGGCGGGGTGTTGATAAGCCAATTTGCCGAAGTAGTTGGTCTCCCGATCGGGCCAGTGCAGCTGATAGATGTCAATGTAATCCGTGCCGAGGCGCTGCAGACTGCTCTCCAGTGCGGCCTCGATATTGGCTCGGTCGAGGCGTGGATGACCGTCGCGCAGATAACCGAGCCAGTCGGCCGGACCAGCCACTTTGGTGGCGATGATCAGATCATCCCGACGGCCGCGCCTGGCCAGCCAGCTGCCGATATAGCGCTCGGTCAAACCCTGGGTTTCGGCCCGGGGAGGAACCGGATACATCTCTGCCGTGTCGATAAAATTGATACCGGCGGCAACGGCGCGATCGAGCTGCGCATGGGCGTCGGTTTCGCTGTTCTGTTCGCCGAAGGTCATGGTGCCGAGGCATAGCGCACTGACATTGAGACCGCTGCGTCCCAGGGGACGGTATTCCATGCTGGGCCCTCAGGGTTGGTTTTCAGTCGACCACAGCATAACCGATCTGGTTGTCCGTTACAGGAGTGAACGATAGTGGAAATCGATGGCAATCTCTTCTCCGGTGAGCTGCTCTGGGTACTGGCGGGGGTGTTTGTGCTCGTGTCGATAGCGGCGATCCGCTATGCGCCCTGGCGCCGGCTGACCGAGGCGAGGCAGCTGCATGTGTTTCTCGGTGCGGTGGTGGCCCTGATCGTGCTCTGGCACATGCGCGGGCAGGTTCAGCCCGGCCTCTCGTTTCATCTCCTGGGGGTCACCGCGATCACCCTGATGTTCGGCTGGTCGATGGCGATCATCGCCGCGAGTCTGGCGTTGGTGGCGGTCTGCATCAATGCCGGCTACGGCTGGCAGGGCTATCTGGTCAGCTTTCTCACCATCGTGCTGGTGCCCATCACTCTGTCGCAGATTTCCCTGGTGCTGGTGCGCAGTTATCTGCCGAAACAGTTTTTCATCTATGTGCTGGGCAACGGCTTTTTCACCGCCTGGCTGGTCGGCTATGTCAGTGGCCACCTGGCGATGCAGCTGCTGGTCTACAGCGGCGCCTACACCATGGCCGAATTGAGTGTCACGGTGATGCCCTTCTTCCCGCTGATGTTCTTCCCCGAAGCCTTGGTCAACGGTTGGATCATCACCATGCTGGTGGTCTTCCATCCGGCCTGGGTCCACAGTTTCAGCGACGAGCAGTATCTTCACGGCAAGTAGTCTCCCTGGTTGGTGCTGAGCACTGAATAGAGCTGCCCTCGTCGCGGACTCCTGGTAAGGTATGTGCTTCGATTTGGACAGGTGAGGTAGCACATTGAGCTGGTGGGGTAAATTGGTCGGCGGTGCTTTCGGCTACATGCTGGGTGGGCCGATCGGCGCCGTCCTGGGCGCCGCGCTCGGTCACCGCTTCGACAAAGGATTGCAGGGCTTGCCCGATAACCGTGGGGGCTGGGATCCGGGCGATCAGGAGCGGGTGCAGACCGCCTTTTTCACCACCACCTTCTCCGTCATGGGTCATCTGGCCAAGGCCGATGGAAGGGTCTCTCCCGACGAGATACGGCTGGCGGAAGCCGTGATGTCGCAGATGTCGCTCTCCAGCGAGATGCGGCAGACCGCGATCCGCCTCTTCAACGAAGGCAAATCAGCCGACTTCCCGCTCGATGACGTGGTCGAGCAGTTCCGCGTCGAATGCCGACGTCGTCACACCCTGATCCAGATGTTCATGGAGATCCAGATCCAGGCCGCCTTCGCCGATGGTCAGATGGATCATCGGGAAGAGGCGGTACTCAAGCATGTCTGCCGCCTGCTGCACATTCCCGAGTTCACCTTCCGCCTGCTGGTACAGCGGGTGCGCGCCGAGACCCACTATGCCGGTGCCGGCGCGGGCAGGGGACAACCCCGTCCACAGACACTCTCCCTCGAAGATGCCTACGCCATTCTCAATGTGAAATCGGACGCCAGCGATCAGGAGGTCAAGCGGGCCTATCGTCGCCTCATCAGCCAACACCATCCGGACAAGCTGGTCTCCAAGGGGCTGCCGGAGGAGATGATGAAGATGGCGGCGCAGAAAACCGACGAAATCAAGAAGGCCTACGAGCGGATCAAGGAGGCTCGCGGGATGAGTTGACCCCGCCGGGACCAGGCCCCGCGGTGCCGCGTACTGAGAATCTTTGCTTTCTGCAAAAGACTATGTTTTTCTTTGGGTTATCATGTGACACTTCGGTGATTGCGTGAATCCGCCCATGACAACCTGCGGAGGGGAGAAATGACCGACGCGATGGATCCGATCCTGCTCAATTTCATCTATGTGATCTTCGGTGGCGCGCTGACCATCTTCTTCATGTGGTTCGGCTGCAAGGTATTCAGCCATATCGTCAACTTCAGCATCGCCGACGAGCTGCAGAAGGGTAACATCGCGGTCGGTATCATGATCATGGGCATCTTTGTCGGTATCGGCACCGCGCTTGGCCTGGTGATCGGCCTCGGGCTCAATTGAACGCATCGATGTCTATCCTGCGCTGGTTTCTGTTGCTGGTGCTGTTACCCGGGCTGGCCTATGCCAGTCTGGTGCGGCACGTGAGCGACGACTACTGGCGCAGCGATTACGACGACTATTTCCGCAAATACACCAAACACTATTTCGGCCCCCACATCGACTGGCGCTGGTTCAAGGCCCAGGGGATCGCCGAATCGGGCCTGGACCCCGACGCCCAGAGTCCGATGGGCGCCAAAGGGATCATGCAGATCCTGCCGGCGACCTACGAAGAGATCCGCGAAAAGAATCCCCACTTCACCCAAATCGACGAACCGCGCTGGAATATCGCCGCCGGTATCTACTACGATCGCATGCTCTACCGCAAATGGAAACGGGGGCTGCCCACCGAAGAGCGTCTGGCCTTTGCCCTGGCCAGTTACAATGCCGGCTATCGCAACATGCTGCGGGCCTACAACCGGGCGCAGAAGGCGGCCGGCGAGGTGAGGTCCTGGCAGCAGGTGGCTCCTCACGCCCCCGGTGAGACGCGCTACTACGTGCGCCGTATCCAGCGCCTGATGGGGACTGACTAGACATCCCGCGTACGCTGTATTGAGTGCAGCCTTGAGCCGGGTCACAGCCAACAGCCGCGCTACGGGTAAACCGAGAACGCCGCCCGCCCTCTCAGGGTGTGCTGGGACCGGACTCCTCCGCCACCCGTTTCAGCCAGGAGGCGACCCGCTGCTGCAGACTGGCCTGGAGTCCACTGAAGCGATGGTCGGCGCCTATTACATGATCCTGACGATATCCCTCGCGCCCGTTGCGCTTGGCGGCACCCCGGCGTGCCTCGGCGCTGGCGAGCACCTGGTCGTCATCCCGATCGCCGAAGAGGTCGAGCAGGGGGTATTTGAGTTCGCTGAGGGCACGGATAGTCGGATCGTCATCGTCTCCTGTGCCCGCGGAAAGACCGATGGCCACCAGGGCACGCACAGCGCCATCAGGGTTGCCGGCCATATAGGCGAGGGCCATCTCGGCACCCAACCCATGGCCCACCAGGGCCAATGGTGACGCCTGCTGCGTTTTGAGGAAGTCGACGGCAGACTTCAGGCGTGTTGGCGCCAGATCGACCGCCGCCTTGCGCTCCGCCGCTGATGTCGGGTGCGTGGGGCGGGGCAGCTGTAACGACAGCGTATCCCAGCCGCGCAAGGCCAGATAGCGACGCAGGGGGCCGATCACATCGGGGCCGTCCGCATTGTCTCCCGCATCGTGCAGCAGAATCGCTGCGCCTAACCGCACATCCGCATTGGTTTTTGTCAGGATGGTGAGAAAACGCACGTCGCCAGCGGTCAACCATTGGGCTTCGCCGTACAGATCCGCGCCGACGAGCTGCTCCGAGAGGCGCTGCTCCTCGGCCAGGTTGGCGGCAAGGAGGCCGCCGGGCAGCAGCAGGCAGAATAGAAGCGGGATCATTCGCATGTGTCGGGTTCCTTTTGTCGTCGGCTGTTTGTCCGCAACGGGAATTTCCCTGCCGTGCACGCGGTGTTTGACGGGGATGGCTGAAAATTGCCGAGCTTTGGGGTACAGTGTCGAGCCGTTTTCAGACAACAGCGGCGCGGAATCCTTTTCCCGTCAAGCCCAACGGCAAGCGGCCTGGGCAAAACAGTAGGAGATAACAACATGGCCCGTCAATCCGACAAGCTCGCCCCCTCGATCCTTTCGGCGGATTTCGCCAAGCTCGGTGAAGAGGTCGACAACGTGCTCGCCTCCGGTGCCGAGATCGTGCACTTTGACGTCATGGACAACCATTACGTGCCCAACCTGACCATCGGCCCGCTGGTCTGCGAGGCCCTGCGCAAGCACGGCGTCACCGCCGATATCGACGTCCACATGATGGTCAAGCCGGTGGACCGCATCATTCCCGATTTCGCCAAGGCGGGGGCCACCTACATCACCTTCCATCCCGAGGCCTCCGAGCACATCGACCGCAGCCTGCAGCTGATCCGCAGCGAGGGTTGCAAATCAGGCCTGGTGTTCAACCCGGCGACTCCGCTCTCCTATCTGGATTATGTGCTCGACAAGGTCGACATGATCCTGCTGATGTCGGTCAACCCCGGTTTCGGCGGCCAGAGCTTCATTCCGGCCACCCTCGACAAGCTGCGTCAGTGCCGCAAGCTCATCGACGACTCGGGCCTCGACATCCGCCTCGAGATCGATGGCGGCGTCAAGGCCGACAACATCGCCGAGATCAAGGCCGCCGGCGCCGACACCTTTGTCTCGGGTTCCGGCATCTTCGGCTTCGGCGAGGATGGCGATGCCAACCGCTACGACACCATCGTCGGCAAGATGAAGGCCGAGCTGGCGAAAGTCTGATTTTTATAACGCAACGAGCGCGATGAAGCGCTAGGGTCGCAAAGGTTTTCATGGATGAAAACAGTTTGCGGTAGGGCAGGGCCCCACCCTACCCAGACACGAGCAGCAGTCATGATCAAAAAACCGGAAATGATCCTTATCGATGTGGACGGCACCCTGGTGGACAGCGTGCCCGACCTGGCCTTCTGCGTGGACGAGATGATGAAGCGGCTCGGCCGGCCAGAGCACGGCGAGGCCAAGGTGCGCGACTGGGTCGGCAACGGGGTCGAACGACTGGTGCGCCGGGCCTTGATCGGCCAACTCGACGGCGAGCCGGAGGAGGCCGACTTCGAACGCGCCTACCCGATCTTTCTCGAACTCTACGCGGTCAACACCAGTCAGCGTTCGCTGCTCTATCCTGGTATCCGCGAGGGTCTCGACTATCTGAAGCAGCAGGGCTACCGGCTCGGCTGCGTGACCAACAAGGCGAGCCAGTTCACCCTGCCCCTGCTGCGCGATCTGGGTATCCACGACGAGTTCGAGATCATCGTCGCCGGCGACAGCCTGCCGAAGAAGAAGCCCGATCCGTTGCCATTGCTGCACGCCGCCGAGCAACTCGGCGTGAAGCCGGAACAGGCCATGATGATCGGCGACTCCCAGAGCGACGTGAAGGCGGCGCGGGCGGCCGGTTTCCAGATCGTCTGCATGAGCTACGGCTACAATCACGGCGAGGATATCCGCAGCTACTATCCGGACGCGGTGATCGACTCCCTGACCGAGATTCGCAGCATCCTGGAAAGCGCGGCTTGAGCCGGGGACGCGTTTTCGTTTATCGTTAGCGTTATCGATCAACAAGAAGCTGACAGCATGACTCCGCTTTCACACATGAGGACCCTGAAGAACGGCACGCGATGGCGCTGGTGATTCCCGCGCGCGTTTCGCTATCCGTTTTCAATCTTTGTGTGTGGAGAGGACAATGACCCCTCAATCATTCGCCGCCCTGGCGCAACAGGGCTACAATCGCATCCCCGTCGTCTGTGAGGTCCTGGCTGACCTCGACACGCCCCTGAGTGTCTATCTGAAGCTGGCCAACAGGCCCTACTCCTACCTGTTCGAATCGGTGCAGGGAGGGGAGAAGTGGGGGCGCTACTCCATCATCGGACTGCCCTGCCGCACCCATGTGCGCATCAGCGGCCACCAGGTCGAGGTGCGTACCGACGGTGAGCTGGTCGAAGCGGAGACCGTCGAGGATCCGCTGGTCTGGGTGGAGCAGTTCCAGCAGCGCTACCAGGCGGCTGAGGTGGAGGGGCTGCCACGCTTCAACGGCGGCCTGGTCGGCTACTTCGGCTACGACATCATCCGCTACATCGAGCCCAAGTTGGCCGAGTGTCCCAATCCGGATCTGCTCGGTACTCCGGATATCCTCTTGATGGTCTCCGACGAGGTTGTGGTGTTCGACAATCTGAGCGGGCGCATGTATGTCATCGTACATGTGGATCCGACCCTGGGTGGTAGCCTGGAGTCGGCTGAGAGGCGTATCCGTGAGCTGATCCGGGCCATGCACGAACCGGTTCCCCGCACCGACGCCAAACCTGCCCGACAGATCGACGAGTCCGACTTCGTCTCCGGTTTCACCGAGCACGGTTACAAACAGGCGGTGGAGCGGATAAAGGAGTACATCCTGGAGGGCGACTGTATGCAGGTAGTGGTCTCCCAGCGCCTCTCGATCCCCTTCCAGGCGCCGCCGCTCGATCTCTACCGGGCCCTGCGCGGGCTCAATCCCTCCCCCTACATGTACTTCCTCGACCTGGAGGAGTTCCAGATCGTCGGTTCCTCGCCGGAGATCCTGACCCGGCTGGAGGATGGTGTGATCACCGTGCGGCCCATCGCCGGCACCCGCCGCCGCGGCTACACAGAGGCCGAGGACCGGGCGCTGGAGGCGGAACTGCTGGCCGATCCCAAGGAGCTGGCTGAACACCTGATGTTGATCGACCTGGGCCGCAACGACACCGGCCGGGTGGCCAGGATCGGCAGCGTGAAACTGACCGACAAGATGATCGTGGAGCGCTACTCCCATGTTATGCACATCGTCTCCAACGTCACCGGCGAGCTGCGCGACGGCATGAGCGCCATCGACGTGCTGCGCGCCACCTTTCCCGCCGGCACCGTCAGCGGCGCTCCGAAGATCCGCGCCATGGAGATCATCGACGAGCTGGAGCCGGTCAAACGCGGCGTCTACTCCGGCGCTGTCGGCTACCTCTCCTGGAACGGCAACATGGATACCGCGATTGCCATTCGCACCGCGGTGATCAAGGACAAGACCCTGCACATCCAGGCCGGCGCCGGCATCGTCGCCGACTCCATACCCGAGCTGGAGTGGAAGGAGACCATGAACAAGGGACGTGCGGTGTTCCGTGCGGTGACCATGGCTGAGGCGGGGCTCGATCGTCACGCCTGTGACGGGGAGGACGCGGCATGCTCCTGATGATCGACAACTACGACTCCTTCACCTACAACCTGGTTCAGTACCTGGGCGAGCTGGGCGTGGAGGTCAAGGTGGTGCGCAACGACGAGATCGCTGCGGCCGATATCGCGGAGATAAGGCCTGACCAGATCGTCATCTCTCCCGGTCCCTGCACCCCCAATGAGGCGGGCATCTCGGTGGAGACGATTAGTACCTATGCCGGGCGTATCCCGATTCTCGGCGTCTGTCTCGGCCACCAGTCGATCGGCCAGGCCTTCGGTGGTCGTATCATCCACGCCCGCGAGGTGATGCACGGCAAGACATCGCCCATTCATCACGCCGATAGCGGTGTCTTCAGCGGTCTGGAGAATCCGTTCGAGGCGACCCGTTATCACTCGCTGGTGATCGAGCGGGAGAGCCTGCCCGACTGCCTGGAGATCACCGCCTGGACCGAGCGCGATGGTGAGCTGGACGAGATCATGGGGGTGCGCCACAAGGAACTGGCGGTGCAGGGCGTGCAGTTTCACCCTGAATCGATCCTGACCCGGCACGGACACGACCTGCTGCGCAACTTCGTCGAGGGGCGGTAGGGGCTGTTTGTCCGCAAATGAACGCGAATAAGCGCAAATGTTGTTTTGCGATACCGCTGATCTGTGCGTAGGGTGCGGCAAGCCGCACCCGACGTGTAAATCAGATACTATTCACCCAACAAACATTTGCGTTTATTCGCGTTCATTTGCGGACTTCAATAAAGACAAGGGGGAGAACGCTCCGTGGACATGCAACAAGCCATCAACAAGGTACTGGCGCGGCAGGATCTGACTGGTGAGGAGATGACCTCGGTCATGCAGACCATCATGACCGGCGGCGCCACGCCGGCTCAGGTCGGTGGCTTTCTGGTCGGCCTGCGCATGAAGGGGGAGACGGTGAGCGAGATCGCCGCCGCCGCCTCGGTGATGCGTGAGCTGGCCTCCGGCGTTGCCATTGGCGACCTGGCCAACACGGTGGATATCGTCGGCACCGGTGGTGACGCCTCCGGGACCTTCAATGTTTCCACCGCGAGTATGTTCGTCGCCGCCGCCGCCGGTTGCCACGTGGCCAAACACGGCAACCGCTCGGTCTCCTCCAAGTCGGGCAGCGCCGATGCCCTGGAGGCGGCCGGCATCCGGCTCGATCTCACGCCGCAGCAGGTTGAACAGTGCGTGCGGGAAGTCGGGGTCGGTTTCATGTTCGCTCCCGGACACCACAGCGCCATGAAGCATGCGATTGGTCCGCGCAGGGAGATGGGCGTGCGTACCATCTTCAACGTGCTCGGTCCCTTGACCAATCCCGCCGGGGTGCCCAACCTGGTGTTGGGCGTGTTCAGCTCGGAACTGCTGGAGCCCATGGCCGAAGTGCTGCAACGGCTCGGCAGTCGTCACGTGATGGTAGTCCACTCCCGTGACGGGCTCGACGAGATCAGTATCGGAGATACCACCGATGTGGCGGAGCTCAAGGACGGTCAGATCAGGCGTTATTCCATTCGGCCGGAGGATTTCGGTCTCGAGCGGGTCGCGCTGGAGACCCTTCTGGTCGAGGACTCGGCTCAGAGTCTCGAAATCATCCGTGGAGTACTCGAGGACCGGCCGGGTCCAGCCCGCGATATCGTGGTGCTGAATGCGGGGGCCGGTATCTACTGTGCCGGGCTCGCCGATACGCTGAAGGCAGGTATCGAAAAGGCGGATCGGGCGATCGCCAGCGGCGAGGCGCGCAACCGACTCGACCGGCTGGTGGTATTGACTCAGAGCTTCGAGTGAGATGAGCGATACCCCCGATATCCTGAAGAAGATCGTACGGCGCAAGCTGGAGGAGATCGCCGAACGTCTGCAGAGGCGCCCTTTGCAACAGCTGCAGCGCGATATCGATGACGCATCGCCGCCGCGCGGATTCGCTGCCGCCATCGCCGCTAAAATTGATGCGGGAGAGGCCGGTGTCATCGCCGAGATCAAGCGGGCCTCTCCCAGCAAGGGCGTGTTACGGGCCGATTTCAAACCTGCCGAGATCGCCCGCAGTTACGCCGATGGCGGAGCCGCCTGCCTCTCGGTACTGACCGATATCGATTTCTTTCAGGGCAGTGATGTCTACCTGCGCCAGGCTCGGGGTGCCTGTCAGCTGCCCGTGATCCGTAAGGACTTCATTATCGATCCCTACCAGGTCTACGAAGCGCGGGCCATCGGCGCCGACTGTATTCTGCTCATCGTCGCCTGCCTCGAGGACCGGCAGCTCTGTGAACTCAACGAACTGGCCCACCATCTGGGCATGGACGTCCTGATCGAGGTGCACGACGGCGAGGAGCTCGAGCGAGCTCTGCAGGTGGAGAACCGGCTGATCGGCATCAACAACCGCGACCTGCGGACCTTCGAAGTTTCGCTCGACACCACCCTGTCACTGCGCTCACGGATACCGGAGGAGCGTATCGTGGTGACCGAAAGCGGCATTCTGAAGCGTGAGGATGTGGCTCTGATGCGGGGGAGCGGTGTGAACGCTTTTCTCGTCGGCGAGGCCTTCATGCGGGCGGAGGATCCGGGTGCCAGGTTGGCGGAGTTGTTCGGCTAAGTCCGTGAATGAAAGCGTGTCAGCGAAAAATCGACGCTGATCGTCAAATCTTAGGGTGAATAAGGATAGGCTTGATCGAGGCGTAGGGTGCGGCTTGCCGCACCGAGAGGAGGTTCATCAAGCCCCGTATGGTGCGGCAAGCCGCACCCTACACACAGCACCTAAAAAATCGCAGAAATCTATTTGCGTTTATTGGCGTGGATTTGCGGACTGAAAAAAAGCCCGCAGCGAGGACGGTCTTGCTCAGCGGGTGCCGAACACCACGATGGTCTTGCCCTTGACGCTGATCAGTCCCTGCTCTTCCAGATTCTTCAGCACCCGCCCAGCCATCTCGCGGGAACAACCGACGATACGTCCGATCTCCTGACGTGTGATGCGGATCTGCATGCCGTCGGGATGGGTCATGGCATCCGGCTCCTTGCACAGGTCGAGCAGGGTACGGGCGATGCGTCCTGTAACGTCGAAGAAGGCCAGGTGACCGACTTTGCTGCTGGTCTGTGACAGCCGCTGGGAGAGCTGGGCGCCCATGGCATAGAGAATATCCTTGGTGTGATCCTTCAGATCGTGATCAAACAGCTGTTCGAGCCGTTGGTAGCTGATTTCCGCGATCTGGCAGGGGGTGCGGGTGCGCACCATGACACTGCGCTTGGGCTCCGGAATGAAGAGTCCCATCTCGCCGATGAACTGTCCCTTGTTGAGGTAGGTGAGGATGATCTCGCGGCCATCCTCGTCCTCGATGTAGACGGCGACCGATCCCTCCGTCAGGTAGTAGAGGATATCCGCCGGATCACCGATATGGATGATCTCCGTATTTTTCGGATAACGGCGACGGTGGCAGAAGGAGAGAAAACGCTGAAGGTACTCAGGTTCCTGCGGTGGCGGTTTTATGATCGACATGATCCTTTGACTCTTGGAATGCAGAGTACGGGATGGCCTTGGGCGTATTGCCGTCTCGGGGCCGGAAACGCCCCCCCTGGAAATAGCATAAGCGCCACCACCTTTCCTCTTGGTTCAGTTATTATAAGCGCCGTGAAGAGTTCACGATTAAGTTTAGCAACCCTTTTCAACTTGTCGAATTCGCGACTATCTGCAAAACGTATAATCGCGTAGTGTAACAAAAAAGCGGAGCTGATGAATTCAGCCCTACGACAAATAAACGCACTCTGTTGACGACCTATGAACTGGGTCTCAGTGAGAGTCGACCGGAGCGAGCGATGAAAGCACGTGTCAAGTGGGTAGAGGAGGCCACCATGATGGGAGAGGCGGGCAGCGGCCATGCCGTGATCATGGACGGACCGCCGGATCACGGAGGACGCAACCTCGGCGTCAGGCCGATGGAGATGCTGCTGCTGGGCATGGGGGGGTGTACCGAATTCGATGTCCTCTCGATCCTCAAGAAAGCGCGTCAGCAGGTGACCAGCTGCGTGGTCGAGCTGGAAGCCGAACGGGCGGAGAAGGAGCCCAAGGTCTTCACCCGTATCCACGCCCATTTCATCGTCAGCGGCCGCGATCTGAGCGAGAAGCATGTGGCCCGAGCGATTTCACTGAGTGCGGAGAAGTACTGCTCGGCTTCCATCATGCTGGGCAAGACGGCCGAAATCACCCACGATTACGAGATCTGCGATGAGTGAAGCGGCGGCGTTTGATACGCTGGTCAGCGAGTTCTACCGGGTCTGGTTCCGCTACCATCCCGTGGCGGCCATCTATGCCGGGGTGCCGGGCTATGAGGGGTTGATGAATCCGGATGGGGACGACGACGTCGGCGCCCTGTCCCATCTGCTGAGCAATCTGTTGGGGTGCCTGAAGGAGCTCGACTACGATGCCCTCGATCCCGACCGGCAGCTCGATCTGCAGCTGATCTACGGCTCGGTCATGATCGAGCACCGTACCCTGCTGGAGCATGACTGGCGGCACCGGGACCCGGCCAAGTACCTTCCGCTGCGAACGCTGCAGGAACTGGTGGTGCGCCAGCCCGAGCGCCTCTGCGACGCCCTGATGGGGGTTCTCGAGAAGACGCCCAACTATATGCGTGACGCGCGCGGTCGTCTGGGCGAGCTGCCGGGACTGGTCTCGACCCTGTGGCTGGCGGATGCCCTGGAACTGGCTGAGAAGGGGGTGCCCTGGCTCAAACGGCTGGGACGCGATTTGCCGCAAACCCGCGAGTGCTGCTCCGACATGGGACGCCTGCAGAGCCTCGCCAGTCAGGCGGCCGAGGCGATCGAGGACTACAAGGTCAGACTGATCAACGATCTGGCGCCCAACGCCAGCGGCACCGCCGATTGCGGCCGGGAACTGCTCGATTGGCTGCTCAAGCATAGGGATCAGCTCGATCTCTCCACCGACGAGGCACTGGTCTACGCTCGGAATCGTCTGCGCCAGACCTACAGCGAACTGGAGCAGCAGGGCATGAGCCTGCAGCAGCTGAAAGCGGGAGATGGCGAGAAGCTCTCGGGCGACAGCCGGCTGCAGGCCTATCATCGTGAAGCCGCCAGGCTGAAGGATTTTCTCGAACAGCAGGACCTGCTGCCGCTGATCGAGCAAGTTCTGGAGTTCCAGGTCACCGACAGCTGTTTTCGTCAGCCCGACTGCGGCAGCTATCTGCGCAGCGAAAGCGGCGGCATCTTCCTGGTGCCTCATGAGCAACAGGTGGGCGGTGGGGAGACGCTCTCCGGGATCCGCATGCGCATCCTCTACGGTGCCTGGGCCGGGCGTCACTACCTGGCCTGGGCGGGTGGCGTTCCGGCCCACAGCCTGGTGCGTCAGATCAATCCCTCGGCGGCCTTCAAACGGGGTTGGGCTCACTATGTGAGCCGGGCGCTGGAGTCGCGCGGTTTCTTCAGTGAGGAGGATCGGCTGGTACTCGCTCAGCGGCGGTTGGCGCTGGCGGAGCAGGCAGTGGTCGATCTCGAGTTCCATGCCGGCGAGATCGACAGCCGGCAGGCCCTGGAGCGTCTGAAGTCCCTCTCCGATATCCCCTGCTGGGCGGAGGTGAGTATGACCGCCATCTCCCGCCGTCCTACCGACGCCTTCATGGCCCTGCTGGGGGCCGACCTGATCGAGCAACTCGGCAGCAGATGCCTCGAGCAGGAGCCCTCCATGAACCTGAAGGAGTATCACGAGCGGCTTTTGGCCACCGGGCCGGTGGCGCTGCCGTTGGTGGTGCAGCGGGCCTTCGGGCTGGAGCAATGGCAGACGACGATCGAGCAGGTATTGTCATGAGCCGGCCGGGGTCACATTTGGGACTGCGTCACGTGGCCCTCAATGTGCGGGATATGGCGGCCAGCGAGCGCTTCTATGTGGAGCTGCTGGGCATGACAGTGGAGTGGCGGCCCGACCCGGACAATCTCTATCTCACCTCGGGACCCGACAACCTGGCCCTGCACAAGGCGTCCGCAGGCGCGTTGGACGAGGCCGCCCAACGTCTCGACCACATCGGTTTCTTTCTTGCCAGCCCGGAAGCGGTGGATCAGTGGTTCGCGTTCCTACAGGCCGAAGGGGTGCGCATGCGCAATGACCCCCGTACCCACCGGGATGGCGCGCGCAGTTTCTACTGCTATGATCCCGACGGCACCGTGGTTCAGATCATCTACCATCCGCCGGTGGCGGCTTTCGAGGCGGGGCGAGGTTGAGTCCGCAAATGAACGCGAATAAACGCAAATGTTTGTCGGGTGAATTTTTTCTGATTTACACGTAGGGTGCGGCTTGCCGCGCCCGAAGGAAGTGCCCTTGGGGTGCACCGTTTTCGTACCGGTCATGTATGACGGTGCGGCAAGCCGCACCCTACACACAGATCAGCGGTAATCGCAAAACAACATTTGCGTTCATTTGCGGACATAAATATCCGGCCGCGACCGGCACCCGGTTTTTCAGAGCAGAAACAGCGTGGCCAGGCCGAGAAAGGCGAGGAAGCCGACCACGTCGGTGACGGTGGTCAGTAGTACGCCACCGGCTAGGGCCGGGTCGATGCCGAGCTTCTGCAGCAGCAGGGGCAGCGCCGCACCCGCCAGGGCGGCGAAGATCAGGTTGATGGTGATGGCGGCGGCGATGAGCAGGGCGATGTGGGTGTCCTGGAACCAGATGCCGGCGATCACGCCGACCACCACCGCCCAGATGATGCTGTTGATGCCCCCCACCGCCAGTTCCTTGATCACCAGCCAGCGGGAGTTGTTGGCCGAGAGCTGGCCCAGGGCAATACCGCGGATGGCCAGGGTCAGGGTCTGGGTGCCAGCGATGCCGCCCATACTGGCAACGATCGGCATCAGTACCGCCAAGGCGACGATCTGATCGATGGTCGATTCGAACTGGCGGATGACCCAGGAGGCGAGAAAGGCCGTGAGCAGGTTGATACCGAGCCAGAGCGCCCGGCGTTGGGCGCTGATCAGCACCGGCGCAAACATGTCCTCATCCTCACTCAGACCGGCGCGGCCCATGAACTGGTGCTCGCCCTCCTCGCGGATGACGTCAACCACGTCGTCGATGGTGATACGGCCGAGCAGCCGGCCCTGTTCATCCACCACCGGGGCCGACAGCAGATCGTGTTGTTCGAAGCGGTTGGCCACCTCGCGTTCGCCCCAGTCGGCGGGGATCGGTTGGATATCGAGGGACATCACCTCTGCCACGCTCTCGTCCGGGTCGTGGGTCAGGACGCGGCTGAGGGAGAGGGCGCCGAGATAGAAGCCGTCGCGGTTGACCACGAACAGCTTGTCGGTGTCCTTTGGCACCTTGTCGCCGAGGCGTCGCAGGTAGCGCATCACCACATCGAGGCTGACCTCGGCGCGCACCGTCACCGTGTCCAGATTCATCAGGCCGCCGGCGCTGTCCTCCGGATAGGGCAGCACCGCTTCCAGGCGTTCCCGGTTCTGGTGATCGAGGGAGTCGATGACTTCCCAGGTGATGTGGCGCGGCAGTTCCTTGACCAGATCGGCCAGGTCGTCGATCTCGAGGCCTTCGGTGGCGGCGACGATATCGGCCAGATCCATCTCCTGCAGCAGGCTGTCACGGACATCCTCGGTAACCTCCAGCAACACTTCGCCGGCGGCGTGCTCGTCGAGCAGTTCCCAGACCACCTTACGCTGGGTCAGCGGCAGTGATTCGAGCAGATGGGCGATCTCCGCCGGACGCAGGGCGTTGAGCATGCGCGTTGCCAGTGTCAGGGTGCCGCCGTCCAGCAGATCCCGTACCGCCTGCAGTCGGTTATCGTCCGAATTGTGCGGCAGGGTGATCGTCATGGAGAGACCTCTTGGCTGATAACCGGCAGTGTAACAGGGGGCCGCTGGAGCGTGAAGCTGGCGCGATTATTTCCTTGTGTCCAGTGCTCTTTTCAGCCCAATACATAGGGTTGCACAGGATAGTTAATGCGTGGTGAAGGTCAGTTGTCGAGGTGTTGACGTGTGGGGGGAGGGGTATCAGTCGCGGTTGAAGATCTCCTCGAAGAGCAAGTCCGAGTCTTCGTGATCCTCCAGTTGCCTGAAGAAGGTTTCGGTCCGTTTCTGCAGGTCGGCAAGGCTGCTGCGTCGAATCACTTCACGTGTCTCCAGCAGAGCGCTCGGATGCATGCTCATCTCGCGCAGTCCCATGCCGAGTAGCAGCTGAACATAGCGGGGATCGCCCGCCATCTCACCACACATGCTGACCGGTATGCCGGCCTGATCGGCGGCATTGATAGTGTTCTGGATCAGGTAGAGCACCGCCGGATGCAGAGGATCGAACAAGAAATTGACCTCCTCGTCCATACGGTCGACCGCGAGGGTGTACTGGATCAGGTCATTGGTGCCGATGGAGAGAAAGTCGAGCCTGTTGGCGAAGGCTTTGGCGGCAATGGCGGCGGAGGGGATCTCGATCATGCCCCCGATCGGGATCAACGGATCATAACGCAGGTGCTGTTGGCTCAACTCCGCCTTGGTCTGTTCGATCAGGGTGAGCACTTCATGCAGTTCCGGCAGGCTCGAGAGCATCGGAATCATCAATCGCACCGGTCCCTCGGCGGAGGCGCGCAGGATGGCGCGCAGTTGGGGCAGAAAGAGGTCGGGCTCTTTCAGGCAGAGCCGAATGGCGCGCAGGCCGAGCGCGGGATTGACCGCGGGCAGGCAGCTGGTCTCGGTAATGTTGCCGGTGGTCTTGTCGACCCCCAGGTCGAGCGTGCGGATGGTAATCGGCTTGCCGCTGAGCCCGCGCACGGCCGAGAGATAGACATCGAGCTGCTCCTCTTCGTCCGGAGGCTCGGTCCGGTTCATGTAGAGAAACTCGGTGCGGAACAGGCCGACGCCGTCCGCCCGGTTCTTGAGGGTGATCTCGATGTCTTCCGGCAGCTCGATGTTGGCGTGGAGGTAGACGTGGTAACCGTCGGTGGTCATGGTCGGTAGATCGACCTGACGCCTGAGATCGGCCTCCCTCAGTGCGCGGGCGGCGATGCGTTCCTGGTAGTGCTGCAGGATGCGCGGTGTGGGATCGGCCAGCACCACGCCCTGGGCGCCATCCACGATCAGGGTCTCGCCTTGGCGTAACAGGGTGGTGGCCTGATGGATACCGACCACCGCAGGTATGCCCAGGCTGCGGGCCAGAATGGCGGTGTGGGAGAGGGGGCCGCCGAACTCGGTGACGAAGGCGGCGATACCCTGGTTCTTCATCACGATGGTCTCGGCCGGCGTCAGGTCGCGGGCGACCACCACACGTCCGCTCAGATCGTCGTTATGGGTAGGTTCGCCCCCGGCGAGCACGAACTGGATCTGATTGACTACATGCTCCACGTCGTCTTTGCGTGTGCGCAGGTAGGGGTCGTCCATTTGATCGAAGACCCGCACCAGTTCTTCGCGACGTACCTGCAGTGCCCACTCGGCACTGTAACGGTTTTCGCGAATCAGGTTGATGGTGGCCTGGCTGATGGCGGCATCCTCCAGCATCAGCAGGTGGGTGTCGATGAATTCGGAGATATCGGGCGCAGTATCTCCGGGGATCTGCTCGCGCACGCTGCGCAGGTGGCCGGTGGTGGTATCCAGAGCGACCAGAAAGCGTTGTATCTCCTGCTGGATCATCTCCTCGGCGATCTCGCGCACACGGATCTCTGAGACACCATGGTGCAGCAGATAGGCGTCACCAATCGCGACCTCGCGGGTGGTGTTGATGCCTATGCCCTGGCAGGAGAGGGTCACTGCTCTTCTCCGAAACGGTTTTCGATCAGCGCCACGATGGCCGCCATCGCTTCGGCTTCGTCACCGCCGTTGATCTGGAGTTCGAGTTGCGTGCCCTGGTTGGCCGCCAGCATCATCACGCCCATGATGCTCTTGCCGTTCACACGCTGGCCGTTGCGCAGCAGGTAGACGTCGCTATGAAAGCTGTTGGCACAGCTGACCAGCTTGGCGGCGGCGCGTGCGTGCAGGCCGAGTTTGTTGATGATTTCTATATCGCGATTCAGCATGAGCTCAGGCGTGCTCCGTCTGGGTACAACAGAAGATGCCGTCTTTACCGCCACTGATCGCTTTCTCGGTCAGGGGGCCGAGGTCGAGGCTGGCGTAGTTGAGCGTGCGGATCAGCATCGGCAGATTGACACCCGAGATCACGTTCACATGGCCGGGTTGCATCAGGCCGAAGGCAATATTGCTGGGTGTCGAGCCGTACATGTCGGTCAGCACCAGTACGCCGTCGCCCCGGTCGATCTGATCCAACAGGGAGAGGGCCTCTTGCGACAACTCCTCGGTATTGGCGTCGATCGTTACCGACAGCGCCTTGGCGGCGAGGGGCAGGTCGCCGAGCATGCGTTTGGCGGTGCGCAACAGGGTTTCGCCGATACGGTCGTGGGTGACGATGAGCAGGCCCACGCTCATGAAAGCTCCCGGTGCCGGCTCATGACCTGCATCCCCTGTGCCAGGAAGTGCCGGGTCAGGCGATCGACCAGGTAGACGGAGCGGTGCTGACCGCCGGTGCAGCCGATGGCGATGGTCAGATAGCTGCGGCCGTCGGCTTCGAAAGTGGGGATCCAATGCTCGAAGAAGCGCGTCAGGTCGTTCAGCATTTCGTGAGTGGCGGGGTGGGCGTCCAGGAAGTCGGCGACAGGCTTGTCGAGACCGCTGTAAGGGCGCAGGGCCGCCTGCCAATGGGGATTGGGCAGGCACCGCACATCGAACACGAAGTCGGCGTCGCGCGGCACACCGTGCTTGAAACCGAAGGATTCGAACAACACCGAGGCCCGGGTGGCGTTGCCGCCCAGCCGGTTGTGGATCAGATCGCGCAGTTCGTGCAGGTTGGTGTGTGAGGTGTCGATGCGCAGATCGGCCGAGGTGCTGAGTGGCTCGAGCAGCAGGCGTTCATGCTGGATCGCTTCGTCGAGGGAGCGCTCGCCGTCGCTCAGGGGGTGTTTGCGGCGGGTTTCGCTGAAGCGCTTGATCAGGGTCTCGTTCTGCGCGTCGAGGAAGAGGACGTTGACGTCCAACCCCTGGCGGCGCATGTTCAGTACGAACTCCGGCAGTTGCGGAATCTGGCTCGACTGACTGCGGGCATCGACACCGACGGCGGTCTTGCAGAAAATCGCCTCCGGTTCGTCGGTGAGGTGCAGCGCGACCGCCTCCAGGATCGATACCGGCAGGTTGTCGATACAGTAGTACCCCATGTCTTCGAGTGTATGCAAGGCGATGGTTTTGCCAGATCCCGACATGCCGGTGACGATCTGGAGCTTGATGCTGTTGCTCATGATGAATTGGGAAGGACCTGCCGAGAGGTCGATTAAAAGTTCTACGGTTAGGTTAGCTCAATCCGGCTGGGTGGTGTAGCCGTTTACGGGGCGACGGAGTCGACGCGTCTGTGGGTGGGTTGGATAGGGATACACTTTCAGGCCTCTTTACTTCCCTGTCGATCGATATAGTCCTGCTGACGCTGAATGAAATCCCTGGCGGCGTTATAACCGTCCACCGACAACATATGTTGACGTACCGCCGTCTCCACCAGGATGGCCAGATTTCGTCCTGCCGCCACCGGCAGACTGGTCTGCGGAATTTCCACATCGAGCAGCTTGCGGCTTGAATGGCTGCCCTCAAGGCGATCCATCTGTTTCAGTTTCTGGTCATCGAACTCGACCAGGTCGATGATCAGGTGCAGGCGCTTGTCCGGCTTGATGGCCGAATTGCCGAACATGGCGCGGATGTTGATGAGACCGAGACCGCGTACCTCGAGAAAGTCCTGAAGCACCTTCGGGCAGCGGCCGAAGAGGGTATGGCTACGGGTCTTGTAGAGTTCTGTAGCGTCGTCGGCGACGAGGCGATGCCCGCGAGAGATCAGTGCCAGCGCCAGTTCACTCTTGCCGATGCCCGGATCGCCACTGAGCAGCACTCCCTTGCCCAGCACCTCCATGAAGACGCCGTGTATCAGCAAGGTCTCGTCGCTGATCTCGGAGAAGTGTTCGAGTAACCGACGAATCACCTGGTGGTCGGGACGGTTGGTTTGGAGAATTGCGGTATGGCTGTCGTGTGCGTGTTGTGTGCACTCAACGGTCGGCTCCAGGCCATCGGTGAAGATGAGGGCGGCGGGCTGTGCTTCGAAGAGTTGCTTCAGGCAGCGATGGTAGTTTTCCGGTTCTCCACTCCACAGGTGTGTCTGTTCAGGAGGGCCGATGACCTGGATCTGATTGGGGCGTATCAGGTTCAGTGGCCCTACCGGGCTGTTGATCTCCCGGTCGGTACGGTTGTCGAGGATGGTAGTGTCGCCGTCTCTGCCGTCCCAGCGTAGTTCGAGCTCTTTGCCGAGTTTGTCGAACAGCTCCTGAACGGTGCGGATCGGCATGGGGTGGAGCCTAATCGTCGAGGCGGGCTTGCCGCCGGCGAATCAGCTGGTAAAGGTCGTGATCGCTCTCTGCCTTGCGCAGTTCGGTGCAGAAAGCAGCATCGCTGAACATGCTGGCCAGGGTGGAGAGCAGTTGCAGATGTTCGTCGGTAGCCTCTTCAGGCACCAGCATGGCAAAGGCCAGGTCTACCGGCGCGCCGTCGATGGCATCGAAGTCGACGCCGTCGGTGAGTTTGATGAAGGCGCCCATGGCATGATCCACCTGGGCCATGCGCGCATGGGGCAGGGCGATACCCTTGCCGAGACCGGTGCTGCCGAGGCGCTCACGTTCCAGCAGGGCGTCGAACACCAGATCCTGGGTCAGTTCCGGAACAGACTCGGCCAGGCGTTGGCCGAGCTGTTCCAGCACGCGTTTCTTACTGGCTGCTTCCACGTTGCAGCCGATGCGTTTCTCCAGCAGAAAACCGTCGGGAAACATGCGGACCTCGCCAGTCGTCGCTCGCGTGACGGCTATTCGGCCGCGTACTTGGCGCCGCTTCCGGCGCGATGGCTTTTCATCTTCTCCTTGTGTTTGATCACCTGCCTGTCCAATTTGTCGGTCAGCACGTCGATTGCCGCATACATGTCCTCGTGCACGGAGTCGGCAAACACGTTGGCACCGTTCACATGCATGGTCGCTTCCGCCTTTTGTCTCATCTTCTCCACGCTGAGGATGACGTGCACATTGGTCACGTTATCGAAATGGCGCTCGAGACGCTCGAACTTGTTGTCGACATAGTTCTTCAAGGCATCAGTAATGTCCACATGATGACCGGTCAGGCTGATTTGCATAATTATCTCCTGTGGTTAGGGCCTGCTTGATCTGACGTTATCAGGCCCAAGATGAGTGAACTCATCACCCTGTCTGATTCGGCGGCCAGATTCACCTCCCGGCTTGCCCCGTCCCTGTCGGTTGTCGGCGTCTGTGCGATCAACCCGGGTCGAGCGGTCGGCGTGACGCCTAGCGTACCTACATCAGACGCTTGCGCTCGTTCGATGGCGGTATGCCCATCGACTCGCGATACTTTGCCACCGTGCGGCGGGCCACTTCGATACCCTGCTCCGACAGAATGGTGGCGATTTTGTTGTCGCTGAGGGGCTTGTTGGGCTTCTCGGCGGCAATCAACTTCTTGATCAGCGCACGAATCGCGGTGGAGGAGCATTCGCCCCCGGCGCTGGTGCTGACATGGCTGGAGAAGAAGTACTTGAATTCCAGTGTGCCTCTGGGAGTGTGCATGTACTTCTGCGTGGTGACGCGGGAGATGGTCGATTCGTGCATCTCCAGGGCCTCAGCGATGTCCCTGAGCACCAGGGGTTTCATGGCCTCTTCCCCATGTTCGAAGAATCCACGCTGATATTCAACAATTTTGCTCGCCACCCGCAGGATTGTCTCGTTGCGGCTCATCAGGCTCTTGATGAACCAGCGCGCCTCCTGCAGGTGGTTTTTGAGAAAGGTGTTGTCGTCGCTCTGGTCGGCGCGCCGGATCAGGCTGGCGTAATCGCTGTTGACGCGCAGCTTGGGCGTCGCCTCGGCGTTCAATTCCACCACCCAGCGGCCGTTGCGCTTGCTGACGAAGACATCCGGGATGACGTATTCGGGTTCGCTCTGGGCGATGGAGGTGCCGGGGCGGGGATTGAGGGAACGGATCAGCTGCATGATCTCAAGCAGCTCCTCATCATCGATCTTCATGCGCCGCTTGATCTGGTTCTGGTCCTGGCTCGCGAGCAGATTGAAGTGGTCACCGCAGAGTTTGATCGCCTGTGCCGCCCTGGGGGTCGACTCCGGCAGCTGGCGCAGCTGAATCAGCAGGCACTCCTGCGGATCGCGCGCGGCGACGCCGGGCGGATCGAAGGCCTGGATGCGGTGCAGCACCGCCTCCACGTCCTCCAGCGAGAGCCCTTCCTCCTCATCCTCATCCCCGCTGTCGAGCGATTGCCGGATCTCCTCCAGGTCGCCGGTGAAGTAGCCGTCTTCGTTGATACCGTCGATGATGGCGGTGGCGATGGTGTTGTCGAGGGGGGTGAAGGGGGTCAGGTTCATCTGCCACACCAGGTGTTCATGCAGCGTGGGTGCGCCGCTGCGCTGGGCCAGGTAGTCGCTGTCCCCGGACTCGGCGCCGCCGCCGCTGCTCGGCAGGTAGCTGTCGTAGACATCGGCCCACTCGCTGTCGACTGGCAGATCCTCGGTGAGCTGGGAGGAATCGGTCTGGATCTCCCGCTCGTTGTTGATGTCGTTGCCCTCCTGGGACTCCTTCTGCCGTTCCTGCCGGGGCTCGCCGCTGGTGTCCTGTTCGGCCTGGCCGTACTCATCCTCCCCCTCCAGCAATGGGTTGGTCTCCAGGGCCTCCTGGATCTCCTGGCTGAGGTCGAGCGCGGAGAGCTGTAGCAGGCGTATGGCCTGCTGCAGCTGTGGCGTCATGGTGAGGTGTTGTCCGAGTCGGAGCTGGAGTGTCTGCTTCATCGCAGAGATATTATAAAACCTGGTATGTTATTTGTATGTCTTTAATTTCATTCTAGTCAAAAAACGCGGCTTGGGAATAGCTTCTTTTTCTCCAAATAGTGTACTTAATCATGATATCGGCCGATCTGGTCCTGACTACAACCTAGAGTCTCCGAGCGCTTGCTGCAAGCCCGAGATCTCACGGCCTTTACATGGAGAAGTGTTCTCCCAGGTAGACGCTGCGCACCTCGGGGTTGGCCAGGATCTCGCCGGTCGAGCCCTCCGCCAGTACGTTGCCCGCATTGATGATGTAGGCTCGATCGCAGATATCCAGCGTCTCCCGCACGTTGTGATCGGTGATGAGGACGCCGATCGAAAGCCCCTTCAGATGTTCTATGATCTTCTTGATGTCGTTGACGGCGATCGGATCGACACCGGCAAAGGGTTCGTCCAGGAGTACGAATCGGGGTTGAATGGAGAGCGCGCGGGCGATCTCCAAGCGGCGCCGCTCGCCGCCTGAGAGGCTCATGGCCAGGCTTTCCCGTAGGTGGGCGATGCCGAACTCCTCCAGCAGGCGATCACAGCGTTGTTGGCGTTCCCCGGCGTCAAGTTCCTTGCGGGTCTCGAGGATGGCGAGGATGTTCTGCTCCACGCTGAGACGGCGGAACACCGAGGGCTCTTGGGCCAGATAACCGATGCCGAGGCGCGCCCGCTGGTGCATCGGCAGGTCGGTGAGGTCCTCCCCGTCGAGCAGGACCTGGCCCCGGTCGGCCTGGATCAGGCCGACGATCATGTAGAAACTGGTGGTCTTGCCGGCCCCGTTGGGGCCCAGCAAGCCGACCACCTCGCCGCTCTCCACCGCAAGCGAGACGCCGTCGACCACCTGCCGCTTCTGGTAGCTCTTCTGCAGAGACTCCGCTTGCAGCCGGCTCATGGGGTGGTCTCGGTTCCTGTTCGCGGTTCGATGGTCACCTGTACACGTTGTTTGCCTTCGGCGCTGGCGCCCGCTCTCACCTGCGCAGTGGTGCGATTGTAAATGATGCGGTCGCTGCGGAAGCTGTCACTGCCCTGTTCCAACAGGGCTTCGTCGAACAGCAGCAGTTCGTCGCGATCGACGTAGAATTCGGCCCGCAGGGCGCGCCCCCTGACCTCCTGCCGCTCGTCGGTGAGTTGGCGGAAACGGGTCGGCGCGCCTTCGCTGATGAGCTTTTCCGTGCGGCCGTTACGACGGTGGATCCAGAGCCGGTCGGCCCACAGCGTCAGGCTGCCCTGGGTGACGACGACATTGCCCTCGTAAAGGCTTACCCCGGTGCCCTCGTCGATGGACACGCTATCGGCCTCCAGGGTCATCGGCTGCTCCCGATCTCCGCTCATGGCCTGGGCCGTCGTCGTGGCCAGGAGGCAGAGCAGGAGGGCTAACCACGAGAGGTTTCTAATCGAATACATAGCGTCCTCTGACCTGATGCAGCAGATTCAGTTTGACCGGCGAACGTAACCAACCCTCCATGCCCACCGCCGTGATGCGCTGTTCCCCGCTTTGGATCAGTACCGGCTGATCGGTGGTGGCGTGGGCATCGGCCGTTTCCAGGGTCAGGTCGCGGGTGACGATGTGGTAGGGCGGGTTGTGGGGGTCGGCGTCACGCTCGATGACCACTTCTCCCGGCAGGAAGACCTCCTCCGTGCGGTCGTTGGCGAGGGCCTTTTCCGCCTGCATGCGCCATGGAGGGGCGTCGTTGTTGAAACGCCACAGGACCGGTTGCGACAGCTCGCTGGTGTCGCGTGATGCATAGTGCTCCATGAAGGGCGTGAGCAGAGTCTGTTGCAGGCTTCCCGTGACGTCGTAGGTGTGAACCTTGAGGTTCTCGGCGAAGGCGTCGGGTGACTCCTCTGCGGCCTGGCGCGGCAATTCCTCGGGTGTGGTCAGCTGCCTGATCCACCAGCCCAGGCTCAGCAGAGCCGCCAGCAGCAGGCTGAATGCAAGGAGTCGAGGTTTCAAAGGTAGTGTTCCAGCGCCGATTTGAGATTCCCCTGCGCCTCCATGATCATCTCGCAGACGTCGCGGCCGGCGCCACGGCCTCCGGCATGGGGGGTCTGCCAGTGGGCGTGCTGAAGCACCAGGGGGTGGGCGTCGTTGACGGCGATGGCGAGGCCGACCCGACGCATGATCGGCAGGTCGACCACATCGTCTCCGACATAGGCGACCTGCTCGTCCTGCAAGCCGAGTTTGTCAAGCAGTTGGCGGTAGGCCGGGAGCTTCTCCTGCTTGCCCTGATAGACGTGTTCGATACCCAGGCTCTCCATGCGGATGCGTACCACTTCGGAAGTGCGGCCGGTGATGATGCCGATCTTCACGCCGCTGTACTGCAGCATTTTCATGCCGTGACCGTCACGGGAGTTGAAGGCCTTGTACTCCTGCCCGTCATCGCCCAGATAGAGACTGCCGTCTGTCAGCACGCCGTCCACGTCGAAAATCACCAGTCGTACGCCTTGTGCCTTGGCGTGGATATCCTGCATTTCAACCTCCCGGGTCTCCGGGGTCTGTGTCCACTTTTTCCACAGGTTCTGTTGGAATCAGTGTAACGGACAGGCCGTGGCGGACCCTACATAACGCCGGCACGCAGCAGATCGTGCATGTTGAATGCCCCGATCAGCTGTTGCTGGTCGTCGACTACCAGCAGGCCGTTTATCTTTTTCTCATCCATCATCTGCAACGCCTCTGCCGCCAGCATGTCGGGCGAAACGGTCTTGCAGTTGCGGGTCATCACCTCACTGACCTTGAGTCGGTGGATGTCGACCGGTTTGTTTAGCGTGCGGCGCAAGTCGCCGTCCGTATAGACCCCGCTCAGACGGCCCTCGGAGTCGACCACCGCGGTCATACCGAGCCCCTTGGCCGACATCATCTCCAGGGCGTCGTGCAATGAGGCCTGTTCCGGAACTACCGGCAGGGCGTCGTCGACGTGCATGATATCACTGACATGCAGCAACAGGCGCCGGCCGAGGCTGCCGCCGGGGTGGGAAAGGGCAAAGTCCTCGGCCGTGAACCCCCGCGCCTGCAGCAGCGCCACCGCCAGGGCGTCGCCCATCACCAGGGCGGCAGTGGTGCTGCTGGTGGGGGCCAGGCCCAGCGGGCAGGCCTCCTTCTCGACGCTGACGTCCAGGTGGACCTCGGACTCCCGCGCCAGGGTCGACTGGGCTTTTCCAGTCATGGCGATGAGGGGGGTGCCGAGTCGCTTCAGTAGCGGGAGGATGGTCAGCAATTCGCTGGTCTCGCCGGAGTTGGAGAGCGCCAGCACCACATCCTGGGGGGTGATCATGCCGAGATCGCCGTGGCTGGCTTCGCCGGGATGGACGAAAAAGGCGGGGCTGCCGGTGCTGGCAAGGGTGGCTGCGATCTTGCTGCCGATGTGGCCCGACTTGCCCATGCCCGTGACCACAATGCGGCCCTGGCACTCCAGAAGATAGCGGCAGGCCCGTTCGAAGCGCTCGTCAAGCCGGTCGAGCAGGGCGGTGATGGCAGCCGCTTCCGTTTCGATGACAGCGCGACCCAGATCGGTTATCTGTGCAATCCGTTGCGTTGTGGAGAGACTCTTGAATGGCATGGCGACTTACTGATACTGGACTAGGGCCTGTTAAGACTAATCCGATAGGCCCTGCTGGGACTGTTTTTTCGCCCAGCAAGGCAGAATGAGCGTGGTGTAGCAGCGCTACATGAGCGAATGATAACGCCGCTGGGCGAAAAAACAGCCCCAGCCCCCTCTTTTTTATCCATAGGAGGGGTTGCGTCTGAAAAAGCGCCACTCGGCGTTGCTCGTCGTTCATTTGGAATGACCAAACTTCTCTCCTCGCGCCTTGATTGGCGCTTTTTCAGACGCAACAGGGCTTATCGGATTAGTGTTAACAGGCCCTAGGTGGAATGTACCACGGAGAAGAATAACAGAGTCTGATATCCGACAAAGACAGTGAGCAGGATCAATCCCTCTATTCGATTGAGACGACCGTGGTTACCGAAGCCGTAACCCATTAGGAACAGGGCGATGGTCAGCCCGATCATGACGGGCTGGTCGCGAGTGAGCACCTCGGGCAGAAAGGGACCGGGGGCGATCAGCCCCGGCAGGCTGAGCACGGCGAGTATGTTATAGAGGTTGGAGCCGATAACGTTGCCGATGGCGATATCGTGTTCGCCTTTCAACGCGCTGGCGATACTGGCGGCCAGCTCGGGCAGGCTGGTGCCGATGGCGACGATGGTCAGGCCAATGACCACATCGCTGACCCCGAGTGTGGCGGCCACGTTGGCTGCACCCCAGACCAGCGCCCGGGAACTGGCCAGCAGGGCCAGCAGGCCGATAACCAGCCAAAGTGTCGCTTTGGGCGTGGGGATGTCATGGGGGATTTCCGCGTCGAACTCGCTCGAGATGGGATCGTTGCCGTCCAGCCTGGCGGAGCGGACCATCCATGAGAGTATGGCCACCAGCAGAATGATCAGAATCAGACCGTCGACGCGGCTCAGTGTCCCGTCCCACATCAGTGCCAGGCTGATGAGGCTGATTGCGAGCAGCAGCGGGTACTCCCGCTTGAGTACCCCGGAGTGGACCGAGAGCGGGGTGATCAGAGCGGTCACACCGAGAATCAGACCGATGTTGGCGATGTTGGAACCCAGGGCGTTGCCGATGGCCAGTCCTGGATTGCCGTCGAGGGCAGCGATGCTGGAGACCAGTATTTCGGGTGCCGAGGTACCGAAACCGACGATAGTGAGACCGATCATCATCGGCGACACACCGAGATTATTGGCCAGGGCGGCAGCACCACTGATGAAGCGGTCGGCGCCCCAGACCAGCACCACAAGACCGACGAGAATGGCGAGCAAATTCAACAGCATCAGAAAAATATCAACAGGTCAGCGAGTTATGTTCTTTTTGGCGGGCGCGAGCAGTGGCTGCTTGGCCCAATGGGAGCCGCGGTCGGCGAGACCTGGCGGCAGGGGGGGATGATATCAGAGATAAGGGAGCGAAGAAGGGTTGACAAGGCGAGTTAGTATATTAGATAATTCAAACATACTGATGCGTTTTTCGTAACATTTTTTGCCTCGCAATATCGACACCACTCATCCACCAATCGATGCAGTAGCCAACAGCCGCGCATCGAGGGGACTTGTGCCATGAATCCGGATCATGTAAGATCCGCCGTCTTTTTCGAGACAAGATAGTTCCCTATCGGAGCACATCGAATGACTACTGTAAGTGCAAAGCCGGCTGAGGTACGCCGTAACTGGTATCTCGTGGATGCGACAGACAAGACCCTGGGTCGCCTGTCGACTGAAATCGCCCGCCGTCTGCGCGGCAAGCACAAGCCGGAATACACCCCGCACGTGGATACGGGTGACTACATCGTCGTAGTGAATGCGGAGAAGATCCGTGTAACCGGTAACAAGCTGGCCGACAAGATGTATTATCACCACACCGGCTACATCGGCAACATGAAGTCCATCAGCCTGGACAAGCTGCTGCAGAAGGCGCCCGAGCAGGCGATTCAGCATGCGGTCAAAGGCATGATGCCGAAGAATCCGTTGGGTCGCGCCATGTTCAAGAAGCTGCGCGTCTTCGCCGGTCCCGAACACACCCATCAGGCCCAGCAGCCCGAGCCGCTGGACATCTGACGAAAAACTTAGGTCAAGATCATGGCAGATATGCTCAATACCACCGGTCGTCGCAAAAGCTCCACCGCCCGTGTCTTTCTGACTGCAGGCAGTGGCAACATCGTTGTCAACAACCGCCCCCTGGATCAGTACTTCGGTCGCGAGACCGCCCGCATGGTCGTGCGCCAGCCGTTGGATGTCACCTCCATGGGCGACAAAGTCGATGTCAAAGTCACCGTTAGCGGTGGCGGCACCACCGGCCAGGCCGGCGCTATCCGCCACGGCATCGCACGGGCTCTGGACGCCTATGACGACAGCCTGCACAGCGTGCTGCGTCGTGCCGGTTACCTGACCCGTGACGCCCGCGCCGTCGAGCGCAAGAAGGTCGGCCTGCACAAGGCACGCAAGCGTCCTCAGTTCTCCAAGCGTTAAGACTGACCCGGCGTCATGCGCCAGGCCCGCAACTGGGGATTCGTCTAACGGCAGGACAGCGGACTCTGACTCCGTATGTGGAGGTTCGAATCCTCCATCCCCAGCCAACAGAACAACAAGCCCGCCACGTGCGGGCTTTTTGTTGTGCCAACTACGCAGTGCCGGGGATGGAGGGTGAGAAGCTCCACCAGGTTCGACGACGG
>JARROA010000028.1:0-88492 GCA_037384425.1 Candidatus Thiodiazotropha sp. | reverse complement strand
AGGTGATCCGCAAAGTGCCTATCGTCCCGCGCGAGCGGGTCGAGCCGATCATGGCCTTCTTTTCCCAGCTGGCGCAGATGCTGGCGCGCAGCAGCCTCGATCGCATGCGTGAACTTGAAGCCGAACAAGAATTGGAAAAACTCAACAAGGAACTGACCCAGCGTGTCGAGGAACGCACCCGGGAACTTGCGACGAAGAACCGTCAGCTGGCGGCCGATGTCGCTCTGCGCCGGAGGACAGAAGAGGAATTGCGTGAAAACCGTACCCAACTCCAGGCGATTCTGGACTCCTCGCCCATCGGTATCGGCTGGTCACGCCATGGCAAGATGGAGTACGTAAACACGAAGTTTACCGAGCTGTTCGGCTATGAGTTCGAGGAGATCTCCACCATCGATCGCATGAATCTACTCGCCTTTCCCGATCAGACCTTCCGCAAGGAGGTCATCGAACCCTGGTCTCGTGAGGTGGCGGCGGCCAAGGAGGCCGGCATCGAGGCACCCGTCCTGGAAGCCCCGGTCGTTTGCAAGGACGGCAGTGTGCGCTACGGCATGATCAGCGTCTCCTGGATCGGCGATCGCCGCCTGTTGAACTTCAGCGATATCACCGATCGCTGGAGAGCCGAGCAGCACAACCAAGCTCGTAACAGAGTCCTGGAGTTGATTGCCACGGGTGCCTCGTTGACGCAAACCCTGAACACCATCATTCTAAGCCTGGAGGCGGAGGAGCAGGGCATGATCAGCTCCATTCTGCTGCTCGACAGTGATGGCTGGCATCTGAACACTGGCGCCGCCCCCAGTCTGCCCGATTTCTACAATCGCGCCATCGACGGCATCGAGATTGGCGAGAACGTCGGATCCTGCGGCACTGCCGCCTACACCCGGCAGCGGGTGATAGTGGGTGATATCCAGAGCCATCCCTTGTGGGAGAATTATCGGGATCTGGCGGCGAGAGCCGGTCTGGCCGCCTGTTGGTCGGAGCCGGTGTTCTCCTCACGGGGGCGCCTGCTGGGGACCTTCGCCATCTACTCCCGGCAGCCGCGTGAGCCCGCAGCGCATGATCTCTATCTGATCGGGCAGGCCGCCAATCTCGCCAGCATCGCCATCGAACACCATCAGGTCTTGGACGAGTTGGAGCATCGCGCACATACGGACACTCTGACCGGCCTGGCAAACAGGGGCCGCTTCATGGAACTGGCCGAAATCGAAATAGCGCGGGCGAAGCGCTACCAGAGTCCCTATGCGGTCATGCTGCTGGATATCGACCACTTCAAAGACATCAACGATAAATACGGCCATAAAGCGGGTGATGCGGTTCTGCAGGAACTGGCGACGATCATGCGACGCGCCTTACGGGAGGTCGACATCATCGGACGCATTGGGGGGGAGGAGTTTGCCTTTCTGCTGCCGGAAACCGGGGTAGAGGAGGCCTCGCAAGTGGCGGAGCGGCTGCGACAGGTAGTCGCGCATTCCGAGTTGCCGACTGGCGACAGCTTACCGCTGCACATCACCGTATCGATCGGCGTGGCGCAGACGCTCGATCAGCCCAACCCACTCGATTACATCCTGCGCAAGGCGGATAGCGCGCTTTACGAGGCCAAGAACAACGGTCGCAATCGTGTCTGCGTCGCCAATGTCGCTTGAGTCATCCGTGGCGGACAGCTGAGCGGTTAACTGCGTCAGCTCCCCTTCGCACCAGACCCTCCCTGATGGAGAGGGGGCCAAATGGGACCGCGGTGTACCGGGCTCCACCCTGGTGGGATGTTCAAAAGGGCCACACCCAATCCCGGATATCCGGCATGTCGATACCATATTCATGGGCGTAGTTGCGGCAGTCGATCTTCATCTCCCGTAGTTTCTCCTTGACGTGGGCGCCTGCCACCTGCAGTTTCGGCACCCGGTTGATGACATCGATGGCGAGGCTGAAGCGGTCGATCTCGTTTTGTATCGCCAGCTCCAGGGGGGTATTGATGTTGCCTTTCTCCTTGTAGCCGCGCACATGGAGATTGCGGTGGTTGGTACGACGGTAGGCGAGGCGGTGGATCAGCCAGGGATAGCCGTGGAAGTTGAAGATGATCGGCCGGTCGAGGGTAAAGAGACTGTCGAAGTCCCGGTCCGAAAGGCCGTGGGGGTGCTCGTTGGGGGTGCTCATGCGGAACAGGTCGACCACGTTGATGAAACGGATCTTCAGTTCCGGGAAGTGGTGGCGCAGCAAGGCGGTGGCGGCCAATGCCTCCTGGGTGGGGATGTCGCCGCACCCCGCCATCACCACGTCGGGCTCTGCGTCTTGGTCGTTGCTGGCCCAGCCCCAGATGCCGATGCCCTTGGTGCAGTGCCTGATCGCCGCGTCCATGTCGAGAAACTGCAGGTGCAGCTGCTTGTCGCAGACGATCACGTTGATGTCATTGCGGCTGCGCAGGCAGTGGTCCGCGGTGGAGAGCAGGCAATTGACATCGGGCGGCAGATAGATGCGGGTCACATGGGGATTCTTGTTCACCACCACATCGAGGAAGCCGGGATCCTGATGGGTGAAACCGTTGTGATCCTGACGCCAGACGGTGGAGGTGATCAGCAGGTTGATGGAGGAGATCGGCGCGCGCCAGGGGATCTCCTCGCAGATCGCGAGCCATTTGGCGTGCTGGTTGTACATGGAGTCGATGACATGGACGAAGGCCTCATAGGTGGCGAAGAAGCCGTGGCGTCCACTCAGCACATAGCCCTCGTACCAGCCCTCAAGGGTGTGCTCGGAGAGCATCTCCAGCACCCGGCCGTCGGGCGCGAGTTCACCACCGTCGGCGTCTTCCGGCAGATAATCGGCCAGCCACAGCTTCTTGCTTGCCGCATAGACGGCGTCGAGCTTGTTGGAGGTGTTCTCGTCCGGACCGAAGAGGCGGAAGTTCTCCGGGTTGCGGCGCATCAGGTCACGCAGCATCTCGCCGAGCGGATAGGTGTTCAAGGCGCTGACCCGGGCCGGCTGCACCACCTCCTGGGCGTAGTCCCTGAAGTCGGGCATGCGCAGGGCACGGCGCAGCAGACCGCCGTTGGCGTGTGGATTGGCGCTCATGCGGCGGTTGCCGGCCGGCGCCAGTTCCCTGAGTTCCGGCACCAACCGCCCTTGCTGGTCGAACAGCTGCTGCGGACGGTAGCTGCGCAACCAGGCCTCCAGCTGCCGCAGATGGGCCGGATTCTCGCGCACCCCCGCCAGCGGTACCTGATGCGCGCGCCAGAAACCCTCGACCTTGTGACCGTCGACCGACTCCGGTCCGGTCCAGCCCTTGGGACTGCGCAGCACGATCATGGGCCAGAGCGCGCGGGTGGCCTGGCCGCTCTCGCGTGCTTGCCGCTGGATGGCGTGGATCTCTTCGAGGCAGCTGTCGAGGGCGTCGGCCATGCGCCGGTGCATCTCCAGCGGTTCGCTGCCCTCGACGAAGTGGGGTATCCAGCCATAGCCCCTGAAAAGCGCGGCCAGCTCCTCTCCCGGGATGCGCGAGAGCAGCGTCGGGTTGTTGATCTTGTAGCCGTTGAGATGCAGGATCGGCAGCACCGCGCCGTCGCGGATCGGGTTGAGAAATTTGCCCGAGTGCCAGGCGGTGGCCGCCGGACCGGTCTCCGCCTCGCCGTCGCCCACGGCCACGGCCACCAGCAGGTCGGGGTTGTCGAAGGCGGCGCCGAAGGCATGGGAGACCGAGTACCCCAGCTCACCCCCTTCGTGGATCGAACCGGGGGTTTCCGGCGTACAGTGGCTGCCAATACCGCCCGGAAAGGAGAACTGCTTGAAAAAGCGTCGCATCCCTTCCTCGTCTTCGCTCTTGTCGGGATAGATCTCCGAATAGGTGCCCTCGAGATAGACCGGCGCCAGAACCCCGGGTGCTCCATGGCCTGGACCGGCGAGAAAGATGGCCGACTGGTCATACTGCCGGATGAGACGGTTGAGGTGGGTATACATGAAGGAAAGACCGGGACTGGAACCCCAGTGGCCGAGCAACCGGTTCTTGATATGTTCGGGTTTGAGGGGTTCGCGCAGCAGCGGGTTCTGTCGCAGATAGATCATACCGACCGCCAGGTAGTTGCAGGCGCGCCAGAAGCCGTCGATACGGGCGATCTCCTGGTTGCTGATGGGCGTTGCGAGCTCGCGTTGTCGGTCCATGGGACCCTCCTTGCATTTCTGAAGAGTGACGGGGCCGCCTTCCGCCGCAGGATCAGACGCCGAGACAGGCCTGTGTCGCCCGGGCGATCGCCAGTTCCTCGTTGGTGGGGATCACCAACAGGTGCGGCGGGCGTTCGCCGGCACTGATGAGGGGCAGCTTGCCGGCATTGCGCCGTACATCGATGTGCAGGCCGAGAAAGGCCAGTCCGTTACAGACTTCGGCACGCAATTCAGTGTCGTGTTCCCCGATGCCGCCTGTGAAGATGAGCGCGTCCAGCCCGCCCAGCACCGCCGCGTAGGCGCCGACATACTTGCGAATGCGATGGACGAAGATGTCGATCGCTAGGCGGGCATCGGCGTCGCCGTTTCGCGCCCGTCTGCGAATGGCGCGCATGTCGTAGTCGCCGCACAGGCCCAGCAGTCCGGAGTCGTGGTTCAGCATCGCATCCAGTGCCTCGGCCGACAGCCCCGCCTGGCGTTGCAGGGTGATGAGTATGGAGGGATCGAGGTCGCCGGCCCGGGTACCCATGACCAGGCCCTCCAGGGGCGTCATGCCCATGGAGGTCTCGACGCAACGGCCGCCGTGGCTGGCTGCCGCGCTAGCGCCGTTGCCGAGATGGAGGCTGATCAGTTTCAAGCCTTTGAGTGGACTTTGCAGCAGCGCTGCCGCTTCCGCGCAGACGTACTGATGTGAGATACCGTGAAAACCGTAGCGTCGGATTCGATAGCGGTCGGCCAGTTCATGGGGGAGCGCATAGCGCCAGGCGGACTCCGGCAGTGCGGCCGAGTAGGCGGTGTCGAACACGGCAACCTGCGGTAGCTGCGGCGCCGATTCGAGGACGGTCTCGATGCCCTGAACGCAGGCCGGATTATGCAGGGGGGCCAGAGGGGTGAGGGAACGGATTCGCTCCAGCACGGGTGTGTCGATGCGCACCGGATCGCGGAATGCCTCTCCGCCGTGCACGACACGATGACCGATGGCTTCGATCGTGTGGCTCTGCATGGCCGACTCGACAATCTTCCGGATGGCGCGACCGCGCGCCGATTCCCCCGCACCTTTGTCCAGGTCGACGCTGCTTCGGACGGGGGGCACTTCGGCTCCGCTGGTGAATATACCGTATTTCACCGAGGAACTGCCGGAATTGAGTGCGAGTATGGACATGGTCAGGTCTGATTCGACAGTCTCGGGATCCTACCTGTCGGTTGGGTCGGTGGTGACTCTGCAGGGAGCGGCGCCGAAGCGCTTGTATGGATTCAGTCTAGTCAATATCCAGATCATTGAAATCCGAAAGGGGACGAGGTCCGGCAGCTGGGTGACGACGGGGCGGTCCCGTGCTGCCGTTGCGAAATTCAGCCATCGTTTCAGTTTCGTTTCAGCTAGGTCTGCCAATCTAGCCATCGACAAGCATCAGATTGGGAGGCTACAAATGAATCAGCAACAAGAAATCCATGTCTGGGATCCGATGGTCAGACTCTTTCACTGGATACTGGTGACGGCATTCGCCGTTGCCTTTTTAACCGAAGATGATTGGATGACCCTGCACAGCTATGCGGGCTACGTCATCGTCGGTCTGCTGCTGTTCAGACTCGTCTGGGGTCTGATCGGTCCGCGTTATGCCCGATTCAGTGATTTCGTCAAGTCACCGGCGACGGTTATCGGCTACCTGAAGGATTTGGCGAAGTTCCGCGCGCCTCGTTTTATCGGCCACAATCCGGCGGGCGGTGCCATGATCGTGGCGCTATTGCTGTCACTGATCGCCACCTGCGTGACCGGTTTGTTTGCCTATGGCTCAGTCGGTTCAGGCCCGCTGTCGAGCCTGTTTCTCTCGCAATCGACTTACGGTAGCGAGTGGTTGGAAGAGGTACATGAATTTTTCGCCAATTTCACCCTGCTGCTGGTGGTGGTCCATCTCAGCGGCGTGGCCTTCGAGTCGCTGCTGCACAAGGAAAATCTTGTGCGCTCCATGTTCACCGGTATCAAGCGGGCCTGATCCCACAGGTGGTTACGTTCGGTTTCCATATCGCAAATCGAACCTGGTCATGGGTATCCGTGTGGACGCCCCCTTACAAGCTCCAGAGGAGGTCATGATGTTGAGGAAGAGATACTTCTATTTCGCGGCGCTGGTATGGATGCCGGCGATCGTACACTCGGCAGAGGTGGAGTCCCTGCTCGATAAATACCGTCAACAGGGCGTGGAACAATTTTCGGCCATCAAGGGCGAGACACGCTGGAATCTGGTCAACGGGGATAACAGCGGCAGAAGCTGCAGCGACTGTCACGGTTCGAATCTCTCTCAGGTGGGCAAGCATGCCAAGACCGGCAAACGGATCGAGCCCATGGCACCGTCGGCGAATCCAAAGCGACTGACCGATATGGCAAAAATCGAGAAATGGTTCAAGCGTAACTGCAAATGGACTCTGGGCCGTGCCTGCACGCCGCAGGAGAAGGGCGATTTTCTGGTCTTCCTGCAGCAACAGTAAAAGAAAATACTTGAGGAGAAGCTATCATGAATCGAAAAATCGTCTGGGTGCTGTTGCCCATTTCCGTTATGCTGCTGGCAGGCGCCGGTCTGGTCTTGGCGGATCGGGATGGTGACGATGATGATTATAGAAAAGGTTGGTTTTTCCCGCGCTGGATGACGCCGCAACGCATGGCCTACGACAGTGAGTCCGGTAAGCTCTACAAAGAGGAGTGCGGCAGTTGCCACTTCCCCTTCCAGCCGGGATTCCTGCCCGCCAGTTCCTGGCAGGAGATGATGCAGGGCCTGGACGATCATTTCGGTGAAAATGCGGAACTCTCGGAGCAGACAAACCAGCAGATCACACAGTTTCTGCTCAGCAACGCTGCCGGAGAGGTCAACCGTGAGATCCCCAACAAGGTCATGTGGTCCCTGCGTTACACGCCTCAACCGAAACGGATCACTGAGACGGCCTTTTTTCGACATGAGCATCGTGAGATACCGCCGGGATTCATGCAGCGACGCGAAACCCCGCTCTCTTTCGCCAACTGCGACAGCTGCCATACCCGCGCCCTTCAGGGCTCCTATAATGAGCATGAGATCCGCATTCCCGGAATCGGCCGCTGGGATGATTGATAAGATAGGGGAAGTATGAAGCAGTTTCTTGCCCTATTTCTTCTGATCGGTATCGGCCTTAGCAACGTCAGCGCGGATGGAGACGGCTATCTGGAGGCCCGCCGTCTTGTCCGTGAGGGCAAGATCCTTCCCTTGGAACAGATTCTCGACGGGTTGAGCCAGTTCAAATCCGGACAGATCCTGGAAGTGGAGTTCGATGACCACCGTCAGGGGATGCGTTACGAAATCGAGATCCTGGATAGCCAGGGTACGGTCTGGGAGTTGAAAGTGGACGCCGTGACCGGTGAGATCCTAGAGCAGGAATTGGAGGACTGAACTTGCGTCTGTTGCTAGTTGAAGATGATCGCCTCCTCTCTCTCTCCCTGAAACAAGACCTCGAGCATCAGGGTTATGCGGTCGATCTGGCTGAGAACGGCCGTGACGGGTTGTTCATGGGTAACGAGATCCCCTACGACATCATTGTGCTCGACCTGGGATTGCCGGAGATACCCGGCCTGGAGGTGCTTGCCGAATGGCGAGCCCGCGGCAATACCACTCCGGTCATCATCCTCACCGCACGCGATGCTTGGCACGAACGGGTCACCGGATTCAAGGCCGGGGCGGACGACTATCTGGGCAAGCCGTTTCACGTTGAAGAGCTGGTAGTGCGCATCCAGGCCCTGATTCGCCGCAGTCACGAAGCGGTGGGACAGCAGATTGAGTCTGGGGGGCTGCAGCTGGACGAGGATCTGCAGCAGGTGAGGCTGCCGTCGGGAGAAACCCATGAACTCACCGGGACCGAATTCCGACTGTTGCGCTATCTGATGCTGAATCGGGGCAAGATCCTGTCGAAGACACGTCTCACGGAGCACGTCTACGAACAGGATTTCGATCGGGACAGCAATCTGATCGAGGTCTATATCCGGCGGCTGAGGGACAAGCTCGGCAAAGAGGTCATCGAGACCCGCCGTGGTCAGGGTTACTTCTATGTGGGCGTTTCGGAATAACTCACTGGAACGCCGGCTGAATCTCGGGCTGACCATCAGCCTGCTGCTGCTGGTCGGCGCGCTGTGGCTGACCGGCAGCCGCTTCCTGCAGACCATGACCGAGGACTTCGTCGCCTCCCGCCTGAAGCACGATGCCGAGGCGCTGCTGGGCTCCCTGGTCATCTCTCCCCGTCATGTGAGGGTACGGCAGGGGCGTATCAACCAGATCTACATCCAACCCTTTTCCGGTCACTACTATCTGATCCAGCTTGCGGATGGTCGTCAGTCGACATCGCGCTCGCTGTGGGATTTTCACCTCGAGTTTCCGCAGTTGGAGGTGGGCCGGTCCAGAAAGCTCCGCATGGAGGGTCCGAACGGACAACAGTTGTTGATCTGGTTGGGTGGTTTCCGCAAGCAGGATAAGGTTTTGACCATCGCCGTTGCCGAGGATGTCGCGCCCATCGCTACCATGAGGGAGCGATTTCAGATCAACTTCGGTCTACTCTCTCTGGGCGGATTGCTGTTGCTGTTGTTGCTGCAGCGTTGGGTCGTGCGTCGCAGTTTCCAACGACTTGAACCTTTACGCGCTGAGATCCAGGGTCTGGCCGAGAGCGGGGGACAGCAGATCAACGAGGATGTGCCATCGGAGATAGGCCCGCTGGTAGAAGAACTCAATCACCTGTTGAAGCTGCTGACCCAACGCAATGAGCGGGCCCGCAACGCGCTGGGCAACCTGGCGCATGCCCTGAAGGGGCCGCTGAATCTGTTGGGCCGCTATTTCGACCGCCTACCCGAGGACGAGCGTAAAGGGGAGGGCGAAATGGCCGCCATTCAGGCCGAGCGCATACGTCTTCTGATCGAACGTGAACTCAAGCGGGCGCGCATGGCAGGCAAGGGGACACCCAGCCAGCGCTTCGATCCACAGCGCGATCTGCAGGATCTGGTTGCCGTTGTGCGACAGGTGCATCAGGAGCGGAGTCTGGAAGTCGATCTCCAGGTCGATCCTGCGCTGAGCCTGCTCGGCGATCGTGAGGATATGTTCGAACTGATCGGCAACCTGCTCGACAACGCCTTCAAATGGGCCGCCACTCGGTTGCGGGTGAGGATTGTGGGTGGAGATCCGGTCACAATCCTGGTCGAGGATGACGGCAAAGGTCTTTCCGACCAGGATCTGCAACGCCTGACAGAGCGTGGCAGCCGGCTGGATGAGAGTGTGGAGGGACACGGTCTGGGACTCTCGATCGCACTCGACATCGCCAAACTCTATGGCGGCGGCATACGCTTCGACCGCTCGACCGAACTGGGGGGGCTCTGTGTCGAGGTCAGGCTCGGGAACAGCTAGCTTTGTCAGTGTGAGGTGAACGGCAGGCGATTTTCAGTCTGGTTTCAGCTGTCGGCGCTATGCTGAAGATGGCGGAAGGGCAGGGATGCTTAAGTCGCATACCGCTGGCAGACATCAGGGAGGGTGCCGGGCCAACGCAGTTTATGTTTGCAGGAGTCAGACCATGAAACAGTTCAGCAAAAGCCTGTTGATGGGAGCGCTAATCTCGTTGGCAGGGATCGTCTCAGCCCAGACTCCCATTCCCACCGCGCGTGGACCTCTGCCGTTTTCCGCATTCGATCAGAATGCCGACGGGGCCATCAGCCGGCAGGAGTTCGAGAGCCTACACGCCCAGCGCCAGCAGACGCCCAACCCCCAGGGGTATTCGGCGCGTCGGTATAATGACCCGCCCAATTTCAACGCGTTCGATCGCAACGGCGACGGCAGCCTGAGTGCCGACGAGTTTGCTCAGGGGCAGTTCAACCGCATGCAGCAACGCCGGCAGCAGATGTGGGGTCCGGGGCAGGGCGGCAACGCGCCGCGCGGACCTGGCATGGGCCCGGGGATGGGCCCTGGCATGGGGCCCGGTATGGGCCAGGGAATGGGACCCAGAAGCGGGCCGGGGATGGGGCCGGGAAGAGGGCGTAACATGCCCGCTTTCAGTGAATTCGATCTCAATGCCGACGGGGTGCTGCAGCCTCAGGAGTTCGAGCAGGCCCGGGCTCAGCGTATTCGTGAGCGGGCCGAACAGGGTTATCTGATGCGCAATCTTCAGAACGCTCCGGCTTTCGGCAGTATCGATGCCAATGGAGACGGTTTGGTATCGCCGGCGGAGTTTGCCGCTGCTCAGGCGGCACATCGACAACCTTGAGTCATAACTGATAGGGTGGGAGTACAACGACGAGGACACAGGCCGGTGTCACCAGCTCACAGCCGATGAGCCGCATGGAGGCGGCGTCATGGTAGACAAACTCCCACCCCTCACCCTGCATCCAACCCCCTCCTGTCGGCTGGCCCTGATCCTTTACGCTCTGCAATGCCTGACGCTGATGGCCCTGATCATGGCGCCCATTCCTCCCGAAGTGAGGTTCCCGCTGTTGTTTCTGCTGCTGCTGTTGAGTCTCCAGGCCAAACGCCAGTCCGGCGCAAGCCCCTCACTCAGGATTACCGAGGTCCGTATCGATGATGCTTACGCTTCGCGTCTGGTTTTTGCCGATGGCCGCCTGCTGCAGACCTCCCTGCGGGGCGATTCGTTGGTCACCAACAGCGTGATACTTCTACGCTTCGACGGCGAGAGCCATTTTTCGCGGCCGAGTCTGCTGCTCGACCACGATACGCTCTCCGCCGAGGAGATGCGACGGCTGCGGGTCCTGCTGAACGCCGGCAGGCGCAGGGTGGATCAGTATGGGGAGTAACTGTCCGGAATGAGGATGGTCGGACGCTTCTGCACCCGGTCGTCGCTGTAGGGAAAGTCAATGGTGTAGTGCAGCCCGCGGCTTTCATGGCGGCACATGGCCGAGCGGATAATGAGGTCCGCCACCTCGACCAGATTACGCAGCTCCAGCAGGTCGTTGCTGACACGGAAGTTACTGTAATACTCGACGATTTCACGGCGCAGCAGATCAATCCGCCGTTTGGCCCGCTCCAGGCGCTTGTTGCTGCGGACAATGCCCACATAGTCCCACATGAAATGGCGCAATTCATCCCAGTTGTGGGAGACCACCACCTCTTCGTCCGGCTCCGTGACCCGGCTCTCGTCCCAGGCGGGAAGGGCGGGTGGTTCAGTGGTTGCGGCGTCGAGGGCATGAATGTCCAGCGCCGCCTGTTCGGCGAAGACCAGACACTCCAGCAGTGAGTTACTGGCCATACGGTTGGCGCCGTGGAGGCCTGTGTAGGCGATCTCACCGACCGCATAGAGGCCGGTGATGTCGGTGCGCGCCCGATGGTCGGCCATGACGCCACCGCAGGTGTAGTGGGCGGCCGGCACCACAGGGATGGGCTGCTGCGTGATGTCGATGCCGAAATCGAGGCAGCGTTGGTGAATGGTCGGGAAATGCTCGCGGATGAACTCGGCCGGCTTGTGGCTGATATCGAGGAAGAGACAGTCGGCGCCGAGCCGCTTCATTTCGTGGTCGATGGCGCGGGCGACGATATCGCGCGGGGCCAGCTCGCCGCGGGGATCGAAGTCTTGCATGAAACGGCTGCCGTCGGGCAGTTTGAGTTGGCCGCCTTCTCCCCGCACTGCCTCCGAAATGAGGAAGCTCTTGGCCTCCGGGTGGTAGAGGCAGGTGGGGTGGAACTGAATGAATTCCATGTTGGCAACCCGGCAGCCGGCGCGCCAGGCCATGGCGATGCCGTCACCGGTGGCCACATCCGGGTTGCTGGTATAGAGATAGACCTTGCTGGCCCCGCCGGTGGCGAGGACCACGAAACGGGCGCGGAAGGTCTCCACCTTGCCGTTGTGGTGATTCAGCACATAGGCGCCATAGCAGCGTTTCTGCCGTTTCTCCTTGCCCTTTTCGTTGGTGATCAGATCGATCGCGATATGGTGGGGAAAGACCTCGATATTGGGGCGGGACAGCACCTGTGACTGCAGGGTGGTCTCAACCTCCTTGCCGGTGGCGTCGGCGGCATGGATGATCCGGCGGTGGGAATGGCCCCCCTCGCGGGTCAGGTGGTAGCCTCCACTGCTGGCCGAGGCGTCATCGCGGGTGAAATTGACTCCGCCCTTGAGCAGCCAGTCGATATTCTGGGGTCCGTGCTCGACCACCAGCTGGACCGTCTCCTCGTCACACAGGCCGGCCCCGGCGTCGAGGGTGTCGCGAACATGGGAAGCGACGCTGTCGGCGGCGTCGAGCACCGCAGAAATTCCACCCTGGGCATAGTAGGTGTTGGTTTCCTCCAATTCTCGTTTGGCCGCCAGGGCGATGCGCAAGTGTCCACCCAGACGCAGAGCCAGGCTGAGCCCGGCGGCTCCGCTGCCAATGATGAGGACGTCGTGGTAGTGCTCGTTGGCCATGATTTACGGGATATTTGCGGGGTCAGGTGGTTACAGCCATAATGCGCGTCAATCTGATCCGCATCCTAGCCTAAAAGCGTTGTCTGTTGAACCAGATCAAATGAAGTGCGGATTCAGCGAACTATTCACAAACTAGATTGTCAATGGGACTGTGCACAGGAAGTGCCCGTCGCGAGGAGGTCAGGGCCCGGATGGGCGAACGGTTGATTGATCAGGAACTCGTCCTTCGAGTGCAGAAGGGCGACAAAAAGGCTTTCGATCTGTTGGTGCTCAAGTATCAGCAGAAGATTTCCAATCTGATCTCCCGTTATATCCGAGACCCCCACGAGGTTTTGGACGTGACCCAGGAGGCCTTTATCAAGGCCTATCGGGCGTTGCCGAAGTTCCGAGGTGACAGTGCTTTCTATACCTGGCTCTATCGCATCGCCATCAACACGGCCAAGAACTACCTCGTAGCCCAGGGCAGGCGCCCCCCCACAGACGATGTGGAGGCCGAGACCGCTGAACAAATGGATGTGGGTGTGCGTCTAAAGGAGACAGGTACACCGGAAAACCATGTGTTGACCGAAGAGATTTCGATGACGGTGCAGAAAGCCATCGAGGATCTGCCCGAGGATCTGCGCACCGCCATCATCCTGAGGGAGCTCGAAGGTATGAGCTATGAAGAGATCGCCAACGCCATGTCCTGTCCGGTGGGTACTGTTCGCTCACGTATCTTCAGGGCACGAGAGGCGATCGACAAGAAGTTGAGTCCACTACTGAAACCATGACATCAGGCATAACACAATGACTGAGCAAGAGTTAGAAAGACTGTCCGCACTGGTCGACGATGAACTGCCATCCAATGAAATCGGCGGCGAGGTCAACAAACTCAGCCGGAACGAGGGCGCGCAGGCCTCCTGGTCCCGCTACCACCTCATCGGTGATGCCATGCGGCGTGAGATTGGATCGCTCTACGACCCGGGCATGGCTCAGGCCATCAGCCGTCGCCTGGCAGACGAACCGGTGGTGTTGGCCCCCGCCGTGCTCAAGCCCCGCGCCACACCCCGGCGCAAGACACTGGCAGGACTGGCGGTGGCGGCTTCCGTGGCGGCAGTGGCCGTAGTCATGGCTCCCCAGCTGATCAATCCCGAAAGCTCCGAGACCCAACCCAGGGTGGCCGAGCAGCAGCCGGCACAGCCGGCAGCCGACAACCAGACCTATTTCGTGGCACAGGACGGCACGCGCTGGGAGATGCTCAAGAAACCGGCCGTCGAGTCCCGGCTCAACGCCTACCTGGTCAATCATCAGGAGTTCTCGGCGGCGAACAACATCAAGGGCATCATGCCCTATGCCACCTTCGTCAGTTACGACGGTACCAAGAAGTAGAGTGAATATGCCTGCGATTCGAATGAGACCTTTCCGACGCCGAGCTTTACTTCTCATTCCTTTCGTTCTGCTTCTCTCAACACGTGCGCTGCTGGCAGACGAATCACTCTCGGCGCGCGATTGGCTGGAACGCATGATGGATGCGGTACAGCATCTCAACTACCAGGGTACGTTCGTCTATCTGCACGACAATCAGCTCGAGACCATGCGCATCGTGCATGCCGTGGCTGAGGACCGGGTACGCGAGAGCCTGACATCGCTGAACGGACAGCCACGGGAAGTGCTGAGGGATGACGACCTGGTCACCTGTGTAATTCCGGAATCGAACCAGGTTTCGGTCGACCGACGCCCTCCCAGCGACAAATTCCTCAACCTGTTGCCGGAGGATCTGGCTAAGCTGGAGCAGCACTACAGCTTCCACCTCCTCGACCGTTCGCGCATCGCCAAACATGAGGCTCAGATCGTTACCATCGCCCCCAAAGACGCCCTCCGCTACGGCTATCGCTTCTACCTGGACGCCGATAACGGTTTACCCCTCAAGTCGGACCTGCTGAACGAATTCGGAGAGGTGGTGGAGCAGACCATGTTCACCGAGCTCGAGGTGGGCAAGGCTGAGATCAGCGATATCTACCACCGCGAGTCACTCTATACGTACCGCTTGCAGAACAATGCGGATGCGGCGGACAACCTCAGCAGCGACTACGTCAGCCGCTGGGATTTTCAGCGACTTCCCAGCGGTTTCAGGCTGACCCTCAAGCACTATCTGCCCGATCCGGAGGGCTCGGTGCCGATCGAACAGTATGTCTTCAGCGACGGTTTGGGATCGCTCTCGGTGTTCGTGGAACAGGGCGAGCATGAAGACGGGCTCAGCGGTGTCTCACGCCTGGGTGCCATCAACGCCTGGGGCGGCAGGGTCGAGGGCTTTCAGGTGACCGCTGTCGGTGAGGTCCCGGCAGTGACACTGCTGGGCGTCGTGCAGGGCATGCAACTGAAGTAGTGACATGATTGAAGAGCGCGCCACCGTTGTGCGGCTGGATGAGGACTACGCCGTGGTCGAGACTCAACAACGCGCCGCCTGTGGCAGCTGTCAAAGCGCAGGCAGTTGCAGCACGAGTGTTCTCTCCGGACTGTTCAAGCGAAGACCGAACCAGCTCCGGGTACTGAATCCCATCCAGGCACAACCCGGTGAAGAGGTGATCATCGGATTGCAGGAACATGCCTTGCTGAAGGTTTCTTTCAGCGCCTATCTGTTGCCGTTGGTGTGCATGCTGCTATCGGCGATCGCCGTTCATCAATTGACCCGGGATGTCATGCCCCTGCTTGGGGAACTCCCCACCATTGGCGGTGGTCTATTTGGACTCATCTTCGGAATATATCTGTTCAAGGCGCTCGCGAAGCGCCAGGCATCCGATCCGAGCTATCAGGCCGTGATACTCCGGCAGGCGATGACACAACGCGTGCCGTTCGTCCGACAAGCGAATCATTGAGGATCGCTGCCTTCAATTCATATCGATCAGGAGTGGTTTCGATGCGAGTTTTTCAATCGACGCAGAAATGGTTTGTCCTTGTTCTTCTTGGCTGCCTGTTCGTGGCCCCCTTGCAGGCGCGGGATCTGCCGGATTTCACCGTGCTGGCGGAGAAAAATGCGGCATCGGTGGTCAACATCAGCACCAAACAGTCGACCAAGACGGGGCAGCTCCATCAGTTCAACATTCCGGAGTTCAACGATATTCCGGAGGGCAGCCCGCTGGGTGAATTGATGAAGCGCTTCTTTGGCGAGCACGGTTTTCAGATGCCCGAAGAGGGGCCTGAGAAACGTTCCCTCGGTTCCGGGTTCATCGTTTCCGGGGACGGCTATATCCTGACCAATTTCCATGTGGTCGATGGGGCCGACGAGGTCGTGGTGCGCATGAACGACCGCCGCGAGTTCATTGCCGAGGTCGTGGGCAAGGACGAGCGCAGTGACATCGCCCTGATCAAGATCGATGCCGAGAATCTGCCGGCGGTCAAGATCGGCGACTCCAGGGACCTCAAGGTCGGCGAGTGGGTGCTGGCCATCGGATCTCCTTTCGGTTTCGATCACACGGTGACCGCCGGTATCGTCAGCGCCAAGGGACGCAGTCTGCCGAGTGAGAACTATGTGCCCTTCATTCAGACCGATGTGGCCATCAATCCGGGCAATTCCGGTGGTCCGCTGTTCAATCTCGATGGCGATGTGGTCGGCATCAACTCTCAGATCTACAGCCGCTCCGGTGGTTTCATGGGGCTTTCCTTCGCGATCCCGATCGAGATGGCGATGGATGTGGCGGATCAGCTCAAGACCCGCGGACGTGTCAGTCGCGGCTGGCTGGGCGTTCTGATCCAGGACATGAACACCGACCTGGCGGAGAGTTTTGGTCTGGACCGTCCGCGTGGCGCCCTGGTGGCGCGGGTGCTGCCCAACAGCCCTTCGGAAAAGGCCGGGCTTCAGGTGGGTGACGTGATCCTCGAATTCAACGGCACCCCGATCAGGACCTCATCGGAGCTGCCACCGCTGGTCGGTCGCGCGAATGTGGACGAGCCCGCCACGGTAAAGATTCTGCGCAATGGCAAACAGCGCACGGTGAAGGTCAACATCGGCGAGCTGCCTCCCGAGGAAGCGGTTGAACTGGCCAGTGCCCAACCGCCGAAGGTTTCGGAAAATCGGCTCGGTATGATGGTCTCCGAGGTTACGGACGCCATGCGTAAGTCCTATGGATTGCCTATGCGGGGTGGTGTAGCGGTCGAATCGGTGACCGGACAGGCGGCCCGGGAGGCCGGTATTCAACAGGGCGACATCATCATCAGCCTGAACGGCATCGAAGTCGAAAGCGTGCCCCAGTTCAATCAGCTGGTGGCCGATCTGCCGGCGGACAGGACGGTAGCCGTGCTGGTGCATCGTAACACCGGCCCGATCTTTCTCGCCCTGCGCGTGCCCAGCTAAGGTCTGTCGACACGATTCCAACAGGCCCTAGTGAAACTGTTGCGCCTCTATCATCGGACGGACTGCCACCTGTGTGAGGAGATGTTGGAGCAGCTCGAGGAGCTGCGCCGGACCCTCGGATTCGAGCTCGAGCAGGTCGATATCGATACAGATGCCGGGCTGAAGGCCCGCTACGGTTATCAGGTGCCGGTCCTGGAGGATGCCTCCGGGCATCGGTTGTGCGAGGTTTTTCTCGATCCGACATCGGTCATGAACTACTTGCGGGACGCCTGATTTGGTATCATCCCCGCTTTATCGTTTCCGGCACTCCGAGAAACGCCCCGGTTTGGGGCGTTTCTCTTTTGGTGCCAATTAGTTAGGCGTCATGTCAGCACTCGACCATATTCGTAACTTTTCCATCATTGCGCATATCGATCACGGCAAATCGACGATCGCGGACCGCTTTATCCAGATCTGCGGAGGCTTGAGCGAGCGGGAGATGGCCGAGCAGGTGTGCGATTCCATGGAGTTGGAGCGGGAGCGGGGCATCACCATCAAGGCCCAGAGCGTCACCCTCGACTATCACGCCCAGAATGGTGAAACCTATCAGCTCAATTTCATCGACACACCCGGACATGTCGACTTCTCCTACGAGGTCTCCCGTTCGCTCGCCGCCTGCGAGGGAGCCCTGCTGGTGGTCGATGCCGCTCAGGGTGTGGAGGCTCAGAGTGTCGCCAACTGCTATACGGCGATAGAGCAGGGGCTCGAGGTGTTGCCGGTCTTGAACAAGATCGATCTGCCCTCGGCCGATCCGGACAAGGTGATCAACGAGATCGAGGAGATCATCGGTATCGACGCCGCGCACGCCATCCGTGTCAGTGCCAAGACCGGCGTCGGCATAGCGGAACTGCTGGAGCAGCTGGTCGCCACCATCCCGGCGCCGAGCGGCGATACCGCCGCGCCCCTGCAGGCCCTCATCATCGATTCCTGGTTCGATCCTTATGTCGGCGTCATCTCCCTGATCCGGGTCATGAACGGCAGCATCAAATCCAAGGACAAGATGCGGATCATGTCCACCGGCCGTGTGTTTCAGGTCGAGAAGGTGGGGGTCTTCACCCCCAAGCAGGTGGACAAACCACAGCTGGCTGCGGGTGAGGTGGGATACCTGATCGCCGGGATCAAGGAGATCGATGGCGCGCCGGTGGGCGATACCATCACCCTGGAGAATCGGCAGGCCGACAAGCCGCTGCCCGGTTTCAAACAGATGGTGCCGAGGGTCTTTTCCGGCCTCTATCCGGTCAGTTCGGACGACTATGAGGATCTGCGTGACGCGCTGCAGAAGCTGCGGCTCAACGATGCCGCGCTCCACTACGAGCCGGAGACCTCTCAGGCCCTGGGTTTCGGTTTCCGCTGCGGCTTCCTCGGCATGCTGCACATGGAGATCGTGCAGGAGCGGCTGGAACGCGAATACGATCTCGACCTCATCACCACGGCACCCTCGGTGGTCTACGAGGTGCTCAAGAGCGACGGTGAGGTGATCCGTATCGAGAATCCTGCGGCGTTGCCCGATCCCGCGAAGATCGAAGAGGTGCGTGAGCCCATTATCGTGGCTACCATCCTGGTACCCCAGGACTATCTCGGCAATGTGATCACCCTCTGCGTCGAAAAGCGGGGGGTACAGAAGAATCTGCAATATCTTGCGGGCCAGGTTCAGTTGAGCTACGAACTGCCGATGAATGAGGTGGTGCTCGACTTTTTCGACCGTCTGAAGTCGGTGAGCCGGGGTTATGCCTCCTTCGAGTACGAATTCGTGCGCTTTCAGGCCTCACCCCTGGTCAAACTGGATGTACTGATCAACGGGGAGCGGGTAGACGCGTTGTCACTGATCGTCCATCGCGACCAGGCTCAGTCCCGGGGCAGGGATCTGACCAGCAAGATGAAGGAACTGATTCCGAGACAGATGTTCGAAGTCGCCATACAGGCGGCCATCGGCAGCAAGATCATTGCGCGCACTACGGTCAAGGCGTTGCGAAAGAACGTCACAGCCAAGTGTTACGGGGGTGACATCACCCGTAAACGCAAACTGCTGGAGAAGCAGAAAGCGGGTAAAAAACGCATGAAGCAGGTGGGGCGGGTGGACATTCCCCAGGACGCCTTCCTTGCTGTATTACAGGTCGGCAAGGATAATTAGCTCCAGCAGGGAGTATTGGATTAGTGTTAACAGGACCTAGACATAGGACGACGCATCGACAATGAATTTTGATTTCCCTACGTTTTTGGTTGTCGCCAGTGCACTGACCGGCGGCATATGGCTCATCGATGTGCTGTTTCTGGCGCCGAAACGACGCAAGCTGGCTACCGCCGAGGGAGGCGAGGCCGATGAGACCACGTTATCCGCCTACAAAGAGCCGCTTCTGGTCGAGTACGCTCGCTCCTTTTTCCCGGTTATTTTCATTGTCCTGATTCTGCGCTCCTTCCTGGTCGAGCCATTCCGCATTCCCTCCGGTTCCATGATGCCGACCCTGCTGGTGGGTGACTTCATTCTGGTTAACAAGTTCAGCTACGGCATTCGGTTGCCGGTGTTGAACACGAAGGTCATCAACATCGGCGACCCGCAGCGTGGCGATCCAGTGGTTTTCCGCTATCCCAAACAGCCCCAAATCGACTATATCAAGCGTGTGATCGGTCTGCCGGGGGACACCATCTACTACAAGAACAAGACGCTCTACATCAATGGCGAGGCGATGCCTCAGACACCCGTTGGCCGTTATATCGGTATCGGTAGTGGCGCGCGCATGACAGGCGCCATCAAGGCCATTGAAAATCTGGACGGCGTTGAACACACCATTTTGGTTCATCCTTTGGCACCGGATTTTGCCAGTGGATGTTCGGTGCTCGCCCGCGGGCCGATCACCGTTCCGGAGGGTCACTATTTCGTCATGGGCGACAACCGGGACAACAGCAATGACGGCCGTTGCTGGGGTTTCGTGCCGGATGAAAACCTGGTAGGCAAGGCATTCGGCATCTGGATGAATTGGGATTCCGAGCTGGGCAGTTTTCCTCCCATCGAATGGGAGAGAATCGGTAATGGCATAGAGTGATCGGCAGTGAGAGCGGCCGGCTATATGAGGTGATTCAGATGCAAACACTAAACAAGCAGCGAGGCATGACATTTCTCAGCTGGTTGGTGGTTCTCGCCGTCCTGGGTTTCATTGTGATGGTCGGTATCAAAATCACCCCCGTCTATCTCGAACACTACTCCGTCAAGGAATCGCTCGAGTCACTGAAACACGAGCCACTGATAAGCCGCAAGCCCGTGGGAGATATCCGAAAGATGCTTTTTCGCCGGCTTGAAATCAACAACATCACAACGTTGTCCAAGGATGAGGTCTCGATTAAGCGTAGTGGTGGTGTGACCACCATCAACGTAAGCTACGAAGAACGCAGGCCAATTTTCGGTAACCTCTCTCTGGTGATGACCTTCAACGACTCGGTCGAGCTGATCGCGAATTGAAACCGGATATTGATAAACTCTGCAGGCAACTGGATTACCGATTCGCCGATCTCCATCTTCTGCAACAGGCACTGACACATCGCAGTGCCGGCGGCCCCAACAATGAACGTTTAGAGTATCTCGGTGATGCCGTTCTGGGATTTGTGGTGGCCGATGCACTCTATCACAATTTTCCCGAAGCCTCCGAAGGACAGTTAAGCCGGCTGCGTGCCGCGCTGGTAAAACGCGACACCCTGGCAAAAATCGCCCGTGAATTCGACCTGGGGGCTTTTTTGAATCTGGGAGCGGGCGAACTTCGCAGCGGCGGTCACGCCCGGGCATCGATCCTCGCTGACGGGGTTGAGGCGATCTTTGCCGCCATCTATCTTGATGGCGGATATCAGGCTGTGCGGGAGGTGATTCTGGGCATCTTTACCTCACGCATCGAGACACTCAGCCTCGATGACCACCAAAAGGACCCGAAGACGCGACTGCAGGAACTGCTGCAGGCCAGGAAGCTGGGTCTTCCCAGTTACGAAGTCGTGGATATCAGCGGCGATCCCCATCAGCAGACCTTTCGCGTCCTCTGCAGAGTGGAGGAGCTGCAGTTCGAGATGGAGGGTTCCGGATCCAGTCGCCGCAAAGCCGAGCAGGATGCGGCAGCCAGACTACTGAGTACACTGAACCATGAATGAAACCGTCCAGCACTGCGGCTATGTGGCCATCGTGGGTCGTCCCAATGTAGGCAAGTCGACTCTGCTCAACAGGATTCTCGGCATCAAACTGGCGATTACCTCGCATAAGGCCCAGACCACACGGCATGCGATCCTGGGTATCAAGAGCTTTGACGATGGCCAAGTGGTCTACGTCGATACTCCGGGTATCCATGATCGCTCCGACAATGCCATGAACCGTTACCTCAATCGCACCGCCCGTAGTGTGCTCAGCGATGTGGACCTGCTGATCTTCGTGGTCGAAGCGCTACGCTGGACCAAGGAAGATGAGAAGGTGCTGGCCCATCTGCAACAGGCGCGGGTGCCTGTGATCCTGGCCGTCAACAAAGTGGACAAGGTCAAACAGAAAGAGGTGTTGCTGCCCTATCTGTCTGAAATGGCGGCACGACACGATTTCCGGGAGATCGTGCCGCTTTCGGCGAAGAACGGCAGGAACCTGGAGCAGCTGGAGGCGTTGGTCCTTCAGGCGCTGCCGTCCGGCGAGAAACTCTTTCCGGACGATCAGCTGACCGATCGGCCGGAGAAGTTTTTCGCCGCCGAGATGATCCGTGAGCAGGTTACACGCCGCTATGCCAAGGAGCTGCCCTATGCCGCCTCGGTCGAGATCGAGAAGTTCGAGGAGCTGGAGGGCCGCTATCGCATCCACGCCGTCATCTGGGTGGAAAAGCCGGGTCAGAAAGGGATCATCATCGGTAAGAACGGCCAGGCGCTGAAGGAGATGGCGACCCAGGCCAGAAAGTCGATGGAGAAGTTCTTCGACACCAAGGTTCATCTCGAAATCTGGGTCAAAGTCAAAAAGAGCTGGTCCAGTGACGAAGCCTCCCTGGTCAGGCTGGGTTACGGAGAGTGATGCCGGGATCGGTGTGCCTTGCTTTGTATTCGGGTCCGCGTGAGTGAGTGGTCCTCAGCTGTCATCGGCCTGCGTCATCCACCGACGCGACTATCGCAATACCAGTCTGTTGCTGGAGCTGTTCACGCCGGAAGAGGGCAGGGTGCCGGCCATTGCCAAAGGCGTGAAATCGGGCCGCGCCTCACGTGCCGCCCTGTTGCAGCCTTTCATGCCGCTGCAGGTGATCCTTCAGGGTCGCGGCGAGATCAAGCAACTGTTCCAGGTCGAAGCGGATGGCCGTCCTTACCCACTCACGGGAGAGAGACTCTACTGCGGTTTCTATCTCAACGAGTTGCTGATGCGGCTGCTGGAACGCCACGATCCCTATCCCAGGCTCTATCTTCACTATCTGGATACGTTGGAGCGACTCGCAGTTGGTGATTCTCCCGCGCAGTGCCTGAGGCATTTCGAACTCGATCTGCTGCAGGAGCTGGGTTACGGGTTGCTGCTCGATCATACGGCTGACAGCGGCGAGCCGATAGCTCTCGATCGGTATTATGATTACGAGCTGGAGCAGGGGCCCATAGACCGGGTCTCCGGTTCCAGCGAGCTGCGGATACGTGGACGTACGCTGTTATGCTTGCATAATAGGGATGCGCTGGATGCGCAGTGCGCGGACGAAGCGAAGCGTCTGCTGCGCCGTATCCTGGCGCACTACCTGGGCGACAAGCCGCTGAAAAGCCGAGAGCTGTTTCAGGGCCATAGGCAATCGTAAATCAACAAGGGTTGAACTGAGCGTGGAAAACGAACTACTACTTGGCGTCAATATTGATCATGTGGCGACGTTGCGGCAATCCCGCGGCACCCGATACCCGGAGCCGATCCAGGCGGCACTGGTGGCGGAGCAGGCGGGCGCCGATGCGATCACGCTGCATCTACGCGAAGACCGGCGACACATTCAGGACAGGGATGTGGAGATGCTTTCCAGCGTTCTGCAGACGCGTATGAACCTGGAGATGGCGGCGACCCCCGAGATGGCCGCCATTGCCAGCCGCTTCCGTCCTCATGACTGTTGTCTGGTGCCTGAGAAACGCGAAGAGCTGACCACCGAGGGCGGTCTCGATGTGGTTGGCAATCTCGACTACATGAAGGAGTACTGTGGCGAACTGGCCGATGCCGGTATCCGCGTTTCACTCTTCATCGACGCCGACCTGAAACAGCTCGACGCCGCGTGTGAGGCGGGGGCACCCGTGGTCGAGATCCACACCGGCCATTTTGCCGATGCGCACAACGAGCGTACGCGTCGCAACGAACTGGAACGCATCGTGAAGGCTGTCGACCACGGCCAGCAGCTGGGTCTGCAAGTGAACGCGGGCCACGGGCTCGACTATCACAATGTGAAGGATATCGTTGGAATCCAGGGGATCAGCGAGCTGAATATCGGCCACTCCATCATCTGTCGGGCTGTCTTCGCCGGTCTGGAGCAGGCGGTTCGCGACATGAAGGCGCTTCTGCAACGATAGCGTCAAGGGATGAGAGGGGTTCTACGCCGTGAAGTCCTAGTTTCTCACCGGTTTGCAGCCACTTTCAGCCCGGGAGCATTCACTCGAATTGTGTCCTGGCCAGAATTGCCGCCGTCAACAACAGCAGTGTCACGATCCAGACCAGGATATAGATGGTCATGGCCCGTTTCGCCTTGGTCTTCTCGGACCAGGTGCGGGGTTGGATGCCCTTGACCAGAAAAACAATCTTGGCTGCCAGGTTGACGCAGACGATATTGGCGGCCAGTAGCAGTGCCGCGCCGATGGCGTAATCGATCTGTCCATGACCCAGGGTCAGACCGACGGTGGCGGCGGGCGGTAACAGCGCTACTGCGACCATGACGCCGACCAGTACGCTCGGCAATCCGGTGGTGAGTGATAACGCGGCGGCGGCGCCCGAGGCCAGCGCCAGCGCCAGCGAGTCGATCCCCACGTCGGCGCGGGCGAGCAGTTCGGCGGTATCCTCAAAGGGCCACAGCAGCCCGATCAGCAGGGAAAGGGTGATGGCGATCGCGAGTCCCGCGAACAGGGATTTGAGCGACTTCTTCATCAGGTGGACATCGCCCAACGCGGTACCGAGACCGAAGGCCAAGTTGGGCCCCAGCAGGGGGGCGATCACCATGGCGCCGATGACGACGGCCACGTTGTCCTCCACCAGGCCTATCGCCGCCACCACGGTGGAGAGCATGACCAGCACCACGAAGTTGATATCGAGCCGGGCATTCTTGTCCACCGAGGCGTACATCGCCTCGCGGGTGGTACTGGCCTTGTCCTCCTCCTTTTCTTCATCGCTCTTGCCGCTGGGCACCGTGGCGTCGACCGGAAAGACGATGATGCGTGCCGAGGGTTGTGCGCCGAGCACGTTCTGCAGGGCGTCGAGCACCGCCTGAACCTTTTCATCGGCCACCAGCATGCGCATGGCAAGGCGACCATCCTCGCCTTCGCGTCCGAGACGGAAATCACGTGCCTTGTATTTCTCCGCGATGATCGAGACGGTATCGACGCTGCCGCGTTGGGCGATGACCTCAATCAGTTTCATGGATGCACCGCCCGTTTCAGCCCATGCTGCCTTGCCACAGCCGTATGCCGAGGGTGAAGAAGGCGATAGCCAGAGCCCCGCAGGCCAGGGTGAGGAACAGGTTGGACCAGTTTCGGGCCTGAGCACGCAGCGCTCTGCCGGCGAAGAAACTGCCGGCGGCGGTGACCAGGAAGCCGAACTCGCTGATGAAGAGCAGGGTCAGCAGGGGTAGCCTCCGTTCCTCCGCATCGCCCAGGACACCCGATTGAATCAACACCATCGCCAGTAACAGCCCGATACCGGTCGCAAGCCAGGGGAAGGAAAACTTCATGCTGTGGTTCCGTTGTTGTTGCCAGGGCAAAGGATACCCGATATTCGATCCTCTGTTAGCCTCAATGCGTCCGGCTGGACGATGCGAGAAAAGACTTCAAGACTGAGTGTCGGCGAACGGAATCCAGCCGCGAGGTAATGGGGCGGGCGTTTTTTGATCGCTTATGGCTCTCAGCGCGTACCCGGCGGTCCGCGTCAAAGTGTCCTGCGGTACTCAACTACTGATGTAGTTGACCAGCTGTTCGATCATGAACTGCTGGTTTTCGATAATCGCTTTTACCAGGTCGCCGATGGAGATGATGCCGATCAGTTCGTCACCCTGCATGACCGGAAGGTGGCGGACCCGTTTTTCGGTCATGATGGCCATGCACTCCTCGACACTCTGATCCGGATGCGCGACCACCACGTGGGAAGACATGACCTCGGAGACCTTGGTCTGTTTGGAGGTTCTGCCTTTAAGGATGATGTTACGGGCATAATCCCGTTCCGAGAAGAGGCCGACCGGCTTGTTGTCCTGCAACACCACGAGCGCACCGATGCCTTTGTCGGCCATGATCGTCAAAGCTTCGAAGACTGTGGCATCCGCAGCCACGGTTTCGACTCGAGAGCCTTTGGTCTGCAGTAACTGATTGATCGTTTGCACGCTTTCACCTCCATATCGATTCTGATTTTTTTCTAACTATAGAACATTTGGCGTTTGGTTCGGGAATGGGGGCGGATTTGTCATCCAACGGGGTCGCCGGAGCTTGGGGTGTCGGGGCCAGTGGAGACATCCTGCAGTTTGCTCCGCAGGTTGGGTGGGAGGCGGCCCCACGACAACAGTCGCGGTTGTGATTTTTCCCGCTGAAACAGGGTAGAATCGCGTCCATGAACTACAAAACCATCGAAGATTTCATCGGCAATACCCCCCTGGTCAGGCTGCAACGACTCCCGGGCGAGACCAGCAACACCATCCTGGTCAAGCTGGAAGGCAACAACCCGGCCGGTTCGGTCAAGGATCGACCGGCACTGAGCATGATCCGGCACGCCGAGGCCCGTGGCACCATCAAACCCGGGGACACGCTGATCGAGGCCACCAGCGGCAACACCGGCATCGCCCTCGCCATGGCGGCCGCCATCAAGGGCTACCGCATGATCCTGGTGATGCCGGAGCACATGAGCGTGGAACGTCGGGCGGTGATGAAGGCCTATGGCGCCGAATTGGTGCTGACCCCCAAGGCGGGCAGCATGGAGGCAGCCATTGACAAGGCACGTGAACTGGAGGCCGCCGGCGAGGGCGTGATCCTGGATCAGTTCTCCAACCAGGACAATCCCCAGGCCCATATCGAAGGCACGGGGCCCGAGATCTGGCGCGACACCCAGGGCGAGGTCACCCATTTCGTCAGCGCCATGGGCACCACCGGCACCATCATGGGCACCTCCACCTATCTCAAGTCGCAGAATCCGGATGTGGAGATCGTCGGCGTGCAGCCGATGGAAGGCGCCAGCATTCCCGGTATCCGGCGCTGGCCTGAAGAGTACCTGCCCAAGATTTACGACGCCTCCCGGGTCGACCGTATCATCGACGTCTCCCAGGAGGACGCAGAGGAGACCACCCGCGAGCTGGCCGCCCGCGAAGGCATCTTCGCCGGCATCTCCTCCGGCGGTGCGGTGGCGGCGGCGCTGAAGCTCTCGCAGCAGGTGGAGAACGCCGTGATCGTGGCGATCATCTGCGACCGGGGGGATCGCTACCTCTCGACCGACGTCTTTCCCGCCGATTGAGCATGGGAAGGAGGCGGAGGAGAAACCGGCTTCCGAGCGAGCCGGTGGAGGCGACGATCGAGTCCCTGACCCACGACGGCAAGGGGGTGGCTCACCTGGACGGCAAGGCCACCTTCGTTCACGGTTCGCTGCCGGGAGAGCGGGTCCGTTTCCTCTATACCGGACGCTGGCGCAAGTATGACGAGGGCCGGGTGGTCGAGGTCCTGGAGTCCTCGCCGGAGCGGGTGGAACCCCGTTGCGAGCAGTTCGGCATCTGCGGTGGTTGTTCCCTCCAGCACCAGGCGCACGCGGCACAGATCCAGGCCAAGCAGCAGGCCATGCTGGATGCACTGAAACACATCGGCAAGGTCGCGCCCGACGAGGTATTACCCCCTCTGGTCGGCGCCTCGGCCTGGGGTTATCGCCGCAAGGCGCGACTGGGTGTCCGCTACGTGCCGAAAAAGGGCGGGGCGCTGGTGGGCTTTCGTGAACGGGGGTCTTCGCGGGTTGCCGATATCACCTGTTGTCACGTCCTGCATCCCCGGGTCGGCGAACTGCTGCCGCAGTTGCGCACCTTGATCGATGGGCTCTCCGCCCCTAACCAGGTGCCGCAGATCGAGATGGCCATGGGCGACGAGACCTGTGTGCTGATTTTCCGTTTGTTGGAAACACCCAGTGCAGAAGATCTCTCCCTACTCAGCGAATTCGGGCCCAGGCACGGGGTCTCAATCTATCTGCAGGAGGGCGGGCCGGAGACGGTGCGACCGCTGGACGGGGTCGGCGTTGAACTGACCTACGAGCTGCCGGAATTCGATCTCAGGCTCCATTTCCTGCCCAGCGACTTCACCCAGGTCAACAGCGACATCAATCGCCAGATGATCCACCGGGCGGTGGAGATGCTGGAGTTGCAACCTGAGGACCGGGTGCTGGATCTGTTCTGCGGTCTCGGCAATTTCACCCTGCCGCTGGCACGCCAGACCGGCAGCGTGACCGGGGTGGAGGGGGAGGCGGGCCTGGTGGCCCGCGCACGGGAAAATGCCGAACGCAACAACATATCCAATACCACCTTCTATACCGCCAATCTCTATAACACCCTGGAGCAGGAGCCCTGGCTGACGCAGCGCTTCGACAAGGTACTGCTCGATCCGCCCCGCAGCGGTGCGCAGGAGGTGCTGGCACACCTGCCCGGTTTGGGTGCCGAGCGCATCGTCTACGTCTCCTGCTATCCCGGCACCCTGGCCAGGGATGCGGGCATTCTGGTGCATGAACAGGGCTATCGTCTGCTCAGCGCCGGCGTCATGGACATGTTTCCGCACACCGCGCATGTGGAATCCATCGCACTCTTCGAGAAGGTCTGACCATGGGTTTGGAAATCGAACGTAAATTTCTGGTCGTGAACGATGACTGGCGCTCCTGCGTGGAGTCGGAAGCAGGCCTGAAACAGGGTTATCTCACGGCGCAGAAGGCGCTCACCATCCGCGTGCGCATCGATGGCGACCGGGCTCAGCTCAACATCAAGGGCGGCACCGCCGGCATCAAGCGCAGCGAATACGAATACGAGATTCCAAGACAGGATGGCGAAGAGATCATCGCCAGCCTGGTCAGCGGCAGCGTGATCGACAAGACCCGTTACCGGGTGCGCTGCGGCGATCACCTGTGGGATCTCGACGTCTTCCATGGCGACAATGAGGGTCTGGTGGTGGCGGAGATCGAACTGGAACGGGAAGACGAACCCTTCGAGCTGCCCGATTGGGCGGGAGAGGAGGTCTCCGAAGACCCCCGCTATTACAACGCCAACCTGATCAAGCACCCCTATCGCGACTGGTAATCCACGGATGCGCCTGGGCTGGATCGCTCTGATGCTGCTGGTGCTGTCGGCGCTCGTCGCCTGCTCCGAGCCCGAGCCTGACGTCATCCGCATGGGACTGGCCACCGCGCCGCTGAATCTCGATCCCCGTTATGCCACCGACGCCACTTCGGAACGGGTCAACCGTCTGCTCTTCCAACGGCTGGTGGAATTCGATACCCATGGCGAACCCGTCCCGGGTGTGGCCGAGTGGCGGCAGTTGTCGCCCCGTCACTATCGTTTCACTCTGACCGCTGCCGCGGGTGAGTTCGTGACCGGTGATCGCCTGACAGTCGAGGATGTGATCGCCACCTACCGCTTTGTGCTCGACCCCGCCAACGCCTCCCCGCTGCGTGACGCCCTGTCGCTCATCGAGCGGCTGGAGGTGGTCGACGCACAGCGCTTCGACCTCTTTCTCGAGCGACCCGATCCCCTGCTGCCGGCCTATATGACGCTCAATCTTCTGCCGGCGGAACTGCTCGCATCGGGACACCCCTTCTCAGTCCACCCGGTCGGCAGTGGTCCGTTTCGCCTGTTGGACGCATCGCAGCCCGGCATGCTGTTGCTGGAGCGTCGAGAGGATGCTCAACGCTTCCGGCTGTTGGAGGTGAAAAATCCCACCGTGCGCGCACTCAAACTGTTGCGCGGTGAGATCGACCTGCTGCAGAACGATCTTTCGCCAGAGCTGCTCGACTACCTGAAACGGGAAGGCGAGGGCAGTCACTTCCAACTGCCGGGCAGCAACTTCACCTACATCGGGTTCAATCTGCAGGACCCGGCCCTGAGCGACCCGCGCGTGCGTCGGGCCATCGCCCACGCCATCAACCGGGAGGCGATCATCGAGCGGGTCATGCGCGGCGCCGCCCGCACGGCGGAGACCCTGTTTCCTCCCGAACACTGGGCCGGTGATCCCGGTCTCAAGCCTTATGCCTACGATCCGGTGCGCGCCAGACGCCTGCTCGAGGCGGCCGGTTACGGTCCGCAACGGCCGCTGCGGCTGGTCTACAAGACCTCCAGCGACCCCTTCCGGATCCGCCTGGCCACCATCATCCAGAGCCAGCTCAAAGCGGTCGGCATCGAGGTGGCGCTGAGAAGCTACGACTGGGGCACCTTCTTCGGTGACATCAAGGCAGGCAATTTTCAGCTCTACAGCCTCAGCTGGGTGGGTCTGCGCACGCCGGACATCTTCCGCTATATCTTCGCCAGCGACGCGCTGCCCCCCGCGGGCGCCAACCGGGGACGCTACGCCAGCGAGCGTGTAGACAGCCTACTGCGTCTGGCTGAGCAGGCGCCGAACCTGCAACGGCAGGCGGACTACTATCGGCAGGTCGCCGAGCAGTTGCATGCGGACCTGCCCTATGTACCGCTCTGGTTCGAGGATCAGTACGCCATCCAGGGACCGCGGGTGGTAGGCTTTAACCTCTCACCCGACGGCAACTATGATGGGTTGCTGAAGATGCATTTCACCGACGCCAGGGAGTCCTCCGATGCACCAACGGCAGCTGCGCATTGAGTTGAGCCAACAACGGCTGATCTGTCTGCAGGCGGGGAGGACGGTGGCGCTCTATCCGGTATCGACCGCCCGCGCCGGAGCCGGTGAGACGGCTGACAGCGGGTGTACGCCCAGGGGCCCGCATCGCATCCGACTCAAGATCGGTGCCGGTTGCCCCGAAAACACCGTTTTCATCGGGCGCAGGCCCAGCGGTGAGATCTATCGGGACGAACTGGCGCTGACCGAACCCGAGCGGGACTGGATTCTGACCCGCATCCTCTGGCTGACCGGTTGCGAATCGGGTTTCAACCGGGGCGGTCGGGTCGATACCCTGCGACGCTATGTCTATATCCACGGCACGCCCGAGGAGTCGCTCATCGGCATGCCGGTCTCCCACGGTTGCATCCGCATGCGCAATCGGGACCTGCTGGCCTTATTCGACTGGGTCGAGGTGGGTACCCCGGTGGAGATCGTCGAGTAGCCATGGGTCATTTCCTGCTCGCAAGATTGATGAGCGCCCTGTTGGTGATCCTGGGCGTGGTCTGTCTGGTGTTTCTGCTGATCCACCTGATACCAGGCGACCCGGTGGATGTGATGCTGGGCGAGTCGGCCCGCCCCGCCGACCGGGCGGCGCTGCGCGCCAGCCTGGGGCTCGACCAGCCGGTCGCCCTGCAGCTGGTGGACTACCTGGGTGGTGTGGCGCAGCTCGATCTGGGCAATTCGCTTCACTCCGACCAGCCGGTCAGCCGGCTGTTGGCGGAACGCCTGCCGGCGACCCTGCAGCTGGCGCTCGCCGCCCTCGGCTGCGCCCTGTTGCTGGCCCTGCCGCTCGGTACCCTGGCCGCTGTCAGACGCGGCAGCGGATGGGACTGGGGTGCCATGGGATTCTCTTCCCTGGGTGTCTCGCTGCCTAATTTCTGGCTCGGACCCCTGTTAATCCTGTGCTTCTCCCTGTGGCTGGGCTGGACGCCGGTCAGCGGACGTGAGACGGCCTCCAGTCTGATTCTGCCGGCGCTGACGCTGGGCACCGGATTCGCCGCCATTCTGGCGCGCATGATCCGCAGCAGTCTGCTGGAGGTGCTGGAGGAGGATTTCGTGCGCACGGCACGGGCCAAGGGGCTGACGGAGCGGCAGGTGCTGTGGCGACATGCCATGCGCAACGCCTGGCTGCCGGTGCTGACCCTGATCGGCATTCAGCTCGGTGCCCTGCTGGGTGGCGCGGTGGTGACCGAGGTGGTCTTCGACTGGCCGGGTATCGGCTCACTGATGATCGACGCCATCCAGCGTCGGGACTACCCGGTGGTGCAGGGTTGTGTCCTCTGCGTCAGTCTCTCCTATGTGCTGGTCAATACGTTGACCGATCTGCTCTATGGCGTGGTCGATCCGCGTACCCGCCGAGGGGAGAGTGTTTGATGTTTCGCTGGCTGCCCATGCTGGTGGTGGCCTGCTGGGCGCTGGCCGCCATGTGGGGCTATCTGGTATCGGATGGCGCCAATCAGGTTCACCTGCAGCATATCCTGGAGCCGCCGGGGAGTGCGGGGCTGCTGGGATTCGACGACCTGGGACGGCCGGTGCTGGAACGACTGTTGGCGGGTGCGCGGACCTCATTTCTGGTCGCCTTCGGGGTGGTCGCGCTGTCGCTGCTGGTGGGGGTCTCGGTCGGACTCTTCGCGGCCTATCGGGGCGGCTGGCCCGAACTGTTGCTGATGAGGGTGATCGATATCTTCATGGCCTTCCCCGGGATCCTGCTGGCTATCGCGCTTGCCGGGGTGATGGGGCCTGGACTGGACAATCTGATCATCGCCCTTTCGGTGGTGGGTTGGGTCGGCTATGCCCGATTGGTGCGTGGCCAGGTGCTGTCACTCAAACGGCGCGACCATGTGACGGCGGCGATCGCCCTGGGCAGCTCGACAGGCTACATCCTGATCCGCCATCTGCTTCCATTGCTGATGGCACCGCTTATCGTCGAGGCCACCTTCGGTATCGCGGGCATGGTGATTGCCGAAGCCGGACTCTCTTTTCTCGGGCTCGGCGTGCAGCCGCCTGACGCCTCCTGGGGCAGCATGATACGCGATGGCGCCAGCTACATGCTGGTGGCGCCGCATCTGGTGTTGGCGCCCGGTCTGGCGATGGTGCTGGTGGTGCTCTCCCTCAACCTGCTGGGGGATCGCTTGCGTGACCGGCTCGATATCCGACTGGCTACTGTACGAAAAAGGTAGTGAAGAAGAGCGACTCCACGGCCGCCTTTCCTGTCTGTTCCTTCAACATTCGATTGATTTGAGACAGGGCTTCCTTGCGCAGCGCCTCCTTGCCGTCGGGGGTCTTGATCTGATTGCCATCCTGCTCGGAGAGCAGTAACAGCAAGGTATGACGGATGGCGGCATCGTGCAGACCGAGGTCCTCCAGGAAGGCCTGATCCCGGGTCATCAGCTGGATGTCGCAGCGAACGTATCGACCGCTGCTGGCCAGGTTGGCCACCAGCGAGGGTTTCAGCTGATAGTAGTGGATCGGTGCCGGTTCCTGCTTCTCCTCTTCGGCGTGAAGAGTGAGGGGGATGACCAGTAGCACTGCCAGCATCACGCTGAAGAGACGCAAAAGATTCACCGCGTTGTCCTCTCTTCCAATACGGGGTTGATTGCAGTCGATGTCGCTCGAGGAGAGTTTCTCCACACTCCTGTTTGCGGCATACTGCGCCAAATGTTGAATGAGGCATTGTAAAGGATGAGTCTTGGGCCGGTCATGCTCGATCTCGAGGGCGAGACCCTCAGCGCGGAGGAAGCGAGGCTGCTGAAGCACCCCGCTGTGGGTGGCGTGATTCTGTTCAGTCGCAACTTCTCCTCGCGTGCGCAGTTGACTGCGCTTTGCCAGGAGATCCATCAGCTCAGATCGCCTCATCTGCTGATCGCCGTCGATCACGAGGGAGGTCGGGTCCAGCGTTTCAGGGACGATTTCACCCATCTTCCGCCTGCAGCCTGGTACGGTGAACACTATCGGCACAACAGTGCACGCGGCTTGAAGCTGGCCGAGGAGGGGGGGTGGCTGATGGCCTCGGAACTGCGCGTCTGCGGGGTCGATTTCAGCTTTGCACCGGTGCTCGACCTGGCCCATGGGGTGAGCACGGTGATCGGTGATCGGGCCTTCTCCAAGGATCCGGATGTGGTGGCCAGATTGGCGCATGCCTGGATGAAAGGTTGTCATAGCGCCGGTATGGCCGTGGTGGGCAAACACTTCCCTGGGCATGGCGGCGTCGAGGCCGACTCGCATACCGCGCTGCCGGTGGACAACCGGCGCTTCGAGGATATCGAGATCGACGACCTGAGACCCTTCGAACGCATGATTCAGGCCGGTATGGAGGCCGTGATGCCGGCGCATGTGATCTACGAAAGGATCGACAGCCGATTGGCGGGTTTTTCAGACTTCTGGCTGCAGAAAGTGTTGCGCGGACGGCTCGGTTTTCAGGGCATCATCTTCAGTGACGATCTCAATATGGCCGCTGCCGATGCCGCCGGCAGCTATGCGGTTCGCGCCGAAGCGGCATTACAGGCCGGATGCGATATGGTGCTCATCTGCAACAATCGGCCTGCCGCCCTGGCCGTTCTGGATCATCTCAAGACCTATGACGATCCGGCGACGCACGTGCGGCTGGTCAGAATGCATGGTCGCAAGCCACTCAGCCATCAGGCACTGCAGATGGATCCACGCTGGAAGTCGGCGGTGGAAAAACTGGCCTACGACCCTGAGGCTGTCTCGTTGAGCCTCAATCTGGAGTGAACAATGTCTCGAACGATGACACAGAAAGATGCCGCCGACATGCTTGCCATGGCCGATGAACTCTATTCCCGACAGCAGGTCGAGCAGGCTATGGACCGACTCGCCATCGAGATCACCGGCAGGCTGTCAGGCGAGGACCCGATTGTCCTCAGCGTTTTGAACGGTGCTCTGATACCGACCGGACATCTGCTGACCCGACTCAATTTCCCCCTGCGGCAGGACTATGTGCATGCGACCCGTTATCGGGGAAACACCGAGGGCGCGGACCTGGAATGGATCGGCCAGCCCAGGACCTCGCTGCGGGATCAAACCGTACTGGTGGTCGACGATATTCTGGATGAGGGCATCACCTTGGCGGCGATTGTCGAGGCGTGTCGCGAGGCCGGCGCGAAGGCGGTCTACAGTGCCGTGTTGGTGGAAAAACTGCACGACAGGGGCGTGGGTTTCAAAGCGGATTTTGTCGGACTGACTGTAGAAGACCGCTATGTGTTCGGTTACGGGATGGACTACAACGGTTATCTGAGAAACGTACCGGCGATCATGGCGCTTCCTCCGGATAAGTGATAACCCTAACGTTCCATGGTTAATCGCAAGGGTTAACCCGAAAGTAATTTCATACAAAAATACTAATAAAATTAAGTACCTATTGCCATTCTTGGTGTAATGGTTCAGTATTGGTAGCGTGGACGTAACCGGCAAAGATCGGCAGTCAACATAACCGCACATCCATGTGTTGCTGCTGTAACGACCCATGGACGTAAGCAGAACATCAGGAGGGTGGAAGTGAGTGCAATAGAAAATCTAAAAGACAGTCACGCTGAAATGTTGGACGTGATCGGCGACTTGAGGGCAATGATGACCAAAGAGCAGCTGAGCATCCGTCCCAACGCGATGACTGCACACAAACTTATCTGTGAGCTGGCGGAGAAAATGAAAGGGCATATGGCCGAGCAGGACAAGTCGATCTATCCCGACTTGCTGATCCATCAGGATCCCAAGCTGAAATCGATGGCTTGGGGTTTCCTCAACGGACAAAAGCCCATGCGAAAGCAGTTCGACAATTACCACGCCAAGTGGCTGAAAAACTGCGATTTCAATTTCAGCGATGAGTTCATCGCCGATACCTTTGAGATCTTTGACATGATCGAGGACAGGATCAAACGCGAAGAGTCGATTCTGATTCCCACGCTGGAGAACTCCGGAGTGATGGCTCGCGCTGTGTGAGAATGCCTCAAATCAGGTCCGCGAGGGGGAGTCGATGACTCCCCCTTTTTTATTCCACACAACCGCTCCCGTTCGATGCTAAGATCAGGCTTCGTATCGGTTTTCAATAGAGGAGGTCACCCGTGGGAGTGCTAGTGGGTCGCGAAGCACCTGATTTCACCGCATCGGCAGTACTGGGAGATGGCAGTATCGTCGATAACTTCAATCTGAAGTCCACGATCAAGGACAGCTATGCGGTGCTCTTCTTCTATCCGCTCGATTTCACCTTTGTCTGTCCATCGGAGCTGATCGCCTTCGATCACCGTCTTGAAGAGTTCCATAACCGGAATGTGGTGGTGATCGGTTGCTCCGTCGATTCCCAGTTCACGCACAATGCCTGGCGCAACACGGCGATCGAGGCTGGCGGCATCGGTCCCGTGAAATATCCTCTGGTGGCCGATCTGACCCACCAGATCTGCAAGGCCTATGATGTGGAGACGCCGGACGGAAAGGTCGCATACCGCGGCTCATTCCTGATCGACCGGGGAGGCATCGTGAGACACCAGGTCGTGAATGAGAACTCCCTGGGACGTAACATCGATGAGATGTTGCGTATCATCGATGCCCTGCAGTTCACGGAAGAACATGGAGAAGTCTGTCCGGCAGGGTGGCAAAAGGGTGATGTCGGTATTCAGCGTTCACCTTCCGGTATTGCCGACTATCTCGCGAATCATGCCGACGAGTTGTAAGCCGGTATCAACTACACGCGCATGATGCATGTGGCCGGCTATATGCCGGCCTCATTCATAGACCGGGGGTCGATAAATACCGAGTTTTCCAACAATGCCTTAACGGGGTAGAATCAAAAACCACCTAACCCATCAATAAATAAGCAACAAATGTCGAAATTGGCCATCATAGGCGGTACCGGGCTAGACAAGCTACCCAATCTTGAGATCGTTCACAGAGAGGTGTCGCACACCCCCTATGGTGAACCCTCCGCACCCTTGACGCACGGCATGCTGGCGGGATGGGAACTCGTTTTTCTGCCGCGGCATGGCCCTTCGCACAGCATTCCACCGCATCGGGTCAATTACCGGGCCAATCTCTGGGCCCTGCGACATGCCGGTGTGGAGACCGTCCTGGCAGTGGCCGCCGTTGGCGGTATCACCGAGCAGATGGCCCCGGGAATGATCGTTATTCCAGATCAGATCATCGACTATACCTTCGGACGCGATCACACCCTGTTCGAAAGCGACCTTAGCCAGGTTACCCATATCGATTTCACCGACCCCTATTGCGAACCCTTGAGGCGACAACTGCTCGACGCAGGTCGACACAGTGGTGTCAATCCCATAGCGGGAGGTACCTATGGCGCGACACAGGGACCACGTCTGGAGACGGCAGCCGAAATCCTGCGTCTAGAGCGCGACGGATGCGATGTCGTCGGTATGACCGGCATGCCGGAGGCCTCGCTGGCCAGAGAGATGAATCTCTGCTACGCCACCTGTGCAGTGGTTTCCAACTGGGCCGCAGGCAAGTCCGATGGTCCCATCGATATGCGGGTGATCGAGGCGAACCTGATCAGCGGCATGGAGAAGGTGAAGCAGCTGCTCGTCTCGCTCATGGCGCTCAGAGAGGATACCAGCACCTGAGCATGCGTAATCATTCAGTCAAGTTTTTTTCTAGTTGGCTCATCAGCAGCCAATGGCGGTGATGCCTTTGACATGGGTATGGCCGCAATGGAAGTGGGTGACTATGCTGAAGCCTACTGCCTATGGAGGCCCATGGCTATGCGGGGGCATAGCGAAGCGGCTTTTCATCTGGGATGGCTGTTTGCCAATGGAAACGGGCTTCGGGTCAATGTGCCGAAAGCCGTCTATTGGTGGGGACAGGCAGCAAGTCGCGGCCACACCGATGCCATGTTCGCCCTGGCCATGGCCTATACCAACGGCGAAGGCATCAAGCAGGACAATGAGAAGGCCATGTATTGGTATCTGAAGGCCGCGGAACTGGGCCAGGACGATGCCAGGGAGATCATCAAGGCGAAAGTCAGAGGCCAAACTGAAGATGTGCTGCCGTATCTGAAGGAGTTGCTGAACAAGCCCTGGTTGGGGCATGAGGTGGAGGTGAACGCTGATCTGGCCAATCTTCGCAGCGGCCCGGGCGTCCATTACGCGGTCGCGGGTAAGGTTGAGCAGGGCGCCCGATTCCTTGCGGTTGACCACGAGGGAAAGTGGCTGCAGATTATCCAGCCAAGCGATCTCAGCTATGCGTGGGTGGCCGATTGGCTGGTTGAGAATATCGATAAATGACCATTTAAGAATATGGAAGAGGCTTCCTTTGGTTCAGAACCGAGGTGCAGGCTGTGCTAGTATTTCCTCACCCGAACTTCAATAAAGCCAGCTTTTCGATCCCAGCATCTGGATGACGGCAGCTTAGGAAGTATCAAGGGAGCTTAAGACTCCCCTTGACGAACATCACTCATCGGTTATCGCACGATATCAAGGGTTCGTGGCGGTCTGAAAAACGGCTTTATCAGGGTTCGGAAGGACTTAATAAATTCTGCTTGCCGAAGGGGGAGTCAAGATGGCGGAAGAAAATAACGAGACTGAAAAGACCACCGACAACAACGCGGCGGTGGAGCAACCGAGCGGTACGGTGAAGAAAAAGGTCGTGAAAAAGAAGGTCGCTAAGAAGAAGGTCGCTAAAAAGCAAGCGGCAAGCAAGAAAAAGACGGCTGCAAAGAAACCGGCGGTAACACACAAAGCCGCCTCCGAGAGCCCGAAGCAGGAGCAAAGCAAAGCGGAGCCTTCAGCGCAACCCGGCGCTACCAAACCGGCAACAGTGACCGGGGTTGCTGCAGCAGCATCATCGCTCGACGAGGGGGCGGTGAAGAAACCGGCGGCTGTCTCTGCAGTAAAACAGGACAAAGCCGAAAAACAACCAGACGCTGCCATGGAAGCAGCTGTCATTATTGAAAAACCTCCGGAGGAACCGTCAATGTCAACTGAATCGAAAAGCGCGGGAGGCTTTTGGGTCAAGGTCATATTCTGGCTGTTGATCATCGTCCTGGCTTTTATCTACATACGTTCCCTGGCCAAACATCCCGCTGAAGAGGCATCGTCGGCAATGGACGAGGCAAGCCAAAGCGGGGAAGTTGCGGTCGCTCCCACTGCTCAGGAAGAAACCGGAGCGATCAGTGGAAGTGCCGGGGTGTCAGAAGAATCCGCTGCCACCCAAGTCGAAACCGCGCAGTCGGAATCGGAAGCGGGAGCAGACTCCTCACAGCAAGTGGCGGAATCGGAATCCGCTGCTGAGAGTCAGCAAGTTGCCAGCCCGGGAGCAGAGGCAGAGTCGACTGCCCCGAGTGAAGAGACAACGGCTGCTGCTATGGGTGAAGCCGCAGAAACCGCGGTGACTGCATCTTCTGACCAGGAGTCCTCGAGTGTGGCGTCTGCTCAGGAACAGGCTGCGTCGGCCGAACAGGCACAAGAAGCTGCGGCCCCGGCGGAGCTTGCGAGTCAGGCCGGTGCCGATACAACGGCAACAGAAGGCGCGATGGCTGAGCCGAGCAGCGTGCAGCCCGATCTGAAGACAATGCGTGAGCAGCACGACGAGTCTGTGGCCAAGATTCTCAAGGAGTTCGACGACCTTCGAGAAGCCGCCCGGGCAGAGATGGAAGCCATGCGTAACCTGAGGGATGCAGAGAGGGATCTGCACGAGGCGATGACTCCGCCGCCACCTCGGCCCTATCCACCCTCAGGTTATGGGCCCTACGCCCCCGCGCCCCGCTACTATCCCGGTTACTGAGCGAAGCCAGCGATAAAGCAAAACGGGCGCCTTGGGCGCCCGTTTTTTGTTGAATGTGAGTCGAATGTTGCTGACTCAAGCGGTTATCGGTGAGGCGTCGCACCCCACGCCTGATCAAGCTGTAGGGTGAGGCTTGCCGCAGCGTGATGCTGTGATTAACACGGCGCTATTTCACTTGAGTAAGTGCCGTTGGGGTTTGCGTCCTGTTGGTGAGATCAGTCTAGATAGGCCAACGCAGAGTCGTAGTCGGGTTCCTGAACGATCTCAGGGACCAGCTGGGTATAGACAACCTTGTCGTTCTCATCCAACACCACCACAGCACGGGCACAGATGCCGGCCAGTGGACCATCGGTGATCAGCACACCGTAATCTTTGGCGAAGTTGCGGCTGTGCATCATGGAGAGGGAGACCACATTGTCGATACCTTCGGCACTGCAAAAACGGCTCTGTGCGAAAGGCAGGTCGGCGGAGATGACCAGTGCCACGGCCTTGGACTTGCCGGCTATGGCCTCATTGAATTTCTTGGTCGATGCGGCGCAGACCCCGGTATCCAGGCTGGGCACAATGTTCAGCAACTTTTGCTTGCCGGCGAAATCCGCCAGACCGACATCGGCGAGATCGGCTTTGGTGAGAGAGAATTCGGGGGCCTGGCTGCCGACTTCCGGGAGATCGCCGTTGGTGTTGATCGTGTTTCCTTCGAGAGTTATCTGGGCCATGTTTTTATCCTTTTGTAGTGTTGGAAGCAGTAAGAATGGAATCGCCTATTTTATAACGCTCACCGGCCAGCTAAAACCTATAGTCACTATTTGAATCGGTTATCGGTAATATCGAGCTACGGCGTATGGCGTCTTTACTGTGTACGGGCTTGAGTCATGTACCGCGCGATGTGAGTGAAAAACTCTAATATCGGGAGATCAAAACAAAATAAACACATAGCGTTAAGTGTCTTATTTAAAGTGACTTGAATTATGGATTCATTCATCAGCCAGCCACAATCGGGTGAGCAGCCCGAGTTTCGAGGTGTAGCCTACGGAGACGAATCTGATCCGATTTTGCGCATCCAGAACATAGAAGGTCGGCACGCCTCGCACACCCCAGCGCTTGGCCAATTCACCCTCTGGATCCGGGATCACGGGAAACTGCAACGCGTTTTTCCTGAGGTGTTGTCTCACTGCCTCAGTTTCGCCGGACTGCATGGCGACGGTGATCACGTGATGATCCTTCGCCAGCTCGGATACGTTGCCCGTTGTCAGGCCGCAGACCGGGCACCAGGTGGCCCAGAAATAGACCAGCGTGGGACGGCGCCCGGCTTGCTGTTCGAGTGAGTAGGGATCGCCTGTGAGCAGCTGCGCATCGAGCGCGGGCGCGCTCCCATGGACGGCCTCCCGTGTCTGCCAGAGATGGATCAGATAGAGCAGTAGCAGAAACAGCAAACCCTCGATCAGCCAACGTCTGACACGCTTGGCATTATTGCTTTTCCGATCGCTAGCCGGTTCAGACATTAGCTGTATCGAATGGGTGCTGGATGAGGTTTTTTCAGGCTTGGGATAGGTAACTCAGATCAAGGCGGCAAACGGCTGCAGACGGACTTGATCACCCGGTTTGACGCCGTCACACGACGCATCGAGGAGTATGAAACAGTTACCCCGGCTCATGGAGGTGAGGATACCCGAACCCTGCTGGCCCAGGCTGATCACGCTGATCTCACCGTTCTCCGACTGCTGCATCTCGCCACGGATGAACTCGAAGCGGCCGGGCCGTTTGCGGATCTCACCCGCACTGCGCGCCTGAAGGGTGAAGGGGCGATAGCGGGTGCCGCTGGCCAGCCAGTGCAGCGCCGGCAGAACGAATTGATAGAAGGTGACCATCACCGCCACCGGATTGCCCGGCAGACCGAAGAAGAGGGCGTCGTCCAGGTGTCCGAAAGTCAATGGCCGCCCCGGCTTCATGGCGATCTGCCAGAAGGAGATCTCGCCGCACTCCTCGAGAATCGCCTTGGTGTAGTCAGCGCTGCCGACGGAGACACCACCGGAAGAGATGACCACGTCGGCGGCGCGAGCGGCCTCCCGAAACGCCTGTCGCAAGGCATCGGGGTCATCCTTTACCACGCCGAGATCGAGGGTTTCCACACCGGCCCGTTGCAGCATGCCGTAGAGGGAGTAGCGGTTGCTGTCGTAGATCTCTCCCTCGTTGAGCGCCTCGCCGACTCCACGCAGCTCGTCACCGGTGGAGAAAAAGGCCACGCGTGGACGTCGGAGTACGCTGACCTCGCCGAAACCGAGCGAGGCGAGGATGCCGAGATCGGCCGCTGTCAGTCGGCGTCCCGTTTCGAGTACGTTCGAGCCTCTTGCGATATCCTCGCCGGCCTGTCGTACGTTCTGTCCCGGCCGTTGTCCCGGATCGATACGTACCCTGTCGTCGCCGATCATCTGTGACTGTTCCTGCATCACCACGGTGTCGGTTCCATCTGGCATCGGGGCGCCGGTCATGATGCGAATGCATTCGCCTCGCTGGCATCGGCCCTCGAATGGGGCGCCAGCATAAGCGGTACCGATCAATTTCAGATCGATATGAGCTCGCGGCAGGTCTTCGGCGGCGAGGGCGAATCCATCCATCGCGGAGTTGGTATGGCCGGGTACGTCGATGGGGGAGACGATGGCTTCGGCCAGAAAACGGTCGAGGCCCTCGCGCAGTGCGAGCCGTTCTCGCGTGGCTATCGGTGTGATAGCGGCCAGGATGCGTTCCCTGGCCTTTTCCACGGTGAGGGTTTGCGGGGATTCGGCTTCAGCACAGCTGACGACGTTGTGCCGGGTGGTTTGGGTCATGGTCGGTCCTGGCTTTGAATCGGGCTATCCGCTGTTGTATGAAGCTTACTATCTCCAGCGGATCATTGATATTCAGACGCGGCAGGTCGCTCGGGGCATCGGCTATCTCCCCATCCGTGGCGATGGCAATGATCATCGGATCCTGCAGACACAGCAGCGGCTTGCCCAGGGCCGGACGATGCAGCTCGATCTTCGGTATCTCCGCGCGTTTGAAACCTTCCACCAGGACCAGATCGAGACGCGCCGGATCGAGCGCTGTGAGTAGTTCCTCCAACGTCGGTTCGGGATGGTCGCTTTCGAATTCTGTCACCAGCGCCATGCGGCGTCGCGAGGCGACCAGTATCTCCGTCGCGCCCGCCTTGCGCAACTCGTGACTGTCCTTGCCCGGGCAGTCGATATCGAACTGATGGTGGGCGTGTTTGATGACGGCTATGCGCAAGCCCTGCTGGCGCAATTCCGGCAGCAGCCGTGTCAACAGGGTGGTCTTGCCGGTTCCGCTGAAGGCGCAGAATCCGATCAGGGGCAGCGGGAAGTCGATCACTGGTCAGCCTCCTGTAAGCGGTCCCGTTCCTCCTCGGTGTTGATGTTCACAAAGGTGGCGGGGAGATCGGAGAAGTCGGCCAGCGCTACCCGGTGCGGGGCATACCAGAGATCGATCTTGCGGTCGCCGCCGTCGAGATAGTGCTGAAGACTCTGTTTCAGGCTGACCGGAATCAGGGCGTAGACCGGCTGCATGCGCTGGCCGTCATGGGCGACGGCGATCTCGGCCGAGTCGCGTTCGCGCGCCTGAACCAGGCGTTCGACCAGGTCGGCCGCAAGCAGGGGGCCGTCGCAGGGTACGGTGACGATGTAGGGCGTCCGGGCCATCTCCATCGCGGCCAGAAAGCCGGCCAATGGACCCTGGTAGTCGTTGAGGGAGTCGGCGATCACCGGGTAACCGAAGGTCTGGTAGCGGACCAGATTGCGGTTGGCGTTGATCATCAGATCGTGAACCTGAGGTGCGATGGCCTCGATCACATGCTCGATGAGGGGACGGCCGTTGAACTCGACCAGTCCCTTGTCGACGCCACCCATGCGACGGCCGCGGCCGCCGGCGAGTATCACCGCCGTGATCTGCTCCTGCATGCTCATGCCTGGGTCCTCAGGGAGGGGCTGACCTCGGGGGTGGCAATGGGCCTGAGCTTGGTCGCTTCGATCTCGATCAGACGCCCCTCATGCAGGTGCAGCGAGCGGTCGGCCAGGGAGGCGAAGTGGTGGATGTCATGGCTGGCGATGAGCAGGGACATGCCGGCCTCCTTCAGCGGGGTGAGCAGCTCCTGGATGCGTTGCCGCGAGGCGTGATCGAGATTGGCGGTGGGTTCGTCCAAAAGCAGAATCCTCGGTTTACGCAGCCAGGCTCTGGCCAGCGAGACCCGTTGACGTTCTCCGCCGGAGAGACTCTTGGAAGGGGTCTCCTGCAGATGCTCGAGCCCGGCCCAGGTGATGGCCTGGTCGATGAGTTCTTGCCGCACCGGGCCGCGCAGGCTGCGCGGCAGGGCATAGGCCAGATTATAGCGGACCGAGCCGTCGAACATGTAGGGATGTTGATGCAGATAAAGTGTGCTTTTGAACAGCTTGTCGCGACTGCGGCTCCAGGACTGTATGCCACGGCCCAGGTCCAGACGGCAGCGGTCCGGTTTCTCCAGGCCCGAAAGGATGCGCAGTAATGTACTCTTGCCCGCGCCGTTCGGTCCGCAGAGCAGGATGGCTTCGCCGGCCTGCAGTGTGACTGTTACGTCATGCAACACCTGCCGGCTGCCGAAACGCTTGTTCAGGGATTCCACATTGAGGATGTATGACGAGGTCATGAAACCGGCTGGCCCCTTCCCTGGACGTTCTGCAACAGGGCGTTGAGTGTGAAGGCCAGGGTCAGCAGCACGATACCGAGTGCGATACCCTGGGCGAACTCGCCCTTGCTGGTCTCAAGGGCGATGGCGGTGGGAATGTTACGGGTGTAGTGCAGGATGTTGCCACCCAGCATCATGGAGGCCCCGACCTCGGCGATGATGCGCCCGAAGGCGGCCAGCAGTGCGGCCATGAGACCGAATCGGGCTTCGTGCATGAGGGTGAAGGAGGCACGCAAAGGACCGGCGCCGAGGGTGCGCGCCGTCTCCCAGGCCCGCTTGTCGACGGCCTGGAGGGCGGAATGACTCATGGCCGCCAGGATGGGGAAAGCCAGTACCACCTGCCCCAACACCATGGCGGTCTGGGTGAACAGCAGTTTCCATTCGCCCAGCGGTCCCTGTCTCGATAGCAGAATGTAGAGCGTCAGCCCGACCACCACGGCGGGAACCGAGAGCAGGGTGCTGTTGATGGAGATCAGCAGCCTTCGCCCTGGAAAACGCAGATAGGCCAGGGCGAAGGCCACCAGCAACGCGGGCGGCGTCGCCGCCAGAATGGCGACGAAGGAGACGCGAAACGAGATGCCGATGATCTCCCACAGATCAGCGTTGCCGCTGAACAGGAGCATCAGTGCGGACGTCGTCGCGTCGGTCAGTCGCTCCATCAGTGCTCTTTACTGAAGGCGGCGAACTCTTCCGCATCGGCAGAGGGTGTGAACAGCTTGTTGTCACCAATCTTGAAGTCGCCGATCAGCTCCTGACCATGTGGCGAGATAAACCAGCCGATCAGTGCCAGCGCGCCTTGATAGTTGGTATCCGGATGGCGCTTGGGATTGACGGCAATGATGCCGTAGGGATTGAACAGCTGCGGGTCCCCCTGGAAACTGATCTGCAGCGGGGAATTGTCCATATAGGCAAGCCAGGTGCCACGGTCGGTCAGGGTGTAGCCGTCCATTTCACCAGCGATCTGCAGGACTTTGCCCATGCCCTGGCCGGCTTCACGATACCAGCTGCCTTCGGGGGTGATCCCGGCCTCTTTCCACAGACTGCGCTCTTTTTTGTGGGTGCCGGAATCGTCACCGCGGGAGACGAAGATTGACTGGGTGTGAGCGATCTTGCCGAGTGCCTCGGAGGCGGTCTTGGCGCCGGCGATACCCGCCGGATCCTCCTTGGGGCCGACGATGACAAAGTCGTTGTACATCACGCCGTAGCGCTTTTCACCGTAACCCTCGGCGACGAACTTGTCCTCCGCCGCGCGGGCGTGCACCAGTACCACGTCGACATCACCATCCTGTCCCATGCGCAGCGCCTTGCCGGTGCCGACGGCGATCACATGTACCTGGTAGCCGGTATCTTCGGTGAATTTGGGCAAAATCGCGCTTAACAGACCTGAGTTTTCAGTGCTTGTGGTGGTTGCCAATTTGATGATTTTTTCGGGGTTGTCTCCGGCATGCGCCAGACTTGAAAAGAGACAAAGAAGGCTGAAAAAGACGACCAGGGGTCGTAGAGTTTTGAAAGTCATGTTGAACTCCTCATTGTTATAGACATCACTCCTCCCGACATCACTTGCAAAAGAGATGCCATACCAAAAAATCGGTAGATAATGGTGGTTCGATGCAGTAGAAAACCGTTATCCTTTGTCTACTATTAGGAAACGAGTTGTAATTGGGCTCCATATTTGGAGGAGAAGAGCCGTGCAACAGTTTTGGCAGTGAGACAATTGCACTAGGAATGGTACATATGTTCCAGGCAATATCCTCGGATCGGGTCAAAATGAACCAGTCCGTCAAAAGAACAGGGGGCGCCAGATCCCCGCATAACAGCACGCAGACGAGTACCACCAATGACTTTCTATACCCAGGAAATCGAGAGGATCGGTGGGCAGGGAGGCTCATCAAGCAATACCACCCAACCGGTTCGGATGACTTCCGTTCTGGTCGTCGATGACGAACCGGGAATCCGCAACTTCCTGCAGCGGGGGCTGGCCAAGTACTTCGGGCTGGTCGAGACCGCCGAGGACGTCACCACCGCCGAAGCGTTGCGCAGACACTGCCACTTCGATCTCATCATCACCGATATCCGCCTGCCGGGGGAGACCGGGGGCGTAGAGTGGGTCAAGGAATTGCGGGAGCAGGGCGGCAACACCGGCGTGATCTTCATGACCGCGCATGCCGATCTCGAGACCGCCATCGACGCCCTCCGCGCCGGCGCGGAGGACTTCATCATGAAACCCTTCCGCATGGAGCAGATGATGGCCGCCGTGGAGCGCTATCTCGAACGTCAGAAGATCTCACGCGAAAACTACATTCTGAAACGCCAGGTCGAACTTCTGATCGACGATACCGGCGTGGTCGGCGAGTGCGACCTGATGCGCCAGCTTTGCGACGTGATCAAGCGTGTGGCGCCGATGCCCTCGACGGTGTTGCTGGAAGGCGAGTCGGGAACCGGAAAGGAGTTGGCTGCACGGGCGATTCATCAACTCAGCGGCCGTTCCGGGAGCTTCGTGCCGGTCAACTGCGGCGCCGTCAGTGCCGAACTGCTGGAGAGCGAACTCTTCGGTCATGTCAAAGGTGCCTTCACCGGCGCCCACCAGGCGCGGGAGGGCCTCTTCACCTACGCCGAGGGCGGCACCCTGTTTCTCGACGAGATCGGCGAGATGCCGCTGCCGATGCAGGCGCACCTGCTGCGGGCGCTGGAGGAGCGCAGGATCCGACCAGTCGGCTCCAATCGGGAATATGCGGTGGATGTGCGCATCATCGCCGCCACCAACAAGCGACTCGAGGATGAAGTCAAGAAAGGCCGCTTTCGCGAGGACCTCTACTATCGCCTGAACGTACTCTCCCTGCATATCCCGGCACTGCGCGAGCGGCCGGAGGATATTCCGCTGCTGGTGAACCACTTCCGGCACCAACTCGCCGCCGACCTCGGGGTCGAGGCCAAACCACTCGACGAGGTCGAGATCTCGCGTCTGATGACCTACGACTGGCCAGGTAATGTGCGGGAGCTGAAAAACGTCATCGAACGTAGCCTGCTGCTGAATAAACCGCCCAGCAGTTGCGTGCCCGGCCTATCCGGCAGCGACGGTGGTGCAGAAGAGGAAGAGCTCGAGAACCTGCAGCTCGAGGCGGTCGAGAAACGCCATATCCTGCGCATTCTGAAACAGGAGTCGGGCAATAAATCGGCCGCCGCTCGCATACTGGGCATATCGCGTAAGACCCTCGAACGCAAGGCCCAGGCCTGGGGATTGGACTGACACCCGTCGAAACCATGCCAATCTTCAGCGCCAACCAGGGCTAACTCATGTCGGCAGGTCGTCGCAGTCTGGTTGAGCTGATCAAGGGATCGCTGCGCTACAAGCTGTTGGCGCTGGTGCTGTTTCCGATCCTGCTGATCATGCCGATCTTTCTGGTGTTGGCCGTGGTCTGGGGCTCGAACTTCAGCTATGAGCAGCTCTTCATCAAGGTCAATACCGACCTCGCGGTGGCGGATGATCACTTCAAGCGAATCCGGGAAGACTATCTCAACAGCCTCGGCCGGCTGGCGGAGTCACACCGTTTCTACACCGCACTCGAGGCACGCAGCAACAGCGCCATCCTGAGGCAACTGCAGGCGCACGGAGAGCGTTTCGGTTTCTCCTACCTCCATCTGCTGGACAGTAACGGCAACCGCTATTTCGCACCGGACCAACACGCCAAGACCTCGCCCTCGCTGTTGGCCGCGATGCAGGGCCATCCGCGCGTCGGCATCGAGATCTTCTCCGCGGCCGGATTGGAGCAGGCCATGCCGGGTCTGGCCGAAAAGACCCGGCTCCCGCTGGTCGATACCCGTCGCGCCAGGCCGACCGAACGCAAGGTGGAAGATCGCGGCATGATGATTCGCGCGCTCTATCCGGTAACGGACTCGCGCGGTCAGATCATGGGACTGCTCGACGGTGGCGTCTTGCTGAATGCCAATTTCGAATTCGTCGACACCATTCGCGATTTGGTCTATGGTCCCGGCAGCCTGCCAAAGGGGAGCATCGGTACCGTCACCGTGTTTCTCGACGATGTGCGTATCACCACCAACGTACCGCGACGGCCCGAGGAGCGGGCGCTGGGTACGCGGGTCTCCGACGAAGTGCGTACCCGGGTATTGGACATTGGCGACAAGTGGATCGACCGCGCCTTCGTGGTCAACGATTGGTACATCTCCTCCTATCAGCCGATTCTCGACGTCAATGGTGAGCGTGTCGGCATGCTCTACGCCGGTTTTCTCGAAGCCCCTTCACGTAACGAGCTGTGGCAGGCGCTGGGCATGCTCATCCTGTTCTTTGTCGTGCTGGTGTTCAGTTCCGGACTGGTTTCCGTGCTCGGCGCCAAATCGATCTTCAAGCCGCTGGAGATGATGAGCGAGGTGGTCCATGCCACGCGTCAGGGCCGCTCCAAGCGTATTGGCCAGGTCAGGTCGAACGATGAAATCGGCGTCCTGGCAAGGGAACTCGACGTCTTGCTGGAGCTATTGCGCAAGCATAATCAAGAGGTACAGGAATGGGCAGACGAGCTCGAGACCAAGGTCGAGGAGCGTACCCACGAACTCAAGCGCAAGAACGAGAAGCTGGTCAGCACCATCCGCATCCTGCGCGAGACCCGTGCCCAGTTGATCACGGCGGAGAAACTGGCGGCGCTGGGCGAATTGACGGCGGGCGTTGCCCACGAGATCAACAACCCGACCGCGGTCATCATCGGTAATCTGGATCTGCTGGTGGACGAGTTGGGGGACAAGGCCGAGCCGGTCAGGCACGAAATCGATCTCATCGTGGAACAGGTGTTCCGCGTCAAGGATATCATCCAAAACCTGCTCGAATACGCCAAACCCGGACAGCTTACGGGCAAACCCTCACTGGTCGATGTCAACGAGGTGGTTCAGAATACGCAGGCGCTCGTGCGCCACATGCAGAAGTCGCATGATTTCAACATCCATTTGAAACTGAATCCCATACAGGCGGTTCGGATCAATCCAAACGAACTGCAACAGGTTCTGGTCAACTTAGTGGTCAACGCGGTTCATGCCCTGGATGAACAGGCTGGCAGGATCGAGCTCGAAACCAAAACCTGGCCCGATCACGGTGTGGTCATCCGTGTCAAAGACAACGGCATCGGCATGGACGAGGAGACACAGGGCAAGATATTCAATCCCTTCTATTCCCACCTGCGCAAAGGGAAGGGGACCGGACTCGGTCTCTCCGTCAGCTATGGCCTGGTGCAGAAATACGGGGGCAAGATCACCGTCGAGTCGCAACCGGGCGAGGGCAGTGTCTTTTGCGTCTGGTTGTTGCGGGAACCCGAGCACGTCGAACCGATGGATGAAAGCGAAGACAACGCACACGCGGGGGATATGCGCTTTCGTTCGCTTTGATTATCAGCGCTTCGTGATGTACAACCCGGCATGCACAACGACTTTTCAGAATCCACCACAACAAAGAGCCAACCATGAGTGAACAACGTCAATTCGTACCTCTGAACATCGCCGTCATGACGGTCTCCGATACACGAACCGAAGAGACCGATAAATCGGGAGGTAAGCTGAAGTCGATGCTGGAAGCCGATGGTCACCGAATGGCCGACAAGGCCATCGTTCCGGATGACATCTACCGCATTCGCGCGAAGGTTTCCGCCTGGATTGCCGATCCCGGAATTCAGGTGGTTCTGACCACGGGCGGTACCGGCCTGACCGGACGCGACGGTACCCCGGAAGCGGTCGCACCCCTGCTCGACAAAGTGATCGACGGCTTTGGCGAGATGTTCCGGGTCCTCTCCTACGACATTATCGGCACTTCCACTCTGCAGTCACGCACCCTGGCCGGGGTAGCCAACGGAACCTTCATTTTCTGCCTACCGGGATCGACTGGCGCCTGCAAGGATGGTTGGAGCAAGCTGATCTCTGCCCAACTCGACTACCGTACCCAGCCCTGCAACCTGGTGGAGCTGATGCCCAGATTGCTGGAAAACTAAGGGAGCTGACTTCAGTAATTCGAGAGGAAAGAGTATGTATCCTGGGCATATCCAGGAGTTGCTGAATTCCGTGTTCAGCAGCTATTGCGCCGCATAATGCACAGGGTCCAATGAAGGTTTTGCGGGATTTCTGGGATTCGCCATTGGTGAGATCCAGCATACAATCTGTAGCCCGTATGGAGCGAAGCGGAATCCGGGATAGCCTGCGCCTGCCCTGGATTCCGCTTCGCTCCATCCAGGCTACTCCTTCTCTGCACGAAGTGTGATGCAATCTTGGGGTGATTTTTCGGCGTCGGTGTCTGCCTGTTGTCTATAAAGATTTGTTTTGCCAAAGATGAAGCATCTGGTAACCGGGCGATACTTGGTCTACAAAAGAACTAAACAAGTAGGCTTGTCAGCCATTATCCCTATCGATCTCATGTTTATAGCAGGTGGCACCTCTTCTGCTTATCGGTCAGGTGTTTTCGGAGATTCCTAATGAGTGACCATGCCAACACGGTGGTTGAAGTATATAAAGCGACGCTGGAGTTTATAGGCAAACTCGCTGTCCCCGCTGCTATTCTGATCGTGGTAGTGATGTTCCATCAAGACATTTCAAAGACTCTTGAAGGGCTTAGGCTGACGAAAGTGGAAACTCCACTGGGAAGCGCTCAATTCGAGAAAATTGTTGAAGATCTGGCAAGTGCCGAACCCGGTTCAGCAGAAGAGAAGAGAGTGATCCGAAAAATCGAAACACAAGAGGAATTGGTTAAAGCAGAAATAGAAAGCGGATTACGTAAACAAATTCCGGTCGAGGGGGTGGCTGTTCCTCAAGGATCAGACAGTATGATCCCTAAGCCTGATGCATCCTGGAAAACCGTTCTGGGTATCAGTTGGGTAAAACCAAATGACTTGTTCGGGAGAACATATTTTCTCGATGTCTACAATCAAATATACATATGGCCGATAAGGCTGGATGCCAACTCTAAACGAGCGATGTTTGTGATCAATACATCGGATCAGTCAAGCAGTTCAGGAAAAATGATTGCAAAAGACTTATGGATCGATAAGGGAGCGAACTACGTATTTGAATTTGGCGGGAATAAGTACAGGCTGAATTTAATTGACATCAAGAATGCGGGAAGCATACCAAGTAACGCTGCCTATATAAGCGTCGATAAGAAAATCAATACTTGATTGGCCACGAATTTTACAGGCATAGCTCCGTTGGATCGGTCGCTGCCATGAAATGACTGTTAAACTCTGGTCAATTGACGCTTACGACTGAAATACACCAGTTACTCATCGCCCCAGATGAGATCACCGGCTTCGCTGAGATCATAACCGGTAAGCGCGTCCGCCATGGCCAATGCGGCGGGTGAACGCAGGCGGGCGATGAGATCCTGAAACAGGCGCCGGAACCAGATACTGCGCGGCAATGCGAGATCGAATGACTCCCAACCGAAGGGAATGAACGAGAGGCCGTATTCGTGAGCCGCGGAGCGGGCACCCGGTGCCACATCGGCCATACCCATGGCGATGGTGGCGGCAGCCTCTCTCTCCGACAGGGCCGTGGCCACACAGTTGAGGCGATCCGCGCTGGTGCCGTAGTGACTCAGCACCTCGAGCAGAAAGCGTTGCGCGCCGGCTCCGTTCTGACGCATGGCCCAACGGTAGCGGGGATCGGTGAGTGTTTCGGGATCAAGTGCCTGTTCACTGAATTGAGGCGAGATCATGAGGCCCTGCTCGCGCCGGAACATGCGAATCAACACCCAGTGCCGGAACTGGTTGTATTGCCGCAACAGTGCGGGATGGCGGGTATGGCTCTCGTCCCTGGGACCCCAATGGATGCCGCTGGCGTCCACCCGATTGGCCTGTAGCAGATCGAGGCCCAGGCGGGTACCCGTCGGTGTGTAGCTGATCAGGGCGTGCGCACCGGTATCCTGGGCGAAGTTCATGATCAAGCGATAGAGCAAGGGATCATCGCTGCCGGCGATGATGAGCCGGTTGGTCATCAGTCCGCCATGTGCCGAGTCGAGCATCCAGCGGTCGACCAGTTCCCGGGGGAAGAGCCATTTGCCGGTGATCTTGGTTGCAGGTATCCGCTCCTCGTTGACCAGGGCGTAGATCTTCTTCTCATTCAGGTGGAGGTATTCCGCCACCTGTTTCACATTCATGAAGACGTGTGGCTGTTGCTGCATGACTGCTGACATCTGCTGTCCCCCCTTGGCTCGTCCTATAGGTTCCGTTTCAACGCTTGGCGTGTTCAACGCCTCGGTGCTTCCTGATCGCTTTTTGTCGGACGGGTATGGCATCGAAGGCGATGTTCTCGGCGCCGTTGTAGACCAGGAAGTGGTTGCCCTTGGCGCGGGCGATGAGTGTTACACCGACACGCTTGGCGATATCCAGGCCCATCTGGGTGATACCCGAGCGCGACAGCAGGGTGGGTACGCCCATCTGCGCCACCTTGATCACCATCTCGGAGGTGAGACGACCCGTCGTATAGAAGATCTTGTCGTGACCGGATGTTTCGTTCAACCACATGTGTCCGGCAATGGCGTCGACCGCGTTGTGTCGTCCCACATCCTCGATGAAGAGCAGCAGGTCGCTCTCGCGGCAGAGCGCGCAACCGTGTACGGCGCCGGCCTGGCGATAGATTTCGTTGTGTTCGCTGAGGTTCTTCAACAGGCGATAGAGGTTTGACTGCCGCAACTCGGGTTGCGGCAGTCTGAGCTTGTCGATCTCGTCCATCAGCCCGCCGAACACCGTACCCTGACCGCAACCGGTGGTCACCGTCTTGCGTCCCAGTTTTTCATCCAGCCCCTCGACGCCGTCGTGGGTAGTGACGGCGGCAGAGTCGGTCTCCCAATCGACCTGGATCGACTTGACCTGTTCCAGGCTGAGGAGCAGGCGTTGATTTCGCAGCCAACCCAGTACCAGCAGTTCCGGTCGGGTACCCAGGGTCATCAGGGTGACGACTTCACGCTTGTCGATATAGACGGTCAATGCCCGCTCGGCGGCTACGTGACCTTCGCGGCTGTCTCCGAACTCGTCGACGGCCACGGCCGGTTGCGCTGCATCCAGGCCGGCGTCGGTGAGGATGGGACGATAGGGCAGGTATCGGGCATCCATGGTGCTGTCCTCCGGGAGTTTGTCAGCCACCGGTCGCGTTCATGTGGCGAAAGATCACGGGTTTCGCCTCCAGGTCGAACTCGTGTCCCTCGGGTTTGATCTGCATGCTGTCGATAATCGCCTGGCGCAAGGGTTCGTCATCAAAGGGATGGGTGCGCACGATGTGCCGCAAATCCACTGAGTGTTCCTGTCCGAGACAGAGCAGCAGACGTCCTTCCGCGGTCAGACGAACCCGGTTGCACTGGCTGCAGAAATTGTGACTGTGAGGTGAGATGAAGCCGACACGTTGCGGATTGCCGTCGATGCGATAGTAGCGGGAGGGGCCTCCACTGTTCTCGGTGGTGGGAACCAGATCGTAATGGCGTTCGAGATCCCGCAGGATCTGATCGCTCGAATAGTAGGCCTCGGCACGGTCGTGATCGCCGATCACACCCAGTGGCATCTCCTCGATGAAACTGATGTCCATTCCGCGCGACTGGGCGAATTCGACCAGCCTGTGCACTTCGTCGTGATTGCGGTGCTTCAGGATCACCGAGTTGATTTTGACCCTGTCGAAGCCGGCTGCCAGGGCCGCATCGATGCCCTGCAGTGTGCGTCGTATGTCGCCTTTGCGGGTGATGGTATGAAAGCGCTCGCTATCCAGGGTGTCGAGACTGATGTTGACCCGGGTGATCCCCGCCGCCTTGAGGTCTCTTGCGTAGCGTGCAAGCAGGGAACCGTTGGTGGTCAGGGTGAAGTCACGCAGGCCATCCAGGGCGCCGAGTTGATTGAACAGCTGCATGATGTTGCGCCGGGTCAGGGGTTCGCCGCCGGTGATGCGGATCTTGTGCACGCCCAGGTCGACGAAACATTTGCCCACCCGGTAGAGCTCTTCCAGGGTCAGGAGTTGTGAGCGGGGAACGAACTCGATGTCCTCCGACATGCAGTAGACGCAACGGAAATCACAACGATCGGTGACGGAGATCCTTAGGTAGGTGACTTGGCGACCAAAACGGTCCACCAGCGGGGAGTCGGTGCGGGTTGCGTCGGAAGAGGTCGTTTGCATGCTGTCTTTGGCTCTTGTCTGTAAACGGCTCCACTCCTGGACAGGGAGCAGCGATGATCCTGGTTTTCCACGCAAATCCCATACCTACCCTCGATAAACCGCGTCAAAGCCCTTGATCCTGGGGCATTCCTCTCCACAGCGACAGTCGCCCGAGAGGACCTGTGGTCCGAATTGTCCCAATTCTGAACACAAAACGGGACATTTTGCCCTGGGTTGCCGTGACTCCATTTTTCTGACTTTTTTCCCCAAGCCCCGTTGTTTCTGGCTTTGCGTCACGCTCTCTCCGTTTGGTATGTAATTTGCGCCGTTTATCCACCACATGAAAACTAAGGATAAAGGTGATCCATGTCCCTGCAATCCGTAGAAGAATTAGGCGCCAGGCTGGCGCACAGTTTCTCCGTCTCGCTGATCATGCAGGAGTCCCCCTCCGAGAATCCCTGGATCGACGCTAGCTGGGATGCCATTGGAATCCTGCCCGAGCGGAAGGAAGACAGGCAGCAGCCGGCCTCGATTGAAGTGATAAAGGAGCATTCCGGGATTCGACAGCACCTGTTCCGGGGCTTCACGCTGCATCTGCACGCGGACGAGTGTGAAAGCTATTATCACAACCTGTTGGCACCCTCTCCCAGCTGTTACGTGGTTGCTTCCGTGGCCGATGACGGCACCCCCAGGCCGTTACTGGTGACACTCAGCTTCGACGAGGCGCACGCCTATCTGGAAGGCGAAGAGAATCTCTATACCGTACCGATGCCACCGGAGATCTACCGCTGGACTGAGAACTTCGTGCTCGCTCACTACGTTCCCACCCAGCGTACCAAGCGCAAGCGTCAGGATTGGCGCCAGCGCGATGAGGACAAGGCGCGATGAGTGATGACCGGATCTCGGAAGATATCTCGGAGCACGAACCGTTCCTCTCCCGCTGGTCGAGGCGCAAGCAGGAAGCGAAGATACCGGAGGCTATGAGCCCGGCACCGGTTGCTGTGCCGGAAGAGGATCAGGAGCAGGAACAGGAACAGGAACAGGAACAGGAACAGGAACAGGAACAGGAACAGGAACAGAAACCACTGCTCACCGATGACGATATGCCGAGCATCGAGAGTCTCGATGAGCACTCCGACTATAGCGGTTTTCTCTCACCCAAGGTCTCCGAAGTCCTGAGACAGCAGGCGCTGCAGAAACTCTTCCGCAGCGCGACCTTCAACGTTTGCGACGGGCTCGACGACTATGCCGAGGACTTCACCAACTTCGAAAAGCTGGGCGAAGTGATGACCGCGGAGTTACGCCACCGTCTGCGCCAGGAGGCCAAGAGGGTGGCGGAGAGGGCAGAGACGGAGACTCCGGAGTCGGAGGCGGTCGCCCAAGACAGCCGGCGTATGGCTGATAGTCCGAAGCAGGATCCGGATTCGAGCGATGCAAATCCGAGCCTGCCAGGGAACCTCCCCGCAGAGCAGATCGATAACGACGAGGATGAGACGGCGTCATGACATCACAACAGCAGATCAACCGAACCGCCAGGACCGCCGCCATCGAGGCCATGCTGCGGATGCCCATCGAAACCACTAGCCTGGTGAACTATCAATCCCAGGGACGTGCCGTGATCATCGGCGACAACCAGGCCCTGGAAGTGGCGCCGCGCCTGAATCGGCATCTCAACACCTTATTGATACTCACCCAGGGGGTGGAGGAACCCGGGGTGCCGCTGGTTCCCCTCGGTGGCCGTTCCATCCGCATCGAAGGCTACCTGGGTGATTTCAAGATTCATCTCGGCGAGACAGGTAAACCCAATGCCGAGACCGTGGCCGCGGACCTGATCCTCGACCTCAGCCCCGATCCCCTGATCGAAAGCCAGATCAAGCCGCCAGGTTATCGTCACGCCGGTTTCGACGAGGCGGAACTGCAGCTCGCCATGGACGAACTGAGCGAATTGACGGGCAGTTTCGAAAAGCCCCGATATTTCGACTATAACCCCGATATCTGCGCCCACGGGCATGCCGGCAAGACGGCCTGCACCCGCTGTATCGACGCCTGTCCCGCCGATGCCATCAGCAGCCTGGCCGAGCGCATCGACGTCAATGCCTACCTCTGTCAGGGCGGCGGGGTCTGCGCCACCGTCTGTCCCAGCGGGGCCATCCAGTATGTCTACCCCAGTGCACGTGACAATCTGGACCGCGTGCGCCGGCTGTTGACCGTCTATCGGGAGCGGGGCGGAGAGGATGCGATCCTGGTGCTGACCACGGATTCCACGGCATCAGGCTTTGAACCTCCGTTGGACAATATGCTGCCTTTCGCGGTGGAGGAACTGGCCAGCGTCGGACTGGAGTTCTGGCTGTCGGCGCTCGCCTATGGCGCGCGGGCGATCGTGCTTGCCGACGACGGCAGTATGCCCGCATCCTCGGAACAGGCCGTCAGGGAACAACTTCGGTTCGCCGGGGAGATCCTGAGTGCGCTCGGCTATCCGCAAAGCGTGGTCAGTCTGGACAGGACCGAAGAGCTCGCCTATCGCCCCGACGCACTGATGCCGACCATCGACACGGCGGGTTTCTCGGGTATCGGAGGTAAGCGCAAGAGCGCTCAACTGGCGATCGACCATCTCTACAGCCAGGCCGTGAGGCCGAAACCGCTGGCATCGCTGAGCGCCGGCGCCCCCTTCGGCACCGCCGACGTGGACGCCAAGGCCTGTACGCTGTGCTTTTCCTGCGTCGGTGCCTGTCCCGGCAAGGCCTTGCAAACGGGGGGCGAGGGCATACCCCAGCTTCTGTTCATCGAAGAGAACTGTCTGCAGTGCGGTATGTGTACCCGCACCTGTCCCGAAGACGCCATCTGGATCACACCGCGCATGTTGTTCGATGGGGAGGCGAGAAAGCGCAAACGCAAACTGCACGAGGAGGAGCCTTTCCTGTGTACCTCATGCGGCAAGCCCTTTGCCACCCGTTCCGTCATCGACAACATGCTGAACAAGCTCAAGGGGCACTACATGTTTCAGACCGAGCGAGCCCGTCGGCGCCTCACGCTCTGCGAGGACTGCCGGGTGATCGACATTGTGCAGGATCAGGATGCCATGTCGGGCGGTGTGGATGACCAGATTAGTCAATAACGCATCGCCCGGTGGGTAATTCTTTTCCCTTTTTGTCCTTTTTTTCTCGCCCAAGCTGGCCCGTTGTTTGCGAGCCTTAACTGCAGTGAGGAGTGATTGATGACCAATAACACCCAGGCCGCCCACAACGACACCACGCAGGTCGGCACCCAGGTACAACCAACCACGGCAGACGCGACATTCACCGTGGATCAGATCGAGGAGCAGGCCTATCGCAGTGGCGCCTACAGCCTGCTGGCACGGCTGTTGAGATCACCGCCCGAACGCGAGGTGCTGGACCAGGTAGCGGGTTTCGCCAAGATCGAATCGCAGCGGGATGAGATGGCGCTGGCGATGTCGATGCTGGGTCTGGCCGCCAACACATCACATGCCGAGGCGGTGGATGACGAGTTCCATGCCCTGTTCATCGGTATCGGTCGTGGCGAGTTGGTGCCCTTCGGATCCTGGTACCTCACTGGGTACCTCATGGAACGACCGCTTGGACGCTTGCGTGATGATCTGGCCGCCCTCGGTTTTCACCGTCAGGAGGGCGTATCGGAGCCTGAGGACCATGTGGCGGCCCTGTGTGAGGTGATGGCGATACTCATCAAAGAGGGCGCGGCACTGGAGGTGCAGAGAGATTTTTTCAAAAGCCATCTCGCGGATTGGCTGGGTCGCTTCTTCAGCGATCTCAGTGAAGCGGGATCGGCCGTCTTCTATCGGGCGGTCGGGCGTTTTGGCGCCGCTTTCATGGCGCTGGAACAACGTTATTTGAGCATGCCGGTATAGGCCAACATTAATTTCAGACCGGGAGGGGATCCCATGAACAAAGCCAAGAAGTACTCCCTTGATCACAATCGCAGGAAGTTCCTGAGCAAATCGGCCTCGGCCGGCGCGGGTATCGCCGTCGCGGCGTCAGTGCCCGGTTTGGCCATGGGCGAGGATGAAGGGATGGCGAGCAGCGAGTCGATGCAGCAGAAAGGCTACCGGCTGACACCCCATATCGCCGCCTACTACAAAACGATGACCAGTTGACAGAGACAGGGTGATTCGAATGAAACTGCGCAAGACATCCGATCTTCCGATCGACGTAAGAGCCGAGTCCAGACCCTCCATCTCATCCACAGGAGGTGGACAGGCCATGTCACGCCGGGGCGGTACTCGCCAGCGGGTTCACACCCGGCATGATCAGACGCGCCCGGGCCGAAGAGGCACAGACCTCGGGTGTCAGTAAGATCAAGACCATCTGCACGCACTGTTCCGTGGGTTGCGGCATCATCGCCGAAGTGCAGAACGGTGTCTGGACCGGTCAGGAGCCGGCCTTCGATCACCCCTTCAGCCACGGAGCGCACTGTGCCAAGGGCGCTTCGGTACGCGAACACGGCCATGGTGAACGGCGTCTTAAATATCCCACCAAGCTGGTGGGAGGCAAGTGGAAGCGGATCTCCTGGGAGCAGGCCCTCAACGAGATCGGCGACAAGATGCTGCAGATTCGCGAACAGTCGGGACCCGACTCGGTCTACTGGCTGGGTTCGGCCAAGCACAATAACGAGCAAGCCTATCTGTTCCGCAAGTTCGCCGCCTTCTGGGGTACCAACAACGTGGACCATCAGGCGCGGATCTGTCACTCCACCACGGTCGCGGGTGTCGCCAACACCTGGGGTTATGGCGCCATGACCAACTCCTATAACGACATCCACAACTCGAAGGCGATACTCATCATCGGCGGCAATCCGGCCGAGGCCCATCCGGTCTCCCTGCAGCATGTGTTCAAGGCCAAGGAGGAGAACAACGCGCAGCTGATCGTCATCGATCCACGCTTTACCCGCACCGCGGCCCATGCCAATCAATTCCTCCGCTTGCGGCCAGGCACCGACGTACCGCTGATCTGGGGCATGCTCTGGCACATCTTCGAGAACGGCTGGGAGGACAAGGAGTTCATCCGCCAGCGTGTGTACGGCATTGAGGACGTGAAGAAGGAGATCGCCAAGTGGACGCCGGACGAGGTGGAGCGGGTAACGGGCGTGCCTGAGAATCAGGTTTACGCCGCGGCCAAGACCATGGCCGACAATCGCCCCGGCACCTTCATCTGGTGCATGGGTGGTACCCAGCACACCATCGGCAACAACAACACCCGCGCCTACTGCATCTTCCAGCTGGCGCTGGGCAACATGGGCCGTGAAGGTGGCGGCACCAACATCTTCCGCGGTCACGACAACGTACAGGGCGCTACCGACTTCGGCGTTCTTTCGCATACCCTGCCGGGCTACTACGGCCTTTCCGCGGGGGCCTGGAAGCACTGGGCCGGTGTCTGGGGTGTCGATCACGACTGGCTCGCCGGGCGCTTCGACCCGGGCAGCTACGAGAAGAGCGGCGACAAGGACGTGCCGGTGATGAACACCAAGGGCATCCCGGTTTCACGCTGGATAGACGGCGTGCTCGAGGACAAGGAGAACGTGGCACAGAAGGACAATGTCCGCGCCATGGTGCTGTGGGGGCACGCGCCCAACAGCCAGACCCGCGGCGAGGAGATGAAGCAGGCGATGGAGAAGCTGGACATGATGGTCATCATCGATCCCTATCCAACCGTCTCCGCCGTCATGCACGACCGTACCGACGACGTGTACCTGCTGCCGGCAGCCACTCAGTTCGAGACCTACGGCTCCGTCACCGCCTCCAACCGCTCGCTGCAGTGGCGGGACAAGGTGATCGAACCCCTGTTCGAGTCGGTTCCGGACCACACCATCATGTACCGCCTGGCCAAGAAACTGGGTTTCGCCGACGAGTTGTTCAAGAATATCGAGGTCAAGGGTGACGAGCCACTGATCGAGGACATCACACGCGAGTTCAACAAGGGCATGTGGACCATCGGCTACACCGGCCAGAGCCCCGAACGCATGAAGCTGCAACAGCAGAACTGGGGCACCTTCGACTACACCAGTCTGCTGGCCGAGGGCGGACCCTGCGACGGCGAGTACTACGGTCTGCCATGGCCCTGCTGGGGCAATCCGGAATTGAAACACCCCGGTACCCCCAATCTCTACGATACCAGCAAGCCGGTGGCCAAGGGTGGCCTCAACTTCCGCGCCCGTTTCGGTGTCGAGCGCAACGGCGTGAACCTGCTGGCGGAGGGTTCCTATCCGGTCGGCAACGAGATCAAGAACGGCCATCCCGAGTTTACTGCCGACCTGCTGAAGAAGCTCGGCTGGTGGGACGACCTGAGCGACGGGGAGAAGCAAGCCGCCGAGGGTAAGAACTGGAAGACCGACGTCTCCGGCGGTATCCAGCGGGTTGCCATCAAGCACGGTTGCGCACCCTTTGGCAACGCCAAGGCGCGGGCCGTGGTCTGGACCTTCCCCGATCCGGTGCCGATCCATCGCGAGCCGCTCTATACCAGCCGTCGCGATCTGGTGGAGAAGTATCCGACTTACGAGGATCGCAAGTCGTTTTATCGGCTACCCACGCGTTATGCCTCGATTCAAGCCAAGGACTACACCCAGGACTATCCTCTCATTCTGACCTCGGGTCGACTGGTGGAGTACGAAGGAGGCGGTGACGAGACCCGCTCCAATCCCTGGCTGGCGGAGCTGCAGCAGGACATGTTCGTCGAGATTCATCCCCGTGACGCCAACGATGCCGGCATCAAGGATGGTGACGATGTCTGGGTGGAGGGTGCCGAGGGCGCCAAGGTCAAGGTCAAGGCGCTGGTCACCCGGCGCGTGGCGGCGGGCGTGGCCTTCATGCCATTCCATTTCGGCGGACATTTCGAGGGCAGGGATCTGCGCAGCAAGTATCCCGAGGGCGCGGATCCCTACATCCTGGGCGAGGCCTGTAACACGGCCATGACCTATGGCTACGATTCGGTCACCCAGATGCAGGAAACCAAATGCAGCCTGTGTCGCATCAGCAAGGCTTAATCCGAGGTAAACCATCATGGCACGAATGAAATTCTACTGTGATCCAGAACGCTGCATCGAGTGCAACGGCTGTGTGACTGCCTGCAAGAATGAGAACGAGGTACCCTGGGGCGTCAACCGTCGCCGTGTCGTCACCATCAAGGACGGCGAACCCGGAGAACGTTCCCTCTCGGTGGCCTGTATGCACTGTTCGGATGCGCCCTGCGCCACGGTCTGTCCGGTGGACTGCTTCTACACCACGGCCGATGGCGTGGTGCTGCACGACAAGGACATCTGCATCGGTTGCGGTTACTGCTTCTATGCCTGTCCTTTCGGTGCACCGCAGTTTCCCGAAGACGGCGCCTTCGCCACCCGCGGCAAGATGGACAAATGCACCTTCTGCGCCGGCGGACCGGAACCCGATAACAGTGCCGACGAGCATCGCAAATACGGATCCAACCGCCTCGCCGAGGGCAAGCTCCCGCTCTGTGCCGAGATGTGCTCCACCAAGGCCCTGCTGGCCGGTGATGCGGATGTGATCTCCGATGTCTACCGCAAGCGCATCATCAACCGCGGCGCGGCTGTCCTGGCGCGAGGCGTTTCCTATCAGGACGCCTCTTTCCGGGCCCCACGCGGTATGGGGGGCAAGAGTAGCGCAAACGAGTGATCGGAAAGTTGGCAAAGCAACTACTGGGCTGAGATCCAGGCGACAACCTCCCGGCCATCACTCCGATGGCCGGGAGACCACTCACCAAGCGATGAGAGAGAGGGAGATAAAACAGTGATCGCCGCATCGTCAAAATCCCTGTTGTGGACCTTTCTGATCACGCTTCTCGTCTATATGCCATGGGCCGGCGCCGAGGAGAACTCGGCTACCAAGGCGCCCACCGCGAAGCTGATGAACCCGGCCTCGGAGTTGTGGCGCGACGTACGGCAACGCACCGCACCGGCTTCAGGCAAGACACAGGTCAAAGGTGTCGATACCGGTGTCCTGATCAACGCCAACGGTGATCGCTGGCGCCATTTCAGGATCAACCAGCTGATTCCGATCGGTGGATATGTCCTCGCAGGCGTGCTGGTGGCGCTGATCGTCTTCTACCTGGTGAGAGGAAAGGTACCCGTGGAAGGCGGTATCTCCAATCGCAAACTGCCTCGATACACGACCTATGAGCGGACTATCCACTGGTTCATTGCCGGCATTTTCATCTTTCTCGCCTTGAGCGGACTCATTCTGCTGTTCGGAAGACCGTTGTTGATCCCCCTGATCGGCAAGGAGGCCTTTTCGGTGCTGGCCTCGGCATCCAAGGAGGGACACAATCTGATGGGGCCGCTGTTTCTATTGGCGCTGGTGCTGATCTTCTTCCGTTTCGTGCGTCGCAATATCTATCAGAAGGGTGATCTCACCTGGCTGTTGCGGGGTGGGGGTGTCATCGGCAAGAAGCACGTGCCTTCGAACTTTTTCAACATGGGTGAGAAGACCATGTTCTGGCTGCTGGTGTTCGTCGGCGGCACGATCGGCGTCTCCGGACTGGTCCTGGTCTCTCCCGTTTTCGGCCAGGGACGCGAACTGATGGAGCTGGCCCATGTGGGACACGGCATCGGCGCCATCCTCATGATTGCGGTGATTCTGGGTCACATCTATATCGGCACCATCGGCATGGAGGGCGCCATCGAGGGCATGAAGACCGGTTACTGCGATCTCAACTGGGCCAAGGAGCATCACGATTTGTGGGCTTCACAGGCCGAAGAACGCGGCGAAGCGATCGCCAGCGACGAGGTGGCGAAACTGAAGGGAGATTTCGATCACATACCACTGGATGCCAACATCGAGGAGGCCGGCAAGTGATTGGCGAATTCATCGACGGGCCGCTCTGGTACTTTTCGCTCTCGGCGTTCGTTGTCGGCGTCGTCTGGCGCATCGCCGCCATTCTCAAGGCCGGCGTCAGGCCGGATCTCTCCCTGCCCAGGGGCAGTGCGGGCAAGGGCGCACTGAGAGCGGTGTTCAGCCGCTTCGTGCCGGAGCGTACGGTATCCACCCGCAGCCGGATGCAACTCATCGCCGGCTACATGTTTCATCTGGGACTCTTCGCGCTGCTGATTTTCGCCAAACCCCACATCGACTTCATCGCCGACCGCATCACCGGCTTCAGCTGGCCGGCGATGCCGCATTGGGCCTTTATCGTGGCCGCGGAGTTCGCCTTCGCCGGACTCATCTTGCTGTGGCTGCACCGGGTGCTCAATCCGGTGACCCGGATGCTCTCCGACCTGGATGATCATGTGGGGTCGATTCTGGTCTTCGTGGTGATGCTGACCGGTTGCCTGGCGCTGGCGCAGTCCTTCGAGCCGTTAAGATTGCTGCATCTCTTCCTGGCTGAACTGCTGTTGATCTATTTCCCCTTCAGCAAGCTGATGCACGCCTTCACTTTTATACTGAGTCGTGGCTACACCGGCGCCACCATGGGCCGCAAAGGTGTCAATGCGTAGCATCCATCGGACAACACGGTGCGGCAAGCCGCACCCTACGGGTGATCGATGTGTAGGGTGCGGCTTGCCGCACCGAAATCCGCTGACTGAGCAATCCGAGGAGAGGCAGCCATGAGCGAAGCTTTTGAACGTGGTGTTGAGGTGATGGGGCAGCAGATCGATGCCAAGGTCGCATCCTACTTCTCGAGTTGCGTGCATTGCGGTATCTGCGCCGAGGCCTGTCTTTTCTTTACCGAGACCAACGATCCCCGCTATACGCCGATTCACAAACTCGAACCGATGAAGAAGCTGTGGCGCCAGGAGCATACCTTCTGGGGCAAGCTCGGAAAGGCCATGGGGTTGACCAAGCCGCTCACGGAGGAGGATTTCGCCGACTGGGAAAAGCTGGTCTACGACAGCTGTACCCTGTGCGGACGTTGTTCCATGGTCTGTCCCGTAGGCAACGACATCACCTATATGATCCGCAAGATCCGTGAAGGTTTCTCCGTTGCCGGCTATGCGCCCGACGGCATGAAAGAGGCCACCCATCGCGCCTTGACCCTCGGCAGCCCCATGGGCGTCACCTACAAGACACTCTCCGCGGCGCTGGCGAATGTGGAGAAGGAGACCGGGCTGAAAATCCCGGTAGACCAGGCCGGCGTCGACTACATGACCATCTTCTCATCCATGGAGATCATCAACTTTCCCGAGTTCATCCAGAGCCTGGCGCGTATCTTCGAGGTGGCAGGGGTCACCTGGACCATCAGCAGCAAGGCCTACGAGGCGACCAACAGCGGCATTCAGATCGGCAACCAGGAGGCGGCGGCCGAGCTCGTGGGGCGTGTCGTCAACGCGGCCGAAGAGCTGGGCGTGAAGTATGTCATCAGCCCCGAGTGCGGACACGCCTATACCGCCATCCGCTGGGAGGGGCCCAATCTGATCGGCCGCCCCTATAAATTCGAGGTGGTGCATATTCTGGAATTGTTGGAGCAACTCAAGGCGCAAGGGCGAATTCAGCTCGAGGGTGTCGACCACACACCGATGACGCTGCACGATCCCTGTCAGATCGTGAGGCGCGGCGGTGTGATAGAGCAGCCACGCAACCTGCTCAACAGTTTCACCGACCACTTTACCGAAATGCGCGACCATGGTGTCATGAACTGGTGCTGCGGAGGCGGTGGTGGCGTCAGCGCCAACGAGCGCGCCGAGGCGCTCAGGCTCGAGGCCTTCAAACGCAAGAAGAGCCAATTGGAGGAGCTGGGCGTCAACACTCTGGTCACCGCCTGCGCCAACTGCCGCATCATTCTGGAAGAGGGGCTGGAGCACTATGAGATGGAGACCGAAGTGGTCAGCCTGACAGAGCTGTTGGCCGAGCATCTGGTCACCAAGAAAGTCTGACTCCCATCGATATCGAGCAGGTCGTGGGACCGTGTGCGACCGCAGTGGTTTGCTGCCGAATCGCATCGGTATCGGAACCCCTGAGCGATACACCTCAACCTGGTCACCCTTTCTTCGGCATGGCGGTGGGAGAAACGTCTGCCAGCGTCTTCGATTGATCCGGTCACCGCATTTGCACGAAAAGCCGAGGGTCTCTGATGTCCGTCTTGTGCTGTACTTATCGAACCTGTCACACAGACGTCCGCGGTCTCTTTACACCGGAGGCTCTCATGTTCAGAAAACTTCCGCGTACTATCCTTGCAGTGCTGTTGTGCCTCTGGGTCGAAGCGCAACTATTGGCAGCCACGCCCGCTCCTGAGGGTGCAAGGGTCTACATCATCTCTCCCCAGCAGGGTGCCGTAGTGAGCAATCCTGTCAGGGTACAGTTCGGCTTGAGCGGCATGGGGGTCGCTCCTGCCGGTATCGACAAACCCAATACCGGTCATCACCATCTGATGATCGATGTCATGAAGCTGCCCGACCTGACGCAGCCTTTGCCGAGCGATGAGCGGCACCGGCATTTCGGCGCTGGCCAGACCGAGGTCGAGTTGACGCTTCCGCCCGGTGAGCATCGGTTGCAGTTGATCATGGGCGACAAGGATCACATCCCGTTTTCACCGCCACTGATTTCCGAGCCGGTCACCATCACGGTGGAGTGAGCGGCATCGGTAGGTCGAGTGCCTAGTCTGATAGAAATGGCACTTATTTATACTGTGTTTCGGTGCACCCCAAGGGCACTTCCTTCGGGCGCGGCAAACCGCAACCTACGCCATGAGGCAGTCCGGAGCAGCTCTTACTTTCTGATCAGTAAATGCCATTCTTGTTTGATGGCTTGGTTTGACGCTGTTTATCGTAAAGCCGTCGTAGAAACTCGGCGAGCAGACCGATGACAAGTCCCACAGCAACATTGAAAAGCACGCAGCCGAGGGCGGTAGTCAGGATCACTGCCAGGCGCCGACCCTCCGTGTGCAGCAGTTTTCTGCTCAGCGCCAGATGGATGCCGGCCACGGCCAATAGGGCACCAACTGCCGGGAGCGGCAGCAGTTCGAGTAGTTTCAGCGCATCGGGGCCGAGAAACAGACCCAGGGCAAGACAGCTGAGGCCGAAGATCGCCGGTGCCAGGCCAGTGCGAGCGCCAAAGCGGTGTTGCACCACCAGTCCACCGGCACCGTGACACATGGGAAAAGCGCCGAAAGGCGCTAACAGCAGGTTCAGTCCACCGGTGGAGAGGGCCAGTCGCTGTGGTGTTATGCGTGCGCGATCAGCGGGGAACAGATCGCTGGCAATGGCGGCTGTCGCCAACACGGCGTTGGTCAGGGTCAACGCCAGCTGCGGCAGCAGCACATCGGTGGTTGCCTGCCACAGGTCTTGTAGATGAATAGCGACCGGCTGTGGCCAGTAGATACCGGGATTCAGTGTCGGACTCTGTGCCTCGGAAAACAGAGACCAGGCAGCGAAGCCGATGACAATACCCAATACTACATAACTGCTCAAACGCGTCCTTTGCAGTATCAACACGATCAGAAACAGTGTGAGCCCGATCATCCATTGATCCGACATGAGTTTCAGACCGGCCCAGGCGAGATAGAGACCGACTCCCATCTGGATGCCCTGCAGCAGCGTCTGCGGCACTTTTTCCGCCAGTCGGTTGATCCAGCCCAAGCACCCCAGTATCAGCAGCACGCCACCGATCAGCAGTCCCGTGGCGGCGATCATCGCCGCTGAAAGCTGGCTGGTTATGACAACAGCCGCTACCACCTTCATCGGCTGTACCGGCACGGGTCGCCGGTAGATCACGGCGACGGCTAGGGCGAAAATGCCGAATCCCAGCAACAGCCCGCTCGGGTCCATCTGATGCAGCGACAGTATGGCCAGGACGATCGGGAGAAAGGTCCCCAGATCGGCGAAGGCGCCGGAGAATTCGCTGAAGATGCCGCGCAGGCCGGTCATGCGGATTCGATCGCGACGCAGGATCAGCTCCGCTCATCGAGGCGTACATAGTCACGACGTGTCGCCCCTTTGTAGATCTGACGCGGACGACCGATCTTTTGTTGCGGGTCACTCATCATCTCCATCCAGTGGGCGACCCAGCCGATGGTGCGACCGATGGCGAACATCACCGTGAACATGTTGTTGGGTATGCCGAGTGCCCGATAGATGATGCCCGAGTAGAAATCGACATTGGGATAGAGCTTTTTCTCGACGAAGTAGCTGTCGTGGAGCGCGATCTCTTCCAGTTTGAGGGCGAGTTCAAACAGAGGATTGTTACTGTCGGCCAGTTTCTCTAGCACATCACTGGCCATTTTTCGCAGAATGTCGGCGCGTGGGTCGAAGTTCTTGTAGACCCGGTGGCCGAATCCCATGAGGCGGAAACTGTCGTTCTTGTCCTTGGCCTTGGCGATGTATTTATCGATCTGCGAGACGTCTCCGATCTCCGTCAGCATGTTGAGCACCGCTTCGTTGGCTCCCCCGTGGGCCGGCCCCCAGAGGGAGGCGATACCGGCGGCGATGCAGGCGTAGGGATTGGCCTGGGAACTGCCCGCCAGGCGTACGGTCGAGGTGCTGGCGTTCTGTTCGTGATCAGCGTGCAGAATAAACAGCAGATCGAGCGCCTTCTCTGCGATGGGATCTACTTCGTAGGGTTCCTTGGGTGTCGAGAACATCATGTGCAGAAAGTTGGCGCAGTATGAGAGTTTATTCCTGGGGTAGACGATGGGCTCGCTGATGTTGTGTTTATAGCTGGCCGCCGCGATGGTGGGCATCTTGGCGAACAGCCGGTGCGCCGAGATCTCCCGGTGCCGTGGGTCGCCGATATCGATCGAGTCGTGATAGAAGGCCGAAAGCGAGCCCACCACACCGACCATGATCGCCATCGGGTGTGCATCGTGATGGAAACCGTTATAGAAATTCTTCAGGGTCTCGTTGAGCATGGTGTGGTAGGTGACGATGTGGTCGAACTCCTGCAATTGCAGGGCATTCGGAAGTTCTCCGTAGAGCAGCAAATAGGCCACTTCGAGAAAACTGGAGTGTTCGGCCAGCTGTTCGATGGGATAGCCACGGTACTGCAGAACCCCGGCTTCGCCATCGATATAGGTGATGCTGCTCTCACAACTGGCGGTCGACATGAATCCCGGGTCATAGGTGAAGATGCCGCCGTTTCGATAGAGCTGGCTTACATCGACCGCTTGCGGTCCTTGCGTGCCTTCGACTATGGGCAATTCAATCGATTCGCTGGAAGTGGCATCCGTCAGGGTGTAGTGTCGGCCAACCATAAATACCTCCAAGTGGGTATGCTGCTTGTTATAACCTTTTTTTATGACGACAGGGTGAAGTATAGGTCTTCAACGGAAATCAGGCTTCTCATTTAATTCCCGCTGTGTGTATTGATGTCATTCAACAAGCCAGATCTAAAGTTATCAATACCGATGCCGACAGCCTTCGTGTGGATGCATAAGTTCTTGGTAGAGGGAACACCAGCGTATCTGAAAGGTCGTTCCCATGTTGATAAAAACAAAGCTCCGTTTCGGTAGTGTACTGCTTGCTCTGGTTCCCGCCTTACTGGCCGGTGTGCTCATCGGACTCTACGCTACCAATCACGCTGAAGTCGCGCTCGAGGAGCAGGCGCGTTCCCGCTTGACCGCGCTGCGTGAGGATCGCGGCAATCAGATCGTCAACTATTTCCATACCATGCGTGATCAGGCATTGGCCTATGCCAAGGATCGCATGACCATCGACGCCATCCAAAGGTTTTCTGTCGGCTTTCGGGGTCTGCTCAATGAAATGATGCTGAGTGGAGACCAGGCGCGTACTGCAGTTAAAGGCTATTACGCCAATCAGTTCCTGGCCGAGTTCAAGCGAAGAAACAACGGTGAGTCGGTCGCTACAGAGCCGCTGGTGAATAAGCTCGGTGACGCCGGTCTGGTATTTCAACAGCTCTATATCCAGGGCAATCCCAATCCGCTCGGGAGCAAGGACCAACTCGTAGAGAGTCCGGACGGCAGCAGCTATTCGCGGATCCATGCGCTCTATCATCCCGCATTCAGGGAACTTCAGCAGCGCTTCGGTTATTACGACATCTTTCTGATCGATGGCGAGAGCGGCAATGTCGTCTATTCGGTGTTCAAGGAGCTCGATTTTGCCACCTCGTTGAAGAGTGGCCCGTTCGCGGATTCGGGTTTGGCCGAAGCCTATCGGGGAGCGATGACGCTCAACGAGGGTTCGGTTTTTCTGACCGACTTCGCACCCTATCTGCCATCCTATAACGATCCGGCAGCCTTCATCGCCACACCGGTATTCGTCGACGGCGAGCGGGTTGGGGTGATCGCCTTCCAACTGCCCATCGACAGAATCAACCAGGTGATGACGGGTGACGGCAAATGGCAGGAGTCGGGTCTCGGCGAGAGCGGTGAGACCTATCTCATCGGCAGCGACCACACGATGCGCAGCCAGAGCCGCTTCTGGCTGGAGGATCCCGATGGTTTCCTGAAAGCGGTCGGCGACGCCGGCATGAATGCCGCGACCCTGGATGCCATCCGCGCCAAGGAGACGGTGATCGGCCTGCAGTCGGTGAAATCTCCCGGCGCGCAGCAGGCGATCAACGGCACCACCGGTTTCGATGTCTTCGATGACTATCGGGGTGTGCCGGTGCTGTCAGCCTACAAGCCGATTGAAATCAACGGCCTGAAATGGGCGATACTGGCCGAGATCGACCAGGCCGAGGCCTATGCCTCCGCTTACGAGTTGCACCATGACATCATCTATATGATGGTGGGCGTGGGGGTCGTGCTCCTCATCGGCAGCGGTACGCTGGGATGGTTCTTCAGTGTCCAGCTGGCACGGCCGCTGGAGCGAATCGTCGCATCCATGAGGGATATCTCGTCCGGTTCGGGTGATCTTACGGTTCGCCTGGATGAGCGTTCGAAGGATGAGCTTGGCCAGCTGGCCGGCGCCTTCAACACCTTCGTCACCAAGCTGGACGGCATCATGGCTCAGGTCGGTCACTCCACCGACGAGTTGGCCACCGCTTCGGAAGAACTCTCCATGATCACCCGCGACACGCGGCAGGGGGTCGAACAGCAGCAGAGCGAAATCCAACAGGTCGCCACCGCCATCGAGGAGATGAGCGCCACGGTCAAGGATGTGGCCGAGAACACCAACGCCACCGCCGACGCGGCGAGGCAGGCCGGCTCCCAGGTCGACTCGGGCAAAACCGTCTTGCAGAGCAACAGCTCGGCCATTCAGCAGCTGTCCCATCGCATGAGTGAATCCCAGTCAGTGGTCGAAGCCTTGCAGCAGGACAGCACCAAGGTCGGTACTGTGCTGGATGTCATTCGCGGCATCGCCGAGCAGACCAACCTGCTGGCTCTGAACGCGGCCATTGAGGCGGCGCGCGCGGGAGAGCAGGGCAGAGGTTTCGCCGTGGTGGCGGATGAAGTGAGAGTGCTGGCTCAACGCACGCAGGAATCGACGGAAGAGATCCGTGATATCATCGAATCACTGCAGAACCGCAGTCAGCAGACCACGCGTATGCTGCAGGAAAACAACGAGGATATCGCCACCACCGTTGAGCTCACCGAAAAGACCGAGCAGGCGTTCATGGAGATCGAGCATGCGGTACATCAACTGCTCGACATGAGCACTCAGATCGCCAGCGCGACGGAAGAGCAGGCATCGGTGACCGAAGAGATCAGCCGAAATGTGGATAACATCCATCAGGTTGCCCAGAGTACGGCTACCGGTGCGGAACAGACCGCAACTTCGAGCCAGATGCTGGCGCGTCTCGGTGACGATCTCAAGGCTCTTATCGGCCAGTTCAAGGTCAGCGGACTGTAACGACAGCGCCTGCAAAGCAGGCCATTCAGCCCGCCCCAGCCCAGCCTGGATACTCGTCAGCAGCTTGCTGATGACATCCCAGGCCATGGCCGGCATCGATGGCGAACTGCCGAAAGGCGATTGTCACTCACCGGCACCCTCCCATGACTATCGACACTGCGATTTCAGTGGCAGGTCGATGGCTGGGAGTGATATGAGCGGAAGTGATCTGCGTGGCGTCAATCTGCAAAACGCCAATTTGTCGGATTGCAGCCTCAACCAGGCAAAACTCGAGGGCGCCGATCTGAAATGGGCCAGGCTCGAGAACTGCCAGGCCCTCGGGGCAGACTTCACCACGGCCGACCTTTTTCATGCCAATCTGGATGGGGCCCGGATTGATCGGGCGGTTTTCCAGCGCGCCAATCTCTTCGGAGCCAGCCTGAATCGGGTTCAGGGGGACGAAAGTCAGTTCGGTCGCGCGAACATGAAAGATATCGTCATGGAGGAGAGCCGGCTGGTGGCAGCCAACTTCGATCAAGCCTTCATGTTGAGAGCCGTGCTCATCGGTAGCGACCTGTCGCAGGCCCATATTCACCAGGCCGTCATGACCGGGGCTGCACTCGAGCAGGCCAACTTCACCCGGGCGGACCTCAGCGGATCGCTGTTGAACGGAGCCACTCTGGATGAGACGGTTTTCAATCAGGCGAGACTAACCGGCGCCCGCTTCGTCAATGCGCATCTGCGGTCGGTGGAATTGAGCGATGCCATCGATGTTCCCCCAGAGCTGATGCCGCCGTCCGACTGAAAGCGCGTCCCCTATGGCGGCATCAAAAACAGGGTTATGCGGTCTTGATATCGATCAAGCCCAGGCACCGGAATCTGCGCTCTAATGCCAGGCGCATACAGGGTGGCCGAAATGGATCCTCGAGGTTTTGATGCCCGACGATTTGCAGTAGGCTGTAGGACCTGATGCAAAACAAAGAGAAGCTCGATGACCCCATTTCCCGTTGTAGGCGTCACCCGCCCCAATTTCCTGATCCTGACACCGATCTGCATCTCGCTGGGACTGATCAGCGTATTGGTGACCGGTGCACCCGTGGCATGGAGTGTATTCGGTGTGGTCATGCTGGGTGCCTTGATGGCTCATGTCAGCGTCAATTCCCTCAATGAGTACGCTGACTTTCAATCCGGTCTCGACTTCAAGACCGAAAAGACCCCTTTCAGCGGCGGCAGCGGTACCCTGGTGATGCAGCCCCGGTTGGCTATCCAGGCGCTGTTGCTCGGTATCGGCTCCCTGGCCATCACCATAGCCTGTGGCCTGTTTCTCATGCAGCACGTCGGTTGGGGGCTGGTTCCGATCGGTTTGCTTGGAGTGGTCATCATCGTTTTCTATACGGGCTGGATCAATCGCAACCGTTTTCTGGTCCTGATCGCGCCGGGACTCGGGTTCGGTCCTCTGATGGTGGTCGGAACCCACTATGCGCTGACCGGTATCTATAGTGGCGTCGCCATACTGCTGTCGTTGATCCCGTTCTTTCTGGTCAACAACCTGCTGCTTCTGAATCAACTTCCCGATGTGGAAGCCGATCGCAGTGTTGGTAGAGACAACTTCGCTATCGCATTGAATCCGCAACGCAACGCCTGGCTTTTTCTGAGTTTCGCCATGTTGGCCTATTTGACCCTGCCGCTCGGTGTTATCAGCGGCCTGTTGCCGGCGGGTGTGCTGCTGGGTCTCTTGACCCTCGGTCTCACCTATCAGGTCTTTAGGGGGGTGTCCCGGTATCGGGGGGATGTGGCCCAGCTGGTCCCCTTTCTCGGCAAGAATGTGGTGGTCACTCTGTTGACCCCGCTCCTGGTGTCCATTGGTGCTGTAGTGCAGATCGTCTGGTGAGTGTAACGAAGAAGATGTAGACGTGAGTGTGATGAACGTTCTCAGTAAATTGACGTAACGCTAAGTTAGACAAGCAAATATATGAAGTTTCAATACCGGTTATCGTTGCTCCTGCCGCTCACGATGGCGCTGGGGTGGACTTCTGTATTTGCCGAATCCGAGGACCGGCTCTCAGCGATTCGCGCACTCGGCAAACTCAATGGTGTCGCGCTGCACTGCAATGCTCTGGCAGAGACGCAGCGGATGAAAAGGGCCCTGGTGGCCAATCTGCCAAAAAAGCGCCAACTGGGGGAGCTGTTCGACTATGAGACCAACCGCTCCTTCATGGCCTTCATCGAAAACAATGCCAGCTGTCCGAGCCCGCAGGCTCTGAACCGTGAAGTCGATGCGGCGTTGCGGAATCTGGAGTCGGTCTACAACCGGGAGTGACGGGTTATGTCAAGGCACCACTCTTGCACCGCTCTCCGGTGGCTACTGATCCTGCTGTTGTTCGCCATACCCCAATCACTCTCGGCAGAGACATCGTCCCTACGGGTTGTGGTCAGCGTCAAACCGCTGCACTCCATCGTGGCCGGTCTGATGCAGGGTATCGAAGGACCGGTTCTCCTGATCGACGACGACACATTGCCTTATCGCTACACACCGGACAGTGACGCCATCGAACTGCTGAAGGAAGCTGATTTGCTGTTCTGGGTCGGACCGGAGCTGGAGCCTGGTCTGGCGCAGAGCCTGCAAAGCCTCGATACTCCCCGCTTGGAGCGCATCGAGCTACTGTCGAACCGGGAGCTGAAGATTCTTCCCTCGCGCAGCGATCCGGATCAACGCGATCCTGTCTTCTGGCTCGACAATCGCAATGTTCTGATCCTGCTCGATGACATCACCCGACTGTTGCAGGACAGGGACCCGATGCGCGCCCATCTCTACGAGCGCAACCGGAGACAGATGCTGGAGCGTCTCGCGCGCATCGACCGGGAGTACGAATACGGCTATCGTGGCATGAAGGCAGGTCTCGGCGTTCAGTACTACGACACCCTGCAATATTTCGAACAGGCCTACGCACTCAAGATTCTCGCTCATGCAGGGGGCTCGCCATTGCAGCCACTGCAGGCGGGCGATCTGCTCACCGCCCGTCAGCGCCTCGTTTCCGGCGAGGCGGTCTGCCTGCTTTCCGAGAAGGGGATGCCGACGGATAACATCGATCTCGTGCTGCAGGGAACAGCGGCGAACCATGGCATCCTCAACAGCTTTGGTGTCGGTATGCAGCCGGGTCCCGATCTCTACTTCGAGCTCATGGACTACAACACCGATCAGATCAAGCGCTGCCTGAACGCCGACATGCAGCTCGCCGAACAGGCGAGGGCGGAGGCGCAAGCCGAGACTTCGGCCCATCCTGTCGGCAACGGTTTGGGAGGTGGGCAGTTTCTGTTGACCGATCATCACGGACGGGTGGTCAGTCCGGAGACCATGCGCGGCAAATACGTCATACTCTATTTTGGATACACCTATTGTCCGGATATCTGTCCAACCTCACTGCAGGTATTGTCTCAGGCGCTGCATCTGTTGGGTGATGAGGCCAACCGGATCCAACCTTATTTCATCACCATCGATCCCGAGCGCGACACCATAGAGAAAATGCGTGATTACGTACAATACTACGACAACCGGTTGATCGGCCTCACGGGCTCGCGTGAGATGATCGACCGGGTCGCTTCCATCTACAAAGCAAGGTATGAAAAAGTGGTCGAGGATGGGGGAGACCCCGATCTCTATCTCATGGATCACTCAGCGAGTCTTTACCTGCTCGATCCCGATGGCCGATTCCTCAGGAAATTCGCGCATGGCATTTCTCCCGCAGACTTGGCGAAAGAGTTGAGGGCATCGATGCACTGACTGAAAACCAAGTTTTTGATAATTGATTTTTTATTGATAATCGTAACGATACTTGGCAGTTTTCATAGAAAGTGATCATAAGAAATCATATCATCGCTTAATTCGATGATAAATCACATCACACTGTATTTGCTGTAAATATATTTTTTATTTTTGCTCCATAAGGTGGAGAACAAATCAGGCACTGTGCGTTTTGACATACATCAATGTGGCAAATCACGCACATGGCACTATCCTTCCTCGGCATGCCATCGGCATTGCCAAAACATCACGATAACCATGGGGATGGGTAATGATTAGTTACAGCTTGAAACGCATATCCGCACTGGCCCTGGGGTTGGGTATCGGCTTGGGGGCCGCATCCAACGCCTCGGCACAATCGACGCTTGAAGAGGTCATGAAGGAACGCGGCCTGACCCAACAGGATCTGTTGGCTGCCGCCAAAACCTATACGCCGACCGGCGGTCGAGACGAGTATATTGCATTCAGTTCGGGCGGTCAGAGCGGTCAGGTGATTGTCTACGGCATCCCGTCCATGCGCATCCTCAAGTACATTGGTGTTTTTACACCCGAGCCCTGGCAGGGTTACGGCTTTGACGATGAATCCAAGGCCGTATTGGCGCAGGGTCGCATCAACGGCAAAGACATCAACATGGGCGACACCCATCATCCCGCCTTGTCGGAGAAGGATGGCGATTTCGACGGCAAGTATCTCTTCATCAACGACAAGGCGAATCCGCGCCTGGCCGTAATCGACCTGCACGATTTCGAAACCAAGCAGATCGTCGTCAATCCCTTCTTCAAATCCGAGCACGGCGGCGCTTTCGTCACACCGAACACCGAATACGTGATGGAAGCCACCCAGTATGCGGCGCCTTACAGCGACGATTTCGTGCCGCTGGAAGAGTTCAACGAGAAATACCGCGGAGGTCTCACCTACTGGAAGTTCGATAAGGAAAAGGGTCGTATCGATCCCTCACAGTCGATGACCATCGAACTTCCTCCCTACAGCCAGGACCTCTCCGATGCCGGTAAGGGACCCTCCATGGGCTGGGGCTTCACCAACTCTTTCTGCTCCGAGCGTTACGTGGGCGGTATCGAGCGTGGTCGTCCCCCGTTCGAGGCCGGTTGCTCCCAGAAGGATACCGACTTCCTGCACGTGACCAATTGGCAAAAAGCGGAAGAGCTGGTCAAGGCCGGCAAGGTCAAGAAAGAGAAGGGCATGTACCTGATCACCATGGATCAGGCAGTGAAAGAAGGCCTGCTCTATCTGATCCCCGAGCCCAAGAGTCCTCACGGCGTCGATGTCAGCCCCGATGGCACCCACATCATCGTAGCCGGCAAGCTCGATAGCCATGCCTGGGTCTACAGCTGGGAAAAGATCCAGAACGCCATCAAGAACAAGAAGTTCGAGGGCAAGGACGACTACGGGATTCCAATCATCTCCCTGAAGGATACTCTGCATACCCAGGTTCAGGTCGGACTCGGTCCGCTGCATAACCAATATGACGCGAAGAAGTGCGTAGTCTACACCTCCATCTACGTCGACTCCATGATCACCAAGTGGGACTACTGCGAAGGCAAGGTGCTGGACCAACTCCATATCCACTACAACGTCGGCCATCTGGTGGCGATGGAAGGCGAGACGGTGCATCCGGACGGCAAGTATCTGGTTGCGCTCAACAAGCTGGCCATCGACCGCTTCAATCCGGTGGGACCGCTGCATCCGCAGAACCATCAGCTGATCGACATCAGCGGCGACAAGATGCAGCTGCTCTACGACATGCCGCTGCCGCTGGGTGAACCCCATTACGTGACCGCCATCAAGGCCGATAAACTGAAGCCTGCCGTGCGTTACAGGTCGGGTTGGGACAGCCGCAGCGACAGCAAGTCACCCTACGCGACCCGCGCCGGCCGCGAGAAGGTGGAGAAAGGCGAGGACGGCGTCGTGCATATCTACGGCACGGTCATCCGTTCGCACATCACACCAGAGATCATCGAGGTGGAAGAGGGCGACACGGTTTCGATTCATCTGACCAACCTGGAGCGTGCCGAGGACGAAACCCACGGCTTCGCCATGTACAACCACAACGTGAATCTCTCCATCGAGCCCGGCAAGACCGTCTCGTACACCTTCAAGGCCGATAAAGCCGGTGTCTACCCTTACTACTGCACCGAGTTCTGTTCCGCACTCCATCTGGAGATGCAGGGTTACATGCTGGTCACGCCCAAGGGTTACGTTGCGAAAGAAACGGGCATGAAGGAAGGCACCCAGTACACCCAGGCTGACTACGACAAGCAGGTCAAGACCAACGTGGACACCCAGGCGGTCATCGACTCGGTGGTCACCTTCATCACCAGCCACAACTACAAGGACTTCCCGGAAGTCGTGGCCCTGGTGGAGGACGCCACGGATCAGCTCGGCTTCGCCGAAGAGGCAAAGAAGAAGTCCGAGGAGTTTGCCTCCAAGGGCGATTACCAGAACGCCACACTCTGGGCCGGTCAGTGGTGGCAGTATCAGGTGAAGACGGCTGACCTGGGTCTGCGCGCCAAAACCTTCCTCGAGGAGCATGGTGCGAAGAAGGTCAAGTGACCTCACGACTGATTGCTTGAAGCAGTGATCCTGAGGGGCCGTCATGGCCCCTCTTCACATTGCACCGGAAAATCACCTGTATTAATCAAGGAAATTGCCGTACCGACTTAACATGGCTCAAGTCATTCGTTGTATTGTTGTCATAGAGTAAACACGCCGCTCCGCCCCGACGGGTGAGCATGTTTACCCACATTGAGGATTAGTGAAATGAAAATCGCCAAGCTCCCTCTTGCCGCCTCGGCGCTGTTGATCGCCTCGGGCCCGTTTATGCAAGCGTTCGCACTCGACGGCGCCGCACTCTTCAAGGAGAAAACCTGTTGGTCCTGCCACGGTAAGGATGCCAACACCCCGATCATGCCGATCTATCCCAAGCTGGCTGGACAGAATGCGGATTACGCGTTCAATCAGATGAAGGACATCAAGTCCGGCGCCCGCAGCAACGGTCAGACGGCCGCCATGAAGGGGGTCATGGGCCTGGTCTCGGAAGAGGAGATGCGCGCCATTGCCGATTGGCTGAGCTCGCTCGAGTAAAGCCTTCGCCTGGACCGGATGCACATACACATGTTGCGTTCCAGTCCGGTTGATGTATATCAAAGTGTACTTATATGCCGCATGAAACACTGTCTCTCAACACGCGGGTCCTGTTGACCCTCCGGACAGTGTTTCGGCAAACCGAATCCGATTGAGTCAGTTCACCCCTTCCTGGAACGGAGGGACTGGAGAATCCAACTATGAACGCAAAACCCATGATGAAAACCCTGGCCATCGCGCTCGGCGCACTGCTCTGCGGTACAGCCGCAGCCTGGAACGAAGCGGGCGGAGAGAAAGACGAGGCCATGCACCTGGAACCCGACCGCGAGCGCGGTATCGCGGTCTTCGAAGTCTGCTCCGCATGTCACCTGTTGGAGGGCTGGGGCCTGGAAGATGGCACCTTTCCGCAATTGGCAGGCCAGCATAGGAATGTCCTGATCAAACAGTTGGCCGACATCCGCGCCAAGAACCGTGACAATCCCACCATGTACCCCTTCGCCCTGGACGAGCAGATCATGTCGGTCGCGGGCTATCACGAAGGCGAGATCAATCCGGCGCAGCTGGTGGCGGATGTCACCGCCTACATCGCCAAACTACCGATGAATCCGGAGAACGGCAAGGGCCCGTGGAACGAACTGTTCCCGGAATTTGCCGAAGGCAAGAAGCTCTACAAGGACAATTGCGTACGCTGTCACGGTGAGAATGGTGAAGGCAATAACGAGAAGTTCTTCCCGAAAATCCATGGGCAGCACTATGCCTATATGCTGCGCCAGTTCGAATGGATCCGTGACGGCAAGCGCCGCAACGCCAATCCGGACATGGTGGATCAGATCAAGAACTTTTCCGACAAGGACATGCAGATGGTGATCAACTACGTGTCGCGGATTCCGGTACCGAAAGAGGATCTGGCGCCCTCGAAGGACTGGCAGAATCCAGATTACGATTAGTGACAACAGATACGTCGCCATCGGTTGCGATGGCGACGGTACCTGCGTTGACATGGTTCCATCCATCGCAGGTATCCGTGCCACAAAACACATTTCGTCGTTCGGTTGACAATCCGATTCTCATCGATCGTCCCAGCTGTTTGATTCTCATCTAGCGAGTTCAATGCCATGCAGTCCAAGCAAACGCTCCAAGTCGCCGCTCTCACCCTGATCGCCATCGGCTTGCTGGCGGTCATCTTCTATACGCCGGTCTGGTGGGTCTCGCTGACCGCGCCGAACTATCCCGAAGAGTCCTTTCCCGACGGCGTGCGTATCCACTTCCACATGAACGGTGTCTTCAACGGCTGCGAGAAACAGCAGAAGACGGAGATTACCGAGGAAGAGGCCCTCGATTGCGTGCATGAGATGGACACCATCAACCACTATGTCGGCATGTACCCGATTGCCGCCGGCGGTCCGGTCGAACGTGCATTCAGTCAGTTTCTGATGGCCTTCATGGGCATCATGCTGGTAGGTTTCATGTTTCCCAATCCGAAACTGCGGATGGCCGTGCTCGGCATCGGATTTCTCGGCATTGCCGCCTGGATGGGGTACACGCTCTATGGCGTGGATGGTTTCAGGTTGCAGAGTGCGGGTTATGTCACAGCCCTGGTCACTTCCCTCGATCAGGAAGCGGGCGAAGAGCGCGCAGAGCCGGAGATCGTGATCGGCGGTGTCACCGGGGCGCTGAAGCAGTCGCTGGAGGATTCCGGCGTCGAGGTAATCCTGCCTTCCCAGTTGGAGGCGCAGAAACGGGCGAAAAGCAAGCACGCGGGTATCGACAAGAGCAACCTGATCAAACAGTTGAAGACGACCTACGACATCGATCAGGCCAAATCCGACACCCTGGAACCCTGGGACGGCAGCACCTTCCAGATCATGTCCTGGCACTATGCCAAGAGCCTGGGTCGCTATTTCAACAATCCGGCCGAAATCGTGCCCATGGTGGCCAATCTGCAACTGGCGGTCAATGTCGTCTTCGTGGGTTTGCTGGCGGCGATGGTGCTGGTGATCTGGGGATCGCGCAGGAACGGCGGTCTGCTCTACTGGCTGCTGGTGCTGGTGCCGATCGCGTTGCCCGTATTCTTTGTCATCGATTACTCCGCCTGGCTCTGGTGGTACGGGCACACCCTGAACGATATGGGTGCCTTTTCGGTCAAACCCTTTATGCCGACAGTTTTCGGAGACGGTAAGGTGGCGCAGTTCACGACCCACTCCTATCCCTACATCGGGTTCGGTCTCATGCTGTTGACCTCCGTCGTGCTGGCGGTAGCCGCGCTGCTCCGCTTCCGCCAGTTTAAGCAGGGCGGTTCAGACTGAAACCGATGTGCGGCCTCAACTCATGCACACGCTGAACGGCAATCGCTATGATCGATTCTCAGCGCTGCTCTGCGGAGTGGCACTGATCGTAGCGGCCGGCCAGGCGCTCGCCTATCCCTCCTTCCAGACGCTGGTCGACGCAACCGAGTCGGGCGGCACGCTGCTGCCGCCACCCGGCACCTATGCCGGTCCCGTGACCATCGACCGGCCGATGACCATCGACGGACGCGACGAGGTCACCATCGACGCCGGCGGCAGAGGCTCGGTGATCTATCTGAAGACCGACAGCGCGACCTTGAAGCAGCTCCATCTGACAAACTCCGGCGAGTCCCACAACGACATCGACTCCGGGATCCAGGTGCGCGGAGATTTTAATGTCATCAAAGGAAATCTGATCGACGACACACTCTTCGGTATCGACCTGCAGCAGTCGAAGAACAACATCGTACGCGAGAACCGCATCTCCTCGAAGCCCCTCGAACTCGGGGTGCGGGGTGATGCCATACGGCTCTGGTACAGCTTCAACAATAAGATCACCGACAATGTCATTCGCAATTCCCGCGATACCGTGGTCTGGTATTCGCGGGACAACCTGATCGCCAGAAACGACGCCCGTGGCGGCCGCTACTCGCTCCATTTCATGTATGCGCAATACAACGAAGTGATCGACAACCACTACGCGGACAACTCGGTGGGTATCTTCGTCATGTACAGCGACGGCGTGCATCTGAAGAACAACACCATCACCCACGCCACCGGCGCCATCGGTATGGGTATAGGCTTCAAGGAGACCTCCGACGTGGAGGTGATCGGCAACCGGATCCTCTACTGCGCGACGGGTCTCTATCTCGACGTTTCGCCGTTTCAGCCCGACACCACCAATCTGATCGAGGACAACCTGATCGCCTACAGCGGCATCGGCGTACTCTTCCTCAACGACTGGACCGGCAATCTGCTGAAGGGCAACCGCTTCAAGGGCAACATCACCCAGGTGGCGGTATCCGGCGGCGGCAAGACCGCCAATCGCAATCTGTGGGAGGGCAACTACTGGGACGACTATGAGGGATTCGATCTCGACGGCGACCAGGTCGGCGACAAGCCCTACGAGCTCTACAGCTACGCCGACCGCCTGTGGATGGATGTTCCTTCGGCCCGTTTCTTCAAGGGCTCGCCGGTACTGGAAGTGATGGATTTTCTCGAGCGTCTCGCTCCCTTCACCCATCCCAATATGCTGGTACGCGACAAGCGGCCGGCGATGAACGTGGCGACCATGGAATCGGTTGCGGCCATGGATCAACCAGAACAGACAGCGCCGGCCGCCGACGGAGAAGCGGAGTCGGGCGGTGGCGGATTCGATGCCTACAAGGCCCTGCGTGAATCGCTGGGGCGATGAGAGGTAACGCGTAGATGAAAGCGTCTAAACCCGCAGCAAGGAAACGGCCGGCGAAATCATTCAAACGCAAGCAACAGAGCCGGCGTGATTTCCTGCGTGCCTCCGTGTTGACGGCCGGCATGGTCGGCGCTTCGCTGCTGGGCTTCATCCCCGTGCTTCAGGGCAGCTCGATGCGTCTGCGCCCGCCGGGCGCGATCAAGACGCCGGACGACGAACAGGAGTTTTTCGCTGCCTGCATCAAGTGCGGTCAATGCGTGCAGGTCTGTCCCGTGGAGGCGATCAAACTGGCCGACATGAACGACGGCTTCGGCATCGGCGTGCCCTTTCTCGATGCCCGCGCCCAGGCCTGTGACTTCTCCTGCGACGGCCTGCAGTGTGTGCTGGCCTGTCCGACCGGCGCGCTGACCCATGACCTGGACTATCCCGCGGACACCCGCATGGGCTTCGCCAGGCTGGCGCGTCCGGATGCCTGTCTGGCGGCTCAGGGCAAGGGATTCAAGGGCCAGGCCCGGGGTCCCGATTTCCCCGGCATCCTGCGCTACGAGGAGGTCGATCGCTGGAACCCGATCCCGGTGGCGGACCATCCCTACGATCTGGAGCTGTGCGATCTCTGCGTGCGCCAGTGTCCGATCGAGATCCGCATCGCGCAGTGCGCTGAGAATGCCAGCGACGACCAGCGCGACCTGGCCCGCGTGGCGCAACAGATGGGCCACGAGTGTCCGCCGAAGCATGCCATCAGTCTGCAGCCGCTGGAGAGTGACGACGGCGTCACCCGCATGCGGCCGGTGGTGCAGGAGGGCTGCGTGGGGTGCGGGGTCTGTGAAATGATCTGTCCCGTGGAGAGCGCCGCCATCGTGGTCGATCTGGACAAGAACGCCGATACCCTGGGTGGCTGAGATGCGCTATATCAGAGATTCGCTCAAACAGGTTTTCGGTTTCCGCGTTCCGCGTCCGGCCAAGGAGCAGCAGAGTCCCGAGGTCAAAGCCATCTACGAACGCAAGAAGGGCGAATTGACGAAAGAGGAACTGGAAAAGGTCCGGCGCGAGCACAAGGGGACCTTCCTCAACAAGTGGCAGAAGCGTCGCTGGGCCACTCTGGTGTTCGTCAACTTCCTCTTCGTCGCCTCCTACTATTTCGATGTTCAGCTGGTGGAAGGATCGCTGAGCGGCGCCCGTGTCATCGGCTTCCACATGGCGGATCTCAACTCCGCCCTGCAGATCGCCCTGGCTTACAAACACATCGTGCTCAACCTGGTCATCGGCATGGTCTCGGTCTTCGTTTTCTGGATGCTGCTCGGCGGCCGTACCTTCTGCTCCTGGGTCTGTCCCTACCATCTACTCTCCGAGTGGGCGGAATACCTCCATTTCTGGCTGGTGAAAAAGGGGCTGGTCAAGGATCATCCCTTCAACCGCAAGGTCCGCGGCGTCTTCTACGTGGTCTTCGCCCTGCTGGCGCTGGTCACGGGCTACACTGTGTTCGAGACCGTCTCACCGACCGGCATCCTCAGTCGCGCATTGATCTACGGACCGGGCCTGGCCCTGATCTGGGTCGGCCTGCTGTTGCTGTTCGAGGTCGTCTATTCGCGTCGCGCCTGGTGCCGCTATGTCTGTCCCATCGGCGTCACCTACGGCATGGTGGGCGTGTTCTCGCCGGTGCGGGTGAAGTACAACGCCGAGGCCTGCCATCATGAAGGCGATTGCCGCAAGGTCTGTCTGGTACCGCATGTGCTCGACCTGACCATTCGCGGTGGCGCGGTGGAAGTGAATCAGGATGTGGCCTCCGACTGCACCCGCTGCGGCATGTGCGTCGATGTCTGTCCGACCGACTCCCTGACCTACGAGATCAAGGGACTGAGCAAGATGCTCAAATGAGCTTGATCCGCGAACACCTGGATGAACCCACACGTAGCCCGGATGGAGCGAAGCGGAATCCGGGACAGCTTACGGTTTACCCCCGGATTCCGCTTTGCTCCATCCGGGCTACATCTACTGATACGCCTGCACTCGGTATGACAGAGCGAAAAAAACAGAAGCCATATCTATGATCGAGTTTCAGAACATCATCAAGCGGTTTCGCCGCCATCGCGTGCTGAAGGGGATCAACCTCAGCATCGAGCGCGGTCATCGGGTGGCGCTGGTCGGCTCCAACGGCGCCGGCAAGACCACCCTGATCCGCTGCCTGCTGGGAGAGTATCTCTGCGAGGGCAGGGTGCTGGTGGACGGGCTCGATCCCCGCACACATCGCCGTCAGGTGCTCTCCAAGGTCGGCTTCGTGCCGCAGTTGCCGCCGCCCCTGCGCATGCCGGTGGGTCAGCTGATCCGCTTTGCGGCCAGCCTCTGCGGCAGCGATCCCAAGCGCATGCAGGCGCTGGCCGCCCGTCTCGGTTTCGATGCGGAAGGTTTTCACCGACAACCCTTCGTCAAGCTCTCCGGCGGGCAGAAGCAGAAGCTGCTGATCGCCATCGCGCTGGGTCGCGACAGCCAACTGCTGGTGATGGACGAGCCGGCCGCCAACCTCGATCCCGAAGCCCGGCACATCTTCTTCCAGCTGCTGGCGGAAAAGAAGGAGAGCGCGGCGATGCTGATCTCCAGCCATCGTCTCGACGAGGTGGCGACCCTGGTCAACCGGGTGGTGGAGATGGACCAGGGCGAGGTGGTGCTGGATGACAGGGTGGCCGATCTGGTCGATCTCTCCTCGAGGCTGTTCTGCCGCATCCGTCTGGTGCAGCCCGAACCGGCCTTCGCCAAGGCGATCGGCGAGTGGGGGTTCGAGTCATCGTCCGATGGTCAGCTGTGGGAAGGCTACATCGCCGGTCCCGACCGTTTGCGTTTTCTCGGCGTATTGTCGCGTTATGCAGCCCTGCTGGCGGGCATGGAGATCAACGAGACCGAACAGCGGGAGGCCTCCCTCCATGTGGGCTGAAACCATCCGCAAACTGCCGTGGATACTGCTGATCCTGTTGCTGGCGGGCTGCGGCGATCCCGGCACCGGTCCGGTCGACGTCAAGTGGGATAGGGACGCCTGCGAACGCTGCCGCATGGTGTTGAGCGACCGTAACCATGCGGCGGAGATCCGCTACCAGGTGCCCGGCAAGGAGCGCACCAGCCTGGCCAAGTTCGATGACATAGGCTGCGCCGTGCTGTGGCTGGAGGAGCAGCCCTGGCGCGACGATCCGCAGACCGAGATCTGGGTCATCGACCAGCTCACCGGCCAGTGGATCAACGCCCGTAACGCCACTTATGTCAAAGGTCAGCTCACACCCATGGAGTACGGTCTCGGCGCCCAGATCGCGCCGGCGCCCGAGGGCCTTGATTTCGCCCAGGCGAAGCAGCACATCGCCGAGGTGGAGCGGCGTTTCAACGTCCACGGCCAGCAGCTGATGGAGCGCCTCAGGGATCAGGCGGAGCAGCGTGGGAACGGGCAGGAGCGCAACCAGGATGAAACGGCGCTGCCGGCGATATCCAAGGGAGTCCAATAATGAAACACCTCTGGCTCGCCGCCGCCACCGATGTCATCGAGTCCCTGCGCGCCCGCTGGTTCATGGTCTACGCCATGGTCTTCGGCGGGCTGGTGGTGATCCTGTTCGCCTTCGGCCTGGCCGAATCGCGCATCATGGGCTTCACCGGGCTCTCCCGCCTGCTGATCACCTATATCCAGCTGTCGATGGCGATGCTACCCATCTTCGTGCTCATCACCACCGTCCGTTCGGTGGCCGGCGACCGGGAGGCGGGGGTGTTCGAATACCTGCTGTCGCTGCCCATCTCGCTCAGCGCCTGGTTCTGGGGGCGGGTCTTCGGCCGCTTCCTGGTGGTCTTCCTGCCGGTCTTCCTGGCCATGGTCGGCGCCACCCTGTGGGGCGTGGCCAAGGGCGTCGAGGTGCCCTGGGACCTGCTGGTCTACTACACCGGACTGCTGATGTCGCTGGCCTGGTGTTTTCTCGGTATCGGCATGCTGATCTCCACCGTCGCCCGCAGCGCCGACGTGGCTCAGGGGGCCGCCTTCGTTGTCTGGCTCACCCTGCTGCTGTTTCTCGACCTGATCCTGCTCGGCGTGCTGATTCAGGAGCATCTGCCGCCGGAGACCGCGGTCGGCATCGCACTGGCGAATCCGATGCAGGTCTTCCGCACCGCCACCATGATGCTGTTCGATCCCCAACTGGTGCTGCTGGGTCCCACCGCCTACGTGATCCTGGATAATTTCGGCCAGGCGGGATACATCGCCTATGCCTTGCTATATCCTATTGCGCTGGGGACCGCCTGTGCCGGTCTCGGGTACTATCTGTTCAAACGCAGTGATCTGCCGTAGTCATCGGCCATTGGGCCGGCAGGGCATCGACGATGAAGAGTAATGCGATACTCTGGGGAGTTCTGGGACTGCTGCTGGCGGCCGTCTGCGGCGTGGCCGTCTACAAGGCATGGCCCGTGCTCTTTCCCGAGATTGCCGTCTCCGTTTCCGCCGATCCCGCCTGTGACCTGCGCGCCGGTCCCTGCCGCTCGCAGGTCGAGGGCGGAGCGGTCAGCTTCGCCATCGAGCCGCGTTCGATACCGCTGGTCAAACCGCTGCAGTTGCGGGTCGAAATTCAGGGGGTGGCGGCGCAACAGGTGGCGGTCGACTTCAGCGGCGTCGACATGAACATGGGTTTCAACCGCTTCCCGCTCAAGCCCGCGGGAGAGGGGATCTTCACCGGAGAAGGACTGCTGCCGGTCTGCGTCAGGGACGCCATGGAGTGGGAGGCCAAAGTGTTGATCTCCAGCCGCCAGGGACTGACCGCGGTGGCCTATCGCTTCATCACGGTGCGGCCCGGAGCGGCAATACCGGGTCGCGAGAACTAGGCTTCAATCGTCGAGGATGGAGAGATAGGCGAAGATATCGCGCAGCTCGTCGTCCTTGAAATCGAGCAGCAACCGCTCCTCCGGGGCCTCCGGATCATGGATGCGTACGCCTTCCCGATACTTCTTCACCTGTCGCCACAGGTAGTTGGTGTACTGGCCCGCCAGCATGGGTACGGCCTTCTCCCGATCACCCATACCTTCCCTGCCGTGGCAGCTGGCGCACTCTCTGTGGTAGAGCTTCCGTCCCAGCTCCACATCGCCGGGCGCGCGGGGGATCTGCATCAGCCGCTTCGACTCCAGTAACCGCTCATAGGCGTTGAAACCGGGTGCATTCTCGTCCACAGGGGGGAGTTTGGTCTTGAGCTCGATACCCTGCAGGAAGTGGGCGATATCCTCGATATCCTGGTCCGGCATCTGGCGGTCGTCCACATACTCAATCATCGCCATGTTCGGCCGCTTGCGCTCGCGAAACAGATGCAGCTGCCGGGCCAGGAAGGGGGCGGGCATGCCCGCGAGTCGGGGATACTCCCCCTCGTTACCGCCCTGGCCGTATTCGCCGTGACAGCCGGCGCAGACCTCATTGATGTCCCGTCCGTTCTCCAGATCGACGGCGAGCAGGGGAGGGCTACAGAGGAGCAGCAGGGCGATGGGGAGATGTTTTAAACGTGGCATCGGCAGCTGGGATTCTGTTAACAGCGGTTTCTGTCGACAGATACGGCTGGCGACAGTGGGATTTCACCATGTTGACGCGATATGGGTTTGATATGCGTCAAGTTCGAGATTGGGTACAGGGGGTTGAATAACCCTGAGAAAGCTATAACAACTTACCCAGTGACTTTGACCATGAACGACCCTGATCTCTCCAACAGGCTTTCGGACTCCGACATCAAGGCACTGTTCAGCGCCATCGACCAGAAAGACGCTTTGACACTATCTGATTTCCTCTCTCTCGACGCGGTCTTTCGCTTTGGCAATGCAGATCCCATCAAAGGCAGACAGCCGGTCACGGAGGTTGTGCAGGGCTTCTTCGACTCGATCCAGGCCCTGCGGCACGACCTGAAGGAGATATTGCGTGACGGCAGTAGCATCATCTGCCGGGGGGAGGTGACCTACACCCGTCATGACGGCAGCCAACTCAAGGTGCCGTTTATGAACTACTTTGGCATCGCCAATGGACTGATCCGCGAATACCAGATCTATGTCGACGCCTCGGCCCTCTACACCGCCTAGACACAGGCCGGCGTATGACAAGCCTCTACCTGCTCCTGCTGCTGACCCAGAACGGCGCTGGCGACGTAAATGCCGCCTTCGTCAACAGCGACAGCCTGGCGTCCTGCGAAGGGTCGCGTCTGATGGTGGAAGCGATCTTCAAATCCCGATCGATCCCCGTACTGTATCAACAGTGCCTGCTTTCAGATCTGCGGTTTTCACCCTTTCAACACGCAGACTCCACGCGGGTCGAGCGGCATCACTATTTGATTGTACCGCCTGCGGATGGGATTGACCTGAGGATCGAGCCAATGGGCGATCAGCAAGGCTGTCTGGCGGTGAGACGACAGGTGAAACCTGCGACCGTATACTGTGCCAGTTCGGTTCAATTCTTACTTGAGTAGGGAGTAAAATTTCAGTCAGCGGTGTGTTAGCTGAATCTCAGAGGGCAAAACAAGTACGGTAGTCTTCGCGGCCGAACAATATGTGACAGAACTTGCGTTTCTGGAGCTATTGCACTAAAAAAGAACATTAATGCACTAAAAATCATAGGGATAGCTGCCAGAATGGAAGCGCCAAAACAACCCAAGCGACTCGTAACCCCACTAGATTCAGTAGATTCCTTCATGCATGGAAACTCTGAGTGAGATGAGAGTGTTATGATACGGGTTCAAATGAGAACATAATAGAAACAATTGGCGTCGTATTACAATTATATGTGCTGGCGTCATAACACAATACATGTGCCAGCTACATAATCACCTGTTATACCCAATAGAATATGACCGATATATTTGAACAATTTGGAAATAAGATTAAGCGCAAGGCAATTGTCTTAAATGTCGGTGGTTTCCGGCCACCTGACAACCCTTATGCAAGTTGGTTTGGAGAAGTCGGATTTTGCGCTAAAGAGGAAAGTTGGCCCTACTCAAACGAAAGGCCAATGCTTCCTCTCGCACAGATCAATTTGAATGAGTTGCCGTACATTCCAGAGCGCCTTGAAGGATTAGCATTTATTACTGTGTTTATTGATGCTGAAAACCTTCCGGTAGACACTCCGAATGGAGAAGGCTGGGAAATAAGAGCATATAAAACTATTGAAGAACTTGTCCCAATAGATAAACCAGACATCTCTTCTCATATTAAGCCCTTCCCAATGAAGGCAATTGAGGTTGATGCGGATTACCCCTGCTGGGAAGACGTTCCCGTGGAATGTCCAGAAGAAATAGAAGATCAATATTATGACTTTTATGAAAATATACCAGGCTTCAAGTTCAGTGGCTGGCCGACTTTGATACAAAGCGAGATATTTTGGGCGCCTTGGAACAAACACCCCGCGCAACCAGAATATGTGTTCCAAATAGATACAGAAGATAAAGCAAATTGGTCATGGGGCGATGGTGGCGTTGGCTATTTCGGACTAGGTACAGCAAAGGGTATGGAGAAAGAATGGGCCTTAGCATGGCAATGTTACTAATGCAGGGTATAACAACGCCATCAAATCCGACGCTCGTACCTCGCGCGGCTTATGGCAAACGTTAAGTGCGCGAATACAGAGACTGTGGATAATTTGCATTTCTATCCATATTTGTTTAGATTTTTGATCTGCACTACGGAAGTGCTGATGTCAATATCTGATGCAGGAACCGGAAA
>JARROA010000027.1:0-37012 GCA_037384425.1 Candidatus Thiodiazotropha sp. | reverse complement strand
GTGATCCCCGCCGTGAAGGCCGACTGGTGGCCGCGCATCCGCCGGCTCTGCCAAACCTATCCGGAGCTGCACGCCACCTACGGCCTGCATCCCATGTATCTGGCCGACCACCGCGAATCCCACCTGCAGGCGTTGGCCGAGTGGGTCGAGCGGGAACGACCGGTGGCCATCGGCGAGTGCGGCCTCGACTACTACATTGACGATCCCCGACCTGAGCAGCAGCAACGCTACTTCGAGGGGCAACTCGCCATCGCCCGCGACAGCGGTCTGCCGGTGATCATCCACGCCCGCCGCTCGGTGGAGGAGGTGATCAACACCCTGCGCCGATTCCCCGCTGTGGTCGGCGTGCTGCACAGCTATTCGGGCAGCGAGCAACAGGCCGAACGGCTGATCGAGATGGGCTTCAGTTTCAGTTTCGGCGGTCCCATCACCTACGAGCGGGCGAAGCGGCTGCACCGTCTGGTGACGAATCTTCCCCTCAGTGCGATCCTGTTGGAGACCGATGCCCCGGACCAGCCGGGTAGCCACCACCGCGGCGAGCGCAACGAACCGGCCTATCTGCCGGAGGTGCTGGAAGCCGTCAGCCGGCTGCGTGACGAATCACCCGAGACCATCGCCGAGCAGACCCGACGCAATACCTGTCACCTGTTCAATCTCTGATAGACTGACCATTCCTCGCATCGACCCTCTTTGGATTCCCCAATTTAATCGCAGGACATGACGCGCCACCCCGCGCCCGCTATCATGTGCGGCTGCTGAGACAACAGAACAGACGGGGTAGCGCGGATGTCACAAAAGGGGATTCTGGTTACAGGGGGCGCCGGCTATATCGGCAGCCATACCGCCAAGCAGTTGGGACAGGCCGGTGAGCGCCTGGTCATACTCGACAATCTCTGCACCGGCTTCAAGCAGGCGGTGCGCTACGGCGACCTGGTCATCGGCGACACCGGCGACAAGGAACTGGTCAGCCGCGTGCTGCGTGACTACGAGGTGGACACGGTGATGCATTTCGCCGCCCACACCATCGTTCCCGAGTCGGTGGAGAATCCACTCAAGTACTACGCCAACAACACCTGCAACACCCGCAACCTGCTGGAGTGCTGTGCCGAGGCGGGGGTGAAGAATTTCGTCTTCTCATCCACCGCCGCCGTCTACGGCATACCGGAAACGGGCGTCGCCTTTGAAGACGCCCCGACCCAGCCGATCAATCCCTACGGCACCTCCAAGCTGATGTCGGAGATGATGTTGAGAGACCTCTCCCTGGCCAGCGACCTGAACTATGTGGCCCTGCGCTACTTCAACGTGGCCGGCTGCGATCTCGACGGCGAGATCGGCCAGTCGACGCCCAAGGCGACCCTGCTAACCAAAGTGGCCTGCGAGGCCGCGGTCGGCAAGCGCGAGGCGGTCTACATCTTCGGCACCGACTACCCCACGGCGGACGGTACCGGCGTACGCGACTACATCCATGTGGTCGACCTGGCCGACGCCCATGTCAAAGCCCTGGCCTACCTGCGTCAAGGGGGGGAATCGACCACCCTCAACTGCGGTTACGGACACGGCTATTCTGTACGTGAGCTGTTGCAGGCGGTGGAGAGCGCCAACGGCGCACCGCTCAATGTCATCGAGGCGGAACGTCGGGCGGGCGATCCACCGGAGCTGGTGGCGGGGGCCGAGAAAGTACGTCAGGTAATCGGCTGGCAGCCCCGGCACGACAATCTGACCACCATTGCCGAATCGGCGCTGGCCTGGGAGCGTTCCCAGCTCGCCACGCCCTGGAGCAACGACTAGGTTTAGACGGCCTGTTACCAGCCTTTCACATTACACAGACTCAATTACGAGGTACATCGGGTGGAACTGTTGCAGATCCTGATCCTGGCCGTGGTGCAGGGTCTCACCGAATTCCTGCCCATCTCCAGTTCCGCCCACCTGATCCTCGCTCCGCTGGTCACCGGCTATGCGGACCAGGGTCTGGCCTTCGACGTGGCCGTCCATGTCGGCACGCTGGCGGCGGTGATCGGCTACTTCCGGCATGAGGTGATCGCCATCGGCGGCGATTTCTTCCGCTCCTGGGTCAACCCGGCGGCCCGTTCACGGGATTCCCGCCTCGGCTGGATGATCGTCATCGCTACCCTGCCGGTCGGTCTCTTCGGTCTATTGATGAAGTCCCTGGTGGAGACCGACCTGCGCGCTCCGCTGGTGATCGCCATCACCACCATCGGCTTCGGTGTCCTGCTGTTGGCCGCGGACAAGCTGGGCAAGCGGACCCGGGACGAGTACTCGATCGGCTGGCGCGACGCCCTCATCGTGGGGCTGTTTCAGGCCATGGCCATCATCCCCGGCACCTCGCGTTCGGGATCGACCATGACCGCGGGACTGTTTCTGGGACTGACCCGCAGAGCGGCCTCCCGCTTCTCCTTTCTGATCTCGATCCCGACCATCATCATGTCGGGCGGGCTGCTGACCCTGGAGCTGATCGAAAGCGATCTGCCGGTGGAGTGGGGCTCGATCGCACTGGGGGTGGGATTGGCCTTCGTCGCGGCCTACCTCTGCATCCACTTCTTTCTGCAGTTCATCGAACGCATCGGCATGCTGCCGTTCGTGATCTATCGATTCCTGCTGGGCGCGGCGATTCTGCTCTGGCTGGTCTGAAAGTCTGATCGATCAGAGCAGCGGAACAGAGAGAGCGGGACCACAGCCTACCCTAGTCTTGGCGTAAGCCGGGATCTGCCGTCGACCATCCTCGAATGACCCCGCCCCGGGCAGCCATCCCTATGCCGCTCCCCTAGCCTAAGCAGTTCACCACCGGCCTAACATCCGATATCCACCCGACAGCATCTCAAACCGGCCGCAAACGCCAGTTACGCAGATGATCTGTATCGAATCGAAGTGCTCAGAATATGAACAGTTGTGCAAATTTGGCCCACCGCACAGAAGCCTGTTGCGGGTAGGCCATGGATGGCAAGGGCGACATAGCGGGAGTGCCGCTGGCTTAGCCACCTCAGCGCACTCATTTCGTCTCATGGCATACAAACTGCTTTGGTTCAGTTTACGGTTTGAATCAGGTCAATGTTCACCGCTGTATCGCCATGACCTCCGCGGTATGGCCGGCCGCACTTAACACCTGTCCCGAGGGGGTACCCAAGGGGCGGATTCCAAACAAGTTTGAGTCTGCACAACAACCAGAAACTCTTCCGAAGGAGCTGATTCATGCAACAAGCCCTACTCATCGATCCAGGCAAGTGCACGGGATGCCTGCAGTGCGAGATGGCGTGCTCGTATGAAAACTATCAGGTTTTCAACCTCGCGAAATCACGCATCAAGGTCATCAACTTCGAAAGCGCCGGACGCAAGGTCCCCTACACCTGTACCCAGTGCGCAGAAGCCTGGTGCATGCATGCCTGCCCCGTGGATGCGATCAGTCTGGATGCCGCTACCGGCGCCAAGATCGTCTCCGACAATGTCTGTGTCGGCTGCAAGGTCTGCACCATCGCCTGTCCCTTCGGCACGATCAACTACGTGCATGACACCGGCAAGGTACAGAAATGCGATCTGTGTGGCGGCGATCCCGCCTGCGCGACCGCCTGCCCCACCGCCGCGATCACCTTCGTGGACGGGGACTGGACCGGACTCGACAAAATGCGGAGCTGGGCGGAAAAAACCGATACCCAGCCACAAGCCAACGCCTGAGAGGAGGAAGCGCACATGTCATGGGCAAAAAGAGTGCTGCGAGTCGATCTCAGCAACGGAACCTGTAAAGTGGAACCCCTCAATATGGAGTGGGCCCAGGAATACCTCGGCCAGCGCGGCCTGGCCACCAAATACTTCGTCGAGGAGGTGGACCCCAAAGTGGATCCGCTCTCCCCCGACAACAAACTCATCTTCACCACCGGCCCCCTGACCGGCACCATGGCCTCCACCGGCGGTCGCTACTCGGTCATCACCAAGGGTCCGCTGACCGGCGCCATCGCCTGCTCCAACTCGGGCGGCTATATCGGCGCCGAGCTCAAGATGGCCGGCTGGGACATGATCATATGCGAGGGGCGTTCCGAAAAACCCGTCTATCTGTGGATCCAGGACGATACCGCCGAACTGCGGGACGCCTCCCACCTCTGGGGCAAAACCACCTGGGACACCGAAGAGATCATCAGACACTCCCACCAGGACCCGCAGATCCGCGTCTCCTCCATCGGCCGCGCCGGTGAGAACGGCGTGCTCTACGCCTGTATCGTCAATGACCTGCACAGGGCGGCCGGCCGCTCAGGCGTGGGCGCGGTGATGGGTGCCAAGAACCTTAAGGCACTCGCGGTACGCGGTACGAAAGGGGTGGGCAACATCAAGGACTTCAACGCCTTCATGCAGGTCACCAAGGAGAAGAAGCAGGTGCTGGCGGACAACGCGGTGACAGGCCAGGGGCTGCCCACCTACGGCACCCAGGTGCTGATGAACGTCATCAACGAGATCGGGGCCCTGCCCACGCGCAACTCACAGGACGTGCAGTTCGAGGGCGCCAGCAAGATCTCCGGCGAGGCGATGCACGAGAAGCGCGAGAGCGACGGCAAGGCCAATCTGGTCACCAACGCCGCCTGCTTCGGCTGCACCATCGCCTGCGGACGTATCTCTCAAGTCGACAAGAACCACTGGAGCGTGGAGAACAATCCCAAGTACTGGGGCGCCACCGGTGGACTGGAGTACGAGAACGCCTGGTCCCTCGGCGCCGAAAACGGGGTCGACGATCTCGAGGCCCTGACCGTGACCAACATGATCTGCAACGAGGACGGCATGGACCCGATCTCCTTCGGGGCCACCATCGGCGCGGTGATGGAGCTTTACACGATGGGCGTGCTGAGCAAGCAACAGCTCGGCATGGAGGCGCCCTTCGGCTCCGCCAGGGCGTTGGTGGAACTGGCCCACATGACCGCCGAGGGACGCGGTTTCGGCCCCGAGATCGGCCTGGGATCGGCCCGTCTGTGCGAGAAGTATGGCCATCCGGAACTCTCCATGACAGTGAAGAAGCAGGAGTTCCCGGCCTATGACCCGCGAGGCATCCAGGGCATGGGCCTGACCTACGCCACCTCCAACCGGGGGGCCTGTCACCTGCGCTCCTACACGGTGGCCTCCGAGGTGCTGGGCATCCCGGTGAAAACCGATCCTCTCGAGACCGATGGCAAGGCGGAACTGGTCAAGGCGTTCCAGGACGCCACCGCCGTGTTCGATTCCTCCGGACTCTGCCTGTTTACCTCATTCGCCTGGACCGTGGAGGACATCCAGCCCCAGATCGACGCCGCCTGTGAGGGCGATTGGACGCTGGAGAAGCTGATGACCGTCGGTGAACGCATCTGGACCATGGAACGCCAGTTCAACCTGGCGGCCGGCTTCACCGCCGCGGACGACGATCTGCCAAAGCGACTGAAGACCGAACCGGCCAAGACCGGTCCCGCCAAGGGCCTGACCAGCGGTATCGACAAGATGAAACCGGAGTACTATCAGGTGCGCGGCTGGGATGCCGACGGGGTACCCACAACGGAAACCCTGACGCGACTCGGACTTTGAGCCGGAACTGCCGCCCCGCCCGTGCGGGCGCGGCAATCCGCATCCACGTCCTATACTAGGGCCTGTCAACACTAATCCAATAGGCTCTGTTGGATTAGTGTTGACAGGCCCTGACCCGTACTGCGCTTACCACTGAGAGGTTAACCCATGAAACACCTGATTCTAGGCAATGGTCCCGCCGGCGTGATCGCGGCAGAGACCCTGCGTCGCTACGATGCCGACTGTGACATCATGATGGCCGGCAGCGAAGACGCCCCGCCCTATTCGCGCATGGCCATCCCCTACCTGCTGGAAGAGAATATCGACGAAAGCGGCACCTATCTGCGCAAGTCACCGGACCACTACGACAACCTGGGCATCCGCCAACTGCGCGGCCGCGCCGTCTCCCTGGATACCGATCAGCGAAAGGTACTGTTTCAGGACGGCCACAGCGAGAGCTACGACAGACTGCTCATCGCCACCGGCTCGCATCCGGTACGCCCGCCCATACCGGGCATCGATCTGCCCAATGTGCACACCTGCTGGACCCTGGAGGATGCCCGCGCCATCGCCGCCCTGACCAAGCCCGGCGCCCGGGTTCTGCAGCTGGGCGCCGGCTTCATCGGCTGTATCATCATGGAGGCGCTGGCCAGCCGCGGGGTGGAACTCACCGTGGTGGAGATGGGTGACCGCATGGTGCCGCGCATGATGACGCCGAAAGCGGGCAACATGATCCGCCGCTGGGTGGAGGGCAAGGGCATCCGGGTGCGCACCTCCGCCGGGGTGGAGCGGATCGATCCGGCCCAGGGTGGCGCGTTCAAGGTCAAACTCTCCACCGGCGAGTCGCTGGAGTGCGACGTGGTCATCGTCTCCGCCGGCGTGGTGCCGAACATGGGTTTTCTGGAGGGCAGCCCGGTACACGTTGCCAAAGGCATACTGGTGAACGACGGCATGCAGACCTCGGTGCCGGAGATCTACGCCGCCGGCGACGTGGCCGAGGCCCCGGATCTGTTCACCGGCGCCCATCTGGTCTCCGCCATCCAGCCCAACGCCGCCGACCAGGCGCGCGTGGCCGCCATCAACATGGCCGGCGGCGACAGCCGCCTGAAAGGGGTGCTGGCCATCAACGTGCTCGACACCCTGGGCCTGATCTCCACCTCCTTCGGTCAGTGGTGGGGGGTGAGCGAGGACGAAGGCGGCAGCGGCATCGAACTGGTCGACGAGGAGGCCTCCCGCTACCTCTCCCTGCAGTTTCAGGACGACGTCCTGGTCGGCGCCACCTCCATCGGCTGGACCCAGCATGTGGGTGTGCTGCGCGGGCTGATTCAGGGCCGGATACGGCTCGGTAAGGGACGCGAGGAGCTGATGCGGGATCCGACCCGCTTCATGGCCGCCTATGTGGGAGCGACACAGGCGGTGGCATGAGGATCGCGCTCAAACTCTATGCCAGCCTCTCCCACCTGCTGCCGCCGGAGGCCGCTCGTGGCAACCGCATGGTGGTGAACGTGGACCCCGCGAACACCATTGCCGAAATCATCGACCGTTACCGGGTGCCGCAGGAGAGCGCCCACCTGGTGATGGTCAACGGGTTGTTCATCGCCCCCAGTGAACGCGCAAGCCGCAGATTGCAGGAGAACGACGAACTGGCCATCTGGCCACCCGTGGCGGGGGGCTGATGTACGAGCTCTGGCCGGACGGCGTGCCGCCGGACCGGCTCGAACGGGAGATGGCGGCCACGCAGCAGGAGTTCGAGCACGGCCTGAACCTGGGTGTACCCGGAAACTGGATTGCCACGGCGGAAGACCACTACCGCATACTGCAGGACGGGGTTCAGCTGGATATCACCATCCTGTCCCGGAGTGAACGGCGCATCGGCGCCCTCACCCTGCCCCTGTTAAGCGTGGCCTATGCATTCAGCGCCGGCTCCCCGCAACAGAGACGCCGACTGCTCACCCGCCTGGACCGTGCCATGCAGCGGGGTGGCGGCTAACGCCACCGCTTACCCGTATGGACGTTTCAGCAGACCGGTGCGCCATAGGCGCGGGAGAACGGCACCGGCCCGGAAAAGGCCACCCGCTCACCCTCCGAAAGTGATACCCGGTCTTCGACGACACCACCGAAACTATCCATGACGTTGATGCCGTTACGCCAGGCCACGAAAATCTCCTCCGGCGGGATCCCCAACAGCCGGGCGATTTCGGCCGGCCCCGTACCTTCAGGGACTTCCAGATAGAACCGCTCGTTACCCGGAGCGTACTTGAGCAGGCTGTTGAACAGCTGAATTTCGATTCTCATGGGAGCGATCGCCGACTTTTGAGTGTGGCGTCGATTCTCCCGCTTCCCGCTTCAACTGGGCTTGATGAAGGTCAAACCCAAGTGTACCCCGCCATAGATTCTGTACCATTCAGAGCCGACGGCCTGCTCCCGGGGCGTAGCTTCAGGTCAGGTAGGCCTTCGCTTCCTCTCCCGGGTCCGGAAGTCCTGCGATGCGCCAGATGCTGAGGCAACTGCCGAACAGGTGATGGACCTTCGCGCGCGGTATGCCGGTGGCACGGCAGACCAGGCGCATATTGGGCAGGGCACCCAGGCTTAAATAGCGGTCGCGGATATGTCGCAACACCTGCCAATGGCTCTCGCCCAGATCGCCGAGGCCCTCCTGCAGGGCCAGGTCGCGGGCCAGCTGTTCGTTCCATGAACGATGATCGATGAGAAAACCGCCCGCATCGAACAGCGGGGGTATGGACGCGGCAGTGTTGGGTGGTGTGGCAGTCTGGGGCATGGCCTGGACCTCCTCCTGTATTGAAAAATCTGAAATTGGCTTAGGAGAGAGTATGGGTGAGGGGGCTTCTTATGAAAAACGATAAATTTTTATTTTGTATCACGAAATATGATTTGCACGATTGAGCCGCTCTCGCGCAGCGCTACAGGCGACTTCAGGCAACACACTCACCGCTGAGCGATCCCCTCGCCCCGCAGGGGACCGGCCGAGCAGAATCGGCTGTCCACTGTCCGCGGACAGCAGGCCGGATATCGCTTCAGGGATGCTTGGGCGGCACCCGGGCATGCTGGGGCAGATTGCTGGTGTCGAGGGAGAGGATCCAGGCCACCAGGGTCTCGGCATCTTCCTCGCGTACGTTCACGTTCGGCGGCATGAAGCGCATGTTCACGTTGTGCCAGATCTTGGTGCCTCCTTCGGTGCCCTTCAGCACCGACTCCATCAGATCGGCCTGGGCGTTCGAGTCACCCTGGTAGCGACCGGCAATCTCGCGGAACGAGGGGGCCAGAGGCACTACCCGGGTCTCCGTCACCGGATCCACCCGATGACAGATGGTGCAGCCGCTGAGGCTGGCCAGTCTGAGCATGCGGTCGTGCCGTTCCAGGCGCTGCACCGTCTCGTCGTCGACCTGTAGAGACAATACCCAATGCACCAGCGCGGCGGCCTCGTCACGGGAGACATTGACGTTGGGTGGCATGAAGCGCATCGCCACTTTGCCCTCCCACTGCTGCGCCCGATAGGCGGTGCCGTGCAACACCCGGTCGAGGAGCGTGTCGAAGGCCTTGCTGTCGCCCCGATAGCGCACGGCCACCTCCTGATAGGAGGGCGCCAACGGCTTTTCACCACTGCTGTCCGCCATCACCCGGTGACAGATGAAACAACCTCTGGCGTTGGCCAGACTGAGCATCTGCTCGTCTTCCGCCTGGGCTGGCGCAGCGGTGACGAGAGCGATGATGAAGCCGCTCAGGTACGTCAGAAACCTTGTCATGGTCAATCTCTCCTGGTTGCTGTTTGTCGAATCGGGGGCGTGTTTTTCGATGGCGCACGCATTGATGGGAAATAGCAACATTCATGCCCAGCCATAGAGGCCAAGGGCCGCGCCGATCCGGGCAGGTGCCTGCCCGGAGCACCCTTGCGATTGTTCAGATTCGAAGCTGTTGTCTCATTACTGGTACAGGACGGCGAAGCGGCACGACGCCGAGCCGCACAGCCATGGGACCGGAACAAGGCATGTCCCTTGCTACATGCCATAGTTGATGAAAACCAGAATGGTGACTGCTGCAAGATGACCGCGTCGATCCCCGCCTACAGTCTGATACTGCGCTGGCTGCTGCTGGCCGGATTGATGCTGTTTGCCGGCTGGGTGCTGTGGGATCAGGGACTGCTGCAACGCATCCTGGTCTCGGATCCGACCCGCATCACTCTCCTGATCGCCCTGTTGTTCCTGGCCGCCAGTGGTCATTGCGCCCTACGCAGTCTCTATCTTTCGGCGGAACAGGAGGCGTTGCAGCGCATCGCCCTGGGAATCGACGACGGCCGCCCTCCGCTGCGTTCCGATTCGAGCCTGCTCGACGGCTCCCTGAGCGGGGAGTTCCTGCGCAGCGTGCTGTGCAAACCCGGCGATCCCGCCGCCGGCGAGGGCGGCCGGGATTGCCAGCTGCTGGCCCAGGTGATGGCCGAACAGGCGCGTGGCCAGCACGAGGCGGGCTGGTTCGTCAGCGGTCTCCTGCTCAAGCTCGGTCTGCTCGGCACGGTGGTGGGCTTCGTCCTCATGCTGGCGCCGGTGGCGGCCCTGGAGTCCTTCGACCTGAGCGACATCCAGGGCCTGCTGCAACGCATGACGGGAGGCATGGGAGTGGCCCTCAACACCACCCTGCTGGGCCTCTCCTGCAGTATGCTGCTGGGCCTGCAGTACCTGATGCTGGACCGGGCCGCCGACCGACTGGTGGCGGCGGCGGTGCACCTGGCCGAGACCCGCCTGCAGCCGGCCATCGAGGGCGGTATCTGAGCCATGGCCATGTTTCGCCAGCACCGCGACTTCGATGCCGATCCCTTCACCGATCTGCTGTTCAACGCCCTGCTCGCCTTCACCTTCCTGTTTCTGGTGGCGCTGATGTTTCTCAATCCGCCGGCCAAGTCGGGCACCATCAACCCCAAAGCCGACTTCATCATCACCGTGACCTGGCCCGACAACAACCCGGACGACATCGACACCTGGGTCGAGGGCCCGGCCGGCCAGCTGGTCTGGTTCAAGCAGCCCCAGGCCGGCCTGCTGCACCTGGACCGGGACGACCGCGGCATGGCCAACGACAGCCTGGTGGTGGACGGCAAGGCGGTGGTCAATCCGCTCAACCAGGAGGTGGTCACCCTGCGCGGTCGTCCCCCCGGCGAGTACGTGGTCAATGTCCACTACTACAACAGCAAGAGCCTGAGCCCGGTACCGGTGACGGTCTCCCTGGCGGAGGTCAATCCGGTGCTCAAGATCCTGCACTACGCCACCCTGACGCTGGAGCGTCTGGGCGAAGAGAAGACCGCCCTGCGCTTCAGCATCGCCCCGGACGGCCAGGTGTTCGGCATCAATACCCTGCCCAAGTCGATCGTGGAGGTCGGTAAGCTGTGACGGAGTCGATTCTATTGCTGGTGCTGGCCTATGTGGCGCTCACCGCCCTGCTCGCCGCGGCCCTCATCCGCGCCCGCCTGCACTGGGGTCTGAAGCTACTGCTGGTGGTGGCGGCCTGCGGCCTCTACTTCATCAGCTACCAGGGCTGGCGCCAGGTGCAGGGATGGCCGGTGAGCAGTGGGTTGCCGCAGCGTTTCCTGCTCCACGCTTCAGTGATCGAAGAACCGGACAAGAGCAGCGGCTCGCCGGGGGAGATCTTCATCTGGGCCTCCGACCTGATCGACGGCCATCCCTCCGGACGGCCCCGGGCCTATCGTGTCGACTACGACAAGACACTGCACAGCGACCTGCAGGACGCCCTGCGCAACATGCGCAACGGCGTGGTGCAGCTGGGCCGAATCAGCAGCGAGGACGGCACTATCGGCTTGCCCAGGGACTACACCCTGATGGGTGAGCGACGCCAGCGGATCGAGATCTACAGCCTGCCCGATCCGGCACTGCCGGAGAAATGAGCGTGCGGCACAGCCTAACGACCCTGGCCGGTCTGTTGCTGATCATGCTGACGGCCTGCGACAGACCTGAGCTACCACGGGCGGAGCGCTACTTCCCGCTGCAGGAGGGCATGCGCTGGACCTACCGGGTCACCACCGAGGTGGCGGGACGCAGCGAGACCCGCAGCTTCACCGAACGCAACGCGGGTACCGAGTTGCTGGATGGCGTACCGCACGCCGTACGCGTGACCGATGAAGGCACCCGCTACTACCTGCGCCAGGTGGCGCAGGGTATCTACCGCAACGCCAAACGCACGGTGGTGGAACTCGAACCGCGCAAGGATGACGACCCGCGCTGGGTATTGAAGCGTCCCTACCAACCCGGCACCGGTTGGAACACCCTCACTCATCCCTATGTCCTGCGCCGCATCAGTCCCTACGAAGAGACCCTGAGCCGTGGCAGCGCCCTCAAGATGGCCTACCAGATCATCTCGGTGGACGCGGTGGCGGAAGTCCCTGCCGGCCGCTTCGAGCACTGCCTACTGGTGGAGGGCGAGGCCAACATGACCCTCTACGCCGATGGCCGCGAGGGCTACAAGGAGATCCTGATCAACACCCGCGAGTGGTACGCCCCCGGTGTCGGTCTGGTGAAACTGGTACGGGAGGAGCCGATGGAGGGCGGCGTCTTCAGCGGCGGACGTATGATGTTCGAACTGGTCTCGCTCGAGCATTGAACCCAAGAACGACCGGTAGGGTGGGGCCCTGCCCCACAGATCACCTCAATTGAAGCGCAATAACCTCCGTTGCGGTTGATCGGTGCGGCAAGCCGCACCCTACAGGTCCGGCTTGTAGCGGCACACTTTTGCTGGGTCCGCCCCCCCACCCTAGCGGCGAATCGTGCGTAGGGTGCGGCTTGCCGCACCGCTTCACTTTTCAGTCATCGCATTCGCCTCAGCGACTGGTTTTCAAATACTCCCGAAAGCCCATCTGCTCCTGGTGACCTCCGCTGACATAATCGGCCAGGGCGCGAAATTGGCGCGGATCGGCGATCAAGCCCGAGTGGCGGTAGCGCTCCCCGCCGGCGGCATCGAAAAAGATCAGGGTCGGGGTTCGCGCCACACCCAGCCGTTGTGCCAGGACGCGGGCATTGGTGACGCCGCCGTCGAGGCCGGTGAGCGAAGCCTCGCTCTCCAGATCGAGTTCTGCAGCGAGGAAGTGGCGCCGATAGTGGGCGATCAAATCGGCATCGGCCAACACGCCCCCACGCATGCGCCGGCAATAGGGGCAATCCGCGGTCTCGAACAAGAGCATCAGGCCGTCGCGACCGGTCGGGGCGACCTTCTCAAGCATTCTCTGCAAATCACCGACGGGGCACTCGAACAGACTGGCACTGGGATCCCCTCCCGCCATGCCCGGCAGCGGCTGGGCTTCACCCTGCGCAAGCGGCAGTCCCGCCTCGCCCCAGCCGTCGCTCCCCTCGGGATACCAGTAGAGCTTGCGGTAACCCAGAGCGGCGGCACGCCTGACCGCGTTCCAGGACATCCAGCAATCGGTAATGCAATAGAAGACCAGCGGACGTTCCACATCGCCCCCGGTTAGACGCCGCAGGTTCTGTTCGAACCAGTCGCGCATACAGGGTTCCAGGCGGCCATAGCCCACATTAGGCAGCCACACGCTGCCGGGAATATTTTGACGCGGCGTCGCCGGCAGCCAGGCAAGTCCGAAGTCGGCGCTCTCCGAGCGCAGGGTGATGGCCAGCACGTCGATCAGCACCGGATCTGCCTCGTCCAGCAGACGCTGCAAACCGTGGGTATCGATGCGCTGCCCGGCCGGGGGCACCTCCGGCAGCGGACTGCGGTAGTCGGCGATTCGGTAGCCCTGCGGTGAGAAGAGCGCGCGCTCTTCCGCGATCACGCTGGCCAGAGGGACGAGGAGGGTGAATAGCGCAAACAATCGCAACATGTGGACTATCCGAAGTTTAGGTTACTCAGGCTCTGCCCCGCCATTCATCTGATCGCGCAGCCAATGAATGACGTTGATCACTCTCCCTGCTCCATCCGGCCACGGGCCAGGGCGGCGGCCTCCAATGCCGGGTAGAGGTGACTGAGGGAACGGGGATATTCGCCGGCGAAGACGGCCAGTTCCCGCACCCGGGACGGCGCTTGCGGGTGCAGCAGCTCGGCCATGGCGGCGCCCGATTCGGCCGCCTCGGTGAGATGGCTCTCGAGCCAGTTCAGATAGTCCGCCGTCTGGTCGATGGCGACCGCGCCCGCCACCGGCTCGCCGTGGCCCGGCACCAGCAGCTGGAAGTCGAGCCCGCGCAGCTGGTCCAAAGAGCGCTGCCAGGCATCCAGCTCGGCGTGGGGGGTGGTGGGCGTACGCCCGTGAAACGCCAGGTCGCCGGCAAAGAGCACGCCGGTGGTCTCGTCGAGCAACACCAGATCGGCCCCGGTATGGCCCTGCAGGGCGATCAGGCGCAGGCGGTGTCCGCCAAACGCCTGCACCCCCGGCTCGGCTGTCCGGCCGGGCACCACCACCCGGGTGCCGCTCATCCAGCTGCCCACCAGGCGATACATGTTGTCGTTGAACATCTCGCCTAAATTGCGAATACCCTCGCGGGTGCCGTCGAGGGCGGCAATGGGGACCTCCTCGAAGGCCTGGCTGCCGAGAAAGTGGTCCGGGTGCATATGGGTGATGTAGACCTGCACGATGGGCTGTGGGGTGATCCGAGCGATGGCGGCCCGCAGCTGCTCCCCATAGCGACGGGAGGGGCCGGTGTCGATCACCACCACGCCGGCCCGGGTGACGATGAAGGCGGTGTTGACGATGTTGCCGCCGTTGTGGAAATCGAAGTGCTCCTTGAGCCCCAACAGGACATAGGTCCCCTCGGCTACCTGGCGGGGCTGGAGTGCGTAGTCCTTGTCGGCCGCGAAGAGCTGCAGGCTCGACAACAGCAGGAGCCATGGAAACAGATACCTCACTGCCCACCACCCTCGGCGATCACGCCCTGCGTCACCAGTGCCGCAACCGGATTGCCGTTGTTGTCCCTACCCTGCAGGCTGATTCGATTCACCACTGGCAGATCCAGAGTCAGCACCGGATTTTCGGCCACCGGTTCGTAAAGCGCTAAGCGGGTGATCGGGGTATCCGCCGCGTCGCGCACCTCCAGCGTTTCCAGATAGAAGGCGGGGATGCCGGCCACCAGGCCGGTGTCCATGGGATGGATCACCCTTGCCCGCAGGCGACTGTAGTCCTGTCTTCGCCACAGACGGGCGTTGACCTCGCCCAGACGTTCGGCCCAGTCGGCCGAACCGCTGCCCAGGCTGGGTGCGGTGCAACCACCGCCGGCCGCGTCGACCAGGGCGCCGCCCACATGCCAGACACCGTCCTCGGTCAACGCCGCCGCCCTGACCGGGGTCGCCTGTTGCACCTTGATGCGCACGCCGATACGCGGCGCGGCGCGCAGGGGCTCCATCTCCAACACCTTGGGGATGGGGTTGAGCTCGGCAAACAGCATCAGGCGCCGCACCCGACCCAGGGCCGATGCGTCCACCCACAGGGGCAGATTCATGGAGTCCTCGGCCGCATGCGGCACCTGGACGTGCACCCGCTCATCGAAAACGACCGGGGCGCCGTCGAGCAGGCGTTGGTGCATCTCGTTCCACATCACCGAATCGAGGGGGTCGACCAGGGTCTCTGCGGCCCAGTTGTTCGCCATCCAAAGGAGCAGACAGGCACAGCAAAGGGACGCCCGCTTCATGAACCCACCTCGGCGGACAGGGGCTCGAACAGGATACGGCGCGGCCACAGGGCATCGGAGGCGGGATAGATCTGCTGCGGATCGATGGGGTATTGCACCCCCGCTTCGGGCGGGGCCTGCAGCACGTTGAGATCGGTCTCGTGCAGTTCGCCGACGAGATTTCCGTCCTCGCGTGTGAGTTTGAAATAGAGGCCGTTCCAGGCATTGATGCCGTACTCACCGGGCGCCTTGTGCAGGAACAGCAGATCGTACTCCAGGTCGGTGAGGTCGGTTTCACTGATCAGGCGCGGCAGATCGTAGGGATAGGGCAAACGACAGATCATGCGCTGGGGGTGGGGCAGGCACTTGAACGGACGCATGGATAGGAAGTGGTTTTCGAAGCGGGTTTCATCCCAGGCGATGCGGTAGTAGAAACCGCTCTGCGCCTTGCGGATCTGTACTTCGCCCAGGGATTGACGCGCTCCCTGGGCATCCTCAAGCATCAGGCGATAGTCCCCGGCCAGAGCGGCCCATGCGCCCCGGACCGGGAACAGCAGGCAGGCACTAAGGACGATGCTGGCAGAGCCTGGAATCGTCACTGTAGGCCACCCCCCCTGAACTCTTGGGCTGCAGACGCACGATCCGGCTCGGCAGCTGATAGCTGGAACCGTGGCGCTCGAAGATCCGCTGCAGCTCGCCGCTCTCGCGCACCTTGACCATGGCCTGGTCCAGGGCTTCGGCCAGGTCGTTGTTGCCCTGGCGCACGGCGGCCCCCAGATCCCAGCCGCTACTGCGCAGTCCAGGCATCTGCACCGGACCCACGGCATAGGCCTGGCGCTGCTCGCCCAAGGCGAATTCGATCTCGCTGCGCGGGCCGGCGACACCACTCAATTCGCCCCGCTTCAGGGCCGCCACCGCTTCGCCCATGTTGCTGAAGTGCACCACCTGGTCGCGGATGCGGCCGCTGTAGGCACTGAGGAGATAGAAGTCGGCCAGAGTATCCAGCTCCACGCCCACCTTTTCACGGGTGAACAGCGCTAGCGGCGACCCCCCGTCGGCCTTGTCGCTCGCCACCGCCACTACGACCTGTTCCCGGTAGTAGGGGGCGATGAAGCTGACCCGGTCGTTCTCCTCGGCAAAGGCCTCGTCGTAGGGGGTATGCAGCATCACGTCGGCCACGCCACCACCCAGGTAGTGTCCCTTCCACACGTTGTTGCGCAGGTCGTCCTCCATGTTTTCGTCGGCACCGACGGCGCGAATGGCCGCGACGACCCCCAGCTGTTCGGCCAGGGCCTGGGCGATTTCCACATCAATGCCCACTACCCGGCCGTGTTCGTTACGGTAGGAGAAGGGGGGGAAATCGGCGTATACCGCTACCTCCAGCACGCCGCGCTCCTGGACCTTCTGCAGCGCCGTGGCCCCCTCTTCGGCAGCGAGCAGCGGCGACAGGGTCATCCACAGGGCAGCCGTTACGGCCAGCAGGCCGGCTCTAAACAGTTTTTGCATCTTCACCCTCCAAAAATCGTTCTTATTGATCCGGCTCCAAAGTCACCAGCCAAGCCCGGATCGACCACATGGCCTCCTGCGACAGAATGCCTTCGAACGGCGGCATATAGGTGACGCCGTTGCGAATGGCGCCATTGCGGATACGCATGATGAACCAGGCATCGCCTTCATCATCGGGGGGCAGGTTGCGCAGATCGGGGGCGATACCTCCGGAAACCGCGCCCAGGCCGTGACAGCGGGCGCAGTTCTGATTATAGGCGGACGCCCCGATCTCTATAGCTTTACCGTCTCCCGGGTAGGGATTTTCTTCCAGCCATTCCTCCCCCAACTGTCGCAGCGCGGAGGTGTCTACTGGCTGGGGTGCGACGTTTCCATGGCCAAAGGCCGTGGTCAGTGTACCGGCCCAGAGGACCGTCGCGAGTGCGGCGAGTTTGAGTGATGGGTGACGCATTGATAGAGACTCCGTCAATTGGTTGAAACTGATGGGCGAAACGATCGCCCTGGACTGGTCATCCCCGGCCATCGGGGGTCGGGGATGACCGCTGGTATCCGGGTGCACGGCACCGCACTGCGCCGTCACCCGCTTACATACCGGGTTCAGACTCCGGAGAGCTTGAACACCCAGAGCGATCCACCCTGGTTCAGGTACTTGACCTTGCTGGCCACGTCGCCGCCCCACAGTGGCACGGCGCCGCCCCAACCGGAGGGCACAGCGATGTACTGCTCACCGTCCTGCTCCCAGGTGACGGGACAGCCGACCACACCGGAGCCGGTCTGGAATTTCCACAGCTCCTCGCCGCTCTCGGCATCGAAGGCCTTGAGGTAACCCTCGGGGGTGCCGGTAAAGACCAAGCCGCCTCCGGTGGTCATGACACCACCCCACAGGGGCGCGTTGTTCTTGTACTCCCACTTGATCTTGCCGGTCTTGGGATCCACCGCGCGCAGGGCCCCGATGTAATCGTCATAGAGCGGCTTGATGGTGAAGCCGGCACCCAGGTAGGCGGCGCCCTTCTTGTAGGTGACGGGCTCGTTCCACAGATCCATGCCCCACTCGTTGGCCGGCACGTAGAAGAGCTCGGTGTCGGGGCTGTAGGCCATCGGCATCCAGTTCTTTGCACCCAGGAACGACGGGGCGATGAAGATGCTTTCGCCCTTCTTGCCGTCGGCGCTCTTGGTCGGGTCGCCGGGACGCAGACCGGTCTCGATGGGACGCCCGGTCTTCATGTCGATGCCCTTGGCAAAGTCGGTCCGGGTGACGAAGGGAAAGGCGTTCTCCAGCTTGCCGTTGGTGCGGTCGAGCACGTAGAAGAAACCGTTACGGTCGGCATGGCCGGCCAGCTTCTTGCCATCGACATTGAAGGAGACCACCTCGTTGACGCCGTCATAGTCCCAGCCGTCGTTCGGGGTGTACTGGTAGTGCCAGGCGATCTTGCCGGTATCCGGGTCGATGGCCAGGGTGGAGGTGGAATAGAGGTTGTCACCCGGACGCAGATGGGCGTTCCAGGGCGCCGGATTGCCGGTACCGTAGAAGATCAGGCCGGTCTCGTGATCGTAGGTGCCGCCCTGCCAGGTGGCCGCGCCGCCGGTCTTCCACATGTCGCCGGGCCAGGTGGCGTTGGTCTTGCCGGTCAGCCCGTTCTCCATTTTCTTGCCGTCCTTCCAGATGTAGCCCATATGGCCTTCCACCGAGGGACGGATCCAGCGCAGCTCACCGGTCTTGGCGTCGCGGGCCTCGACCCGGCCCACGACACCGAACTCGCCGCCGGAGACGCCGGTGATGACCATGTCCTTGACGATCAAGGGCGCGGCGGTGAAGGAGTAACCGGCCTTGTAGTCGTCGATCTTGGAGCGCCACTTCACCTTGCCGGTAGCCTGATCCAGCGCCACCAGGCGCGCGTCCAGAGTGCCGAAGATGACCAGGTCGTCATACAGGGCGGCGCCACGGTTGATGACGTCGCAGCAGGGCAGGATGCCGTCAGGCAGGCGATGGTCGTACTGCCACAGCTCTTCACCGGTCTTGGCGTCGATAGCATAGAGACGGGAGTAGGAACCGGTGACGAAGATGCGGCCGTTGTGCACCACCGGCTGCGCCTCCTGGCCGCGCTGCTTTTCACCGCCGAAGGAGAAGCTCCATGCCGGAACCAGCTTCTTCACGTTGCCCTTGTTGATCTTCTTCAGAGGGCTGTAGCGCTGGCCCTGCTGACCCATACCCCAGCTGACCACATCACCGGGGGTGGTGGCGTCAGCGTCGATATCGGCCTGGGTAACCTTTGCCAGGGCTGGGGTGGACAGGCTCAGCCCCCCGCTCAGAACGGCGACCGCCATTGCAGCGCTCAAGGCCTTTGTTTTCAGTGGGAATTTCATCGTTGTTTCTCCTCCCATTAGTGGTCGTAACAGATACCGGAAGAACGGCAGGGTCAGTGCCCACGCCCCGCAGTAGCGTCCTTCCGACCTGTATAGCAAGACACAGGCCACCACTAAAAATTCGGCTTATCATTATGTTTTTATTGTATTTTTTCCGTTCTGCACAAATATCGATTCTGCTTCGGAAAGGCCGGGTATCAGATAACAACAGCAGATGTATCAGTTTCGATACATCAAAGTTACAGTCCTACAAGCAGCGACGATTCGAGGTGGAAGATGCCAGGGGTTCGGGCGCGATCAAGCCTTTCCGGGTCAATCGAACTCGATGCACTAAACGGGTATCCCGCTACGCGGTCGAGGGTTTCAAACTGGAGGCCAGCCAAGGTGAGGGAAGTCCTGTGGAAGACCCTTTTCATCGCATCGACGCAGTGTCGGTCCACCGGGTGGCCAAGCCGGAGCTGGTGGCCGGTGCGGGCAAACCACGGGTTTTCGTTGTTGCAACAGCTAGCAAGAAAAATCCCGGCGGCATTCCTGATGCTGACTCAATGCCGACTCTCCATTCGGCATCCCAGAACCAACAGATACGCAAAGATTTATTTTAAAATCATACAATTAGAATGATTTTCACCACCCGGCACGGCGGACTCCACGGCTCCCGGCATGGTGGATGAAGTGGTCAATGAGGTAATTCCACAGGCGCGATAAGGATTGACAATTCTGCGCGAATTTGCTGTCGCCAGCCGAATTGGCTAGACTTTTTCAAAATTAAAACAACATCTCACTCCGTTCCGGTAGCTACTATCCGACAGTTTGACGGTAGCTGTTTTCAAGATCGGACTGCCACAGGGAACAGCCAGTTGGTCGGTGACAGTCGCGACAGAATGACCATCAACGGAATGGTTTGGGGATGTGCTGACGCCCCTGCTCCCGGCGCAGTATCTACTGCAGTTGAGTAATCCCCATCATTGAGTGTCGTGCCAGGGAATGGCTGTACGGTGCCCCTGGCGCTGTTCAGCCCATGTATTAAGGAAGCCATGCCCGAGGTGGTCTCATGGAGACCGGCACTTCCCTCTCGAGCAGAGGGGCAGGCGGAAAAATAATAACCGCTCCTATTGGACCGGACTTGTGCAGTCTCATCCGCTGAGCTGAACAGAGGAACAGAACCCAATACATCAGGTACTGGGATGGAGGAAGCCTTCGATGGCTGAGCAACACTTACAACATCAACACGCACAGAACGTCTTCGCCGTTCTGTCTGAAGACAATTCGTCGACAGACTCGCCGCTGGCCAGCCTCATCCTGACCTCCTGGCGCAGATGTGCCGTCAATGACGAACTCGATCCCCTGCATATCCACCAACCTGAGGTCATCGACGCCACGGCTCTGCGCATGCTGCGCGGGCGCTTTCAGGGCTTTCTGCGCCTGGCCGAGCCCGAGATGCGGAATCTTTATTCCTCGTTGAAGGGCTCGGGCTATGCCCTCATCCTCACCAACGATCATGGGGTAATCCTGAATCACCTGACCGGCGACAGCCTGGAGCAGGCGTTTCGTGAAGCCGGATTGTGGCTGGGCGCCAATTGGGGGGAGTCCGCTTTAGGGACCAACGGCATCGGTACCTGTATCGCCGAGGACCGACCGCTGACGGTTCACAAGGACGAACACTTCCTGACCCAAAACATCCATCTCACCTGCTCCGCTGCTCCGATTCATGATCCTCACGGCAATCTGCTTGCGGTGCTGGACGCCTCCCGTTGCAGCAGCGAGGACAGCTTGTCGGCTCAGATCCTGGCCCGCGCACTGGTCGCCAACTCGGCTCAGATCATCGAAAACCAATACTTCCTGCATGAATTAGGCAACCAACGCATACTGCGTTTCCACCGCAGCGCAAATCACTTGGGTCTCCCCACCGAGGGCCTGCTGGCCATTGGCGAGGACAATCGGGTGCTTGCCCTCAACGCGGGCGCGATTGAAATCCTGGGACTGGAGCATCGACATCAACTGTTGGAAACGGAGCTAGATCTTGTCCTCGGCAGGGAGTTGGATGATCTCTTGTTCAGTGCAACCCGGGGAGACAATCGGGTTCGTGCTTTCAGGGATCAACGCAACGGCGAAAAACTTTTCGGCTATCTCCACCAGGTGAAGGAGAAACCCAAGCGCCGCAACGGTCTACGTATACCGCCCGCGAAGGCGGATCCGGACGCCTGCCGCGGTGAGCTCTGCAAACTGGCGGTACTGGCGGGCGAGGATCCGCGCATGCAGGAGGCGGCGAGACGGGCAAAGCGTGTGATGAACAAACGCATACCCATACTGCTGCACGGTGAAACCGGCACCGGCAAGGAACTCTTCACCCAGGCCATCCATCTGGCCAGCGAACGAGGGGGCAAGCCGTTCGTCGCCCTCAATTGCGCCTCCATTCCCGAATCCCTGATCGAGAGCGAACTCTTCGGCTACCGTCAGGGGGCATTCACCGGCGCGCGCAGGGAGGGCCGACGGGGCAAAATCATTGAATCAGATGGTGGCACCCTCTTCCTCGACGAGATCGGTGATATGCCGATGACCATGCAATCCCGACTGCTGCGAGTTCTGGAGACCCGGGAAGTAGTGCCGCTGGGCGGCGACCAGGCCATCAATGTAGACCTGCACGTGGTCACCGCGAGTCATCGTGATTTGCGCCAATTGGTGAGGACCGGTGAGTTTCGTCAGGACCTCTACTTCAGGCTCAACGGCATCACTCTGGAGTTGCCCCCACTGCGCGACAGACACGACCTCCACAACATCATTCTAAAAGTCTTGGAGGCGGAAAACGACACCGGCCAGGAACTCAAGATATCCAAAGATGCCATGGAAGCGCTCATGGGGTATGAATGGCCCGGCAATCTTCGCCAGCTGCGTTATGTGATCCGTACCGCAGTCGCCCTGTGCGAACAGGGTGAGTTACAGCTCGACGACTTCAACATAGACTACTCCTTGCCGCTCACACCCGAGCAACCGGCACAGCAAGTTCAACACCCTGCGCAACCTGCTGCCACTGAGGAAGCGCCTCAGGAGTCCAACAACGGCAACCCGCTGCAGTCAGCGGAACAACAGGTGATCCTCTCCAGCCTCGGCGCCAATGACTGGAATATCACGCGCACCGCTGCGGCGCTGGGCATGAGTCGAAACACACTGTACCGGAAAATGAAAAAGCTCGGAGTCAGCCAAACCCGTTGAGCCCGTTCAAAGGGGAACGGATTGTCGCGATATGGATCACTGCCAGGGCTGACCCGTACGCTCCGGACTCATCACACATCCATGCCACATGGTGGGGGCCATATCAGCCGCCCCCACTAACTCCTGCATACTCAGACATCGCGTGATGTATCATCAACAATCATTGCCGACCGATCTCCGCGATACATTGAGCAGTGATTGACCGCATGTTAGTGTTTCGGAGTGTGTGCAGCGCCCAAAACGCGATCATTTGATTTCCAAAATATAACCAATCGTCCATCCAACCCTTCCACACTCACAGAACCGCTGAGCGCATCCCTGTCCTGAAGTAATCAACAGCAGAGTGATATTTCGAACGATAAGTCGTTCCTGTTTCCGCTCGAGAGATCTAGGGCCTGTTAACAGGCCCTAGATTAGTAAGAGGCACTGATGCAACGATACGGTTATGCAACAGCCCGACCCGAAGAGGTAAAAGCCCACTTTGCCGAGCACCATTATTTTCAAGGCAGGTTGTCGCTGTGCGAGATCTGCTGCGAGCAAATCAAAAAGTATCCCGGATAGAGGTGCTGAGGTTTCTCAATTATCGGTTGCGTGAACACATAACTGACACAGATATCAGGACCAAACGCGCCGCACTGCCCCATCCACCGATGTGCGGCGATCTGCTCAAGCAGCCCCCGCCCAAAGCGACCCCGAGGTTCACGGAAACGGCCGCCATACTGCAAACTTTGAGAATCCTGTGTAGATGGCGGGGAGTTCAAAGCACGCACCTCCGTCGAAGACGAGCGCCTTAAACTCAGTCTAGGCTTATCGTCAGCCAGAGGTCTTTATATGCTTAATTCGATGTAGCGGATAACTGCGCCGCGATACAAGCCGGGATTCACACGAAAGCGCCAACTTATTGTTTTTAAATAAATATGGCGGAGAGGGAGGGATTTGAACCCTCGGACCCCGTGAGGGATCACCTGATTTCGAGTCAGGCCCGTTCGGCCGCTCCGGCACCTCTCCTTAAAGGGACTTAATCCCCGTCTCAAGCGGCGAATTCTGGAGCAAGCAACCGGTAATCCTACCGACTCTACCCCATTTCGCTAATTATCATGCAATTCGCAAAGTCGCCGCCAAGGCAGTATTCTATATCAATCTGAAGTTGAAATGTGCGCCCATGAGGCATAAAACGAGAAAAATTCACCGCTTCTGAACCCCCGGGGAGAAGAGGGCTTCATGAGATGTCTCAACGTCAAGCAATACCAAACGCCCCTGATTTGTAGGATGCACCGCAGCAAACCACCTCGGTATCTTTTTAATCTTCTCCTGCTGAGCCTGTTGTTCACAGCCTGCAGCATACCGCCCCCCCTGGTGGAGCGTATCAAGGCCTCCGGCGAGCTCAAGGTCGTCACCCGTAACAGCGGCATCACTCTCTACGAGGGACCGCAAGGCCTGACGGGCTTTGAATATGATCTAGTCCTGCTGTTCGCGGAGGAACTGGGGGTCAAACCCCATTTCATCATCCCTAAGCACTTCGACGATCTGCTTCCGAGCGTGATCAACGGGGAGGCCTATCTGGCCGCCGCCGGCTTGACGGTGACCCCGGACCGGGTATCGGAGATCCGGTTCGGCCCTCCCTACCAGGAGATCACGCAGCAAGTCATCTACCGTCGCGGCAACCTGCGGCCGCGCAAGGTCGAAGATCTCTATGGGAAAAAGCTGGTGGTGATTGCCGGCAGCAGCCATGAGGAGGAGTTGCTGCGGCTCAAGGCCAACCACCCCGAGTTGAGCTGGGAGAGCCGCTCAGATCTGGAAAGTGCCGAGATGATGCAGATGGTGCTGGATCGGGAGGTCGATTTTACCATTGCCGACTCCAATGAGTTCGCCGTCACCCGACGCTTCATGCCGAACCTTGGGGTCGCCTTCAATCTCACCGAACCGCAACCGCTGGCCTGGGCCATGGCGCATGCGGAGGATAGCAGCCTGTATCAGGCCATGGAGACCTTTTTCAATCGCATCGCCGAGGACGGCACCCTGGATGAACTGATTGAACGCTACTATGGCCACATCGGGCGGCTCAATTTCGTCGAGTTGAAGACTTTTGTCAGACATTATAAAAACCGCCTGCCGAAATACCTGGAGTACTTCAAGGAGGCTGAGCAGATCAGCGGGATCGACTGGCTCACCCTGGCGGCCATCGGCTATCAGGAATCGCTCTGGAATCCCAAGGCCCGCTCACCGACCGGCGTAAGGGGTATCATGATGCTGACCCTGACCACCGCCAAGCAGATGAAAATCGAAAGCCGGCTCGACCCTAAGCAGAGCATTCTCGGTGGCGCCAAATACCTGCGCTACATCGAAGACAGGCTGCCGCAACGCATTGGAGAACCCGATCGGCTGTGGCTGACGCTGGCGGGCTACAACGTCGGCTTCGGCCATCTTGAAGACGCCCGCGTCCTCACGGAACATCTGGGTGACAATCCGGACAAGTGGGTCGACGTGAAGAAGCATCTGCCAAAGCTAAGTCTCAAAAAGTGGTACTCGGGCCTCAAGCACGGATATGCCAGAGGCAACGAGCCGGTCAACTACGTCGACAACATTCGTGCCTATGTGGAGCTGCTACGCTGGCAGGAGCGTAAAAATCAACCAGTCGATAACGACGACAACAGACCCCATATTTTTTCGATCATGCCTGAAACACTTTGAACCAAATAGGGCCCAAGCAGGAAATATCCGACTTGACCCCACGACTCAGAGCCAGTCGGTCAGCTGCAGGCCAAAGCCCAACCGCCTGTTCTCCACATTGTAATCGACCATGCTCTCGCCATAACCGTTGAAGTACTGCAAATAGCCGCGCCAACGCTTGTAAAGCGGAAAACTCCAGTCAAGCTGGATGGTCTCTCGACCTCTGTTCTCCAACAGATTACGCGCCATCATGCTAAAAGTCTGATTACCGTGCTTGTAGATGCCTCGCAACTCATAGTGCCCCAGGTAGTCGGTGATGTCCGGATTGTCGTCATTACTTTCCGGAATACGGTGCCAGGGCTTAAAGCCGACGATATACTTACCCCTCTCGAAGATGAAATCCCCATAGAAGCGATTCCAGCTGCGTGAAAGATAGCCGCCCTGCCCGTTCGATTGATGTACCACGCCAAACTGCATGATCGAGTTTCTCCAGCCAAGCACAGTCCAGTCGTTCGGCATCACCAGCATCATCTCTGGCTCATGAAGCGTTTCCCGGAAAGGCGCCGAGATATGCCGGTTGTAGGCCTGCCAAAATGAGAGGTTGGTATAGGCGACGTAGAGATCAGCGTCCGTCCCCAGCAGCCCTTCCACCACCGGCATCTTAAAACTAAGCTGGAATTTCATCTCCAGCCGATCGAATTGGGAAGCGGGGATGTTATAGATCTCATAATTGGGCGTGCTGTTATAGGAGGCCAACAGGGCGTAGTTCTGCTTGTGCGGCGAGATGACGAAGGGATTGAAGCGAGTGGCCTTTTCCGCCCTTATGCGCTCCGCAATGAGCGACTCTGTCTTGGGTTCGGCCGGTTGATCAACCGAATGATCAGCCGCATCCGGCGACTCGACCACAGAGGGGGCGATCGCTTCACACTCTGCCTTGATCTGGCCGACGCTGATGTCAGGCCCCGATCGCCGAAGCATGTCCAGCAGACAGGCATCCATGCTCGACAGGGGCTCAGCCATTAATGGCACGGCGAACAGCAATCCATTCAGTAACAACCCCAAAATTGCGCCATGCCACAACTTCTTGTGATTCACGATTTCGTCTTCCCCCGCTTTAGTTGGTTACGTCGATGATGGAAAAAGGTCTTTAGCAGCTCACTGCTTTCGTGATGCAGCAAGCCACCCTCGACCTCGACTCGATGGTTGAATCGGTGGTCGCTTGGAAGCAGATTGAAAACACTGCCGGCCGCGCCGCCCTTAGGATCCCTCGCACCATAGACCACCCGCTTGACCCGAGCATGCACGATGGCGCCGGCACACATGGTGCAGGGCTCGAGAGTAACATAGAGGGTGCTTTCGATAAGGCGGTAATTATCAGTTCTCAATGCAGCGTCACGCAATGCCATGATCTCGGCATGCGCGGTGGGATCCCGGGTTGCTATTGGCTGGTTCCAACCTTCGCCGACGATACGGCCTTCGATCACAACAACGGCACCAACCGGCACCTCTCCCTGCGCCATGGCGCGTTGCGCGAGCGACAGAGCCTGCACCATGTATGCGCGATCGTCCTGTTCTCCGTTCGCGTTAGACATGGGTCTTAGCTTGATCTTGACTTCGGCGTCAGTCCGGTCATTCCCACACAATTGTACACAGCCCGAAAAGCCCGGCATTGACACGGATCATTTCGCTGCTCATAAAGAGTAAACACAATAAAAAATACCTTTATAAACAATTAGTTTGAAAATACAGCCCGACGCTCGCCAGCCCCTGCGAGAGAGAGTGAATGCCGACGCCCTCACTACCCAGGGATTACCAAGCCCATGGGGTATCGCTGCGGCCTGAGAGCATACAGGAGGTGTTGGTGAATCGGAACATCGTTGAAGTTGGCAGTTGTGATCGAGTGCCGCCATCAAGACCACAAAGATTGCTCTCTCCCCAAGTACTAACCGTGTAGGTAGCCTTGAGCATGTTGCATGAGTCGGCCTTGAACCACTCCCCGTGGACTTCTACTTTTTCGCGGCCCAGGCTATAATTTTGTCGCCAGAGGGGCTTGACACCACCCGGAAATAGCAGTTTTTATGGATAAATCATTGAGTTATGCCGTTCCGGACGGAGTCCAGTCCGATGACTCACTCACTCTCCCCGGCACTCCCAACCATCTCGGCCAACACCTCCTCGCCGATTTTTTCGGCGCCGGACATCTGCGCGATCCGGCGCTCATCGAGCAGGTATTGGTAGCCGCCGCCCTCGCTGCGGGGGCCAGGGTATTGGGCACACATATCCATGATTTCGGCGAGGGAAAAGGGGTAACCGGTGTAATTACGCTGGCTGAATCACACATAAGCATCCACTCCTGGCCTGAACACGACTATGCCGCTATTGATATATTCATGTGCGGTGATGCGAACCCCATGATCGCCCTGAAGTCGTTGGAAGAGGCCTTGCAACCGAGCAAGATCCACATCCATCTGATCGGCCGTGGCGAGATCTGACAGATGCCGGACCTGATGACCGCCGGCTTAAAACCCCGCCGTTACTTACTCCCGCTCAAGCGTGCACCCTACACCTGCCTGCTCCTGGCCCTCTCCTTATTGGCGTACTGGGCCCTGCAAAGCCCACCCGTAGCCAATCCCCGTGGCCCGCTTGAGTTCGCGGCAAACCTGTTCCGCCACAAGGACCTTCTCCATCTCGCCCTGAATCTGTTCGTCATCGCCTACGCGGGCAGCCACTGCGAGGTCGCGAAAGGCGGCCCCTTCCTGCTGTTTGTCGTACTCACCAGTTTGCTAATCGGTACTATCGCGGAATACCTGCTGATCGATGCCCGGTTCGTAGGTCTGTCGGCCGCGGCTTACGGTCTGGCTGCCTGGTCAGCAATCGATGTGTATGGCGCGACCCGGTCCAAAGCGCTGCTGATTGCTGTTTGCTTTCTCGCGATCATTGCAGCTGGATATTCTAATACCGCATTCGTTGCACATGCAGCAGGCGCCCTAACCGGAGGATTGATCGCAGTGTTTGGAAGATTATTCAACAAAAGGCCCGCAGCGCCGAACCCCACTCAAGCGGACGCTGAAAACAGCGACTACCGCCTTCGCCCGATGACGATGGCCGATATACCCCTTGCCATAGAGATCATTGCGCTAACGGATGAGGATGACGCGGAAGAGGCGGAAACGAGTCTCGCTGAGCGCCAGTGCCGGGGAATGTACGTTTTGGAGAAAGCGGGAGAGACAATCGGTATTTCCGGCTTTTACAAATCAGATGAGGTCGCGGACATCGCCTGGCTCTCATGGACCTATCTGCACCCTAGGGCACAAGGTAAGGGTGGCGGACGATTTATGATGAAGGAGCTGCTGCGTATTCTGGACGAGGAGGACATTCGGAAGCTATTCATCGCGACCAGCGATTACTGTGAAGATGGCGAGAATATCTATGCCGCCGCACACGCCCTCTATGAGTCGTTCGGCGCACGGAAGGAGCTTCAGGTCGCCGACTATCACGACAGCGGCGAAGCCATGATCCTATACGGCTTTAGTAATCCACGTTACGACTCGGCCACGCCGGGATCGGGCGAACCGGTGACGGGTATAGACTTTAAAGCGATTGATACCGCAGCGGAGTCCGAACGCGGCTACGAGATCCAATGGGAGTCGTCGCCAGAGATACAGGCTGTGACGGGGCTGGATAACTGCATTTCACAGGCACGGTCCCAAAATGCAAGAATTCTGTTTGTTGCACTACCTGAGGATATCGCAAATACCGCTTCCGCCTCCCTCAGCGAAGCGGGTTTTGAAAATTGCGGCACGCTACAGGACTACTACGGAAAAGGCCTGGGGCAAGTCTATTGGGTTCTAAATATGACATAACAAAGAATCGGATTTAGCAGGGGGGAATGAGTGTAAACAAGGCAGTGTTGATCCGCTTAGATATCTGAATACTACCTGAATCCGTGGGTTCAGGGCGGGTGCAGAGAGTAAGATATTGGTTTCCCAGTGGAATCAAAAAATCTTAGCTTCACCCTTAGGTTAAGCGGTCATTTTTGAACCGCTGGGGAAGCACTAGCTTGTCCTATATGCCGCCATGAACCCACGTATTCAGGAAAAAAATTTCATAGCCAGTAACCGGAGTACAAGAGTAATGAAAAGAGTTAAATATGTGTTTTCCGCCACCGCATTGAGCGTTCTGTTGTCCGCCTGCGGCGGTTCACCCGAAAGCGCTGACCTAAACGCCGTTCTCGACAGAACGCTCACTGGGCTAGACAGGTATGATGCCTACCTCGCCGAAAGCAATATGACGGAAGTTAGCGATGAGCAAATGCCTCAACTGATAAACAGCCTGCATGAAGCATATAACGCGGAACCAAAATTCTATAGTGCACCGGTCGGAGTCGCGCTGAAAGAGGATGCCAGCTTTGACGGCTTCAAGGATGACAACAGCAACAACATCAAGGACTCAGGGGAGTCGACTATCTTTACGGTGGAAATCGACAGCGCAAACCAGCGCTTGATAGCGACGGACGAGACCGGCACTTCAACCTTCCGCGGCGCCGCCACGGGATTTCTTGCCGGCGCCTTGATGGGGCATCTGCTAAGCAGGCAAAGAGGCGCGGGCATCAAACCGGGCGCGTTCAACAATCGTAAGGTCTCTTCCCCCGCAAGCTACAGTAGCGCAAGAAGCGCTGCCCGTTCCGGCGGCTCATCCAGCAGGAAATAGAGAAAGCCGGCTGGTGTATAGTGTCTTATCGTTTGACGATTTCAGCATGACGCAATACCGCTAGGCGCAAGAGATGCTCCACCGGGAGTGGCGAGCCCATTCCCGAAGGAGCTCAATGCAGTGGATACCCCCTTCCGGGCTTGTCCGAAAGGGGTCGCCACAATAGGCCGGAATGGTACGCAATCCATGAAGAGGCAAACGGGTCCTGCATAGGTTACCTATTCAAATCCCAATATCCCGATTGCAGCTCACGCCACCCAATGACCTGTCGGTACTAATTCGATAGGCCCTAATAACTTCGCTCTCTTATTTGGATAAAAACCATGTCCCTTTCTCGAGCAGAAACTGAAATCTCACCCGTCACTACCGCAGAACCAAATTATCAGGATCTACCCGCCACCCAAACCGGAGTGCTGCTGATCTCGATTGCCATCGTCGCCCTGTGCGGCATCGTCTACGAGCTGATCATCGGCACTGTCTCCAGCTATCTGCTGGGCAACTCTGTCTACCAGTTCTCCCTGACTATCGGTTTTTTCATGTTTTCCATGGGCATCGGCTCATTTCTAAGCAAGTTCATCGCCGATAGACTCGTACAATATTTCATCTATGTGGAGATGGCACTAGCCGTCGTCGGCGGCATCTGCAGTATCACGCTATTTCTGACCTTTCCCTTCACGCCGGCACTCTACACCGGCGTGATGTTTGCCTTTATTCTGGCCATCGGGACGTTGGTCGGACTGGAGATACCCCTGTTGACAAGGATACTCTCCGAGGCCACGGGCACACGCCGCTCCATTGCAAATGTCATGTCGCTGGACTATATCGGCGCGCTGTTGGGTTCAGTTGCATTTCCGCTGCTGCTACTTCCAAGCCTGGGGCTAGTTGCATCTTCTTTCGCCATCGGATTGATCAACATTTTCATCGCCTTTCTCAACATCGTCTGGCTACGCAACCACCTGGAAAAGCCGCGTCGCCTGATAGTGCTTGTTTGCGCCATTTTCCTTCTACTCGCGGGATTGACGGTAATGGGTTCAAAGTTGACGGCTTTTGCGCAACACCACCTCTATTTCGACCAAGTCATATGGCACAAACATACACCGTATCAAAACCTGGTCGTCACCAGAGACATTCCCCTTCAAGACCTACGACTGTTCATCGACGGCAATTTACAATTCTCACAAAGAGACGAGTATCGCTACCATGAGTCCCTCGTACACCCGCTGATGAACTGGACTTCGAGTCCGGTAAATCAGGTGTTGGTGCTGGGTGGTGGCGACGGGCTAGCGGTCAGAGAATTATTGAAATACGACAACTTAAAAAGAATCGATCTCGTCGATATCGATCCTGAGATGACCGGACTTGGCAAGAACTTTCCACCGCTTGTCAAAATCAACCAAGGGAGCCTGTCGGATCCTAGAGTACATATCTACAATCAGGACGCCTTCGTCTTCATCAACAAGTCCGATGCGCGCTACGACAGAATCATTCTGGACTTTCCCGACCCTCACAATGAAGCGATATCAAAGCTCTACTCTATCGAGTTCTTCAGCATGCTTTCCCACCACATGGCCGAAGACGCCGCGCTTATCACCCAGAGTTCGTCACCCTTCTTCTCGCGCAGAACTTTCTGGTCCATCCGAAAGACCCTCGCCGCCGTTTTTCCGGAAACGAGCAGCTTCCACGTTACAATACCCTCATTCGGCGACTGGGGATTCAATATGGCGTCGACCAGACCTGGCGGTAGCCTAAAGGGGCTCCCCAGCGACTTGAAATTCCTCAACCGGGAGAAATTCGCGGCGGCACAGATTTTCGGTAAGGACATTGACCGTATCGAAAACCCCATCATCAACTCCATTTTTGAACCAAAGCTCTATCAGGTATACCTGGACGATCTGCGAAACGGCCCACTGGCGAACAACCCGCTTCAACCAAACTGATCGATACGATGACCGCCCGAAGACCTCAAAAACCGGTCTCAACTGGAGAAATGCTCCGTAGAGAGATTTCTCGTGGGATCTGTTCAACCCGCTCGGATCTCGCGAACTCTTGCAGCCGTTTCCACCCGCAATACTACACTTCAATGTCCAAGATCCATCTACTATTCAGCAGAGAAATGAAATTTAGCTGGCCAAAAAGATCATCGCGAGACTGAAATATTCCTGGGAATGAGTACAAGCACGCTCTCGGCACGCAATTCCGGCGACTCTTCATATACCGCTTTTTTCGGCCCTATCGCAGGACGACTTGGCACATCGGTTTGACAAGTCGCTAAACTCAGCCTAAAACAACCTTTGGCGACAAGTTCTTTTCACTGGGGATCGCAAATAGTGGCGCCGGACAAGTTCCGGCATCGGCTATTCGCACCCACCTCCCCCGGACAGCCCGCCCGATAGCGGCCCCGAGCGGCCGACGGTGAAGGATCGACAGTGCGAAATGGGATTCGACGGGAGAAAAAAAGAACAACACGGGAAGTCTATGACGTGGATGCCCACCGGTATGGGCCGGATATCCTCTCTGGACGTACCGTGTAAACCAATCACCCTCCGGACCCGTCGCACCGCAAGCCGGCGGAAACCGCTTCCCCGACCTCTTTGTGCTGTAAACACCCTCTGTCCATATGCGCGGCTTTTCATGGACAGTATTCCCTCGTCAACAGGAGTGACTACAACATGCAACCTCGAAGAAAAACATTCAAAATAACCCTCTATGCGGCACTGGCGGGGAGTACCATGCTAGTACCTGTACCTGCTTCATTCGCCACTTGCGCAACCGACCCCTATCTCGGCTCGATCTGTGTGACCGCAGCAAACTTCTGTCCACGGGGCTACCTCCCGGCCGACGGTCGACTGCTCCCAGTCAACGATAATATGGCCCTGTTCAGCCTGCTCGGAACCACCTACGGGGGCGATGGGAGAAGCTCGTTCGGCGTACCCGACCTCCGAAGCCGCACCCCGGTTGGCGCCGGAGAGGGCCTGGGGCTCACTCCAGTCCAGCTCGGTTTAAAACGGGGAGTGGAAACGCGCGCCCTCAGCCTTGCATCACTCCCCGCCCATAGCCACGAAGCCGCCTTTGAACCGGCTCCCGAAGGGGGCCTGCAGGCCAGCACCAAGAATGGGGAGGCTCCATCACCCACTGCGGACAGCTTTTTAGGCGCAATGAAGGGCTCCGGCATGAGCACGCCCCCCAGCCTCTACACGACTGACGATTCCACACTCACCCCCATCAAGGGCCTGGATCTCGATGGGGCCGTCGAGATAGGCACCACCGGCCAGGGTCAGCCCTTCAGCATCATCCCGCCTCAGCTCGGCCTGCTCTACTGCATCGCCACGCAAGGCATCTTCCCACCCAGGAACTGAGTAGCGCGGGATGCAACCCTTACACTTCGCACTCTGCCTGTTCTCCCTGCTGAGCGGTGGCGCTCAAGCCGGGGAGTTGAGCCTCGGGGCCAGCCTGGGCACCGCCAGGGGTGACAGCGGCGCCGGCGATCTCAGCGACCGATTGAGACAGAGCGGTCTCGACGCCGTCGCCAGCTCCAGCGACGACAACCGTTTTGCCTGGCAACTCCGGCTGGGTTACGCCTTCACTCCCCGCTGGGGAGTGGAGGCTGGCTACACCAACCTGGGCATTGTGGAGACGACCTTCACCGGCACTGCCCCGGACATCGACAGCTTCCTCTCCGCCAGTGGCGATATCCATCCCAACACCGCCGATGGCTTGTTGATCTCCGGCGTCTATCGCTATCCCATGGGCAGTCTCCCGCAGCTCAACGCAGTAGCGCGGGCGGGAGCCTTCTTTTGGCAGAGCGAATACGACCTCGATGGGGTGACCCGCTCGCGAAGGATCAAAGAAAATGGCGCCGATCTCAGCCTCGGCCTGGGCCTGGAGTTCGACTTGGAGCACTTCGACTCTCTTCCCCCGGGTATCACGCTGGGACTCGACTGGCAGCGCTTCAAGATCGACGCCGAGGAGATCGACCTCTTCAGTCTTGGCTTCAGCTATCGCTTCTCCTCCTTGGCCTCCCCAAAGCGGGATCGCGCAAAAGACGAGACAGAGGCGAATGCTACTTTGTTAAGAAATTAAACCAAAACGTACGCGATTCACCACGAATCCATACTAAATAGGGAATCAATTGATGGAAGCTATTCGCGATATTTCACGGTGATTGGCGTGCATTTGCAGCTATTTTTATCGGGAGTAGCCGACGGCGATCACTTGTCGGATAGCGCACTCCGGATTACCTGATGCAGCGACTCCCGACCTGTAATTTCACGCTAAACCACTTCACACTCGCGGCGGGATCTTTCAAGATCCCGTCCGCGCTCGCTTGCCTGCCCGACGCTGCCGACAGAGGCTGAGCGCCGCTTGGCGAGGGATGGAGTCTCTCAGCGCGAGTAACAGGAACGCCAGCAACAGCAGGCTCCATAGGTCCGTGGCGCCGCCTCCGCCTCCCTGAGAGGTAGCAGTAACCGGCGTGTTGCGGGCTACCGCGACCCCGCCCGGATCTTGAATAAGCTGGTTCATTTCACCATCCGCATCGTTCGCGCCTCCATCCTCTATGGTCAGCTGTACGCACCAATGCCCCGCGGTCAGACCGTCGCTGTACGCGCTGTCGCCCGGCGGAGGACAATAGCCCGGGGCACCAGTGGCCGACATCAGCCGGTTATTGTCGTCCTCCACGAAGTCCGTCCAGCCGAACGGCATGAGTTTACGGTAGATGGCATTCACGGGAATGGCGGCATGCTGTGGAATCACGATGTTAACGCTCTGCCCCGCGACTGGTAGATCCGTGAGCTCGAAATCGAACACACCGCCCTCGTAGGCATAATGGCTGTCGGGGCCGGCGCCGGCGCCGTCATTCCCATGGGTAGCGATCTCGTCCTCAAGCACGCTCGAACCACCGCTGTTGGCGCGGAACGCCACGCTGCCTAATTGAAGCGATAGACCAGGTTCGGATTCGATAATGAATGCATCGGCGGTCGCGGACAACTCCTGCAAGACGTTGCTTTGCAGATTGGCGTTATCCAGATAGTCGGGCACACCGTCGCCATCGCTATCGCCGCTACCCTCCACATCGTCATCGATCCCATCAACATCGGTATCGACAGCCGTCAACGTCGGCAGTGCCGCCGCCACCCGAACCTCCAAGCGTGCCGAATTAGTCAGATTACCGTTGTCGGTTACCGTCACCCGCAAGGTAAATGTACCGGTCGTATCGGGGGCGAAGGTGAAGGTATCGGCGGTGGTATCCAGATCGGTCAGCGCGTTGTCGGACGCACTCCAGTCATAGGTATGGGTGTCACCCGGGTTGGGATCGACGATACTTGCCGTAACCACGACATTGGCGCCACTCTGCTGAACATGCCGGGTGACGGTCGGACCCTGGCTCGCCGTGAGAGTCACCCTGGGCGCCACATTGCTCTCGTAGATCGACAGGGTGTGAGTGGACTTAGGTCCGATCACCGCATTTGTCGGCGTATCCAGAGTCACCACCAACGTCTCCATACCTTCGAAGGTGCTGTCATCGATCAGGTTGAGCGTGATCGTCGCCTCGAGATCCGGATCAGTGATGGTGGCCGCGCCGTCGACCAGATCGTGATCCGAACCGTCGGCCGTGCCGGAGAGGGTATAGGGAACCAGCACCGGGTAGGTGACGGCCGGTCCGTTGAGTATGACTTTGAAGCTTGCGCTACTACCCTCTGTGCTCTCCTGATCTTTGCTGAGGCTGACTAGTGGTATGACGTTGACCGTCTGCGTCTCGCTGGCGCTGTTAGTCGCCGCATCGGTTGCCGTCCAGGTCACCTCATGCACACCGGGGGTGAAATAACCGCTGGCGTCAGAGGTGACGCTGACCGCGCCGTCCAGTCCATCGACCGCGCTCGCCGTTCCCATATCCACCTCGGTGAAGAGACCGGTCGCGTCGACCGTAACATCCGCCGGAACCGTGATCGTGGGTGGATAGTCGTCGGCGCTGGCATCGCTGTTGGCGACGAACTCGTCGTAGTTGCTGACGCCGTCGCCGTCCAGATCGGCGTTGCGGTCGCTCGCATCAAGTTTATCGAGACCGTAGGCATCCTCGTAGTCGTTGCTCATGCCGTCGCCATCTATGTCAGTGTCGACATCGTCTCCAGTACCGTCACTATCCAGATCGCCTACCACGGTAATATCGAAAGCGGCGAGATAGGTGGAGACCGTGCCATCATTGGCGCCGACCTGAATGGCGCTGGCGTCCCCAAGGTCACTCGAACCCGGTGTACCGCTGACCACGCCGGTTGCCGCATTGATGGAGAGCCAGGAGGGGTTGTTCTCCATCACGTAGCTGAGCGTGTCACCGACATCCACGTCGCTGGCGCTGAGGGTGAAGCTGTACGCTACCCCTTCGACCGCGCGGGTTACCGGGGTTCCCGACACGACCGGCGCGTCGTTGATGTTAATCACACTCAACGTGAAGCTCTGATCCACATTCACGCTACCGTCACTGCCCCTTAGAGCGACACTGTGGGTACCGACTTCGTCATTGGTGGGCGTACCGCTCAAGACACCCGTCGAAACGTTGAAATTCAGCCATGCCGGTAAGCTGGGCGCACTCAGAGTGAGCGTATCGCCACCATCTTCGTCGCTGATGCTGAAGGTGTAGCTATAGAGCGAATCTTCGTCCACCGAGATAACGGCGATACTGCTGATTGTCGGACTATCGTTGATGTCGTTTACCGTGATCGCGATATTCTGAGCATCGGTCAGATTACCGCTACCGCTGTCGGTGGCGGTGACCTGCACATCGTAGACGTTGTCGCCCCCCGAGTCGGCGGGGGACTCATAGTTGGGCGCACTGGCGAAGGCGAGCACGCCGCTGGAGCCGTTGATGCTAAAGAGCGCCTGATCGGCACCGCCGGAGATGGAATAGGCCAGACTGTCGCCCGTGTCCACATCGCTGGCGGCGACGGTGGTGACCGCCGTGGTGTTCTCGTTGATGTTGAGCGTGGCGGAGGCACCGCCCCCGTTGCTGGTAATGACCGGTGCTTCATTGCCGTCGGTGACGGTGACCGCGATGGCCTGCACATCGGTGAGGGTACCGCTACCGTCGTCGGTGACAGTAACCTGCACGTCATAGACGTTGTTGCCGCCCGAGTCGGTGGGGGACTCGTAGTTGGGCGCGACGGCGAAGGTGAGCGCACCGGTGGTGCTATTGATGCTGAACAAGGCCTGGTCGGCGCCGCCGGTGAGGCTGTAGGTCAAGGTGTCACCTGCATCCTGATCGGTGGCACTGACGGTGGTCACCGTGGCCTGGTTCTCAGTGAGATTAACCGTGGCGGAGGCGCCGCCCCCGTTGCTGGTGATCACCGGGTTCTCGTTGACGTTATTGACGGTGACCGCAATGCTCTGTGTATCGGTGAGAGTAC
>JARROA010000026.1:0-52615 GCA_037384425.1 Candidatus Thiodiazotropha sp. | reverse complement strand
GCCGGCATCGAAGAGCTGCGTCTGAAAGGCAAACGCGTGGAAGGCGGGTACATCGTCAACGGCTCCCTGCCCTGGGTCTCGAACCTGGGCGAGGACCACGTCTTCGGCACCCTCTTCGCCCTGGAGGGGGAGCCCGGCCGTTCGGTGATGGCGCTGGTGGACTGCCAGAGCCAGGGCTTCTCCCTGCGCCTCTCGGCCCACTTCATGGCGCTCGAAGGCACCCGCACCTTTGCCTGTATCTTCGAGAACGTCTTCATCCCCGACAGCATGATCATCGACCACGACGGCGCCGCCTTCCTGCGCCGCTCCCGTTCGGGCATTGTGCTGCTGCAGTTCGGCATGGGCGTGGGCAACATCCAGTCCTGCATCGATCTCTGCCGCGAGGTGGAGCCCCTGCTGGGCCATGTCAACTGCTACCTGGACGACCGCCCCGACGAACTGCAGGCGGAGCTGGACGATGCAGTGGAAGCGGCCCTGGCCCTGGCGGAGGATCCCTACGAGAGCTCCGACGAGTTCTTCCGCGAGATCCTGCAGCTGCGTCTCGCCGCCGGCGAGCTGGCCATCCGTGCCTCCCAGTCGGCTATGCTGCACACCGGCGCCAAGGGCTATCTGCAGGCCGCCCCGGCCCAGCGCAAACTGCGGGAGTCCTACTTCATCGCCATCGTCACGCCGGCCATCAAGCACCTGCGCAAGGAGCTCGATGAGATGGCCGCCGCGGCCTGATCACCCATCCACTTCATCGGGGGGAAGCAGAGGCTTCCCCCGCCAACCGAAGGAAGTTGTTCATGAAAACCTTCACATCGATCCTCGCCGCCGAAGAGACGGTCAACCTGCTGTTGAAGAGCATCGAGGCGGAAAACATGCGCGTGGTGGCCCACATCAACGGCCAGGCCAACGCCGCCAAGATGGGCAAGACGGTACCCGCCGACCAGATCCTCGAGGTCTTCCGCCCCGACTTCGCCATCCGCGTGTGGGACGCCTGCAAGCCGGCGGGGCACGACATTCCGCTACGCATCCACGTCTACGAGTTTGATGGCGCGGTCAAGGTCGCCTGCCGCCTGCCGAGCGAGGTCTTTGCACCCTACGGCTCCAGCGAGCTCGACACTGTCGGTGGCGAGTTGGATACCATCTTCAACAACATACTGAGCCAGATCCCGGAGACGTGACATGAGCGAGACTGCCTATCGCCGCTGGATCTGCGACGCCTGCGGCTACATCTACGACGAAGCCAAGGGGGACCCCGACTCCGGCCTCGCCCCCGGCACCCGCTTCGAGGCGATACCGCAAGATTGGCAGTGCCCGCTGTGCGGACTCACCAAGTCGGACCTGCGCCCACTACTTGAAGCGCCCGCCGCGGTGCACGCGCCCAAGCGGACTCCGCGCGCGGCCGGCGGTACCGTCTGCCGGGGCGGCGACGACACTGTGGTCATCGTCGGCGCCGGCATTGCCGGCTGGTCGGTGGCCGAGAGCATTCGCCGCCAGGACCGTGAGACGCCGATCCTTTTGATCTCGGCCTGCGAGGGGCTGAGCTATCCCAAACCGGCCCTCTCCACGGCGCTGGCTCAGGGCAAGAGCGCCGACGACCTGGTGGAGCAGGACGCCACCTCCAAAGCATCCGAACTCGATCTGGAGGTTCGCACGGAGACCCGCGTCATCAAGATCGACCCGATAAAAAGGCGTCTGACCACTTCGAAGGGCGGCATCCAGTACGGCAAGTTGATCCTCGCCCTGGGCGCGCATCAACGGCAACTGCCGATCGCTGGCGACGCGGCCGACAGCGTACTCCTGGTCAACGACCTGGCGGCCTACAAAAAGCTGCGCAACCGGCTCGAAACACAGGTTCGACATGTCACCATCCTGGGTGCCGGCTTGATCGGCTGCGAATTCGCGGAGGATCTCACCACCGCGGGTTATAGCGTCAGTATCGTCGACCCAGCCGACTATCCTCTCGCCTCCCTGCTACCCCCCGACACCGCATCGGTGCTCGCCCACCGGCTCCAGGGGAAGGGCGTGCAATGGCATTTCAACACCACGCTAGACAGCGCCGATCACAGCGCTGAACGCCTGCGGGCCGTGCTCTCGGACGGAGAGGCGATCGAAACCGACCTGATTCTCTCCGCCGCGGGCCTGGTGGCCAACACCCAGCTGGCGGAAAAGGCCGGGCTCTCTGTCAGCTGCGGCATCGATACCGACAGGCTGATGCACACTTCAGAAGCGCATATCTACGCCATTGGTGACTGTGCGGCAGTGGAAGGGGAGGTCTACTGTTACATCGAACCCATCCGACGCCAGGCAGAGACCATTGCCGCCGATCTGCGTGGGGAGCGGCGACCCTTCGATACGCTGCCGCCCCTGGTGCGGGTCAAGACACCCAGCTTTCCCTTGACCATCTGCCCACCCCGCAAGCGGGAAGGCGTAACGGTCGCACGTCATCAAGCGGACAGCGAGGATCGGGTGGACTATCTGATGTCGGGGCAGGTGGTGGGTTTCGTGCTCAGCGGAGCGAGTGCCGGCCAGGGCACGACTCTCTACCGGGAGCTTTTCGTCTGAGGGTTTTCCACTCAGCCAAAGGTTTACCTCGTCGGCTTTTCAGCGGTATTGGTGAGTCGGGACTACACCTCACCTGAAATGCGAAGTGGTGTAGCCTGGATGGAGCGAAGCGCAATCCAGGGGACAGGCCCATCGATTCCCCGGATTACACTTCGTTTCATCCGGGCTACCTGCGAACGCACTTACAACCGGCCTTGGTGGGACAGGGTCTCACCCTACCTGAAGTGCAAAGCAGTGTAGCCTGGATGGAGCGCAGCGGAATCCGGGTTCGCCCTTCTCTGTACACTGAGTTATGCGCCGATAGGGTAAACATACCGGGTGGCTAAACCGGTAACCCAGTCTGTCATCTACAGTTGAGGGGTTAATATGCATGGGCCGCTTCACTGTCAGACTCATTACCCGAGGACAATCATGGCAAGTCCCGAGCAGATCTACAATTTCAAACGTCTCCAGGATAACCTGGCGACGGCTGGCCAGCCGGACGAGGCTGAACTCCACGCTATCGGGGCGGCTGGTTTCGACGTGGTAATCAATCTCGGATTGGCCGATGCACCCTATGCCTTGGCCAACGAACAGTCCATCCTGGAGTCCTACGGGCTGCGCTACGAACATCTCCCCATCAGCTTCGAAACACCGGAGGTCGATTGTTTCTTCGCCTTTCGCGATCTCTACCGCTCGCTGGCCGAACGCAACTGCTTCATCCACTGCGCCGCCAACAAACGTGTCTCCTGTTTCATGGCCCTCTATCGCATGGTCGAGCTGGGCTGGTCACGAGCGGATGCGGAGGCGGATCTGCTTGAGATCTGGGAACCCGATCCGACCTGGCGTGCTTTCATGGATCAGGTAGTGTTACTCACAGCCAACCGCTGAGCCTGGTCGGATCTCAGCCTTCGTCGACCAGTTGCGCGGGAGAGAGGGCGCCTGAATAGTCCTCGATGAAGGCCAGAAAAGCCGCCTTGGGCAAGGGCTTGGAGATATAGAATCCCTGGCCCTCATCGCATCCCTCCTGGCGAAGAAATTCGAGCTGATTCTCCTCCTCGATACCCTCCGCCACCACCTGCATATCGAGTGTGTGGCCCAGACTGATGATGGTGCGCGAGATCTCCAGGCTCTGCGGATCCCGGCAGATGTTCTTGACGAAGCTGCGGTCGATTTTCAGCTTATTGATGGGGAAGCGGGTCAGATGTGCCAATGACGAATAACCGGTGCCGAAATCGTCGATGGAGATGCTCAGGCCAAGCTGGCGCAGATCGCGAAGATAGTGCGCTGAGGCCTCGGCGTCGCGCATCAGGAAGTTCTCTGTCACCTCCAACTCCAGATGACGCGCATCCAGCCCGGTCTCTTCCAAAACGCGTTTCACCGAAGCAACGAAGGATGCGTCTTGCAACTGTACACCGGAGAGGTTTACCGCCACGTGGCCGAAGTCGATATCCCGATCACACCACGCGCGTGCATCGCGACAGGTGTTGATCAGCACCCATTCGCCGATCTCCTGGATCAGCCCCGACTCCTCAGCCACCGGAATGAAGTCGTCCGGTGGGATATAGCCCAGATCCGGGTGGCGCCACCGGATCAGTGCTTCCGCCCCTACCAGCTGTCCGCTCTGCAGATTGACCTTGGCCTGGTAGTGGACCTCGAACTGATCGTTGAGCAGTGCCTGGCGTAGTCCGTTCTCCAGCGTGAAGTGGTGATAGGCGTTGTTGGTCAGCTCTTCGGTGTAGAACTGGAAGCTGCCGCGACCGCTGTTCTTGGCCTTGTACATGGCCGCATCGGCATTCTTCAGCAAGGTAGCCGTGGTTTCGCCGTCGCGCGGAAAGATGGATATACCGATGCTGGCGTTGAGGAAGAACTTATGACCCTCCTCCTCGAACGGCTCCTTGAAACAGGCCAGCAGCTTCTCCGCCACCAAGGCGAGACTCTGGGCGCGCTCCACGTTTTCGATCAGAACGGCAAACTCGTCGCCACCCAGGCGCGCCAGGGTATCCTCCTCGCGCACGGCACTTCTCAATCGCCTCGCGACCTGGGTGAGCACGCGATCGCCCGCCGGATGCCCCAAACTGTCGTTGATGTGCTTGAAACGGTCGAGATCGAAAAAGAGGATACTCAAACGCGTAGCGTTGCGCTTGGCCTGGGCGATGGCATGATCCACCCGATCGTTGAATAGCAGACGGTTGGGCAGATCGGTCAGACTGTCGTGATAGGCGAGATAGTTGGCACGACTTTCGGCAATCACCCGCTCCGTCACATCGATATGTACCCCGGTCAGACGCACCACCTTTTCCTTGGCGTCGAACGTGGGTTTGGCACGCGCCTGTATCCAACGATAGGTGCCGTTCTTGTGTTGCAGTCTGAACTCCTCCTCCCAACTGCCCCAAGGCTTGTTGAGATAGGCGTGAAGCTTGCGGATCACTTCGTCACGCTCATCCGGATGCAACCGGGACTGCCAACTCTCGAAGCTGTTGGGCAACTCATCGTCGGAGAAACCGATCTGCTCTTTCCAGCGAGGCGACAGGTAGAGCTGATCACTGGCCAGATCCCAGTCCCAGTAACCGTCGAGGGAGGACTCCAGCACCTGATCGAACTTCTCTTCACTGTTCTGCAGGGCACGTTCGGTCATCATCAGACGCCGCGTGCCCGTGCTGACTTCCTGTTGCAGAAACTGATGCGAGAGCGAGAGGTGGATCGAGTCGATCAGCATCATGTAGAAGCGACGCGCCAACAGCAGCATGCCAAAGGCGAACAAGAAGACGAATCCGCCGAGGAAGGTCGTAGCCTGATCGCCGCGCACGAACAATCCAACCTCAAGCGGCAGCAGCAGGGGGATGAGAAACACCACGAAGACCTCGAGCACTGCCGAATAGGCCATGATACTGCCCGAGCCGATGCCCGCGATCACCACGAACAACACCACCTGATGTGGGATCGGCCAGGTGGGATCGTAGATCAGACTCAGCAAACCCCAGACCAGCCCGCTGGCGAAGGTGAGTGCGATGTGTCGTCGAAGCCAGATAGCACTTGGAAAATTCTTGTACTTGACCCGATTGAACCGATGGAACAGTAGCGCCCTGGCCAGACTCAACAACGCGATCATGCCGAGCCAGCAGAACAGCAGCACCCTGTCCGCCACCCACCAGTAGTAGAGACCGACAAACACGGCGACGCCCATCGCGGTAACCACGGCCACGACGCTCTGCGAATAGAGCAGATCGATCTGCTTGCGCAGCACCGCATCCTGCATTGTGTTCATGGTTTTCTGAGGCCTCCCCTGAAGCTCACTTTCCCCGCGCGTCGCGTGCTCCATAGCCGACTGTATGCTCACGACGGGATACGTATCCAAAAACAACCGATTGGTCTTGCGACGGGATTATTCTCTGCAACGAGCGACGGCGCTGCCGTGGCGACCCGCTGTTGTCTTGTAATAGTCATTATATTTGCCTCCATGATCCATGATCTATCTCACAGCCAGCACAATCTGATTGCGCAATGACTTCATAAGATTCAGCCGTTTTTTATCGATTTCGAGCCCATGCGGGCTGGCGTGGTCGGCATAGATCAGACCGACCGGTCGTTTGTTGATCACCAAGGGGAAGAGCAGGAAAGAGCCCGCTTTGGAAATCCTTTTGTACCAGTCGGGAATGTCCGTCTGAATCTTTGCGTCGGTGGCGTCAGCGATATAGACATCCACCGCATTTTTCAGCGCGCCGTGAAAGACGTCCACACTGTAGGCGACGGGAAAGCTGAAACCTTGAATGAAAGCCTCCTCCACCTCGCCGAAACTGATCCGGGCGGCCATGCAGCCCCGCTTACGGTCGAGCAGCGCCAGCACCACCCTTTCAAACCCCACGGCACGGTACATGGTCTCCAGCACCACGTTGAAGATCTCCGACACGCTGTGCTCACCCACCAGCATGGCGGTCACCTCCTGCAGACCGTCCATCAGCAGCGCTTCGGCGTCTTCCGGCGTCGCACTGCCATCCTCCACCACCTCGCTCTCCGTGGCGTGGGATTCGGTACCCGATCCGTTGAGGATCTGGGTCTCACCGAGGCCGTCCTCACGCGCCGTCCGCGGCACTTTTGTCGCACTCGTCTCCTCGGCAGGCTTCTTTCCGGAGGCCTGATTCAGCTGCTTGACGAATTCCGGCGAAATATCGCTCGCCAGCACCTTGGCCACTTCCTGAAACTCTTCCACCGACTGCTGAGCCAGTTTACCGATCTTCTTCTCGCTCAGATTGAGGCTCTTGGCGTATTTCTGTGTCAAATCCTCCAATACCGACTCGCTGTCGGATCCCGAGCTCACCAGAGTCTGCATCGCCTCGTCGGCAAAGGCGCTGACCAGGCGACGTTTCTCCACCCGGTTGACCGGCTTGTGGTCACCTTCCCAACGCTTCAATGTATCGGTGAGGGATTTGGGGAAATTCCACTGCTTGGCGATCTCTATACCGATCTTCTCGAAACTGACTCCGAGTACGCTGTGCTGCGCGGTCAGCGGATCCCGCGCTTCCAGTTCCACCAGACGCTCGATCTCCTTCGACTCTTCCGGTAGATAGAAGGCGACCAGGACCTTGCCGAGATCCCTCAGCAGGCCGGTGAGAAAATACTCCTCCGCCTCGCTCCGATCGATCTCGTCGGCGACCCGGTGCGCCAGGGTGGCGCGAAACATGGCCGAAGAGACCAGATTGCGCAACCGCTCGGCCTGCTCCTTGTTCTCGATGTGCTCGAAGAAGATGAGTGAGGCGGCTAGAGAACGGATCGCCTGGGTGCCCAGCACCACCACCGCGCGGGAGACGGTGCCGATACGCCCTGAAAAGCGCCCGTAGTAAGCGGAGTTGACCACCTTGAGGATCTTGTTGGTGAGCGCGAAATCCTTGACGATGACGCCGGCCATCTGGTTCACGTCCTTGTCGCTGGCGTGGGACATGGCATTGATGCTGCGCACCGAATTCGAGAGCGCCGGAAAATCGCTCTTGCGTTTCATGCGCCGCAGCAGAAACTCCACTGTGCCACTGGCGTCTTCCTCCAGCTTTAGCGTCCCGCCTCCCGGATTGCGTATCGCGTTATAGGCCTGCAGCATTTCGGCCGCATCGCTGTAGCGCAGGGCGGGATCCTTGGCCAGGGCCTTGAGCACGAAGCGGTCGAGTTTCTCCTCCACCGCCGGATTGAACTGGGAGGGGGCTACCGGATCGAGCTTGAGAATAGCATCGATCACCGCCTGCTGATTCTGGCCGCTGAAGACCGGCATGCCGGTCAGCATCTCGTCCAGGATCAGGCCGAGGGCGAATACATCGGCCTGCGGACCCACCTCCCCGTGCTCGATATACTCCGGCGCCAGATAGCGCGGGGTGCCGATCAATTGTCGATCGGGGCCGCTCTGTTCGGCCAACAGGCGTGCAATGCCGAAGTCCATGATCTTCGGCACCTGATTTTTGTTGATGATGATATTGGCCGGTTTCAGGTCGCGATGGACGATCCCCGCCTTGTGCGCCTCCGCCATACCCTCCAGCAAGCCCTGAAAGATCTGCAGGGCGCGGGGCAGTTCCAGCGGCTTGCCCTGAATCAGCGACGACAGCAGGTCGCCCTCGACAAACTCGAACACCAGATAGGGCGTGTTCTGATAGTCACCCGCCTCGTAGATGGAGACGATATTGGGGTGCTGCAGCTTGCTCATGGTGCGCGCTTCGTCGCGGAACGCACCCTGACTCAGCGATTGATTGAGCAGCTTGATGGCGACCCGACGCTCCAGCTGGGTGTCGTGGCAGAGATAGACGGTACCCTGGTTCCCGGAACCGAGCACCCGTCCTACCAGGAATCGTCCTATCTGTTTTATCGCCATGAACCTTCTTATGCCCCCTCCATTCCGGGGTGTATCGGCCAGACGGGGAAATTCTGTTGGATCTCTCCCCCATCATTTCGACAAGACACGCCTTCAGGAGCGCTTACCCGAATGTTTCAACCAGTCGCCTGGCGCCACCACAGGCGCCTGCCGCCGGAAGTGTAGCGGTCCCGGTCACGGAACCGCCGTCTCATAGACGAAGTATCACACCATTACGAGATATCACGCCAGCGTGAGGCAGATCGGCAGCGAAAAGGCGACGGCCAAGGGATTTCCGGCATGCCCCCTCATCTCACCGCAAGCACGATCTGATTACGCAAGGACTTCAACAGATTCAGCCGCCTGATATCGATTTTCAGTCCGTGCGGCTTGATGTGATCGGCATAGATCAGACCGACCGGTCGCTGGTTGATCACCAGCGGCAACAGCAGAAAAGAGCCGGCATCGGATATCCGCCGGTACCATTCGGGCAGTTCCGCCTGTATCTTTTCACTGGTCGTATCGGCGATATAAACATCAACCGAGTTCTTCAACGCCCCGTGAAACATGTCCACATGGTAGGCGACGGGAAGCCTGAATCCCTTGATAAAGCGTTCATCCGCCTCGCCGAACCCGAGACGTCCGCAAATACACCCCTGCTTGCGATCCAGCAGAGCCAATACCACCCGGTGAAAGCTGACTGAGCGGTACATGGTCTCCAGCACCACGTTGAAAATCTCCGTCATGCTGTACTCCCCCACCAGCATGCAGGTCACCTCGTTCAGACCGTCCATGAGCAGGGTTTCCGTGCTCTCCTGCGAGGTGTCTGTCTTCGCCATGACCCCGCTCCGGGTTGAATAGGTTTCGCTCAGGCTTTCGTTGTCGTCGATGAGCTGTTTCTCACCGAGCCCCGTCTGGTTCCCCGGCTTTTCATCGCTCGATATCGCCACCGACAACAGCCTTTCGCAGGCCATCGTCAGTTGATCGACGAAGAGTTGGGAAATATCGCTCGTCAGCACCTCGGCCATCTCCCCGAACTCTTCCACCGAACTCCGGATCATGCGGCTGACCACACCCCAGTTCATATTCAGCGCCATGGCATATTTGCGAACCAACGACTTCAGCTCCGGCCCCTTCGTGGCATCCGTTGAGACCAGGAACACCAGCACTTCATCGGAGAAGCTGCTGACCAGACGGCGTCGCTCCACCTGGTTGGTCGGCTTGCGCCCCACTTGCCAGTCCCTGAGGCTATCGATCAGGGAGTCGGGGAAGTTCCACTGACGGGCTATCTCGATGCCTATCTTTTCAAAGCTGACTCCCAGCACACTCTGCTGGGCAGGCATCGGTTCTCGTCCCTCAAGCTTAACCAGGCAGTCGACATCCTTTGCCTCCTCCGGCAGATAGAAGGTCACCAGCAACTTGCCAAGGTCCCTCAGCAGAGCGGTGAGGTAATAGGCCTCGACCTCCTCGCGCTCGATCACCTCAGCCAGATGATGGGCCAGCGTGGCCCGGAAAATAGCCGAGGAGATCATGACTCTGAGCTGTTCGGCCTGCTGTTTGTCTTCGATATGATCGAAGAAGATCAATGAGGCGGCGAGGGAACGGATCGCCTGGATACCGAGCACCACCACCGCCCGTGAGACGGTACCGATGTGGCCGGAGAAACGCCCGTAGTAGGCAGAGTTGACCACCTTGAGGATTTTATTGGTCAGGGCAAAATCCTTGACGATGACTCCGGCCATCTGGTTCACATCCTGGTTGCCGCTGTCGCTCATCATGTTGATGCTGCGTACCGAATTGGAGAGTGCCGGGAAGTCGCTCTTTCGCCTCATCCGCCGCAGCAGAAACTCCAGGGTGCCGCTGGCATCATCCTGCAGCTTCGGCACCCTGGCCCCTGGATTGCGCAATGCACTAAAGGCCTGCCGCATCTCCGAGGCGTTGCCATGACGCAGCGTCGGATCCTTTGCCAGCGCCTTGAGTACGAAGCGGTCGAGCTTCTCATCCACGTCGCGATTGAACTGGGACGGCACCACGGGATCGAGCTTGAGGATGGCGTTGATCACTTCGTGCTGACTGCCGCTGAAGACCGGCATGCCGGTGAGCATCTCATCGAGGATCAAGCCCAGGGCGAAGACATCAGCCTGGGGCCCCGCTTCGGCGTACTGGATATATTCCGGCGCCAGATAACGGGGGGTGCCGATCAACTGCTCATCCGGCCCGTTCTGCTCCGCCAGCAGCCGGGCAATACCGAAATCCATGATCTTCGGCACCTGGCTTCGATTGATGATGATATTGGCGGGCTTGAGGTCACGATGCACGACTCCCGCACTATGTGCCTCCGCCATCCCTTCGAGCAGACCCTGGAATATCTGCAGCACCCGCGACAGCTCCATTCGTTGGGCGCGAATCAGGTTTGAGAGCAGTTCTCCCTCGACATACTCGAAGACCAGATAGGGGGTGTCCTTGTGCTGACCCATCTCGTAGATGGAGACGATGTTGGGGTGCTGCAGCCGACTCATGGTGCGCGCTTCGTCGCGAAAGGCGCAGCCGCTCAGCGATTGGTTGAGCAGCTTGATGGCGACCCGGCGTTCCAACTGGGTATCGTGACAGAGATAGACCTTTCCCTGGCTCCCGGAACCCAGCATCCTGCCTACCTGAAAGCGTCCTATCTGCTTTATTGTCATTATGTCTGTTTAATCATCCCCCACCTTGTGTGATTTGTCGGCAACACGGACAAATTCTGATGGGAAATCGGCGCGGTGCCGGTCAATCCATTACCTTCATTCCTGCCGTCGAACAGTGTGTGGATCGGATCAGATCGATCCTGCTTGGTGTTTCATAAGGGCAGACGAATAGCGTTCCGATAGCGACGTCAGACGCAGATGCCCGATTGAGTCAATTGCAGCTGTAAACGCTTGGGCGCAATCCACAGCTCACACGCCTGCAAAGCGATCGAGGCGTGTTCGGCACTGGGGTCCTTAGTCTTTTGCTGATCTGCCAGGAAACACGATCGCTAACAGCAAGCCGTGGCGCCGGATAGTGACATTCCGGTCAGGGCCTGCAGACAGACTCTGGTAACAGGCAACGAATCAGGCGCTCCAAACCCGCGGTGTCGAGATTCGGCGGCGTGGAGAGGTCCGCCCCTGTGTGGATGCCCACCAGCTGCAAACGACCCGGCAGGCAGCCCAGCCGCTGCCCCAGTTCGAGGGCCTGCGCCACGCCGAATCCGTGGCTGGAGGTAGCGGACGGAAGTCCGTCCAGCTGCCCAGGATCGAGCAGACTGACGCCGCCCGGCTCGGTGTCGAGGAGCACTGCATCAAGCAGGATCAGCTGCTCCACACCATTGAAATAGGCCAGCAGGCCGCTGCCGGGACGATCGAGCTTGACCAGCTCGACCTCGCCCAGATCCATGCCCGAAAGATGGTCGATGGCGTCCCAGGCCAGGCGGTCGGCGCCGAAGGGGGAGCCGACCCCGAGAATCCGGGTCATCGGCGCCGCAGGTCGAGTTTGAGGAAATGGGTGGCGCAGGAGATACAGGGATCGTAATTGCGGATCACCTGCTCGGCCCTCAGCCGCAGGGCCTCATCCGCACTCTCGAGACCGAGCCGCTCCAGCGAGTGGCGGATGTCCTCCTCGATGCGACCCTGATTCTGACTGGTGGGCGGTACGATGCGCGCGTAGCGTACGATACCCTTATCGTCCACATCGTAGCGATGCCAGAGAATGCCGCGGGGCGCCTCGGTGCAGCCGAAGCCGTTACCCTCGCGCGGTTGCAGCGGAATGTAGGACGACTCCGGCTCCCGGTAGGCCTCGAGCAGGCGGATCGCCTCATGGACCGCCAGATGCAGTTCCACCGCCCGGGCCACGATACTGTGGAACATGTTGTGGCTGGGAAAATGGATGCCGCACCCATCCATGACCTGGCGCACCGGCTTGGGCAGCTGATGAAAGTTGAGATTGAGCCTGGCCAGGGGGCCGACCAGATAGGGACGCCCTTCCAGCGTCGAATGGAGCGCGGTGGAGTGGGGCGACTGATGCTCCTCGAAAAAGCTCTCGTAGAAACTGATGTCGGTCTCCAGGCCCTGGCCCGAGATCAGGTTGCCACGACCGATGGCGTACTCGTCCGGATGGCTCAAGGCGACACTGATGAAGGATTGCTCGTCATCCGGAAACTCGAGTCCGGCGGTCCAACCCACCAAGGCTTCCGCCGCCGGCAGGGCCGCCTGCAGGCGCTTCAGTATGGGTTCCACCTCATCCAGCCTGGGCGCCCGGTAGAAGCCGCCGACACGCACACCGACCGGGTGCACAGAACGTCCACCGAAGAGCGCGATCAGGTCGTTGCCCAGGGTCTGCAGCTCGAGACCGCGACGCACCGCGTCCGGATAGTCCGCCGCCATGGCGATGGCTGAATCGAAACCGAGGAAGTCGGGAGCCGCCAGCAGGTGGATATGCAGGGCATGGCTCTGCAGCCATTCTCCGCAATACATGGCCCGGCGCATGTCCTGCAGCCAGTCGGGCGCCTCGAAGCCGAACAGCCCTTCGAAAGCCTGCACCGCGCTCATCTGATAAGCCACCGGACAGATGCCGCAGATGCGCGCCACCATGTCGATGACCTGGTCGCACTCATAGCCCTCGACGAACTTCTCGAACAGCCGGGGCGGCTCGTAGATACGCAGGGCCAGATGCTCGATGGCGCCGTCCGCCACGTCGATTTCCAGGGCACCCTCGCCCTCGACCCGGGTCAGCACCGGCACGCGGATTTGGATATCGCGGGATTGATCATTCATGGGTGTGGTCTTTCAGCCGCTCGCCGGCCTGTTTGAAGGCGGGAGCGTGGTTGGCGATGAAGTGGAAGCGTCGCGCGGCGGCCGGGCGGTCGAGGCCGAGTTCGGCGAAACGCGCCGCCAGCGAACGGTCGTTGATCTGATCGAGAGGGCCGTAACAGCCGTAGCATCCCCGTCCCGCAGCCGGGCAGAGGGCGCCACAGCCGGCCGTGGTCACCGGCCCCATGCAGGGCTCCCCCTTGCTCACCAGGGTGCAGACCAGTCCCCGGCGCTTGCACTCCATGCAGACCGGCTGGGTCTCCCGGCGTGGCTTGACGCCGCTCAATAGGTCGCGCAGTGCCCCCACCACCTGACGGGAGTTGACCGGACAGCCGGGGATTTCGAAATCGACCTTGACGTAGTCGGAGATGGCGTTGGAGTTCTGCAGCGTCTCGATGTAGTCGGGGCGGGCGTAGACCGCCGACATCCAGGCATCCCGGTCGGTGAAGTTGGCCAGGGCCTGAAGCCCGCCGGCGGTGGCGCAGGCGCCGATGGTGATCAGCAGCCCGCTCTGCTCACGCACCTGTTGAATACGGTGGATATCCTCCGGCGTGGAGACACTCCCCTCCACCAGGGCGATATCGGCTTTGGCCACCGGATCGCTGGGACCGGCCTCGGCAAAATGGACGATGTCCACCAACTCCGGCAGCAGCAGTAACGGCTCACCCAGGTTCAGCAGCGCCAGCTGGCAGCCGTCGCAGGAGCTGAATTTGTGAACCGCCAATTTGGGTTTGGTGCCGCTCATGATGATGTCTCACCTCTCAAAGACCACCCGATTGATTGGGTAGTACTAGCGTTAGAGAGAAGTTTTGAGTGATGTGTTTTTAGTTTTGAGTTGAATGTGTTCGCTTTCGCTCACGATATTGACTGGCCCTCTCCCCCTGGGAGAGTGCATCCCAAAAGCGTGCGGCCCGCCGCACACAACAACTCAAAACTAAAAACTCAACACTCAAAACGCTTAAGCTAAAATCCTTTCGCCCCCAGAAAATCCGCCAGGTCCGAATAGTTGAACACCGGCCCGTCCTGGCACACATAGTGGGGACCGATCTGGCAGTGTCCGCACTGCCCGATACCACATTGCATGTTGCGTTCCATGCTGAACCAGATGCTGCCGTCGGACAGCCCCATCTCGCGCAGGCTGGCGATCGCGCTCAACATCATCAGCTCCGGTCCGCAGAGCAGGGCCACGGTCCTCTGCGGCCGCAACGTGATCTGGTTGATCAGCTCGGTCACCATGCCCTGTTGACCCTTCCAGCCCTTGGTGGCCACGTCCGCCGCCAGCAGGATGTTCACGTCCCGCAGTTTCCCCCACTCCTCGTACTGCTCGCGCCAGATGAGGTCATTGGAGTGTTTGACGCCCTGCAGGATCTGAATGTGCCCGTAATAGTCCCGACGCCGAACCAGATAGCGGATCACCGAGACCAGGGGCGCGCAGCCCAGTCCGCCGGTGATGAGCAGAACGTCCTTGCCCTTCATCCGTGCTAGCGGCCAGCCCCGTCCGAAGGGGCCTCGAATACCGACCCGGTCGCCGGGCTGCAACCTGGACAGCCCATCCGAGACTCTCCCGACGACACGGACGGTATGGTCGAAAAAGGTGTTCTCCAGAGGATCGTTGACGATAGATATGGGTATCTCGCCGACACCGAAGAGGGTCACCATGTTGAACTGGCCAGGGTCGAACTCATAGGCCTCTTCCACATCCCAGTCATAGCGCAGACGCAGGGTGAAGATATTGGGCGCCTCCTGGATCCGTTGTTCGATCACGGCAACGTGGGGAATGTGGGGATCAAACATAGAGACTGCCCTCCTCCAATACCGCCGTGACCTCCTGAGTCAGGTCAATACCCACCGGACACCAGGCGATACAGCGGCCGCAGCCGGTACAGCCGATGCGCCGCTGCTGTACCTGCCAGCCCGCCAGTTTGTGGGTCAACCACTGGCGATAGCGCTGTTTGCTGTTGCTGCGGACCTGAAAGTGGCCCATGCTGCTGTGGGTGGGGCTGAAACAGGAGTCCCAGCTGCGCACCATCTCCGCCGCATCGCCGGTCAGGGCCGTCTCATGCTCGGCCTGATAGCAGAAGCAGGTGGGGCAAACCGCGGTACAGTTGCCGCAGGAGAGGCAGCGCTCCGCCACATCCTCCCAGTGGCTGTGATTCAGGCGTTTGTAGAGCTGCAGCAACTCCTCGGCGTCCGGCATCTTGCGCTGCTGTTCCTGAGCCGCGCGGTCCGTGGCCTGCAGCATCGCCTCCAGTTGGCTGTCCTCGGCAGGCTGCAGGGAGAGTGAGTCGGTAATGGCGCGTCCCTGGTCGCTGTCGGACCAGATGAGGAAGCCTTCGTCCAGCTCGGACATGCCAATGTCGTAGCCACCGTCCAGCGCCGGTCCGTCGCCGGTGGAGGCGCAGAAGCAGGTCGCCGCCGACTGGGCGCAATCGACGCCGATCAACAGCAGGCTTTCCCGACGCTGGCGGTAGTGGGGATCGGGCCTCATCTCCAACAGAAAGTGGTGATCCTGAATCGACAGCGCCGCCAGGTCGCAGGCGCGCACGCCGATGACCGCGGTTTTGGTCACCTCCGGCAGGGTGCGGCGGTATCCGAAGGGATCGCTGGACTCCTCCCACAGCACCTCGCGGGGGGCGAAACAGAGTGGCTTCAGACCCTGTGGGCCGTGATTCCAGTCGAACAGACGCTGACCATCGCCTGACTGCAACCGATAGTGCCCCGGCTGCTGGTCGTTGGTCACGCCCACCGGCAGCGCATCCGGGCCGTCGAGCGGTCCGAACTGGATCGCACCGTCCCGAACCCGGGGACCGACAATCTGGTAACCGGCCTCTTTGAGTGCACTGAAGAGTAGCGACAGATCGCCCCGCGGCAGAAAGCCCGGGCGTCTGTTATGAGCCAAATGGGTCTGCGAGTTCACACCGGATCCTCGAAACTAGCGTTTGGTCATGAATGGGAGAAAGCGTAGAGTTAAACCTATCCACTCACGAGGGTCTGTTGACATCCATTACACAGTCCCTGGTGATTTTCATTTGCAGAGCAGGTTTTCCATGCTGAATTTAAGTCTAGCCAAGGAATGGCGATCGCATAGGGTAAATATCGATAAAACGATCAAGGCATGACGACAGTCAATAACCACCTGCAACCATCCGGCAATCGACCGCACCGATGTGAATTGCTGCTATACCTTATCTCAAACATCGCAAACCCCGTTCACGAGAGACAACCCGACCAGGAAGCCAGTACATGCCAAACAACATGGTCACCATCGACGGCAACGAAGCCGCCGCCCATATTGCCCATCTGACCAACGAGGTCATTGCCATCTATCCCATCACCCCTGCCTCGCCCATGGGTGAGTGGTCCGACGAGTGGTCGTCCCGGGGCATCCGGAACATTTGGGGTACGGTACCCGACGTGATCGAGATGCAGAGCGAGGGTGGCGCCGCCGGTGCTGTGCACGGAGCCCTCCAGGCCGGTTCGCTGACCACCTCCTTCACCGCCTCCCAGGGGTTGCTGCTGATGATCCCCAACATGTACAAGATCGCCGGCGAACTGACGCCGACGGTGCTGCATGTCTCGGCCCGCTCGCTGGCGGTGCAGGCGCTGTCGATCTTCGGCGACCACAGCGACGTCATGGCCTGCCGCGCCACCGGCTATGCAATGCTCTGCTCAGCCGGGGTGCAGGAGGTGGCCGACTTCGCCCTCATCGCCCAGGCGGCGACGCTGGAGACGCGCATCCCATTCCTGCACTTTTTCGATGGTTTCCGCACCTCCCACGAGGTCAACAAGATCGCCCTGCCCGATGACGACACCGTGCGCGCCATGATCGACGACGAGCTGGTCACCGCCCATCGCGAGCGCGCCCTCTCACCCGACCATCCGGTGATCCGCGGCACCTCGCAGAACCCCGACGTCTACTTTCAGGGCCGTGAGACGGTCAATCCCTTCTATGATGAGGTCCCCGCCAAGCTGGAGGCGGTGATGAAGCGCTTCGCCGAACTCACGGGCCGGCGCTACGGGCTGTTCGAATACATCGGCGATGCGCAGGCCGAACGGGTGATCCTGCTCATGGGCTCCGGCATCGGCGCCGCCCAGGAGGCGGTGGAACACCTGGTCGCCGGGGGCGAGAAGGTGGGTATGGTGAAGGTGCGTCTGTTCCGCCCTTTCGATCCGCAACGACTGCTCGACGCCATCCCCGAAAGCGCCACCAAGATCGCCGTACTCGACCGCACCAAGGAGCCGGGCTCCGACGGCGAGCCGCTGTATAAAGACGTACTGGGAGCCTTTGCCCAGGCTGTGAGCAACGGCAGGCGCGAGCGGTTGCCGCGCATCTGTGGCGGTCGCTATGGCCTCTCCTCCAAGGAGTTCACACCGGCCATGGTCAAGGGCCTGTTCGACGAACTCCGAAACGAGCGCCCCAAACACCCCTTCACCGTCGGCATCATCGACGATGTCAGCCACACCAGCATCGACTGGGACCCGGCCTTCCGCCCCACCGCCAGCGCAGGAGTCACCGCCTGCATCTTCTACGGCCTGGGCGCCGATGGCACTGTTTCGGCGAACAAGAACTCGATCAAGATCATCGGCGAGCAGACCGACAACTACGGCCAGGGCTACTTCCAGTACGACTCCAAGAAGTCGGGAGCGGTCACCGTCTCCCACCTGCGCTTCGGTCCCAAACCGATCGACTCAACTTACCTCATCGGCGACGACGAAGCGGGCTTCGTGGCCTGCCACCAGCCGATCTTCCTCGAGCGCTACGACATGCTCGACAAGGCGGCGCCAGGCGGCGTCTTTCTGCTCAACTCACCCACCCCTCCCGAGCAGGTGTGGGACACCCTGCCGGGCCACATGCAGCAGCAGATGATCGACAAGGGACTCAGCTTCTACGTCATCGACGCCTACAAGCTCGCCGACGAGACCGGCATGGGCCGGCGCATCAACACCATCATGCAGACCTGCTTCTTTGCCATCTCCGGCCTGTTGGAGCAGAACAAGGCGATCACCCTGATCAAAGAGGCGGTGAAGAAGACCTACGGCAAGAAGGGCGTGCGCCTGCTGGAGCGCAACTACGCCGCCATCGACGCCGCGCTGGCCGGCCTGCACCAGGTCGAGGTGCCCGCGACGGTGAGCCGCGACATGACCCGCAAACCGGTGGTGCCCGAATACGCCCCCGCCTTCGTGCAGCAGGTCACCGCGCCGATCATCGCCGGCAGGGGCGACAGCGTGCCGGTCAGCCTGATGCCGGCCGACGGCACCTGGCCCCTGGGCACCACCGCCTACGAGAAGCGCAACATCGCCCTGCAGCTGCCCAAGTGGGAGATGGATCTCTGCACCCACTGCGGCAAGTGCCCGCTGGTCTGCCCGCATGCGGCGATCCGCTCCAAGGTCTTTCCGGAGAGCCTGACCGCCGACGCACCTGAAGGCTTTCTGCACACCCAGGTCAAGGGCGGCAAGGACTTCGAGCCCGGCACCCACATCAGCTATCAGGTCGCCCCCGACGACTGCACCGGCTGCGGTCTCTGCGTGGAGATCTGCCCCATCCGCGACAAGCAGAACCCCAAGCGCAAGGCCCTCAACATGGTGGCCGACGAGACCTATCACGAACAGGAGCGGGCCCACTGGGACTTCTTCGTCAAGCTGCCCGAGTACGACCGCACCAAGCTGAAGCAGACCACCCTCAAAGGGGCCATGATCATGCAGCCCCTGTTCGAGTTCTCCGGTGCCTGTGTCGGTTGCGGCGAGACCCCCTACGTCAAGCTGGCGACCCAGCTCTTCGGCGATCGCATGCTGATCGCCAACGCCACCGGCTGCTCGTCGATCTACGGCGGCAATCTGCCCACCACCCCCTACACCACCAATCCGGAGGGGCGCGGCCCGGCCTGGAACAACTCCCTGTTCGAGGACAACGCCGAGTTCGGCCTCGGCATGCGGGTGGCCATCGACAAACAGCGCGACCATGCGCGTGAACTGCTGGCCACCCTGCGCAAGGAGATCGGCGAGGAGCTGACCGATGGCTTACTCAACGCCGACCAGCACAGCGAACCGGCCATCTTCGAGCAGCGTGAACGCATCGAAAGCCTGAAAGAGAAGCTGCGCAAGATCGGCACCCCGCAGGCGCGCAGCCTGCTGGCCACCGCCGACAGCCTGGCCAAGAAGAGTGTGTGGCTGGTGGGCGGCGATGGCTGGGCCTACGATATCGGCTACGGCGGCGTCGACCATGTACTGGCCTCCGGGCGCAACGTCAACATCCTGCTGCTCGATACCGAGGTCTACTCAAATACCGGCGGCCAGACCTCCAAGGCCACCCCGCTGGGCGCGGTGGCGAAGTTCTCCGCCGGCGGCAAGCCGACCAACAAGAAGGACATGGCCCTGATGGCCATGGCCTACGGCAACGTCTATGTGGCCCAGGTCGCCTTCGGTGCCAAAGACGTGCAAACCCTGCGCACCTTCCTCGAGGCCGAGTCCTATGACGGTCCCTCGTTGATCATCTGCTACTCGCCCTGCATCGCCCACGGCGTCGATCTCTCGAACAACATCCGGCAACAGGAGCTGGCAGTGGACTCGGGACACTGGCCGCTGTTCCGCTACGACCCGCGGCGTACGGACCAGGGAGAGAATCCGCTCAAGATAGATTCCAAGGAGCCCAGCATCCCGTATCGGGATTTCGCCTCCACCGAGACCCGCTTCAGTGTGCTGCAACGCACCCACCCGGATGCGTCGGAGCGTTTCCTGCGTCAGGCGCAAAAACAGATCAAGACCAAGTACCAGCTCTACGAGCAGCTGGCGCACCTGGCAGTCACGCGGGCCGAAGCGGAGACCGAGACACAGAAGGAGTAACGCCATCGCGTAGGGTGCGGCTTGCCGCACCCTACGCCTTGAACCGGCCCATTCGCGAAGCCAATAGGGATAACCCTTTGCGGTCTTTGCGCTTCATCGCGCGCTTTGCGTTATAAATACCTCGCCACCCCAGCCCCCGTTCCCGGAGATTCACACCCCTCGGCGGCCCGAATTTTCTCCACCCGCCCCCTGAGGGTATACTCGCGGTTCTATGCATCAGGCCCGTTCCCTCTTCTTCACCGAAGACCACCCCCACCTGTTCCGCCCGCTCACAGGCAAATACCGCGAACAGGTGGTGGCCTGCCTGAGCGCCCTCTACGCCCGCTTCTTCACCACCCACGCCGACTACAGCCGTATCTGCGATCGGGAGCAGGTGCTGGAGGTCTTCGCCGAGGCGATCACACGCACCCCGCTGCTCGACGGCGACGACGAGGCGGAGGCGCCCCGGGGCGAGCGCGAGCAAGCCAACTGGGTACTCAACCTGCTGTTGGAACACGGCTGGATCGAACGCCAGACCGACGAGGCGACCTTGCAGAGCAGCTACGCCTTCACCCGCACCGGCCGCCTCTTCACCCAACCCATGGTGGAGACCGCCGGCGGACGCTTCCGCACCCGCCACCGCAACACCCGCAACACCCGCAACGCCCTGCGCGCCTTCCTCGACCGGGGCGAGGTCTACGACCTGCTCGACGCTTACGAATACTCCGAGCGCATCGTCTCCGACTTCTCCGACATCATCACCGAGCTGGACGAGCGCAAGCGCCAGCTGGTGCGCGACGTGGAAGCGCAACAGGTGGTGCAGCGCGCCGCCGACGAGTTCTTCGACTTCATGGAGAAGCGCTTCATGCCCGACCTGGCGATCCGCCTCTCCGCCGACAGCGTGGAGAAGTACCGCGACGAGATCGCCAAGCTGATCGGCAAGGCCCGGCGCAAGCAGCGCGAGTTCAAGGCCCAGGCGGAGCGGGAGCTGCGCCGGGCCGCACCGGAGCTGATCGGCCAGCTCGACCGCTCACTCTATCTCGACATCCTCGACGGCATCGACGCCCGCCTGCACGCCGCCTGCGAGGTGATGCTGCCGGCCCTGCGCCGGGCCCTGCACGGCTTCACCCGCCGCGCCGACATCATCATCCGCCAGCTCAGCTTCAGCGGTGCCTCCAGCAACCAGTTCATCGGCGTCTGCCGCCGGTTGGCCACCCTGGATGACGACGATTACGCGGCACGTCTCGCCGCCGCCGGCGAGCGGCTCGCCACCCTCAATGTCGGCTTCGCCGATCCCGAGACCCTGCGCCTGCACGGCCCGCGCAGCCGCCGCCGGGTCAACAGCCGGGTCGAAGCGGAGCTGCCCAACGATCCCCAGGCCCTGCGCAAACTCTTCGTGGAGCAGGCCCTGGAGCGTGCTTTCTCCCTCAACAACCAGGAGCTGCGCGAATACCTGGTGGAGACCCTGGCCGGCGGGCGCACCCTGCGCAGCACCACCCTGCCGGTGCGTGACGCCCGCGACCTGCTGCGCGCCGCCCATGTGATCGAGGCCGGTACCGCCAGCCGGGGCGGCTACCACTTCCGCGTCAGCGAAACCGGCGTGCGCGCCAGCAGCGACTACTACGAGGCGATGGACGAGTTCACAATCGAGCTGATCGACGATGCCGAGTAGCCCGCACCGTAAATACGCTGTCACCCTGCGCCGCCGGTACGAAGGGCCGGTGGCCATGGCGGCTATTCGGTGGGGCGAGGCCCCACCCTACACTCCGCTCATCTCTCGGGTACGGTTTGCCCACCCGGTAGAATGGGACAGGGCCTCACCACTAACCTGATCAACCGAACAAGCGACGAACACTGATGGAACCGACCCTCCACGACTACCTGGAACAACGCCTGGAAGCCAGCGCCGTCTCCCTCGACGAACTGCGCGAACTGCTGGTGCGGTTGCTCAACTACGGCATCCTCAGCCGTGACGAGAGTAACACCGAGCGAGAGCTCTACGACCGCTTTCAGCGGGTGGAACAGCCGGTGCGTGAGCTGCTCGACCTGTTCGGCATCGGCCTGCAGATCGACCACCGTTTCGAATACCTGCGCCTGCTGCCCCCCGGCGCCCAACTGCCCGGCATGGAGGGGGCCGTCGAACAGGCCTTCGCCGGCAGCCTGCGCGCCCGCCTGACCCAGCAGGAGGTGGCCCTGCTGCTGGTGCTGCGGGTGCAGTACGACAAGGCCCTGCGCGAGGGCAAGCTCGACGAGCGGGGCTTCGTCGCCGAGTCCTTCGAATCCCTCGGCATCGCCATGAAGAACCTGCTCGGCCGCCCTCTGCCCGACAAGGTGACCGAGCGCCGGCGGCTGTTCCAGCGGCTCAAGCAGCTGCGCCTGGTCGAGTTCCGCCAGGAGGAGGACATCGACAGCGGCGAGAGCTGGCTGCGCATCCATCCGATGATCGTCGACTTTGTCGGCGAGGAGGCCCTGGCCGCGCTGCAGGAGGGGTTGCCGGGAACTGACGATGATGACACGACGGATGACGAGATGACGGATGAAGCAGACACAGACGACGAGCAGGAGAACGCGGATGTTTCTTAAGCGCTTCATCTACGTCAACTGGGGCAACCTGCCCAACGGGGAGTTCGAGTTCGGCCCCATCAACCTGCTCTCCGGCGGCAACGGCTCGGGCAAGACCACCGCCGCCGACGCCATCCAGACGGTGATGACCGCCGCCCACGAAAACCTCTTCCAGTTCAATCCGGGACAGGACGAGACCACCCAGCGCGGACGCGGCGGCAAGCGGGTGCGCACCCTGGCCTCCTACGTGCTCGGCTGCGACGACGGCAGCTACGCCCGCCTCGACCCCAGCGACGGCTACCTGGCCGCCGTCTTCCACCCCACCCAGGGCGAGACCGCCCAGCCCCTGACGGCCCTGATCGCGGTGCGCGCCTACCTGGAGCAGGGCAGCAGCCAGACGGTGGCGCGCCAGGAGGAGGCGGTCTTCTTCATCCTGCCCAATGTGGAACTCACCATCGGCCAGCTGCAGCGCGAGGAGCTGGGCGAACGCCATGTGATCCCCCTGGAGCAGCTGCCCAACAGCCTGGCCCTGACCTTCGGCAAGCGGGCGGTGGAGCGCTACGACACCAAGAAGGGCTACCTGCGCCGACTCTACGCCGCCCTGCGCGGGCGCGGCGAGCAGGTCACCGAGCGCGAGGCGGTGGCGGCGGCGCGCGCCTTCTCCCGCTTCATGGCCTACAAGCCGGTCAGCAGCATCAACCAGTTCGTGGCCGAGGAGATCCTCGAACGACGCGACCTGGGCGAGGCGATCCGCACCGTCGCCGGCCAGCTCAAGACCATCCACGAAATGGAGCAGGAGGCGCGTCGACTGGTGGAGGGCATCGAACGGCTGCGCCAGGCCTCCGGGCATGGCCAGGACTATATCGAGCGCTGGCTCGAGCTCAACACCCTCGACTACACCCTCGCCCGTCACGACTACCTGGAGCGCCAGAGCGCCTACCTGGAAACCAAGCAGACCCAGCTGCACCTGCGCGAGCGGGCCGCCGAACTGGACCGGGAGATCAGCCTGGCCGAGCAGCGCCGCCAACAGCTGCGCGAACAGCTGGTAGAGCTGGAGGCCCAGCGCCTCGGCATCGATGCCCTGCGCCAGAAGGACGACCTGGAGCGCCAGCAGGAACAGGCCCGCCAGCGCCTCGCCGAGCAGGGCCGGGAGCTGTTGACCCAGGACAACCAGGTGCAGCACAACGCCGGTCACCTGAGCCTCATCGCCGGCGGCCTGCAGTCGTCCGACCTGAGCGCCGAGCTGCCCCAGCTCAGCGATCTTGAGACAATCACCCTGGCCCGCGAGGCCCAGACCAAGGGCAAACGGGGCGAGGTCGATCTGAGCCGACTGCTGCAGCAGGACCTGACCGGCGACCTCGCGGCCCTGGAGGCCTACCTCGACCAGGCCCGCGAGGCCCAGCAGGCGATCAACCGGCTGCATCGCCAGCTGCGCGAGGACGACGGCAGCGGCGAGACCCGCCGCGACCGCCTGGCCGAACTGGCCGGCGAGCGCCGCCGCCGCTACGACCAGCTCGCCACCCAGCAGCGCCAGAAGCAGGCGGAGATCGATCGCCTGGAGTCGCGCCAGGTCAGCTATCCCCCCTACGTGGAGCGCGCCCTGGCGGCGATCCGCGAACAGTGCCCCCAGGCCGAGCCGCGGGTGCTCTGCGACCATGTGGAGGTGACCGATCCCCGCTGGCAGGCGGCCATCGAAGGCTACCTGGGCGGCGCCCGCTTCGGCATCCTGGTCGACCCCGACCACGAGGCGGAGGCGATCCGCATCGTGCGCGCCCTGCCCGGCCGTGACAACCGGGCCAAGGTGATCCAGGGCCACAAAGCGGCCGAGGACGCCGCCCGGCTGCAGCTCGACAGAGACTCCATCGTCCATGTGCTCGCCTTCACCCACGCGGTGGCACGCGACTACCTCAGCGCCAGCTACGGCAGCCTGGTAAGGGTCGACTCGGCGCAGACCCTGCGCCACACCCGGCGCGGCCTCACCGCCGACGGCATGGGCTCGGGCGGCTACACAATGTTTCGCTGCGACCTGCCCGACGGCGAGCTGGTCTTCGGCCAAGCCGCCCGGGAGCGGGCGCTGGCCGCCAAGCGCGACGAGCTGGAGCAGATCCTCGACGACTGGCAGCAAGCCGACCAGCGCATGCAGGAGAGCGCCAACCTGCTCAAGGCCATCGACGGCCTGACGCCGGTCAGCCATGCCGACAGCGTCACCGCCATGCTGGAGATCCGCCGCGATCTGCAGCGGCTCGACAACCTGTTACAGAGCCTCGACCTGGGCGAGCACGAAGAGTTGGAGACGAAGCTGAACCAGCTGCGGGAACAGGACGAAGAGCTGCGCCAGCAGACCCAGACTCAGAGCGAGGAGAAGGGCAAGCTGGCCGAGCAGCTGGCCCAGGCCGAGCGCGCCATCAAAGGGCTTGCCGATCTGCAGGAGCAGGCCACCCTCAAGGCCGAGCAGTGCGAGCAGGCCCTGCGCGATCTGCATCCTGTGTGGCCCGCCTTCGACCCCGAGGCCTGTCTCGACCGGGCCGACGCCGAGGCCCCCGAGATCGAGCCGAAGCAGCTCAAAGAGCAGCGCGCCGAACTGGAACGCCAGCTGCACAAGAGCGAGCGCACGCTGGACGATACCATCCAGGAGCACAACCGCCAGTGCCGCCCCAACGATGCCATCTGGTACAGCGGCTTCGACGGCGACTACGACAGCGCCCTGTTCAAGAGCATCTGCGGCGTGCGCCAGGAGCTCGACCGGGTCTACAACCTGCTCAAGAACAACATCCTGGTCGACAAGCACAACGAACTGCAGCGCCTGAAAGAGAGCTTCAACAGCACTTTCGTCACCCACCTCTGCCACCAGATCCACCAGGCCATCAACGACGGCCAGCGCCAGATCGAACTACTCAACCGGGAGCTGCAGCACCACCGCTTCGGCGCCGACCGGGAGACCTTCCGCTTCGACAGCGCCTGGATCCCCGAGTACCGGGACTACGCCCGTTTCTTCGAAGAGGTGATGAAGATCCCCGCCCTGGGCGAGGAGACCCTGCTCTTCAACGCCCAGCTCTCGGCCCGCTCGGCGGCGGTGCGCGACGAGCTGATGAGCCTGCTGCTCGACGAGGACCAGCACAAGGCCCTGCGCGAGCTGGAGCGCATCGCCGACTACCGCAACTACCGCCGCTACGAGATCTACAAAGAGGTGGAGGGCAAGCCGCCGATCGCCCTCTCCGAATACGGCACCGGCTCCGGCGGCCAGCTGGAGACCCCCGCCTACATCATCCGTTCAGCGGCCATCACCTCCGCCTTCCGTTTCGCCGAGGGGCAGAACCACCTGCGCATGGTGCTGGTGGACGAGGCCTTCATGCACATGGACGAGCAGCGCTCCCGCGAGGTGATCGGCTACCTCACCGAGGCCCTGGGGCTGCAGCTGATCTTCATCATGCCCACCAGCAAGTGCGGTCCCTTCATGGATCTGATCAGCAACGAGTTCGTCTTCGCCAAGGTCCCCAGTCCGCCTCGCGGCCAGCTGCAGACCCGGGTGCTGGTCGACCGCAAGGTCTGCAACCGGGAACGCATCCAGGCGCTGTGGGCCCAGCACCGCCGCACCATCTACCAGCAGGCGGAACTGGATTTCATGGAAGATGTCCTCGAAGCCCCCTCACAATCGTGACATCAAGCCTAAGTCAGTAGACGGATGGATCGCAGCGGAATCCGGGACCGGATCTTGCCTCGAACCACCCGGATTCCACTGCGCGCCATCCGGGCTACGGGCTAACATGATGTACCGTCCCTCTGGACCCGGGCGAGGAGAGAACAACAGTGAGTGAAGCATACAAACCCAAACGACCTGACCGCCCCACCCCACCCTGGCTGCGCGACGAACCCGAACTGCTCGCCCTGCTCGGCGCGGTGCTCGATCGCTTCGACAAGCAACCGGGCGAAGCACGCAGCCAACGGCTCTACATCCCACTGGAAAAACAGCTCCCCGGCCTCAAACGCCAGGACGATGACGCCGACCGCCTTTGGCACTTCATCAACCAACTGGCCAGTCAAAACCTCTGCACCATCGTCAAAGGCAAACGCGCTCCCTACGATCCGGACTGGAAAGGCGCTCGCCTCGCCTTCGAGCCCGACGCCGAAACGACCCTACGCCACTGGCTGCAACGGCCCGCCGAAACTCCAGCCATCCACACCTGGCGCGAAGCGGTCGAAACCGAAGCGGCCAAGGGCGCCTTCCCCGGCACCATCGAACCTCTGCTGAAACGGCGCATCGCCATCCCCGGCATGAGCGACGCCGAAGTGGTGGCAGCCTTCGCCTCGATAGGCATGATCAAAACGCCTTTGACCCTGCGCCAACTCAGCGCCCGCCACTTCAACGGCGACTCCAAACGCCTCGACGAGCGTGAGCCCCTGCTGCGCGCCCTCTTTCCCGACCTCCCGCTGCAACCGCGACCACTGCTGATCAACGTCTATCTGCCAGCGATCTGCAACGGCGTGCTCTTCATCGAAAACCAGGACAGCTACACCCTCGCCTGCGAAGGCCGTCCACCGGAAGCGAAGGGATTGGCACTGATCTACGCCGCCGGTTTTCGCGGCACCGCCGAGCGGCTGCGACAACGCGACGGCGTCCGACTCCACTACACCGGTGAGGGTCAATCAAAATGGCAGGCCGGATTCGAGCGCTGGTGGTTCGAGCAGGCCGAACCACCGGGCCCCCTCGCCTTCTGGGGCGACCTCGACTATGCCGGCATAGCCATCCTCGCCGGCCTGCGCCAGCGCTTCGGCGACGTCACCGCCTGGGAACCGGGATACCTTCCACTGCTGGAACTGTTGAACAACCACGGCGGCCACGCCCTGGAAGCCGCCGACAAACAGAACCAGAGCGACCCCGGCACCACCGGCTGCGAATTCGCCGACCGGGAGTTGCTCCCCGCCATCCGCGCCCACGGCGGAATTGATCAGGAACTGCTGGACTAAACCCGATTGGTGCTGATTCAACCCGATTCTTAACGTACGCATTGTGCGCAAGAGGTAGCCTGGATGAAGCGAAGCGGAATCCAGGAATCAAACACACAACTAAACTTATTCTTTCAACGACACAATATCCCCCAAGGGACTGCGCACCGCGGAACCTCCTCGTTGAATCACGTGAGTATAGATCTGGGTCGTACGCACATCCTTGTGTCCCAACTGCTCCTGTACGGTCCTGATGTCCTGCCCCCGCTCAAGAAGATGGGTTGCGAAGGAGTGCCGCAAGGTATGACAGCTTGCCTTTTTGTTGATACCCGCTGCCCGAACAGCTCCGGTAACCGCTTTTCTGACACAACTCTCATCGAGATGGTGACGGCGCTCAGCGCCAGAACGCGGATCAATACTGCGCTGACCAGCAGGAAACAGATATTGCCATTTCCATTCGCGTTCAGCGTTTGGGTATTTTTTCGCTAACGCATGGGGCAGATAGACAGTACCGAATCCGTCGGAGAGATCACGTTCATGTTGTGTACGCACAACCTCCAGATGCCTTCTCAGCGGAGTAATCAGTTCGTCGGCCAGAGTCACAACACGGTCCTTCCCCCCCTTGCCGTTTCGCACATAGACAGCACGATGCTCGAACTCGAGATCCATAACACGTAGTCTGACGCTTTCGATCAACCGTAATCCCGAGCCGTACTGAAGACAGGCAATCAGCCAATACTGTCCCTGCAACCTGGAAAGAACCCGGGCAACCTCGTCGCGTGTCAAAATGACAGGTAAGCGCTGTGGCTTTTTCGCACGGACAACGCCGTGTATCTCCTGTAACGGCCGGTCCAAAACATGCCGGTACATGAATACCAACGCGTTAAGTGCAATATTCTGTGTGGCAGCCGCCACATTCCCCCGAACAGCAAGATCGGTCAGAAACTGCGCGACCTCCCGCTCCCCCATATTCTTTGGGTGGCTTTTGTTATGAAAGAAGATGTAGCGTTTGATCCAGTGAAGGTAGGTCTCCTCCGTACGACGGCTATAGTGACGGACTCGAATCTGATTAATATCCTGTTGTAAAAATGGTGATTTTTCTGTCTGTTTGTCCATATCTTTGTTCTCATAATGTATCCTTTCGTCCCGAAGAGTAGTTTAATTCCTGCATTTGGTCAAACAACAAACCGATCCGGTGAGGCAAATCGCACGTAAATCCCAAAGCCTGTACGACGCATCTACACTGCAGTCTTGACCAAAGTACTGGTAACTGACTGTTTGCTAGTTTATAAATGGCAGAAACAAGGAGGTTGTCCAATAACTTTTCCAATCTCCCACCCAGTAGATAGCAGGCAATTTGCACGAAAAATAACGTGTTAATCACCGGCTATACCACAGATTTACGAGGAATAGCAGGCAGTTCGCACACCCAAGACTGCAATTAGGTGGAATAGGGGAAGATCGCCTGCTACTCAATGTTAGCCGTCCGAATGAAGAAACTTAGACAGACTCAATCATGCATAGATTAATTAATAAAATACTAGGCACTGCTAGTGGCAGGAATGTCTTAATATTTTTCATTCCGTCACTAGCTGTGTATTTATTGATGCTGTTTCATACAATTCCAGGCGTCGAGTCATATGCACCAGAAATGAAAATATTTGATTTATCGCCAAGTGGATACTCATATGATGACGCTGTAAAGTTGTTATCTGCTTTAGGAAATGACGGCAGAAAAGAATATCTTAGCAGGCAACTCCCGCTCGATTTTATTTATCCTGCGCTCTTTTCTATTTCATCATTTCTTATGTTGGCCTGGCTTTTCTTGAAAAGGAATGAAAAAGGTTCAAGAATCTTCTATTTGTGTTTAGTCCCTATTGTTGCAGGCATATTTGATTATCTTGAAAACATCCAAATTGTGTTGATGATTCTGAATTATCCAGACATCACTAAAACCCAGGTTGTGTTGTCTAGCGTCTCTACTATGGTTAAAAGCGGGCTGACAACTTTATTCTTTTTTATACTTTTATTTGCCTTTATCCGACTATGGGTGAGATCAAAGTCAACGAAAACACGGTCATATGGAAACGGCTAACAAGGCACTCGTACGGACGCAAACTACGCTGCGCTTCGTTTGAGCCGCACAGCTTCAACGTTAGCAATATTAGAGATTTTAAGAATATGAGAAATTACATATTTATTTACGTATTGGTCTGTCTGTTTGGTTTCCTAGATCATGCTTGGGCTAATGGCCAACTAGAGGTACAAACTGTTACCAAGGATGTATATGCCATTGTAGGGGAGTTGGGGAATCGCACCCCCGAGAATTTTGGAAACAATGCTACATTTGGTTTTGTGGTAACTACCAAGGGTGTTGTTCTTGTTGATTCAGGCGGCACTTACGAAGGAGCTAAGGCTATTTCACAAGTCATTAAATCTGTTACCAACAAACCTGTTATTAAAGTAATCAATACAGGCGGGCAGGATCATCGTTGGCTTGGCAACGATTTTTTCAAAAAACAAGGAGCAGAAATTATCGCAAGTGCTAGTGCGGTGAAGGATCAAAAAGAGCGTGTGAAAGATCAGTTTTTTATGCTTGGCAATCTGGTTGGTGATAGTGCTGTCAAATTAACCACTCCTGTCTACGCAGACATAACTTTCGAAAATGAGTATAAATTTGAGCTGGGTGGTATTACTTTCCAAATTTACCACAAAGGGCCAGCTCATACCCCGGGAGATAGCTTTGTCTGGATAAAAGATAAGTCTGTCATGTTCACCGGTGATATTGTGTTTGTAGATAGGTTGTTAGGTGTACTTGATCACTCTAATAGCAAAAGCTGGTTGGCGGTTTATGAATCAATGGCTAAGTTCAATCCTAAATTTATTGTTCCTGGTCATGGTTCTGTAACTGACATTGGCCAAGCGAAACATGATACCTACGATTATCTATTTGAACTACGCCAAGCTGTAAGTGCTTTTATAGATGATGGTGGGGATGTATCAGAAATAAGCAAGATTGATCAGTCGAAATTCAAATCACTCCCAAACTTTGACGTTCTTTCTGGAAGAAATGCACAGCGTGTATTTTTTGAGCTTGAATGGGAATAAATTGCTAACAAAACCATTCAACAGGCGCGCTAAAGGCGCGCCGCTGATGGTAGGCGTTAACAAATGACAGGAGCAAACTTTGGACTCTGAACCAATGGAAACCCAATCCATGGGTAGTATGTTGCTTCGATATTCATCAGTCGCATTCGCTCTGCTCATTATATTTCAGTCCTGCTGGTTCATAATAGTGACGCCACGGTTTAGCAGCCTCTTTACAGGTTTCGGCGCCTCCATTCCACCAATGATCATGCTTGCGCTGAAGGCCTATTGGATAGTAAGCATTTTGATCGTCGCAATCTCCCTTGCCAGTACCATTTATATCTGGTTACGGCATAGAGTACAGGAAACGCATTTAAAGATAGCTTACGGACTTGCTCTGACCAGTTTAGTAGGGAGCTTCGCCTGGAGTGGATTTATTGCTATTGCCGTTTATCAACCAATCTTTAAGATGGGAGCTTCGCTCCAACGAAGGTTGGCACTAGCATCAAGTCTGTCGCTCTCTACAATGAGTTGACACTGCAGTCCAGTAAACAGGACTCTCTACACTCGATCCGTCAAATCAGTCTCCCTCTTACTTCCAACCCCCCTCCACCAGGCACTGTCCATCATCCTGATTTGGACATCGCCCGGAAATACTCTTTAATAGTAAGACCACCCCGGCATCTGAGAGAAACGCCATGGATCTCACTACCAACTATCTAGGCCTGGAACTCGCCAGCCCTTTCGTGCCCTCTGCCTCTCCGCTGTCGCGCAGCATCGACGATGCGCTGCGCATGGAGGATGCCGGCGCCTCGGCCATCATCATGTACTCCCTGTTCGAAGAGGCGGTCACGGCCGAGGAGGAGACCATGGTGCGTTTCTTGCACCATCAGGAGATCGGCTTTGCCGAGGCGGACAGCTTTCTCCCCAGCCATTACGATTTCTCCAATGGGCAGGAGCGTTATCTGGAGAACCTGCGACAGTTGAAAGAGCGCTTGCAGATTCCGGTGGTCGCTAGCCTCAACGGCACCACACCCGGTGGTTGGATCTCCCACGCCCAGGAGATGGCGCAGGCCGGCGCCGACGCCCTGGAACTGAACGTCTACCAGGTAGCGGCGGACGTGGATGTGAGCGGCACTGAAGTCGAACAGCGCTATGTGGAGCTATTGACCCAACTCAAACAACAGGTCTCGCTCCCGATCAACATGAAGCTCTCCCCCGCCTTCAGTTCGGTGGCCAACATGGTGAAGCAACTTGAGACGGCTGGCGCAAGCGGTGTCTCGCTGTTCAACCGGTTTTACCAGCCCGACATCAATATCGACAATCTCCGCCTGACCCACAGCCTGCATACCTCCACCTCGGCTGAGTCCCTGCTGGCCATGCGCTGGATCGCCATCCTGCACGGGCGCACGTCGCTGTCACTGGGCGCCACCGGCGGCGTACACACACCGGAAGACGCCATAAAACTGCTGCTGGCGGGTGCCGATGTGGTGCACCTCTGCAGCCTGCTGTTGGAGCAGGGTCCGCAGGCCATCGGTAACATCGTCGCCGGCGTCGAAGCCTGGATGGAGGAGCAGGGGTTCGAATCGGTCGAAGAGTTTCGTGGCCGTGTCAGTCAGCGCTCGATCGCCGATCCGGCGGAGTTCGAGCGGGTCAACTATGTCCATATTCTGGACAGTTTCAGTCTCAGCCCCGGCGTGCGGGGTTGATCGGTTTGGAGCGACCTGCCAACCGTGTTACAAAAGCGCCAATAGAATCGAACCCCGGTTAGCGGTCATCGACCGGCCCTGACATAATAACCAGCCATTACCAAACTCAACCGGCAAACAACGTTTCGTGGCAGACCTGATCCATTTTGAACATCCGCTGAACGAAAGGATTCGCACCTTTCTGCGCCTGGAGCATCTGTTCCTGCAGGTGGACCATTTCCGCCCGCAGGCCGATCCCTGGAGCAATCGTGCGGCCATCGACGGTCTGCTCAGCATCATGAGCATCTTCGGCCGCAGCGATCTGAAGACAGAGATCCTCAAGGAACTGGAGCGTCATACCAGCAATCTTGAACGCGTCCGCCTGCAACCGGGCGTTGATATGCAGGCCTTGGGCCAGGTGCTCGACGACTTGGAGCAGGCCATCCACCAGGTCTATCGCCTCAACGGCCAGATCGCCCGTGAACTGCGCAAGGACGAGTTCCTGAGCACCATTTTGCAACGCAGCAGCATCCCGGGCGGCAACTGCAATTTCGATCTACCGCAATACCACTACTGGTTGAACCAACCACATGAGGTGCGCCAACGACAGATGAGCGACTGGATGCATGAACTGTTGCCGGTACGCGAAGCGGTGGTGCTGCTGCTGAACCTGGTCAGAAACAGCAACCTGCCCACCCGCGAGTTGGCTGAGCAGGGCTTTTTTCAGCGCGTCCTGGACAGCTCGGCACCGACACAGATGATCCGCGTCAGTCTGCCCCGCAGTTCCACTGTGTTCACCGAGATCAGCGGCAACAAGAACCGTTTCAGTATCCGTTTCTTAGAGGCCGTTGATACCGGCAAGCCGTCCCAGACCAATCGCAACGTGGAGTTTCTGCTGACTGCCTGTATTTTCTGAATCCAGGACATGCCACCGCAAATCCGTCACTCAGCATCTGCAGTACCGGCACCACACGTCGGCCCAAAGCGTCTACTGCCATATCAGATCGAAACAACGCTTGAAGCGTCATAACAGGGACGTTTGAGACATGACATCCGGCCAACCAGACCCCAAGTTGCTGAATCGTCTGCTGCAGATCAACCAGGCGAGTTATGTCATCGTCACCGCTGTAGCGGCCCTGGTACTGATCGCCTGGCTGATACCGCCCGCTGGACACCTGCTGCCGGACGGCTGGGACTTGATGAAGGCCAATACCGCCCTCTCGATCCTGCTTACCGTCGGGGCTATGACCATTGCGAAACCGAACTGCTCCGCCAAGTCACTGGTGGCGAGCAGGCTGCTCTGCCTGGTAATCCTGACCCTCAGCGTTTCCGCCCTGCTCGGCCACCTGACCGACGTGGTGTCACCGATCGATACCTTATTGGCCAAAGACGCCCAATCCGACATGCCGGGCAGGATGTCGCTGCAGACCGCCAGTTTTTTCACCCTGCTCTCCCTGATCCTGTTGAGCGAACCGCTGGGACGCGAGACCCGCGCCCGGCTTTCCGACCTGTTGACACTGGCGCTCACCCTGTTGACCCTGGTGGTGCTCTCCGCCTATCTGTTTGGCGCCACCAATCTCTACGGACAATCGCCACAGACCCTGACCTCACCCCATACGCTGCTCTGCATGGCCCTGCTCACCTATGCGAAGCTGGTACGCAGAATCCACATGGGTCCCTTCTCGGTGCTGGTGAGCGTCGGCATCGGCGGGCATATCGCCCGTCTCATCGCCCCCTGGATCGTGATCGTGCCTTTCCTGGTCGTCGGCTTCGGCGCCAATCTGGTGGATAGCGGCTGGATGTCGATTCCACAATCTTCATCGCTCACCGTCTCGCTCAGCATCATCGGTTTCCTCGTCGTGGTGCTGGTCCTGGCGCGCAAGATCAACCAGCTCGAAAACGATTTACGCCAGAGTTCACTCACCGACGAGTTGACCCAGCTGCACAACCGTCGGGGGTTCTACCTGCTGGGCGAGCACCTCTTCTACGAGTGCCTGCGGGAAGAGGCGCCGATGAGTCTGCTGTTCTTCGACCTGGACGGACTCAAACAGGTCAACGACACCCTCGGCCACGAAATCGGCTCCCAGCTGTTATGCGATTTCGCCGCACTGTTGAAGCATAACTTCCGCCAAAGCGACGTGGTCGCCCGTCTGGGTGGCGACGAGTTCGCCGTCGCCGCCAAGCAGGCCGACTTGTCACTGGCCCTGGCCCGCCTGCAAAAGGCGGTTGAGCAGACCAACAGCCAGACGAATCGACGTTACCGCATCAGTTACAGTACCGGGGAAGTGAGTGAGCACCCCACTGCCGATCACACTTTTGATGAACTTTTGGACCAGGCTGATGCCTTGATGTACAAAGAAAAAAGGGAAAAGAAACGCAAACAGGGCCAAACGGCAGGCTGACAGGATCAACGGCCGTGCCTGTACCCGACATTCAGAGATCCCGCACCTGGAAAGATGACACAACGATCCCCCACAGAGAAAACCACGACCGTCCCCTGCCCCACCTGTGGCAAGCCCGTACCCTGGAGCCCCGCATCCCGCTGGCGACCCTTCTGCAGCGAACGTTGCCGCCTGATCGACCTGGGTGACTGGCTGGACGAAAACCACCGCATCTCAGAGCCGGTCGACGGTTACTCCGAAGGCGATTCCGGCGGCGACTCCGAGGGTTGACCGCTGATTTCCGCGGAAATCGTCCGATAGCGTTCATCGATCTCCTGATACCAGCTTCTGATCGAGGCGTTGTCCGTTCCCAGGTCACGCAGGAACTGCCGCACCTGGCCGCAGTGCCAGAGCGCCTGATGCAGCTGCCCCCGTGCCATCAGATCGGCCGCCTGCCGGCGATGAAACCGATAGTGGGCCTCCGCCCGCCATAGGGCGAGGCGCTGCATCATCCGCTCCCGCTCATCTTCGCCGACCGGGACCACGAAACGCCGCTCCTGCAGCATCCAGAGCAGCTGACCCAAGCCACGCATCAGGCGGTCGATTTCGCTTTCGCTCAGTTCGACCGAGATGAGTGGCGCGCTCTCACCGAGCGTGCTCTGCGCGCCACTTGCTTTCGCAATCCTGTCGGCGATTCCCGGCTGGCGCGGGTGTACCTGCCGGATCACTTCGAGACGCGCCAGAATGTCCCGATAGAGCAATAGCAACGCCTCGGCGGGGACCGGCAGGCCCTGCAACTGGCCGAGGATGGCCTCCAGCTCCTCGACCCGCCGCAGGATGCGTTCGATCTGCCGCCGCCGCTCCTCAACATAGGCATGATAGCGCTGGGCGATACTTGCCAGCACCAGGGTGAGGATCAATAATCCCCCCAGCACCCAAAAAAGCGCCATCTGCTCCATCCGCTCAGCCACTTGCTTTTTTTATGTTCGGTAGAGTGGCCATTGTAGCGGGCGCACTTCAAAACGACATCCGAGAGTCACCATGTCCTGGTTAATGATTGTTCTGGTGGTCGTCGCCGCCTTCCTCATCCTGATGCCGATGCTGACCTACCTCTCGGCGCGTCGCCAGGTGGGACGCCCGGTGGACAGCGCCGCGACCGGCGCCGGCGAGGGCGACCGCCTGATCTACTTCTACAGCCCGAAATGCGGCCCCTGCCGCAGCATGACACCGATCATCGACCGTCTGGCCCAGGACAATCCCCGGGTCTTCAAGGTCAACGTGATGGAGGACATGGAGACCGCCCGCGCGTTCAATATCCGCGCCACTCCGACCACGATCCTGGTGAAGGACGAGCGGGTGCTCGACATCGCCCTCGGCGCCAAGGGAGAGGTCCAGCTCGAGCGCATGCTGCGGAAGGTGGCCTGATGCGCTACACCATCATTCCGGTCACCCCCTTCCAGCAGAACTGCACCCTCTTCTGGTGTGAAAAGAGCCAGCACGCCGCCATCATCGACCCGGGCGGCGACATCCCGGTGATCATGGCAGAGCTGAATCACTACGGCCTCACGCCGGAGCGCATTCTGCTGACCCACGGCCACATCGACCATGCCGCCGGCGCCGCCGAACTGGCCGAGAAACTGCACATACCGATCGACGGTCCCCACCCGGACGACGCCTTCTGGCTCGACAACATGGCCCAGCAGGCGGCCATGTTCGGTTTCTCCGAGGCCCGTATCTGCCAGCCCGACCGCTGGTTGCAGGAGGGCGACGAAGTGGGTTTCGGTGAAGAGCGGCTGCAGGTGCTCCACTGCCCGGGTCACACCCCGGGCCATCTGGTCTTCTACCACGCCGGCGAGCGCCTGGCCCAGGTGGGGGATGTGCTGTTCAAGGGCTCCATCGGCCGCACCGACTTTCCCAAGGGGGACTACGCCACCCTGATCCGTTCGGTCCGCGAGAAGCTCTTCCCCCTCGGCGACGAGGTCCGCTTCATCCCCGGCCACGGCCCCATGTCGACCTTTGGCGAGGAAAGGCGCAGCAATCCCTTCGTCGGCGAGGGGCGCTGATCCCGGCAAACGGGGTCTGCAGTTCAACCTGGGACCCTGGACGGTCAGCGGTGGGGCAAGACCCCACCCGAGCGCCCGTTTCGAAGTGTAGGGTGGGGCCCTGACTCACCATGTTCTCCATCTCTGTTCTCAGTTCGTGTGACAGACTCTCGGTGCGGCAAGCCGCACCCTACACACTGAATGGAACGGTAGGGTGCGGCTTGCCGCACCGATAAACCCGTACGCCTTCCCAATCGCCGGTTCGGACACCACCACCTAGGGTGCTTTCTCAACAATCCCACCTAACCCGCTGAACACCAAAAACAACCCCTCGAATATGACATTTTACCGTCACTTGACCCAGATCAAGTCTGCGGCTTGAAAACACAAGATATAGTGCCTTTACTTCATAGGCATCCATACATCTTGTGATTAAAACCATTTATCCGGAGGATCCCCGGCCATGCCCGCTCACGCCTCGCAACAGACCTTCCATCTCCCGTACAAAGTCCACAAACGCGATGGCAGCGAGGCCGAATTCGATGTCTCGAAGATCCGTAATGCGATCCTCAAGGCGGGCCAGGCCACTGGTGAGTTCGGCGACGACGAGGCCCGCCTGCTGACCGCTCAGGTGGTGAAGGTACTGACCCATGCCGGGATTCCGGACGGCGTCCCCGGCATCGAGCGCATCCAGGATATCGTGGAGCAGGCCCTGATCAGCGCCAACCACCTGCAGACTGCGCGCGCCTACATCGTCTATCGCGAACAGCACAAGCAGCTGCGCGAGGAGCGCCGCACCCTGCTCGACGTGGCCGCCTCGGTGGGTGAGTACCTGGAACGCTCAGACTGGCGGGTCAGCGCCAACGCCAACCAGGGCTACTCCCTGGGCGGTCTGATCCTCAACACCTCAGGCAAGATGATCGCCAACTACTGGCTCAGCCACGTCTACCCGCCGGAGATCGGTCAGGCCCACCGCGAGGCCGACCTCCACATCCACGACCTCGACATGCTGGCCGGCTACTGCGCCGGCTGGTCCCTGCGCAGCCTGCTGCACGAAGGGCTCAACGGGGTGCCGGGCCGGGTGGAGGCGGGGCCGCCCCGGCACATGTCGAGCGCGGTGGGACAGATCGTCAATTTCCTCGGCACCCTGCAAAACGAGTGGGCCGGGGCCCAGGCCTTCAGCTCCTTCGATACCTACATGGCCCCCTTCGTGCGCAAGGACAATCTGGGCTATGACCAGGTCCGCCAGTATATCCAGGAGCTGATCTACAACCTCAACGTACCGTCGCGCTGGGGCACCCAGACGCCGTTCACCAACCTCACCTTCGACTGGGTCTGCCCGGAGGACCTGCGCGAGCAGATCCCGATCATCGGCGGCGAGGAGATGCCCTTCAGCTACGGCGAACTGCAGGCGGAGATGGACCTGATCAACCGCGCCTACATCGAGGTGATGTCGGCGGGCGATGCCAAGGGGCGCATCTTCACCTTCCCCATCCCCACCTACAACATCACCCCCGACTTCCCCTGGCAGAGCGAGAACGCCGAGCGGCTCTTCGCCATGACCGCCAAGTACGGCCTGCCCTACTTCCAGAACTTCCTCAACTCGGAGCTGAGCCCCAACATGGTCCGTTCCATGTGCTGCCGCCTGCAGCTCGACCTGCGCGAGCTGCTCAAGCGCGGCAACGGACTGTTCGGTTCGGCGGAGCAGACCGGCTCCCTGGGCGTGGTGACGATCAACTGCGCCCGCCTCGGCTATCTCCACCGGGAGGACGAGGCGGGGCTGATGGCACGGGTCGACGAACTGCTGCGTCTGGCCCGCAACAGCCTGGAGATCAAGCGCAAGGTGATCCAGCGCCACATGGACGCCGGCCTCTTCCCCTACACCAAGCGCTATCTCGGCACCCTGCGCAACCACTTCGCCACCATCGGCGTCAACGGCATCAACGAGATGATCCGCAACTACACCGGCGGCGAACTCGACATCACCAGCGACTGGGGCCAGCGCTTCGCCGGCCGCTTTCTCGACCACATTCGCACGCGCATGGTCGAGTTCCAGGAGGAGACCGGCAACCTCTACAATCTGGAGGCGACTGCAGCGCCGCTACACCGGCGGCACCGTGCTGCACCTCTACATGAACGAGCGCATCAGCAGCACCGAGGCGTGCAAGCGGCTGGTGAGACGCTCGCTGGAGAACTTCCGCGTGCCCTACCTGACGGTGACGCCGACTTTCTCCATCTGCCCGGTCCACGGCTATCTGAGCGGCGAACACGAATTCTGTCCCCAGTGCGACGAGGCACTGATCCAACGCAAACAACAGGAGGCATCGAGCCATGCACACCGCGATTGAGCTGAGAGACGAGGAACGCACCCGCTGCGAGGTCTGGACCCGGGTCATGGGTTATCACCGCCCGGTATCGGCCTTCAATCCGGGCAAGCAGTCGGAGCAGTCCGAGCGACGTTGCTTCAAGGAGTCGACTACCCGCGGACTGCTCTCCGGCGGTCACGCCGACTGAGACGCATCGATGGCGGCAAGCGCGCTCAGGGTGGGCGGACTGGAACCGATGACCACGGTCGACTTTCCCGACCGGCTGGCGGCCGTGGTCTTCTGCCAGGGTTGCCCCATGCGCTGCCGCTATTGCCACAATCCAGAACTGTTGCCACGGCAGGGTGAAATCGAAATCCCCTGGCCTGACATCCTCGCCTTCCTGGAGAGCCGTCGCAGCCTGCTCGACGCGGTGGTCTTCAGCGGCGGCGAACCGACCCAGCAGCGGGCATTGCCGGATGCCATCCAGGCAGTCAGGGAGATGGGATTCGAGATCGGCCTGCACACCGCGGGGGTCTATCCCAAACGCCTGGCGCGCCTGTTGCCGTCCATCGATTGGGTCGGCCTCGATGTGAAGGCACTGCCGGAAGCCTACCCCGCCCTCACCGGCATGCCTGGGAGTGGTGCACTGGCCTGGGAGAGCGTGAGGCTGGTTGCCGCTTCTGGAGTTCCCTATCAGTTGAGGACCACAGTGCATCCGGAACTGATGTCCAGACAGCAGCAGGCCAGACTGCAACAGCATCTCGACGGCCTGCGGCCCCTCGAACATATTTGGCAGGCGTGTCGAACAGACCTGTGTGCCGATCTCGCGCTCGTCAGCCAACAGGGCGCGTTGTAAAGTCACCTGAAATATAAGGATTAGTTTTCTCTAATAATTTCATACGTTTTTGTTTACAGAGTCATTTTGCATTGGCAAAAGAGTTGACGTAGTATCCAGGAGTCGAGAAAAAAGTAACCTGCCCAAGGTCGTTTGCAGGTTACATCTAACAACGACCATGTGGAAAAGTAGGACTTTTCCGGAGGACTTGAGGGTGGAGAGCACGATCACCATGGGCGCGTTACGTCGTTCCAGTGGCAAGATATCCCTACTTCTTGCATTCATCATTTTTGCGGTCGGTATCGTATTCGCCGGCCTGTTCAACATGGGCATGGCCTATACCAACCAAATGGAGTTCTGCACCTCCTGCCACTCCATGAAGGTCAATCTCGAGGAGTACAAGCAGACCGTTCACTACAAGAACGCCTCTGGCGTGCAGGCCGTCTGCGCCGACTGCCACGTACCCAAACCCTTCTTCCCCAAGATGGTGGCCAAAGTGATGGCGGCCAAGGATGTCTATCACGAGATCATGGGAACCATCGACACACGGGAGAAATACGAAGCCCATCGTTGGGACATGGCCAACCGGGTGTGGGACAAGATGCGCGCCTCGAACTCCAGAGAGTGCCGCTCCTGTCACGAGTTCTCCAACATGGATCTGAGTGAACAGGGCCGCAGCGCACGCAAACGCCACCCGCGGGCGATGGACGCCGGCGACCAGTGTATCGACTGCCATGCCGGCATCGCTCATGAAGAGCCGGACGAACCGGACGAGCCGGCGTCCGACGAAGGTTGATCGTCTTTCACCCCCTATCTGTCATTCAAAGGACATCCCAAAGACAGCCCATGAAGACCATCAGACTCATCCCCATCCTGCTGCTCCTGCTTGCCGCCCCGGTGATGGCCGGTGACAGTCAGGCTGAAAAGGACCTCCGCCTCGCCGCCAGTGTCGGTGATGTGGAAGCGGTAGAGCAGCTGCTCGACCAGGGAGTCGACCCGAATACCGCCAACAAGTTCGGCAAGAACGCACTGATGATGGCGGTGGAAAACGACAACTTCGAGACCGTGGTGGTGCTGCTGGAACGCGGCGCCGACGTCAATGCGCGCACCGTGGCCGGCTGTACCGCCCTCACCTTCGCGGCGGAGAACGGCCATCCCGCCCTCACCGCCATGCTGCTGGAGCGTGGCGCCCATCTGCACGACCGTACCCGGGCCGGCTGGGATGCCCTGATGATCGCCTCCCGTTACGGCATCACCGACATGGTCGAGCAGCTGCTGTTCAAGGGCGGCGATCCCAACGCCTCCGACAAGCACGGTCGCAATGCACTGATGATGGCCGCCGAGAAAGGGCACACCGATACGGTCGCCATGTTGCTCAAACACGGCGCACCGGTTGACGCCAGAGACAAGAACGGCACCACGGCGCTCATCCTGGCCGCTGACCAGGGACATACGGATACCATTGAAGTCCTGCTCAAGAACAACGCCGATATCAACGCCCGTGACAGCGACGGCGCAAGCGCCCTGGTCTGGGCCATCAGCCAAGGCGAAGCCGACAGCGCAAAAATGCTGATACAAGCCGGCGCCGACGTCAATCTGGCGGACTCCGATGGCATTACGCCACTGATGGAAGCGGCACGCAAAGGCAATGAAGCGCTGGTGCAGCTCCTGCTGCAGCAGGGTGCGCGAAAAGCGGATAAAGACCGCGACGGCCACACGGCGGCCGATATCGCAGAGAAAAAGCACCAGCAGAAGGTTTTGAGTCTGCTGAAATAAACCGAAGGCTTATGCCTTCTGAAATAACAAAGAGCACTACCCAGGTGGATCGGATGGAAGCCGCCAATAAGAAAGTACCCGTATTCCAGGGATCTCCATCTGGGTGAACGCAGGGGAACAGTCCATTACCACTGTGCCCGCAACCATGGCGGCAGGATTCACCTCCCCGCCGACTCAATGTAAGCCTGTTTTTATTCCAGAGGAGGTAACATGGCGTACAACACTCATAAGAAGGCCTTGATAGGAATACTGGCCCTGAGCGCCTCGTCAGCGGCCTTCGCCGCTGACGAAAAGCCCCTGATGTCAGGTGCCAGTGCCAGTATGCTGGCCAACACCTGCGCCGGTTGTCATGGCACCAATGGTGCCAGCGCGGGTCCCGCGACTCCCTCGATCGGCGGCATCTCCGCCGTCTATTTCGAAGAGGTCATGCAGGGATTCCAGAGCGGAGAGGTTCCCTCGACCATCATGGGTCGCATCGCCAAGGGTTATAGCGATGACGAGATCAAAGCCATGGGCGAGCACTTCAGCAAGCAGCCCTTCGTTAAAGCCGAGCAGTCCTTCGACGCCGCGCTGGCGGACGAGGGTGCCAAGCTGCACGACAAGTATTGCGAAAAGTGCCATGCGGACGGCGGCGCCTCGGCGGAAGACGACTCCGGCATCTTGCTGGGTCAGCTGACTCCCTACCTGCACTACAGCATTGCCGATTTCAAGGCGGGTGATCGCGAGATGACCAAGAAGATGAAGAAGCAGGTCAACAAGCTGATGAAGAAAGAGGGCGACGCCGGTTTCGATGCGCTGCTCAACTTCTACGCCCGTGGCACCTGGACAAAATAAGGGGGAACCAGAAACATGAAGATCACACGAAGAGGTTTTGTTAAAGGTGCCGGTGCGGCCACGGCCATCGGCATGATCGGCACCCCCTATATCGCTCTCGGCGCCTCCAAGAAGGTGGTCGTCGTTGGTGGCGGTACCGGCGGCGCCACCGCCGCCAAGTATCTGCGCATGGCCGATCCGACCATTGAGGTCACCCTGATCGAGGCCAACAAAGACTACTACACCTGCTACATGTCGAACGAGGTGCTGGGAGGCGACCGCAGCATCGACTCCATCAAGTTCGGCTACACCGGCCTCGGCAAGCACGGCGTCAACGTGGTCCACGATGTAGTCACTTCCATCGACGCCGGCGCCAAGGTGGTGAAGACCGCCGGCGGCCAGAGTTTCAACTACGACCGCTGCATCGTCGCTCCCGGCATCGACTTCAAGTGGGAGACCATCGAAGGTTATGACGACAAGGTGGCCGAGGATATTCCTCACGCCTGGAAGGCGGGCGCTCAGACCGTCACCCTGCGCAAGCAGCTCGAGGCGATGAAGGATGGCGGCACCGTGGTCATCGCACCGCCGCCGAATCCCTTCCGTTGTCCGCCAGGACCCTACGAGCGTGCTTCCCAGATCGCTCACTATCTGAAACAGCACAAACCGAAGTCGAAAATCCTGATCCTTGACGCCAAGCCGAAGTTCTCCAAGCAGGGGCTGTTTGTGCAGGGTTGGAAAGCGCTCTACGGCTACGAGACCGACAACGCCATGATCGAGTGGCGACCCAGCGCCCAGGGCTCCAACGACAACGCCGTGGTCAAGGTCGACGCCGCCGGCATGTCGGTCACCACCGGCTTCGACGAGACCATCAAGGCCGATGTGCTTAACATCATCCCGGCCCAGAAGGCGGGCAAGATCGCCTTTGCCGCCGGTCTGACCAACGACAGCGGCTGGTGCCCCATCGATCTGCATACCTTCGAGTCCACCATTCACAAGGGTATCCATGTGATCGGCGACGCCTCCATCGCCACCGGCATGCCGAAGTCAGGCTATGCCGCCAACTCCGAGGCGAAGGTCTGTGCGGCCAGTGTAGCGGCTCTGCTCAATGGCCAGGAGCCCGGCACTCCGGCCTACGTCAACACCTGTTACTCCATCGTCGGCACCGACTGGGGTATCTCGGTGGCGGCGGTCTACAAGCTGGCCGAGGACGGTTCCAAGATCACCTCCGTCTCCGGTGGTCTGACCCCAACCGACGCCACGCCGGAAATGCGTAAGCGTGAAGTCGCCTACGCCCACAGCTGGTTTACCAATATCACCAACGATATCTTCAACTGAGCCGGCAGCAGGCCAGGGATCGGCCGAACACAAAAAGCGGGGCCCTGCCCCGCTTTTTTTATATGTCCGTCCGCCTGTCTAGAGGATCGGTGTAAGCAGGTAACCTGGATGCTACGCAGTGGAATCCGGGGAATAATGCACCAAGCCCGACAATCCCTGGATTGCGCTTCGCTCCATCCAGGCTATACGGTTGAGGTGCGACCCCTTAGTGGAACCTCATTGTTCCTATCACGCGTCCCTCACTCCTTTCCGCGCTCGGGCCTATCGGCCCGCTGATCGATGGTATAACCGGCGCCGGAATGGAGATCCGGTGGCCGCGCGAACTTGGGAAAGTCGGGATTGATCCAGCCCGGTTCCGCCACCTTTTCCGCCGGAGGCCGGATGCGCGACACATAGTCGAGCACCGCCCGAATATCACGGTGGGTGAAATTGTGAATCTGCTTCACCATCTTCCTGTCTGCGTTGCGCCGACGCTCCATCTTGATCCATTCAAACTGACGCAGCAGGTAGCGGTAGTGCTGTCCATAGATGGCCGGGGTATGATCCTCCAGATTACCCTCGCCGATGTCGCCATGGCATTCGGTGCAGTTGTCCTTGTAGAGCTGCTCGCCCCATGCCAGATCGATACCGGGACCGACACCGTTGTAGGGCGTCATCGGTAACTGTGAGATATAGGCGGCCACATCGGCGATCTCCTGCGCCCCACCCAGCAGTTGAGGCGAGGTAAAGGGCCGCATGGTGGGATTGTCACGGTTTCTGGCGCGGATATCGGCCAGTTGCTTGATGATCACGGTTCGCAACTGCCCGGCCACCTGTGGATAGGCACCACTCTCGAGACCCCAGCCTTCCGGGGTATGACAGATCGCACAGGTTCGATAGACGCGCCTCCCGTTCTCCGGGTTAGGTGTCAGTTTCAGTGCCTGTTCATACTCATGCATTGCCACATCAGCGGTACCGGCCGCTGCATTGGTTTCGATCATGGCCAGAGTGAGTAGTGAGGCTGCGAAGATGGCATAGCGCATTGGAGCTCCCGGAGTGTTCTATTTCAATGCGATCGCGCTGGGAAGGCAGCAACTGCCTGGAGCATAGGGAAGAGGCAGTGTGCTCTGCCGACCGCTGTTCGACTTGTTTGTTTTGTTATATCTGCACCGTTACTGTTTCTAACTATAGCGAGGCTGCAGGTCGCGCACAATAAATAATGCATGGGGTGTCAGTAGTTTAGAATTCCTTAAAACAGTAAACACGACAACAATTGAATCGGCCGAATTCATTTGTCAGAATTCAGCAAGTCGTGCAAACACAGATAAATAAAGCACGCAGACACCTACGATAAGAAGTACAAACCAATCCCCCCAAAGTTCATAAGGAGATCAATCCCCTGCCGAAAAGCATCTGGTCTCTCTCCAGTTTTGCTGAGAGGGCCAATCATCCTGCAGGCCTACACAGCGGCCGACAACGACCAAACAACGACCGACAATAAGCGGGAGCGATAACAAATGAAAAGGCTATTACTCACCCTCCTCCTCACTTTTCCGATAGTTTCACAGGGCGTGGACCTGGAGAACGGACAGCAGCAGGCTAGAAGCTGTGCACTGTGCCATGGCCACTACGGGCAAGGCACCCCCGGACCGGCATCGCCACGACTGGCCGGTACGCCAGCCGGTTACATGATCAAACAGATCGAGGCCTACATTGACGGAGAACGCATCAATCCGCGCATGGTCATCACATCGGAACTCCACTCTCTCAGCGAAGACGATATCGATGACATCGCCGCCTACTACGAGAGCATCAACCTCAACAAGATCAACCCACAGTTGAACAACATCCCCCAGTGGCCCGGTGATCTGGCCAAGGGCGAGGAGATCTACGAGGACGACTGCAAGAGCTGTCACCGCAAGAACGGCATGGGCAAGTCACGCAAAGGCATACCCGCGCTGGCGCTTCAGTATCCGCGTTATCTCTTCCGTCAGATCAAGATGTTCCAGTGGGACAAGCGGGTACACGACGACGATCCAGAAGACGAAACCTTCGATGATTTCAGCGACCAGGAGATCGAGGCTATTCTGGCCTATGTCTCCTCACTGGCACCCAACAACAGAAACTGACCGGCGCCCCTGAGACCGGATACTTAACGGGAGAGAAAAATGAAACTGATACAGACATTGGGCATCGCGCTGATCTTGAGCTGGGCAGCGATCGGTACCGCGTCAGCCGGCGATCAACCGGAAATCAATATTACCGACATCAAGCAGACCGTGGTGCAGATGAGCATCAAGGACGGCGTCTCCAGAGAGGAAGCGATCCAGGCCCTGATGTCGCGCGCGGCGGAGATCAACCTCAAGTTCGTCGCCCGTCAGCAGGTCTCCAAGGAGCTGGAAGCGCGCGGACTCAAGACCCCCTACCTCGACATCTTCCAGTTCTGTAACCCGGAGGATGCGCGCAAGATGATCCTGCACGATCCGATCTACGCCGCCTACATGCCCTGCCGCATCGCCATGGTGGAGGACAAGGAAGGCAAGCTCTGGCTGATGATGCTCAATCTCGACATGCTCATCAACAGTCGGCTGTTGCCGCCGGAGCTGACCGAGATCGCCATACGCGTCAATCAGGCGATGCTGGACGTGATGGTGGCAGGGGCGACCGGCGAGTTCTGAGCCCCGGCCATATGGAGCCAGGCACAGCCTGTCGACCACCCAATGGTGCGGCAAGCCGCACCCTACGACTTTGACCGGTGTGTAGGGTGCGGCTCGCCGCAACGTTCCTCTGGAGACGAGACAACTGCCCCGCCCACTATCCTCGGCCCATAAAAAAAGCGGCGCCCGGCACCGCTTTTCTCGTCTATCGATCTGTCCGCGCCGGGCGTTGTGCCCAACCGATTCTCAGCACATGTTGTTGGCGAGATTCGTCTGAAAGATCGCCTTGTGGATATCGCCAAGGCTCAGCATCCCCACAAGCTTGCCGCCGTCGGCAACGGGGATGCGGCGGAACTTGTGGCGCACCATCACTGTGGCCGCCTTCAGGATGTGCATGTCGGGACTGACGGTGATCACGTTCTTGGTCATCACGTCCGAGACTTTCAGATTCACCACATCCTTGTACTGATACATCATATTGTCGTAGTCGGGGGCCGCCATCACGTCCTTGAAATCCTCCAGTGTGGGGAACATGCGGTGCAGGACATCCTTCTCGGCGATAAACCCGATCATATGGCCCGGTTCGTCCTCCACCGGCAGTCCGCTGTAGCGGAACAGGCACATCAGGGAGACCACCTCCATCAGCTTGGTGTCGGGCGTCACGGTCTTGGGCGAGCGCGTCATGATTTCACTGACAAGCATGGGTACAACTCCTCATCATCACTTTATAGATATTGTTCGTATTCTGGTCAGGCGACCCGAATCTCAATCAACAATACGCAATCTGCTATGGGTTGCCAACCATTTTCCGTGGTAAGCGCTTGAGTGGCTGCCCAAATCGTCCGCGATCGCCGACGCGTGTTTTCCCGCCGCAGCCAACAGCCTTTCACACAATCACGCATGATGGCCCCCCTAGATCCGCACCGGCAGGGTGGAGCCCTGCCCCACCAATACCTTGCCGTAATACACCAAAGGAAAAGGGCTACACCTGAGGCCCGATCCCGTCCACACAAGACGCCTCCAAGAGACGACAATTCACCCACTTTTCACCATCTCCACAACCCTTCTGCTAACTGCATGATTTCCCTCTAAAAGCCAAAACAACCCAGAGCTTATCCACAGTAGAAGCACATTCAGCCACCCCTTTTCCACAGCTTGATGCACAATATCTTGTGTTGACATAGTGAGAATGTGCTATATATTGTGTTTACCGATTCGAGACAGACGGACGGCATAGAATCCATCCGCCGAACCGGTCAGACAGCATCACGCCGGCCCGCAGGACGGCAAAAGGGGAACCAGGGTCTACCAACATGCAACTCGGACAACGGTTTCCTGCAGGGAAGAACAGCAACGACACCCTGCGAACGACTCAATAACCACCCAGTGGCAGATCGCGGCCCGAGCCTTCCCGCTCCCGGCGCCCGACGGCTACCCGACACAAATTTCAGGAGCAGAGATGGCGACACAGGCATCCCATACCGACCCTTCCGTTGCAGTCACCCGCCCACCCGTCGAGAACGACAGCCTGCCCGAGGCGAGCCCCACCGCCAACGGCGGCCTGCAGGTGATCCGCCGCAACGGCAAGGTGACCCACTTCGACCCCAGCAAGATCAGCGTCGCCATGACCAAGGCCTTCCTGGCCGTCGAAGGGGGTAATGCCGCCGCCTCCAGCCGTATCCACAATCTGGTCAAGGAGCTCACCGAACAGGTGGTCAATGCCCTGACCCGTCGCAATCCCGAGACCAGCACCGTCCACATCGAGGATATCCAGGACCAGGTGGAGCTCTGCCTGATGCGCTCCGGCGAACACAAGGCGGCCCGCGCCTACGTGCTCTATCGCGAGCGCCAGTCCCAGAAGCGGGCCGAAGAGGCCGCCAAGCGGGCCGAGGTCGAGGGCATCCCCGAACAGCACCGGGTCAACATCACCCTGGCCGATGGCACCACCCGTCCGCTCGACACCGAGCGCCTGGAGGCCCTGGTGCAGGAGGCCTGCAACGGCCTGGCCGAGGTCGACGCCGCACGCATCCTGCAGGACGCCTGCCGCAATCTGTTCGACGGCGTCAAGGAGAGTGACGTCTCCCAGGCCTTCGTCATGAGCGCGCGCACCCTGATCGACCAGGAGCCCAACTACTCCCAGGTGGCCGCCCGCCTGCTGCTCGACATCCTGCGCCGTGAGGCCCTCGGCTTCCTCGACCTCGACACCGCGGTCAGCACCCAGGCCGAGATGGGCGCGCGCTACGGCGACTACTTCAACGGCTATATCAAGCGCGCCGTGGAGCTGGAGTTGCTCGATCCGCGCCTGGCCCAGTACGACCTGGCGCGCATCACCGCCGCCATCAAGCCGGAGCGCGACCTGCAGTTCACCTACCTGGGCCTGCAGACCCTGTATGACCGCTACTTCATCCATAACGAACACGGCACCCGTTTCGAGCTGCCCCAGGCCTTCTTCATGCGCGTGGCCATGGGCCTGGCCATCAACGAGATCGACCGCGAGGCTCGCGCTATCGAGTTCTACAACCTGCTGTCGTCCTTCGACTTCATGAGCTCGACGCCGACCCTGTTCAACTCAGGCACCCTGCGCCCGCAGCTCTCCAGCTGCTACCTGACCACCGTGGCCGACGACCTGGACGGCATCTACAGCAGCATCCGCGACAACGCCCTGCTCTCCAAGTTCGCCGGCGGGCTCGGCAACGACTGGACCCGGGTGCGCGGCCTCGGCGCCCACATCAAGGGCACCAACGGCAAGTCGCAAGGCGTGGTGCCCTTCCTCAAGGTGGCCAACGACACCGCGGTGGCGGTCAACCAGGGCGGCAAGCGCAAGGGCGCGGTCTGCGCCTATCTGGAGACCTGGCACGCGGACATCGAGGAGTTCCTGGAGCTGCGCAAGAACACCGGCGACGAGCGCCGCCGCACTCACGACATGAACACCGCCAACTGGATCCCCGATCTATTCATGCAACGCGTGGCCGAGGAGAAGGAGTGGACCCTGTTCTCCCCCAACGAGTGCCCGGACCTGCACGACCTCACCGGCAAAGCCTTCGAAGAGGCCTATGTCGCTTACGAGGAGAAGGCGGCCCGTGGCGAAATGGACGTGGTAAAGAAGGTCAAGGCGCAGGACCTCTGGCGCAAGATGCTCGGCCTGCTGTTCGAGACCGGCCATCCCTGGATCACCTTCAAGGACCCCTGCAACCTGCGCTACACCAACCAGCACATGGGCGTGGTGCACAGCTCCAACCTCTGCACCGAGATCACCCTGCACACCAACGACCAGGAGATCGCGGTCTGCAACCTGGGCTCGGTCAACCTGGTGACCCATACCACCGAGCAGGGCCTCGACATGGACAAGCTGGAGCAGACGGTGACCACCGCCATGCGCATGCTCGACAACGTCATCGACTACAACTACTACAGCGTGCCCCAGGCACGTAACTCCAACCTGCGCCACCGCCCGGTGGGCCTCGGCATCATGGGCTTCCAGGACGCGCTGTATAAACAGCGTCTCGCCTACACCTCGGAAGAAGCGCTGGACTTCGCCGACCGCGCCATGGAGGCGGTCAGCTACTTCGCCATCCAGGCCTCCTCCGACCTGGCCGAGGAGCGTGGCCGCTACTCGACTTACGAAGGTTCGCTCTGGAGCCAGGGCATCCTGCCCATCGACTCCCTCAAGCTGCTCAAGGCCGAGCGCGGCGACTACTTGCAGGTGGACGAGAGCCAGACCCTCGACTGGGACGCCCTGCGCGAGAAGATCAAGATCCAGGGTATGCGCAACTCCAACACCATGGCCATCGCGCCGACGGCGACCATCTCCAACATCTGCGGCGTCAGCCAGTCGATCGAGCCGACCTACCAGAACCTGTTCGTCAAATCGAACCTCTCCGGCGAGTTCACCGTGGTCAACCCCTACATGGTCCACGACCTGAAGAAGCTGGACCTGTGGGACGAGGTGATGATCAACGACCTCAAGTACTACGACGGCTCCCTGCAGCCCATCGACCGCATCCCGGACGAACTCAAGGCGATCTACGCCACCGCCTTCGAGATCGACGCCCGCTGGCTGGTGGAGGCCGGTTCGCGCCGCCAGAAGTGGATCGACCAGGGCCAGTCGCTGAACCTCTACATGGCCGAACCCTCCGGCAAGAAGCTGGACAACCTCTACAAACTGGCCTGGGTGCGCGGCCTCAAGACCACCTACTACCTGCGCTCCATCGGCGCCACCGGCGCGGAGAAGACCTCGGTCAAATCGAGCCCCGGCAACGAGGGCATCGACCTGGTCGGCGCCACCACCGGCAGTGATGCGCCCAAGGCCTGCTCCATCCTCGATCCGGATTGCGAAGCCTGCCAATAAGAGCAGGGGACAGCTAATCCGCGATAGTGACCACCAACTAACAAGAGAGAGGACAACAACAATGCTGAACTGGGACGATCCACTCGCCAAGCCCACCGCCCAGCCCGCGCCCGTCCAGGCCGAAGCCGCCAAGCCCGACCACCGGGTGGCGGAAGCCGCGGCCGACTACAGCCACCTGCTCGACGAGACACCCGCCGAGGTGCCGCAGCAGGACAGCGCCATCGGCCAGCCGGTGGTGCACGACGTCAAGCCGGTCAATGCCGACGACAAACGGGTCATCAACGGCATGACCGACATCAACCAGCTGGCGCCCTTCAAGTACCCCTGGGCCTGGGAGTACTTCCTCAACGCCAACAAGAACCACTGGACCCCGCTCGACATCAACATGGCGCAGGACGTCCACGACTACCAGCGCAAGCTGACCCTGGAGGAGCGCCACGTCTACGAGAACGTGCTCTCCTACCTCACCACCTCCGACATCCTGGCCATGCGCAACATCGGCCTGGCGGTGATGGAGAAGATGTCCGCCCCCGAGCTGCAGATCTACCAGGCGCGCCAGGTCTACGAGGAGTCCCTGCACACCTGGACCTACCAGCACTGCATCGAGACCATCGGCCTCGACCAGGGCGAGATCTACAACCGATACCGCGTGGTGCCCGAGATCAACAAGAAGATCCAGATCACCAACCGCCGCCTCTCCTCCATCCTGCGCGCCGACATCGACCTTCACGACCCGGACGAACTGCAAAACTTCGTCATGGCCTACGTCTTCTTCGCCGCCATCTTCGAAGGCTGCTGGTTCTACAACGGCTTCAGCCCCATCTTCGCCCTGCAGCGCCGCGGCCTGATGAAGGGCACCGCCGAGCAGTTGCAATACATCATGCGCGACGAGGTGCTGCACGCCTCCTTCGGCATCCGCGTGGTCAAGCAGATCATCCAGGAAGAGACGATCACCCTCGACCCCAAGGCCCTGCGCCACATGTGGGACGAAGCCGAGGCCGCCGAGACCGGCTACGCCGGCTACATCCTGCGCGACCCGATCCTCGGCTACTCGAAAGAGGACCACATCGGCCAGTTCCGCTTCACCGCCAACCGGCGCGCCCGCCAGCTCGGCATCGAAGAACCCTTCCCCGGCGCCGAGGCCACCCTGCCCTGGCTCGACGAGCAGGCCAACCTGCGCAAGGAGAAAAATTTCTTCGAAACCCGCGTCACTGAATACCAGACCGGTGGCGCGCTGAAATGGGATTAATGCCGAAAGCGTTGACTTAAGGCATTCAACTGAAAGGATTTTGAGTTTTCAATCAACCGTGCCCGCTCCGCTCACGACCGCCTGACCCGAGCGAAGCGGGCACACCCTCCACTCATCGACCGGAGATGAACGACATGCACTGCTCACACTGCAAATCCTTAATGGCGGAAATAGGCGTCCAACGGGACAACCGGACAGAGCAGGCACTCTACGAGTGCCCGGTGTGTCAGCGTACGCAGTTAGTTACACGGAGCTTACAGCAGTTGAGGAACGAACCGGTTCTGTCGTCCGGGAGATTTGCGAATCGGGCGTTGCGGCAGGTTTAACCTGCTATGTGATTTAAATTTATTTGTCGGCGGTCCGTTTTTTAATTTGCATTAGGCATAAGAATGCGTTGACGCTATCGTCAGGCGCAACACCTGTGGATATTGTACAAACTGTTTCGCCTGAAACTGATCGCAAGTCATATTTCACCCATTGAATAGGTCGTATAAGAACTGCTCTGCTTCAGAGTGGTTATACGATTCATATACTTAGGATTTACAAGTCGGAATTAGGCGACTCGAAGACGTGTTTTATCACGTCTTTTAGGTTGTTTATTTATAGTTATGT
>JARROA010000025.1:0-90457 GCA_037384425.1 Candidatus Thiodiazotropha sp. | reverse complement strand
ACTGCTGTCTCTCTAGACGAAGTAATAACTTTTCTTAATGCCTTTACTGATGCAGCCTTTCTTTCGGCTTTTGCGCGGCGCAAATTAACCAGCCATCTTGAGCTGTGCTTAAATAATTCGCCTAGTGCTTCAGTTGAGACTGGATCCATGATTTATTTACCGCTAACAGTTGATTATCTAGCCGGCACCGATATCGTGATATCTTGCTGGCACTGATATTGTGATATCTTGCCATTTGTTCTACTATTGTTCTCTATCTGGATATAACTTGCAAGGAGGACATGGCCATGGATTCGGCGATTGATGTTAAGGATCCTCGCGTCGGGAGATTCTGGCGACAGTATATTGAGGTACTCAAAACGTTCAGGGTGCCGTCCAAGTCGATGCCTTGGTATCGTCGTCATATCGAGGGATTCATTTCTGATCATCCGCATCTCCGCCTACGCGCTCATACACCTGAAACAACTGCAAAGTGGCTCGAGTCGGTTGGGCGAAATCCCCAGATCCATGAATGGCAGTTTCGACAGAAGGTGCACGCCTTGCGGCTGCTCGTCTGCCATTTGTTGAGACTGCCGTGGGGTGTTGGATTTGACTGGGATCGCTGGTCTATGGGTGCGCAGTCGTTGGAGGCAAATCATCCGACGATTGCCCGAACCTATGAGATGATCGACAAGGCGGTCGAGGAGCCTGGTAACCTTCTGGGAAAGAAATTCCCGGAGATGTATCGTAAATTTTTGGTCGCGATTCGTCTTCCCGACTATGCAGCAAACACTGAGCGGTGTTACCTCGGTTGGATCAATCGATTCCTTTATTTCCATCATGCGAAGCATCCCAGCGACTGTGCCGAAGCTGATGTAGCTTCATTTCTAGAGCATTTGGCCCTTAAACGCAAGGTATCCGCTGCAACCCAGGCACAGGCACTGAACGCCTTGGTATTCTTTTTCTCCCAGGTTTTGGAGTGCCCGCTTGGAGAGATCGGACCATTTAAGCGTCCGAAGCGGCCAAGGCGTCTCCCCACTGTCCTGAGTCCAGACGAGATCCGTGCCGTTTTTTCCCATCTGTCAGGTATGAACCGTTTGATGATTAACCTGATGTATGGCACCGGGATGCGTGTCATGGAGTGTGTCAGGCTGCGTATCCTCGATCTCGACTTTGAGTACCGCAATATCTTGGTGCGATGCAGCAAAGGAAAGAAAGATCGCTCCGTGCCGATGCCGGAACTGCTCATAGCCCCCTTGAAAGCCCAAGTGGAAACGGTCAGACAACAGCATCACGATGATCTCGCTGCCGGTTTCGGAAGTGTCTACCTGCCCGGTGCCCTGGCACGTAAGTACCCGAACGCCGATAAGGAGTTGCGCTGGCAATACCTGTTTCCCGCGAGTCGAATTGCCGAAGATCCGCGTTCCGGCATCTACAGGCGTCACCATATCCATCAAACCGCCATCCAGAAGCAAATCAAGATTGCAGCGGATAAGGCGGGTATCACCAAACGCGTCACCAGCCACACGCTGCGCCATTCGTTTGCTACTCATCTACTGGATTCCGGGGCGGACATTCGCACCATCCAAGATTTGTTGGGGCATGCCGATGTCTCCACCACCATGATCTGTGTTTACCGGCGGAGGATCAACTGTTGTCGGCTACTTGCTGCGCTCGTCCAGCCAGTTGCCGATGGCGGGCGGCACCGTCTTCTGTGCCTTGCCGCTGACATAGATGCCGATGTGGCCACCCGGAAAGGAGAGCTCGGTGTAGTCCTTGCTCCCGGTCAGGCCCCGCAAGGGTCGGGATGCATCCGGCGGTACCAGGTGGTCCTGCTCGGCATAGATGTTGAGTATCGGGCAGGTGATGTTCTTGAGGTCGATGGGGCGACCGCCGATCTTCACGCCGCCGTTGAGAAAACCGTTGTGCTGGTAGAAGTCCTTGATGAACTGGCGGAAGGTCTCGCCGGCCTGGTCGGGGCTGTCGAAGATCCACTTCTCCATGCGCAGGAAGTTCTTCAGCTTGTCCTCGTCCTCCAGCACGTCGACCATGCTGAGGTATTTCTGTCCCGTCAGGCTGAAGGGCTTGAGTGAGAGAAAGGTCCAGTTCAGCAGTTCGCCCGGTACGTTGCCCAGGGTGTCGATCATCATGTCGATGTCGATGTCCTGAACCCAGGCGGAGAGCATGTTGTCCGGAGTCTTGAAATCGACCGGGGTCACCATGGTGATCAGGTTCTTCACCTTGTCCTGATGCAGCGAGGTGTAGCAGAGACTGAACGCCCCGCCCTGGCAGATGCCGAGCAGGTTGATCTTGTCCTGCTTGTGGCGCTTGCGGATCACGTCCACGCAACGATCGAGGTAGCCATTGATGTAGTCATCCATGGTCAGCGAGCGATCGGCCTCGTCCGGGTAGCCCCAGTCGATCAGGTAGACGTCCTGACCGGCGGCCAGCAGGTTGCGCACGATGGAGCGGTTCTCCTGCAGGTCGGTCATGTAGGGCCGGTTGACCAGTGCATAGACGATCAGGGTGGGTACGCTGCTCTGCACCACATCGGCAGGTGCCTCGTAGCGATAGAGCCGCAGTTTGTCTTCGGCATAGACCTCCACTTTCGGCGTCACGCCGGTGTCGATCTTGTCCGCGTTCATCAGGTTCTGGCAGCCCTTGCCGAGCTTGCGGGTGTAGTCGAGCATCTCCTCGGCAAGCTGATCGGGGCGAAGATTAAATGGTTGCACGTCTGTTCTCCTCGGTTCCAAACGCCTTATTGGTGTCGGTGTTGTCGTTGCATTCGGTTATGGCGTGATGGTCAGCTGTCGCTGCTCTTGGCAGCCGCCTTTTTAGTTGCCTTTTTCTTGGCCGCCTTCTTCACGGTCGGCGCCGCCTCGGCCTTCTCCGCTTTGGCGGGTGCCGGCTTGCGCAACTCCATCATCTGCTCTTTCAGCAGTTCCATCTCCGCATGCAGGGATTTGTATTCACGGCGGGACTCCTGCAGACGATCCTGCAGGGTGCGCAGCTCGCGGCGAGTCGGCATGTTGAGACCGCCCAGGGTTTCGTCAACCATAAGGCTCAGTTTCTTTTTCAGCGCCATCAGGGCGTTGACCAGCTTGCCGTGGATCTTGGCGTACTCGGGGGTCATGACCTGCTCGCCGTAGACCTCCTCGCTGCTGCTGACCCAGAGGTCGTAGAGACCGCGGGCATTTTCGATCTGGTTGCCCTCATCGACCAGATCCTGCACCTTCTCGCGCAGCCGGTTGGCCGACAGCATGCCCAGGTTGGAGAAGAAGCGCATGTACTCGGCCAGCGCGCGCTGGTATTCCACCACCCGCTGCATCAGTTTCTTGTACTGGCCCTCCTCCTCGCGCATGTAGCCGAGGCCGGGGGCGCTGAGGAAGCGCTCGATGCCGTCGTTGTGCGGCATGTTGCGTAACAGGTCACCCGGCATCAGGGAGAGCGAGGAGACCATCCGCTGCCAGTTGTCCATCGGCATTTCCCAGAAGGCCATCATCTTGTGCATGGCGTCGTCGCCGGCGGTCTCGGCTCCGCTGAACATATTCTCCACGTTGCCCGAGAACATCTTCTGCAGATCGGCAATGGTGCTGTTGGCCGCGTCCAGCCAGTTCTGCTTCTCACCCGCATTCTTGTAGTAACCCTCGGCCAGGCGGAAGAAGCTCTTGGTCTGATCCATCATCTTGTTCATGAAGTCGCCGGCGAAGTCGCTGCCGGCGGGTGAGATGCCCTGCCACCAGTGGTCCATAGCGCTCTCCATGGGTGACTTAGCAGGCTGCTCAAGGCCCATGGCCCTGCGGCTCATCTCGGTCCAGTTTTCCCAGTACTTCTGCTGGGTCTTCATCCAGTCCTCGTTCCAGAAAGGTGATTCACTCATTGGGTGTGGTCCTGTCGTTGTGTCGATTGCTATGCTTGGTGGGCCTTACGCATTCCGTCATCGCACTCTCGCCAACGTCTACGTTCGCAAAGGCCTGTTGATGCTGCTGACAATTAAGCTAGCAACAAAATTTGTGCGCTGCAACATTTTTTGCTACAACATGCACCGTGCCGGACAAAAATGTCCAAATAACCCGGCAGTACCGGTTAATAGAGCGGCTCAGAGGAAGAGCGGAACATCGACCCCATCCATTCAATTTAGTGAGGATTACAGATCGTGAGTGAGAACATCGTCATCGTCGCTGCCGCGCGCAGCGCCATTGGTACTTTCGGAGGCAGCCTGGCGGGCATTCCCGCTCATGAACTGGGGGCCAAGGTGATCACCGGTCTGCTGCAGAAGACCGGCGTCAAACCCGAGCAGGTGAACGAGGTGATCCTCGGCCAGGTGCTCACCGCCGGCTCCGGCCAGAACCCGGCGCGCCAGGCCAGCATCGCTGCAGGCATCCCTGTGGAGACCCCCGCCATGACCATCAACAAGGTCTGCGGCAGCGGCCTCAAGGCGGTCCACCTGGCGATGCAGGCGGTGGCCTGCGGCGACGCCGAGATCGTCATCGCCGGCGGCCAGGAGAACATGAGCCGCTCCCCCCACGTGCTGCCCAACTCCCGCAACGGTTCAAAGATGGGCGACTGGAAGATGATCGACACCATGATCGTCGATGGCCTCTGGGACGCCTTCAACAACTACCACATGGGTACCACGGCGGAGAACATCGCCGGGAAGTTCGGCTTCAGCCGCGAGGAGCAGGACGCCTTTGCCGCCGAATCCCAGCAGAAGACCGAGGCCGCCCTCAACGGCAGCGTATTCGCCGATGAGATCATTCCTATCGAGATCCCCCAACGCAAGGGCGATCCCATCGTCTTCGACCGGGATGAGTTCCCCCGTGCCGGCACCACCGCCGAAGGCCTGGCCAAGCTGCGTCCTGCCTTCTCCAAAGAGGGCACGGTGACCGCCGGCAACGCCTCGGGCATCAACGACGGCGCCGCGGTGGTGATGGTGATGTCCGAGAGCAAAGCCAAGGAACTGGGTCTGACCCCGATGGCCAGAATCGTCGCCTTCTCCTCCGCCGGCGTCGATCCCGCCATCATGGGCACCGGCCCCATCCCGGCCTCCACCAGATGCCTGGAGCGGGCCGGATGGACGGTGGACGATCTCGACCGCATCGAGGCCAACGAGGCTTTCGCGGCCCAGGCCATGTGCGTGAATAAGGAGATGGGCTGGGACATGTCGAAGGTGAACGTCCACGGCGGCGCCATCGCCCTCGGCCACCCCATCGGCGCCTCCGGTTGCCGGGTGCTGGTCACCCTGCTCCACGAGATGCAACACAGTGGCGCCCAGAAGGGCCTCGCCACTCTCTGCATCGGCGGCGGCCAGGGTGTCGCCATGGCGGTGGAGAAGGTTTGATTCGATCCGACTCGAGATCAGCCGCTCCAGGCAGCTGCGCTAACGTCTCGCATGGTGGGGCAGGGCCCCACCCTACGGTTCTCGTCACTGTAGGGTGGGGCCCTGCCCCACCATTTCATTTATGACTGAACACTCCATAACGCATTCTGTTTCTGTTCGGCCCATCGATTGCGGTACACTGACCGACAGTCCCACAAACAGTAAGTCACCGCCCATGTCCGAGCGCATCATCAAGAAGTACCCCAACCGCCGGCTCTACGACACCGAAGAGAGCAAGTACATCACCCTCTCCCAGCTGCGCCAGCTGATCATTCATGGGGCCGCGATCAAGGTGATCGACTCCACCACCGAAGAGGACATCACCCGCAATATCCTGCTGCAGATCATCCTGGAGTCGGAATCGGGTGGTGAACCCCTGTTCACCGCCAACATGCTGTCCCAAATCATCCGCTTCTACGGCGGCACCCTGCAGGGTATCTTCGGCCGCTATCTGGAACAGAGCCTGAGCCTCTTCACCCAGCAACAGGAGCAGTTCCGCCAGAACCTGGGTGAGGACCCCTTCAGCGCCATGACCAACATGGCCCAGCAGAACATGAAAATGTGGACCGACCTGCAAAAAAGTTTCTTCAGCGCGGCTGGAATCAAGCCGGGCAAGCAGGACGACAGCTAACAAAGCGTGATTTCCCCTGATTTTCTGATCAATTATAACCGTCTGTTATTATTGGTAATTAATTAGCACTCCTTTAATCCCGCATCCAACCCTCACCTGCGCCCCGAATTATTTTGTGCGGCGCACAATTTTATCTTGACAAGCCCCCTGCGCCGTCCTATGCTGCATTGCAACAATGTTGCATTGCACAATCCACTCACAGGAGCATACGACCATGACCAAGGCGAAAGAAAACATCGAGATGATCAACGAGATCAACAGCAAGGGCTACGACAGTTTCCGTCAGCTCACCGACATCACCCTGAAGGCCTGGAACCAGGCCGTCGACAAGCAGATCGAGGCTTACACCGGCCTGATGAACTCCAGCCTGGAGCAGATCAAGCTGGTTTCCGAAGCCAAGGACTACCACGAGGTGGTTCGCGGCCAGATGGACCTGACCCGCAAGATCGGCGAAGAGATGGTGAACAACACCCGTGACGCGGTGGAGATGAGCCAGAAGACCGGCGAAGAGGTTCGTGCCTGGTTCGAGAGCAGCCTCTCCTCCGTCAACGAGCAGGTCACCAAGGCTGTCGAGAAGGCTGCCTGATCGGTCTCATCGAGCGGAAACACCGGCGGGATATTCCCGCCGGTTTTTCTTCTAGCTTCATGTTGTCAGCCATCCGGAGCCCTCTCGTTGGCTGACAACATTAAGTTAATACATTGGAGGCAAGATAAGAATGAGCTGTAAAGATAGACTCGCTGTCGTCACCGGCGGTATGGGCGGTATCGGTACCGCAGTGTGCGCGCGTCTGGCCAATGAAGGCGCCCAGGTGGTCGCTACCTGCCATCCCTCAGAGGCGGACCGCGTCGATGACTGGGTTGCGCAAATGAAGGCCGACGGCGTCGAAGTGGCGGTTCTCGCCGGCGATGTCTCCACCGCCGAGGGCGGTGCCGCCCTGATGAACGAAATCGTCGACAAGTTCGGCCCGGTCGACATTCTTGTCAATTGCGCCGGCATCACCCGCGACAGCACCATGAAGAAGATGACCGTGGAGCAGTGGGACGCTGTTATCGACACCAATCTCAGCAGTGTCTTCTACGTCACCCAGCCGATCTGGAACAGCATGGTCGAGCGAGGCTTCGGCCGTGTTATCAACATCTCGTCGGTCAACGGCCAGCGTGGTCAGTTCGGTCAGGCCAACTACTCCGCCGCCAAGGCCGGCATGCACGGTTTCACCATGGCCCTGGCCTACGAAGGTGCCGCCAAGGGCGTGACCGTGAACACCGTTTCCCCCGGCTACATCGAGACTGCCATGACCGCGGCCATGCGCGACGACGTGCGCGATGCCATCGTCAGCGGTATCCCGATGCGGCGCATGGGCCAACCCGAAGAGATCGCTCAGGCCGTCGCCTTCCTGGCCGACGACCAGAGCACCTACATCACCGGCGCCAACCTGCCGGTGAACGGCGGTCTCTTCATCCACTGATTTTTTTCACAACTCCTCCCTTTTGTGATCTTGACGCCCGGCTTACAGTCGGGCTTTTTTTGACTGGAAGAATTGAAAAGAAGAATTCGCGAGGGCGCCTCGGAAGGCGAAACCTATAGCGTAGGCGGGAGAAATAGGGCCGGACTCCCTGGAGACATGTCCTCCCTGACGCATGTCGCCAGAGAACCCGGTAAGTGATTAGCGGGGGAGAATATCGTAAGGGTCGTTATCACATGGATCAGGCCAAGCCGGATCCTCCGGCCACGCATTAATTGTCTTTCCATACTTCAGCATTGCTCTGCTCCTTCCGAGACTCTTACTTTCAAAGAAGCAGAATTGATGCCATGAGATTGATTATTTTTCTTTTCAGCAAGTTAGGATAATTTTCTACAGCCCAACTTCACGAGAGTGTAAAAAAAGACGACGATCAGGCCGCCAAAAACCGGTCATATAACGGCCACTTACAAAACACCGTCTCTATCTTATTGATCTTCAGTGGATTATCGATGTCAAAATACTCGACTACAGGCGTATCGGCATGACACGGCGGTGTAATAGAGATTCCTGAACAAGATGCAGAAAATACTCATCATCGCGGGTTTGGCCGCCATTCTCATAGGCCTGCTTTGGCCCTGGCTAGGACGCCTGCCTCTGGGTAAACTGCCGGGAGATATCATCATACAGCGGGAGAATTTCCGTCTCTACCTGCCACTCACCAGCATGATCCTGTTGAGTGGTCTGATCAGCCTGCTCCTCTGGCTGTTCCGTCGCTAGGGTGAGGAAAGACTGCGGAGACCGGGCTAACGCTCACAACCGGCAAACAACTCGGTCGGCTCGCGCAACATCTCCCGGCACTGGTGACTGGCCTTACTGGGTCTGCCTGGAAATTCGAAAAGGTCCTGCTGTTCCATGCCGATCAGCTGACGCGCCGCATCGCAGCCTTGCGAAGCGGAGCAGAGCCCCTCCTCTCCACAGACCCTTGCCGCCAGCCGCTCACAGGGGGATCTGCCCGCAGTAATGTCGCGACGGGTGCACGTGGCGAAGTAGTTTTCGTTGCCGAGCGCTTCCAGACAGAGAGTGGAACTCTCCAGGGTGGCTCCAGACCAACTGCCGCTGAGCTCGTCCCGCTCCATCACCAGCAGTTGTCTGGCCGGGTCGCAGGCCGGGCTCGAATCGCACTCGTTGTGGGGCCCGCACACCTTCGTCACCAGCTGCAAGCAGGCCGCATTGAGGCGATTGCGCTCCTGCTCCTGCTTGGCCTCGATCACGGTCTCGTCCCGCACCACCACACCGTCGCGCACGATGATCACGGCACCGTTGTTGAGCCTGTGCACCCCGTCCCAGAGCGGTGTGCGCTCCCCATCCATAGTCCGCATCGCCTTGTTGGTGGAGGGGTCGATGGTGACTCGGCTGCCGTCCTGCAGAGAACCCTGCCAGGCCCCCTCCCCGGCGGAAGCGGTTATCGAAATCAGTAGCAACAGCAGAAAAGTAAAACGTTGTAACGACATGAGGAAGACCTCAGCAAACATCTTCTGTTTCAGCATGATGTTTTCAGAATATCACAGAACATTTTTACGAGAAGAGCGCTGGTCTCGAACAGTAGCGGATTGCTCTTGTGCGTCATCATTCCGTGAAACAATGTTCTCGTCATCGAGCTGGATCGTTTCGAGGCTTTTATAGAGATCTTGATGGGTTGGGTAACAGTAAATCGACCGGTGGGGCAGTGCCCCACCCTACAGCTCGTCCGTACGGTAGAGCGGGGCCCTGCCCCACCAATCACCTAGCCCCTGCGCCAGGCGTGATAGCGGGCCACCCACTCCAACAGTCGCTCCGGCGCATGGGCCCGTTTCCAGGCTCCGGCGGCGTACTTGTTGGCCTCGAACAGGGTCGGATAGATGTGGATGGTGCCAAGGATCTTGTTCAACCCGAAGCCGTGTTTCATGGCGGCGGTGAATTCGCCGATCAGTTCCCCTGCCTGTTCGCCAACGATGGTGGCGCCCAGGATCCGGTCACGCCCCGGTACGGTGAGCACCTTGACCAATCCCTGGGCCTCCCCCTCGGCGATGGCCCGGTCGAGTTCCGATAGATCGAAGCGGGTCACCTCGTAATCGATCCCCTGCTGCTGCGCCTCCTGCTCGTTGAGGCCCACACGCGCCACCTCCGGATCGGTGAAGGTGGCGAAAGGGACCGCCGAGTAGTCGACCCGGAAGCGCCGCAGACCGCCGAACAGGCTGTTGACCGCCGCATACCAGGCCTGGTGCCCGGCGGTGTGGGTGAACTGGTAGGGGCCGGCCACGTCGCCGCAGGCGTAGAGGGTCGGGATCGAGCTCTGCAGGAAGGGATCGGTGCGGATGGTGCCATTGTCGTTCAGCGTCACGCCGATCTCATCGAGACCGAAACCGCTCGTGTTGGGCTTGCGCCCCACCGCCACCAGCACCCGGTCGAAAGGCACCTCGACCGATTCGCCCTCGCCTTCACAGATCAGTCGTCCGCCCACCTCATCGGAGACGAACTCAGTTGCCTTGTAACCAACCAACAGGCGGAGCCCCTCCTCCCTGAAACGCGCCATGACCCGTTCTGCCACCTCCTCGTCCTCGCGAATCAACAGCCGCGGCGCCATCTCCACCAGGGTCACTTCGCTGCCGAAGCGGGCGAAGGCCTGGGAAAGTTCGCAGCCGATCGGACCGCCGCCCAGGACCAATAATCGTCCGGGCAGCTCGCGCAACTGCCACAGGTTGTCGGAGGTCAGGTAGTCGAGGCGGTCCAGCCCCGGAATCGGCGGCACCAAGGGGCTGGCGCCGGTGGCGACGACGATGTTGCGGGTCCGCAGTTCGACACCGTTGACCTCCACGCTGTAGGGTGAGGTGATCTTCGCCTCCCCCTCGATCACGTCGACCCCGAGTCCCCGGTAGCGCTCGACGGAGTCGTGGGGCTCGACCTGCTTCACCACCCGCGACACCCGCTGCATGACATTGGAAAACTCATAGCTGACGTCGATGCGGTCGAAGCCCCACTCCTGCGCCCGACGGCTCTGGCTCAGAATGCGCGCCGAGCGGATCAGCGCCTTGGAGGGCACACAGCCGGTATTCAGGCAGTCGCCGCCCATCCTGTGCTTCTCGATCAGACTCACCTCCGCCTTCACCGCCGCCGCGATATAGGCCGTCACCAGCCCTGCCGAACCGGCACCGATCACCACCAGGTTGCGGTCGAAGCGATCGGGCTTGTCCCACCCCGCCAGCGCCTTGCGCGACTTGACCAGGAAGAGCAACCGCCTGGCTAGCAACGGAAACAGCCCCAGCAGCACGAAGGAGCCGAGCAGAGCGGGCGAGAGAATGCCGGATGCCGACTCCAATTCACCCAGTTGGGTGCCCGCGTTCACATAGACCATGGTCCCGAGCAGCATCCCCGTCTGGCTCACCCAGTAGAAGGTCCAGGTCCGGATCGGCGTCAGGCCCATCAGCAGATTGATCAGGAAGAAGGGAAAGATCGGCACCAGACGCAGGGAGAAGAGATAGAAGGCGCCGTCCTTTTCAATGCCCTCGTTGATCGCCTTGAGACGTCTGCCATAGCGCCGTTGCACCGCATCGCGAAAGATATAGCGGGAGATCAGAAAGGCCAGTGTCGCACCGAACGTGGAGGCGAAGGAGACCAGCAACAACGCCCAGAAGAATCCGAACACTGCGGCGATCGCCAGCGTCATGACGGTCGCCCCCGGCAGCGACAGAGCAGTCACCGCGACATAGACCAGAAAGGCGATCCCCGCCGCCAACAGGGGTCGTGCCTCCCGCCAGGCGATGATTTCATCCCGGCTCGCCTTGAGATTCTCGAAGCTGAGAGTGCTGCCGAGATCGAACAGAAAGAAGGCGGCAAACAGCGCCAGGATGACGGCCAGTAGTGTTAGCTTGCGTGGATTCATAAACGAGCACTCACCGTTTCACGGAAGGTTTCCTCACCTCGGGTGCAACTCTGACACCTCAAGCCTAGCAGCTTCCGGATCACAAACCGGTCGAAGAGCTGTCACGATTTGATCCCGACCGGATGAGCCAGGACCCCCAACCTTTGGCGCGGGACAGGTCGCAGTCGTGCCGATACTGAAACACACAGTAGGCCAGGGTCCCGCAAGTGAAGTTTCGAGCTAATTGACGCTGCCCGCGGCTATTCTTTGCTTCAACGCTTTGTGCCCCATGGCATAGAGCGCATCGAACAACCGCTGGTAACCTGACGCATCACCGACACCACCCTTGCCGGCATAGTGCAGACGGTTGAAGAGCGACGACATCCGCCGGAGGTCGAGGCTGAGATCTAGTCTGCCCAGTTCCCGCAGATACTCCTCGATGGTCAGACCGGCTCGAGCGCTGTATCCCGCATTGCGCAGCAGCGCGTCGATGGCTGCGAGATAGTGGTCCATGGCCCTATCCGGAGCACGCTCGAGCATCGAAGCCAGCTGTTTGCGTATGCGATAGGCGCGCCAGCTCGGCCTGAACTGAGGCCAGGCCAGCCGCACCGCGATCAGCAAACCAACCACCCCGACCAGCCACGGCCAGGTCCGGATGAGAAAGAGCTTGAGGTAGCCGCCGGTCCAGACGAAAACCAGATAGGCCGACTGCCACAGCCCGGCGATGAACGCCTCGAGTGTCAGCCCCTCTTCACCCATCGCCTGCTGCAGACGCAATTGACGCTCCACATAGTCGTTGATCTGTTCCGCCGACAGGGTTTGGTTGTCGACCGAGGGGCCGTCGTAGTAGGCGGTAGGCTCCAGCTCCATCCATCCCAGACCGTCCACATAGGCCTCGACCCAGGCGTGCCCGTCGAGGGCATAGATGTCGTAGTATCCGGTCAGGGGATTCAGGTTGCTGGCGGAAAAACCGGTCACCAGTCGGGAGGGGATTCCCTGGGTCCGCAACATGATGGCCAATGCGCTGGCGAAGTATTCGCAGTGCCCCCGTTTGGTTTCGAATAGAAACCGGCTCAGCGGCGTGCGGTTTTGCGAAGTGAAGACGGAAGAGAAATCGTAGGCATACTGGGTCCGCAGATGCTGTTCGAGCGCCACCGCCTGCTCCAACTCGCTCATGTGCCCCTCCACTACCCGGCTCGCCAGCCTGGCGATGCGGGGGTCGAGATCCTCCGGCAACTGTTTGAACTGAGGAAGATCGACATAGTCGAGCTCGGCGAAGGAGCGGCCCTGATAGGTGTGACGCAGCGAATCGATCGCATAACCACTGCCTTCCCGGAGTGCGCCGGGAGCATGCAATTGGCCGAAGGCGTCGATGCCGATGACCGTACCCGGAAAACTGACCTTTACCGGTACCGCGGCGGCGGCCACATAATTCCCCAGATTCTGCTCGATGAAGATCTCGTGGTGTTCGATCCTGCCTTGCTCGAAGCTTGGCGGATCACGCAATTGAAGCTGGCCCCACGACAGCTTCAACTTCTCCAGTTGTGTCGCCGAGCTGGTCCAGTGGACACCGTCGAAGCGGTCGAAGACACGTGCTCTGAGATAGAGCGGCCGGTCCGCACGCATGCGCGCGACGATGCCGTTGGTCAACCTCTCCCCACCGACATCGGGATGGTTGATATCCATCTCGGCCTCGAAGCCGCGGTAGTGGAAATCCGAACCGGCGGCATCTTCGCCATTGGATCGCCGGGGTGATGGCGATTCACCCTCCCCGCGCTGCGCCAACTCCTGCAACAGGTATGCGGCTGGGTCGTCCTCACGGGATTCGGTGCCGCGCGCTTTCGCCTCCCTTTCCCATTCACTATTTTTGTAAAAATGGTCGGAGCCGGGCTGGGCACCCAGATTGCCCGCGGGAAACCTGGGCAGCACGAGGTAGATGATGACCGCCGTCAGGATCAACCAGAGTGAGGCGCGAAACCGATCCGATAGCCGCCACTCGGCCCGGTTTCCGCTGCGCGGGTCGATATAGGCATAACCCAGGGCCATGCTGACGGCCACCGCATAGGCCAGGAAGTAGGCCAGATAGAAACCCGACCTGGTTTCAACTGCCCCCGCGATCAAGAGGATGAAACCGACGCCGAGGCCGACATAGAAACGACGGTAGTCGTGGGTCTGAAACAGCAGCGCCAAAAACGCCAGGCCGAGAAACAGCAGCAGGGAGATCAGCAGCCCGAAGAAGAGCATCATCGGCAGCAACAGGACGATGCCCACAATCGCGACCTGATCGGACAGTTGTCGGTATGGACTGCTGCTCTCGTCAATACGACGTACGGCGTTCAGCACCACATAGGAGACAGCACTCATTAACAGCAAACCCAGCAGGGAGAGCGCGAATCCGGTATAGGCGAAGAGCGGCGCGGCGACAGCGATGCCCGATACCAGGCTATACCAGAAGATGACTTTGCCGGAGTCCAGTCTCATTGAAACAGGCTCTCCAGCCGGGTCATCGCATCGACCCGATAGGTCAGACGATTGCCATCCCGTCGCGTCCGCCATTGCACGCTGTTGCGCAGTGGGAAACGATAGCTCTCGCCATCCATTTCGATATCGACATGGGTCAGATTCCGCGGCAGTTCCGGCAGATCGGAGTCACCCTGAAGACGGAAGCCGGCGACCAGATTGGCCTGGGGAAACCGCGCCATTGCCTGTTCGGTCACGCGGGCGCAGCTCTGTTCACCCGTCGGTTCCAGCCTGGCCAGAAACTCGTACAGATCGTAGAGATCCGAAGTGTAGGCCGGTATCGTCTGCTCATGCCACTGCCCATCCTCGGCCACCAGCATGCTCTGCATGCCGTCACGGGTGGCGAAGTGGATCATGGAAGCGGCAATCGAAATGGCATCCTCGAAAGTGGATCTGGCCCCCTCCCCCTTGACGAATTTCTGCCGACAATCGAGCACCACCAGCAACACCGGACGATCGGTGCGCTCATACTCCTTCACCACCCACTGCTGCAGACGGGCCGAGGCGCGCCAGTGTATGTCGCGCAGTGCGTCGCCCTGAACGTACTCGCGCACCGCGGCAAACTGGCCATGGCCGCCCTGCTGCAGCACACTGACGTCACCCTCCCGGTTGGCATCGGCGACCACCGGCTCAGGGATGTCACTGAGTGCGTAGACGCGCGGCAACACCACCAGCTCCAATACGGGAGTCTGGATGCGGCGTGTACAGGTGACGATACCGAATGGATAGGCGGACGAGAGCGTAATCTCCCGCAGGCGATAGACTCCCCTGCGTTCGCACTGCACACTCAAGCGCTCGACGGTGTTGTCACCGCTGGAGGAGAAAAAGAGGCGATGCTCGCCCTCGGTGAATGGCAGCCGCTCCGTGAGGCTGACGTGGTATCGCCGACCGTTGGCGAGCAGCCGGTAGGCCAGGGTTCCGGCCTGTCCCACCGTCAGGTCTCCCGACAGGCTGCGAACCACCTGCAGGCCGCGCAACTGCCATCTGGGCATGAGGTGGGAGATCAGCAACAGTGCTAGGCCGAGCGAAAAGACACCGTACATCAGCGCCAGCCCGCGATTCCAGGCCACGAAAAAACAGGCCAGACAGAGCACCCAGAGGATACGGTGGACGTTGATCCAGCGCTCCAGCCACTCGACGACGGCGGGTGGCAAGCTAGCGGCACTTTGTACCTGGTCGCTCATCCCTCGACAGAGTCGGCCAAATCAAGGCGTTGCGTTTTGTGCCGCCGGGACGGCTCTCCCGGCATCGCCGGCACCTGTGTTTCGGCGACGATCTCGCCCAGAAGCTGCTCGGCGCTGTCGGTGCTGCTTCGCAGCAGTATGCGGTGGGCCAGCACCGGCGCGACCAGGGACTGCACCCGGTGTGGCGTGACATAGGTTTCGTCATGCAGCAGCGCACTCGCTTGTGCCGCCTTCATCAGCGCGATGGCGCCACGCGGGCTGACCCCCAGGCGAATCCGCTTGTGCGCCCGCGTGGCATGAACCAGGGCGGCGATATAGTCCACCACTTTCTTATCCAGTTGAACCCGATCCATCGCCTGCTGCAATCGCTGCAGCTGAGTCTCGTCGAGTACCGGTGTGATCCGTTCGAGCGGATCCTGCTGACGGTTCAGCTGCATGATTTGGGCTTCTTCCTCGAGCGACGGATAACCCAGGGAAACCCGCATGAAGAAGCGATCGAGCTGGGCTTCCGGCAGGGGGAAGGTACCGCTGAACTCGATCGGATTCTGGGTCGCGATCACCATGAAGGTGGCGGGCAGCTTGCGCGTCCGCCTGTCGACGGTCACTGTCCGCTCGGCCATCGCCTCGAGCAGCGCCGACTGGGTCCTGGGTGAGGTGCGATTGATCTCGTCGACCAGCAGGATGTTGGTGAACACCGGCCCGGGCATAAATCGGAAGCTCTGCGACTTCTGGTCGAAAATGGAGATACCCGTGATGTCCGCAGGCAACAGATCGGGTGTGCATTGAACCCGCTTGAATCCGAGATCCAGACTCTTCGCCAGCGACTTGGCCAGGGTGGTCTTGCCCAGTCCCGGCACATCCTCGAGTAAAAGGTGACCGCGACACAGCAGATTGATCATCACCAGCCGCAGGCTTTGCGGTTTGGCGATGATGGCCTGCTGCCACTGCTGTAGCAGCTTTTCGAGGATTTTTCCGGCAGTGGGATTGGCCGAATCCGTCATGAAACCTCCTTGTTGCATCTGTCAAAGGAGTTTGAATGGTCAAGCAAAATCGACCGGGCGTCCAGGACCTCTCCCCATTGACGGGTGAGCGTCATCGCCACTCCGGCATGCTTACAGGTGTGTATCGACCGGCAGGCGTATTCCTTTTGCGCCGAGACCTGCATGTAATCAAGCCAAATCCCCGTTATTGCCAGTTCGAATGGATTTCCCCGTTTGTGACGGTGCGGCAAGCCGCACCCTACGTGTTGCCCATCAGGGCAGGATGCGGCTTGCCGAAGCGAAGTTTTCGCCATCCGGAACTCGACTCCTCGACAACCCCGCAACGGCATTGTTTGTCTCACCGGCCAGGTCGCATTCCCACGATTTCGGTTTGACTCTGCATCGGCAACGCGTTAACAAAACCCTTTTAGGCTCATCAGTCCGTGTCGGACCATCGTAAACATGGAGTCGTCAGTTCATGCGCAAGAGCGCAGGTCCAAGTCAAACTCAATTCGATTCGGCGCCTCGCCGGTCGCTCAAGCGCGTCTTCGTTCGGCTAGGCACCGTTGCACTCCTGGCCATTGTCGTAGTCTCCAGCGGGTGCAACGGTGGTAGTTCGCAGCCAGCGACCACGGTCGATACTGCGTCATTCAGGGTCGCGCTGAGTGTCAGCCCCTTTTCGGAACTGATGTTCGACGCCGGCCTCTCCCTCAGCGACGGTCAGACCACCGCGACCGATGTCAGTGAGCTGACCCGGCTCTTCATGCGGCACGCAGGTAACGAGGTGTTCGCCCGCATCTCCACCGAGCGCGCACCCTCCGCCATCGGCGAGGACCGCTCCCTGACCCGGGGCGTCGCCCGCGCCCGATTGGCCACCGACGTCTCTTTGCCGTTGAATCCGGAGCTGGGGCTTTTCGGCAGCTACGGTGATCACTCCTGTCAGACAGCCCCCGATTTCTCGGAGTATCCGGAGATCAGCCTGCCGGGTCCCTGGGAGACCCTGACCGTGGATCAGATGGTGCCGGCGCTACGGGCCTACGGCAGACTCGTCGCGCAGGAGATTCTGGCCTCCGGTGTCAGTGTCCGTATCTGGGATATCGGCAACGAAGTCGGTTTCGGCACCGCGGGGGTGGCCCCGCAACCCCTGATCGACTCCTCCTGCGACATCACCGAGGGCGGCAGTGGCTGGTATCGGGCGCCCGATGGCGTGGACCCGGCGATCGGTACCGAAAGCGTCGTCAGCCTGCACGCCATGACCAGCAGTGATCGCATCGTCTGGCTCCAGACCCATCTCTGGCCCCACCAGGCGCGCCTGATGGCGGCGGTGGCGGCCGGGATCCGCGATGTGGATCCGGTGGCCCGCTTCAGTACCCACATCACCGCCGCGCTGGGTGGGGATTTCATGGTCGCCTTTTATCAAGCCATGACTGACGGTGGTTTCGTGGTGGATGAAATCGGCTTCTCCTTCTATCCCAGCTCCAGTGCCGGGCCTCCCGAAGGTCGATTCGAAGCCTTCAAGGGCGTTGTCGGCGCGGTGCAGGCCGCATTCCCCACCACACCGGTATTCATCGCCGAATATGCCTACCCTGCCGAACCCATGAGCTCAGGCCCCTACCAGACATGGAACTACGAAGTACCCGGCTATGCGATCTCCGTGCAGGGACAGGCCGACCTGCTGAGGGATCTCGTCGGCTGGGGGAAGCGGCATGGCATTTCGGGAATTCGACCCTGGGCACCGGACCTCTACGTGGGGCATTGGAGCCCCATGTCCCTGTTCGCCGCCAGCACACTGACCCAGGCCCAAGCGCGGCCCGCATTGGACGCCATTCAGGAGGCGCTGGCTGCGCCTTGACCGATGCCCGCACCAGCGTTCACGGATCCTGCCTTTCTGGAGGGCTTTCAGACTGCACAGATACAGATAACGGTGCGGCTCGCCGCACCGAACAATCGCTATTGCTTCAACGCCGCATGCGCCGCCGCCAGCCTCGCCACCGGCACCCGCGGGGCGGAGCAGGAGACGTAGTTGAGGCCAACTTTGTGGCAGAACACGATAGAGCTGGGATGGCCGCCATGCTCGCCGCAGATGCCGACGCTGAGATCGGACTTGACGCCGCGCCCCCACTCCACCGCCAGTCCCATGAGCTTGCCGACGCCTTTCTCATCTAGGACTTCGAAGGGGTTGTCCTTGAGGATGCCGTTCTGGTTGTACATGGGCAGGAACTTGTTCTCCGCGTCCTCGCGGGAGAAGGAGAAGGTGGCCTGGGTCAGATCGTTGGTGCCGAAGGAGAAGAAATCCGCCTGCTTCGCCAGCGATTCGGCACGCATGCAGGCGCGCACCACCTCGATCATGGTGCCGAAACGGAAGTTGAGCTTGTGGCCCGATTTCTCCTCCACCTCGGCACGGATCTCGTCGACCATCCGCTTCACCAGTTTCAACTCCTCGGCGGTACACACCTGGGGCACCATGATCTGGGGATGGACCTCCAGGTCCTTGGCCGCGCACTCGGCGGCGGCCTCCAGGATGGCTCGGATCTGCATGCCGTAGATCTCGGGGAAGGTGATGCCAAGGCGTACGCCGCGATGACCCAGCATGGGATTGGTCTCGGTCAGGGCGCGCACCTTGCGCAGCATGGCCTCCTTCTTCTCGATCGCCTGCTCCACCAGGCTCTCGTCCACCATGTGGCGCAGCTCTTCGGCCTCCGCCTTGGCCCGGGCCGGTTCTTCCAGCAGCATCAGACTGCCGGCCAGCACGTTCATGCCGCGCACCGAGTTGCGCAGGTGTTTGAGCTCTTCCAGATCGCTCAGCAGCTGCGATTCGGTGGGCAGGAACTCGTGGATCGGCGGATCGAGCAGGCGGATGGTGACCGGCTTGGGCGCCATCACCTCCAGGATCGCCTTGAAGTCGCCCCGCTGCATCGGCAGCAGCTTGTCCAGCGCCGCCTGACGCTGAGCCGGGGTCTCGGCCACGATCATCTCGATCACCACCGGCAGCCGGTCGACCGCGTTGAACATGCGCTCGGTGCGGCAGAGACCTATGCCCATGGCGCCGTACTTCAGTGCCCGGCCGGCATCGATGGCGGTGTCGGCATTGGCCATCACCCGCAGGTAGGCGGCCTCGTCGGCCCAGCGCAGCAGCCGGTTGAGCTCCTCGGTGAAGTCGGGCTCCACCATCGGGATCTCACCCAGGTAGACGTTACCGCTGCTGCCGTCGATGGTGATCATGTCGCCCTCGCGGATCAGGGTGCCCTTGGCCATCGCCTCGCGCCGCTGCACGTCGACACTGATGCCTTCGGCGCCGGCCACGCAGGGCTTGCCCATGCCGCGAGCCACTACCGCTGCGTGGGAGGTCTTGCCGCCGCGGCTGGTGAGAATGCCTTGGGCGGCAAAGAAACCGTGGATGTCCTCAGGCTTGGTCTCCTCGCGTAACAGGATCACCTTCTGCCCCTGGGCTTTGCCCATGATTTCGGCGCGGTCGGCGTCGAACACCGCCCGGCCGCTGGCCGCCCCCGGGGAGGCGGGCAGGCCCTGGGCCACGGGCTCGCCCTTGAAGCTGCTGTCGAGACGCGGGTAGAGCATCTGCTCCAGGTGGGCGGGATCGATGCGCAGCAGGGCCTGTTCCTTGCTGATCAGTCCCTCCTCCACCATCTCCACCGAGGTGCGCACCATGGAGGTGGCGTTCATCTTGCCGTTACGGGTCTGCAGGCAGTAGAGGGTGCCGCGCTCGATGGTGAACTCGAAGTCCTGAATCTCTTTGTAGTGGGTCTCAAGCTTCTGGCGCAACTCCTCGAGCTGCTCCCCCATCCCCGGCATCTCGTCACCCAGGCGCGCGATCGGCTTGGGGGTGCGGATGCCGGCCACCACGTCCTCGCCTTGGGCGTTGACCAGGTATTCGCCGAACAGCTTGTTTTCGCCGGTACCCGGGTTGCGGGTGAAGGCCACCCCGGTTGCCGAGTCGTTACCCCGGTTACCGAAGACCATGGTGCAGACGTTGACCGCGGTACCGTTGGCCATCTCGGGAGTGATATTGAACTGGCGCCGGTAGTCTACCGCGCGCTTGCCCATCCAGGAGCCGAACACCGCCTTGATGGCGATCTCCAGCTGGTCGTAGGGGTCCTCCGGGAAGGGCCTGCCTGTATGCTTTTCAAAGACCTTGAGGAAGCGCTCGCTGATCTCCTTCAGATCCTTCGCCGAGAGGCCCACGTCCTCGGTCACGTGGGCATTCTGCTTGACCGCCTCGAACTCCTCGTCGAAGCGCTCGTCGGGCACCCCCAGGGCCACCTTGCCGAAGAGCTGGATGAAGCGGCGGTAGGCGTCATAGCCGAAGCGCTCGTCGCCGGTCTGCTCAATGACCCCCTGCAGGGTCTGGCTGTTGAGACCCAGATTGAGGATGGTGTCCATCATGCCGGGCATCGACATGGCGGAGCCGGAGCGCACCGAGACCAACAGCGGATTGGCCGCTTCGCCGAATCCCTTGCCGGTGGCCTTCTCCACCTCGGCCATGTGTTTGCGCACGTCATCCATGATCTCGGCAGGCAGTTCCTTGGACTCGCTGGCCAGGTAGTCGAGACACGCCTCGGTGGAGATGACGAAGCCCGGCGGCACGTTGAGGCCGAACTGGGTCATCTCGCAGAGGTTGGCCCCCTTGCCGCCCAGCAGCTGCTTGTTCTTGCCGTCTCCCTCATGAAATGCATAGACATGTCGTTTGTCGCTCATCGGCTTCTCTGCTCCTTATAAACAATCATTTTTCATCATTAAGTTAGGAATCGAAATCCCATCAATCCGTCGCCATCTGAAGCCACCGGCACCGGCGGGATCCGGAACAGGCTCGGTTTCGAGCTGCGCTTCGATCGGGGTGACGAATTGATCTGATCTTGTTATTGAATACCAGCGCTGATGGTGGGACACACCGCCTTCCTGGCAGGTTCCATAAGCCCCTGCCCACATCCTCTGATTGTAGTCGGGTTTTGATTGCCCGTTCGTCTCGGATTCATGTGGTTGACATACATATGATAGTTATTAATTCAAGGATATTAATAGTCCCTTTTCGATACTGAACCAATATAGGAACCCATGGGCAAAACCTGTGACCTCCCTACCATTAGAAAGAGCCGGTAGCCGACAGGGCAGGCACAAGCGATCACGACCCGGGCACAGGAGGCGATAGACGGATCATCGACACGGCTGTTCTCCGGAACACCCGCCCATACAGTGACGGCCTGCCGCCGCCAACAGGCATCGAAGCAGTGATCGAGCACAACCAACCGGACTGCGGGAAAGCGAAGACACCCCGCCCTGCCCGCATCGACACTGAGGTCATGCGGGCTTTTTCTTTCCGGGTCCCGGCGAATTCACCCAGCCGGGTGCACGCACCGGGTCCGACCCAGCACTTCAGCGGTCTTCAATGGCATGGGGATAGAGCAGAATGCTGCTTTGTTGAGGCATTTGAAGCGAATTTTGTGGAAATCGTTACGCATTACCACTTCGAAACGGGACTCCGGTGCGGCAAGCCGCACCCTACTGGGAATCAAGCATACCCCAAGGGCACTTCCTTCGGAACGTGGGGTGCGGCTTGCCGCACCGAAATCTGACGCCCGTTCGGTAGTTTATTTAGACATCCCAACGGAGTTGTTTCCCTTAACTAGGCACCATTTGGGTCAGAGCAAATTTGCTCTGATATTCATATGACCGACTCCCTGCTTCGGTGGCAATCGGTAAGTTGTGAGTCATTACAAGCCACCAGAAATCATGGAGCCAGCCGTGAAACCCTTTTGCTTTCGGATCGACAAGACCGGGGCATGCCAATGTCATTCTGATGCAGTTTGGGATTTTTCACCCGAGTGCGTTTCAAATCCCATTCAATCCCAATTCCTGTCACTGACACTGTGACATCTAGAACCACCACAGTTCTTGTTGTCTGAAAGTGTTCCGCGGTGTTCACCGGCATCATAGTCTCTTTCATGGCAGGCCGCGCAATAGGGCACGTACCCGGGTGAAGAATATGTGATCGTCTCACTGTTAGCTGTGTGGCAATTCTTACAGGTCACCCTTGAATTATGGTCACCCGGGTAGTCGCTGTTCACCGGATGCGTGAAATGGATGGGCGACCATTGTTGCGTCGAATGACAGTCGTTGCATTCCTGAGTCGTCGCGAAATGTGTCGACGACATGCCAATCGTGGTCGTGCCGTTGTGACATGAGGCGCAATTGCCGGTGATTCCCTGATGATCGAAACTGCCGCCCACGAAAGTCGCCGTCGTATGGCAAAAGTGACAATCCAGAGACGTGGGCACATGATCCGGCGTCTTGCCCCTGGCCGTCACCCCATGGCAGGACTGACAATTATCCACGATGCCGGTGTGATCGAAAACGGCGCCGGCGAATCCGCTGGTGGTATGACATACGCCGCAATCCTGATTGGTAACGACATGCCCGGTCGTCTTGCCTTGGGCAAACACACCGTCGTGACAGGACTGACAGTTGCCGACGATCCCGGCGTGATCAAAGGTCGCCGGCAGGAATCCTGTCGTTACGTGGCATTCACTGCAATCCGCATTGGTCGGTACATGGTTGCTCGGCTTACCACTGGCAGTACTGCCGTCGTGGCATGAAGCGCAGTTGTTTGTAATGCCTTGATGATTGAAACCGGCGCCGACAAAAGCATCCGTATTGTGGCAAACAGAGCAGTCCTCAGTGGTTGGCACATGGGTCGGCGACATACCGGTCGCCGTTTGCCCATCGTGACAAGAAGCGCAGTTGCCGACAATACCCGTATGATCAAAGACTGCTGTGGCAAAGCTGCCGGGTACGTGACAGACACTGCAGTCGGCGGTTGTCGGTACATGATCGGCATGCTTTCCGACCGCCTTGACACCGTCATGGCAGGATCCACAGTTACTGACTATGCCGGTATGATCGAAAACCGCGCCGGTGAAACTGGCTGTGCCATGACAAACACTGCAATCCTCGCTGGTGACGATATGCGTCGACGGTTTCGCAAGGGCGCCGATTGCAACGAAGGCGCCATCGTGACACGAGACACAATTTCCGGTGATGCCGGAATGCGCGAATATCGACGGATAGAACGCTGAGGTGGTATGGCAGTTTTCACAGTCCTGGGTCGTCGGCACATGTATTAAAGCCGCATTCTTACCCGTGGCGGATTGACCGTCGTGACAGCCCTCGCAGCCACGACTGATGCCGGGATGAACAAGACTGAGAAAAGTCGACGAGGCAAAACCGCCTTGACTGGTGTCAGAGTGACACAAGCTGCAATCATCCTGAGCCGGGATATGATTCTGAGTCTTGCCGATTGCAATGTCTCCATTATGGCAAGCGGCGCAGTTGCCACTATCTATACCCAGATGATTGAAGCTGATGCCGGCAAAGGAATCGAAGAAGTCCGTGCGGTGACATGACGAGCAGTCCTCGGCAGTCGGCAGGTGATTGGCCGGCTTGCCGACACTGATCTCGCCGTCATGGCACGATGCGCAGTTATCGAAGATGCCGGTGTGCTCGAAGAGCGCCGGGGAGAATGCAGTCGTGTTATGGCAGACGGAACAGTCCTGGGTCGTCGGCAGGTGGGTGATGAGTTTCCCGACGCTGATGACGTTGTCGTGGCACACGGCACAGTCGCTGACAACGCCGGCGTGATCGAAGAATCCGCTGGTGAATGTACCGGGCGTGTGGCAAGCGGCGCAATCTTCGGGCGTTGGCATATGGTTCGCCGACTTGCCGAGCGCATTGGTCCCATTGTGGCAGGAATCGCAGCGTACCATGGTCACCACGTCCGATGCGTGATCGACAAATGCACCGACAAAGCTCACCGTATTATGACATGCGCTACAGTCCGCGCTGGTCACCGGATGAGCTGTCACCATGCCGGTTGCAGTGGTTCCATTGTGGCAGGAGGCGCAGGGCTGGGTGACGGAATCGAGCACCGAATGGTCGAAGATACCGCCCATGTCAAACGTCTTCACGCTATGACATACCACGCAATCCACGTCGGTCACGGGATGATCCTGTGTCTGGCCAGTCGCGTCGACGCCATTGTGGCAGGTGACACAGCCATCCGTAATGCTGCTGTGATCGACATTCGCCGGTAGGAATGAATCTGTTTTGTGACAGAAAATGCACTCGCTTTCAGTTGCAATATGCCCCTCATCCTTGCCCGGAGCCGTCGACCCATTGTGGCACTGGGAGCAGCCGCCGGTAATTCCGCTGTGGTCGTAACTGCCGTCCGGCAGGCGATCCAGGAAGTGATCGGAATTGTGGCAATCATCGCACTCCTGGGTCGTCGCAACATGGTGCTCAGATTTACCTATGGCCACTACGCCGTTGTGGCATTCGCTGCAATCCCCAAAGACCTCCGTATGATCGACAGCCGGAACCGCGCTGAAATCCGCATAAGCGTGGCAGGCCTGACAGGTATTGCTGGTCGCGATGTGGTTCGGCGTTTTTCCGACGGTTACCACGCCATTGTGACAGGATGCGCAGTCGTCGACGATGCCGTTATGGTCGAAGAGCGCACCTGCGAAGCTGAAGGTGTCATGACAGACGACACAATCTTCGGTGGTTGGAATATGTGTTACAGGCTTGCCTCTGGCCCCAGCGGCGGCGTAATTGCCATCGTGACAGGTGACGCAGTTTCCGCTGACGCCCTGGTGATCGTAGGTGCCGCCGGCAAAGCCGGTGGTGGTATGGCAGAACTGGCATCCCAGGGCGGTGGGAATATGCCCCTGAGGTTTGCCGATTGCCGTCACGCCATGGCAGGAGTCGCAGTTGTCGAAGATGCCGTCATGATCAATCCCGGCTCCGACAAAACTGCCGGTGCCGTGGCATACGCCGCAGTCCTGGTTGGTCTGTACATGCGTAGCCGGTTTGCCCTGGGCAAACACGCCGTTGTGGCATGACTGGCAGTTTTCGACAATTCCAACGTGGCTGAAGGTCGCCGGCACAAAGCCCGTGGTGACGTGGCATTGACTGCAATCAGCGTTGGTTGGCACGTGACTGCTGTTCTTGCCCATGGCGAGGTTGCCGTCGTGGCACTGGGCGCAGTTGTCGACCGTGCCGTTGTGATCGAATCGGGCGCCGGCAAATACGCTCGGGTTATGGCAGGCCGAACAATCCTGCGTCGTTGGAATATGCATCAACGGCTTGCCGGTAGCCGTGACTCCGTCGTGACAGGACGCGCAGTTGTCGACTATCCCCGTATGATTGAACACGGCGGTGGCAAAGCTGCCGGTGACATGGCAGGTGCTGCAGTCCGCAGTCGTTGGAACATGCCCCAGACCCTTGCCGGTTGCCGTGACCCCATCGTGACACGAGGCACAACCGTTGACGATCCCGCTATGATCGAAGACCGCACCGGCAAAGGCGGTCGTGTTGTGGCAAACACCGCAGTCATCGGTTGTTGACACGTGTGCGGGGGACTTGGCAACCGCCCCGAGAGCCGCATAGTTGCCATCGTGACACGACGCGCAATTACCGGTGATACCCGAATGATTGAATGTCGATGGAGCGAACGCCGTGTTGCTGTGGCAAAGCACGCAATCCTGGCTCGTTGGCACATGCACGGTGGCCGCGTCCTTGCCAATTGCGAATCGACTGTTATGGCATCCCTCGCAGCCACGGGTGATCTCCTGGTGGCCGGAGTCGAGAAAGATCGAGGAGGCAAAGCCGCCGCTGGTGGTGTCAATGTGACAGGCCCCACAGTCATCCAAGGTCGGAATATGGTCGGCAGAACGACCCGGTGCAATAACGCCGTTGTGGCATGTGGCACAGCCACTGTCGCTTATGTCCGCGTGATCGAAAGTTATCCCGGCAAAGGAATCAAAAAAGTCCGTGCGGTGACATGACGAGCAGTCCTCAGCAGTCGGCAGGTGATTGGCCGGCTTGCCGACACTGATCTCGCCGTTATGGCACGATGCGCAGTTATCGACGATACCGGTGTGCTCGAAGAGCGCCGGGGAGAAACCGGTCGTGTTGTGGCAGACGGAACAGTCCTGGGTCGTTGGCAGGTGGGTGATGAGTTTCCCGATGCTGATGACGTTGTCGTGGCACGCGGCACAATCGCTGACAATGCCGGCGTGATCGAAGACACCGCTGGTGAATGTGCCGGGCGTGTGGCACGCGGCGCAATCTTCGATAGTTGGCATATGGTGAGCCGACTTGCCAAGCGCATTGGTCCCGTTGTGGCAGGAATCGCAGCGCTCCCTGGTCACCACGTCCGTCGTGTGGTCGACAAATGCGCTGGCAAAGCTTGCCGTATTATGACACGCGCTACAGTCCGCGGTGACCAGCGGATGATCCGTCACCATGCCGGTTGCAGTGGTTCCATTGTGGCAGGAGGCGCAGGGCTGGGTGACGGAATCGAGCACCGAATGGTCGAAGCTACCGCCCGTGTCAAACGTCTTCACGCTATGGCACACCACGCAATCCACGTCCGTCACGGGATGGTCCGGTGTCTGACCAGTCGCGTTAGCGCCGTTGTGACAGGTGACACAGCCATCCGTTATGTTGCTGTGGTCGACATGCGCGGGCAGGAATCCATTCGTCGCGTGACAGAAACCGCACTCTGTTTCAGTGACGATGTGCCCTGCATCCTTGCCCGTGGCCGTCGTTCCATTGTGACATCGGGTACAGGAGCCGGTATTGGTGCTATGGTCGAAACCGCCACCGGGCAGGCGATCCAGGAAGTGATCGGTATTGTGGCAGTCATCGCATGCCTGGGTCGTCGGGACATGAAACTCTGACTTTCCTATGGCCAGTACTCCATTGTGGCACTCGCTGCAGACGCCGAAGACCTCCTGATGATCGACCGAGAAGACCGCGGGAAACCCCAAGGGAGAATGACACGCCTGACAGGTATTGCTGGTGGCCAAGTGGTTCGGAGATTTCTCAGGTATTTGATCAAACTCGCCACTGTGGCATTGCGCGCAGTTGGACGACAGCCCCTGATGATTGAAGCGCCCTGTTGGGCGTTCCCCTTCATTGGTAACGACAACTGAGTTAAGGCTACGCTGACTGTATTGACCTTCGGCGCTTACGATCATTTGAACGGTATAGATGCCTTTTACGTCTGCGACGAAACTGGGAGTCGCCGTTGTGTTATCCCGCAGCTCGGCGGTGCTTTTGTCAGGTTTATAGGAAAATGTCCAGCTATAGCTCAAGGGCTCGGTCGAGGATGTCCAGGACGAATTGCCATCCAGCGTCACCACCTCACCGACTCGAACGGCAATGATGGGACCCGTTCTGGCAAGAAACTCGACGAAAACTTCATCATCCGATGGCGTTCCACTATCGACATCGGTGTTGCCGCCATCACCGTCGGTGCTCCCACTGCCACCATCGGTGCTTCCAGTACCACCATCGGTGCTGCCGCTATCGCCATCCGAACCCGTATTGCTGTCGGTATTGGTGGTGGAGTCGGAATCGGTGCTGTTTCCACCACCACAGCCTGCGATTTGCAGCGTCAGAAAGCACACAAACAGACATATAAACAGCGTGCCGGCATAGCCGTGGATCGATTTCGTGAGCTTCATAACCAACATTTACTCATACTAAAAACTGTGTCAGTGCGCATCTGATGTTCAGATCACCCGCCAGACTGAAATCTGTACCCTGGGCAAACATCCGTCATTGTCGGCGTCGGTACAGGTCGGTAACGGTGCAACGTCAGGCGGACAGAAATACGCATAATCCCTCTACCCATAGGCAGTGTTGTCAGCCGAGTTGTTGTGGCGCGCCGCATTGCATACGCCTGCCTGGCGCACGGGAACGGGCTTTTGCCGTTGCTTGAGCAAAATGATGTGAGGACCGTGGCTGTTGACGATTTGGCGCTTGCTTGGTTCACACCCAAGAGAGCAGCGCGACTCTTCGAAGCTGACACCAAACATCCTTGTCTCTTCAATTGCATCGTTTGATCTTTTTCGAGGTTCCTTCGTGACCATGACCGAAGATAAGGCGTGAGTCTGAAATCCGTCCCCATCTGACATTGGTTTCCGGGATACCCCGCACTTGCCGCACAGATGAATAAGCGGATCTCAGCCAAACGCTTTCATTTCCGGGTATACCCTGTCGGCACGAATGATGACTTAGTTTCCTATCCGAGACTGTGAAAACAACCACAAAAAATAGGGAATTATTGCCCAAATATTCGTCTTATAGCGATGTTGCCGATATCGAAAAGACAGCAGATTCGTCTAATGTATCAACGACTTGCGGGTCTGCCCGGTTATAGATCCGGCCGTTCTGGCCACCAGCCATGTGCCAGAGCATCGTGAGTTTGTGTGTCGAGTGGATGTATTCGCTTCGCTGATGGTTTTTATATTCCCCTCTCCCTGGCCCTCTCCCGCAAGGGTTGAGGGGAAGCACTTTTGAGCGCATCGCGTGCTTCCTCTCGGGTCATGAAATCAAGCGGTGTGTTCGTTTCGGCTCTTGAACCAGGCGTCCCCTCTCCCCTTGTGGGAGAGGGCCAGGGAGAGGGGGGAACCATAGCCGTGAGCGCAGCGAACACCTCAACAAAATCTCAATACTTTCAAATCATGGCGCAATTCCCGCATCCACCACCGTATGGCTGATCATCATGGGTAATCAAATGACGAATAGAGTCCTGCCATACCGATTGCCGTACCTTGTGCTGATGAGTCGCTGCTGTGGGGTTGACCCCACAACGGCCTCGTCCGAGATCGCCCCGCACAGATTTTTTCGTTCGCTTGTTCAACCAAGTATAATGAGCTCTTTTTGCTGCTGAACCATTAATGAGATCCATGGAAAAGACCTACGACCCCCACTCCATTGAACAGCGCTGGTACCGGACCTGGGAAGAGCGCGGCTATTTTACGCCGAACACCGAGGGCGAGGGCAGCTACTGCATCATGATCCCGCCACCCAATGTCACCGGCAGCCTGCACATGGGCCATGGCTTCAACAACACCATCATGGACAGCCTGATCCGCTACCACCGCATGAAGGGGGAGAAGACCCTCTGGCAACCGGGATCCGACCACGCCGGCATCGCCACCCAGATGGTGGTGGAGCGCCAGTTGGAGGCGGAGGGCAAGAGCCGCCACGACCTGGGTCGCGACGCCTTCATCGAGCGGGTTTGGGAGTGGAAGAGCGAGTCCGGCGGCAACATCACCCGCCAGCTGCGCCGCCTCGGCTCCTCGCTGGACTGGCGGCATGAGCGTTTCACCATGGACGCCGGGCTCTCCGACGCAGTTAAAGAGGTCTTCGTGCGCCTCTACGAAGAGGGGCTGATCTACCGTGGCAAGCGGCTGGTCAACTGGGATCCCAAGCTGCACACCGCCGTCTCCGACCTGGAGGTGCTCAACGAGGAGGAGTATGGCCACATGTGGCACATGCGCTACCCCCTGAGCAACGGCCAGGGTCACCTGACGGTCGCCACCACCCGCCCCGAGACCATGCTCGGCGACTGCGCGGTGGCCGTGAATCCCCACGACGAGCGCTACAAGCACCTGATCGGCGAGCTGCTGGAGCTGCCGCTGACCGGTCGCAAGATCCCCATCATCGCTGACGAGGAGCATGTCGATCCCGAGTTCGGTACCGGTTGCGTGAAGATCACCCCGGCCCACGATTTCAACGACTACGCGGTGTGGCTGCGCCACCGGGATGAGATCACCATCAGCGAGCAGATCCACGGCGGTCTGATCAACATCTTCACCATCGATGCCGCCATCCGCGCCAACGAGGAGACCGAGGATGAGCTGATCCCATCCCAGTACATCGGCATGGACCGCTACGACGCCCGCAGAGCTGATCCCATCCCAGTACATCGGCATGGACCGCTACGACGCCCGCAAGGCGGTCGTCGCCGACCTGGAGGCCGCCGGCCTGCTGGAGAAGGTCGAGGACCACAAGCTGATGGTGCCCCACGGCGACCGCTCTGGGGTGGTCATCGAGCCCTATCTGACCGACCAGTGGTACGTCAAGGTCGGCCCTCTGGCCAAACCCGCCATCGAGGCGGTGGAGACGGGCCGCATCCGCTTCGTCCCCGACAACTGGAAGAACACCTACTACGAGTGGATGCGCAATATCCAGGACTGGTGCATCAGCCGCCAGATCTGGTGGGGCCACCGCATCCCCGCTTGGTACGACGACGAGGGCAACGTCTACGTGGGCCGCTCCGAGGCCGAGGTGCGTCAGCGCCACGGCCTGGCCGCAGACTACCCCCTGCGCCAGGACGAGGACGTGCTCGACACCTGGTTCAGCTCCGCGCTCTGGCCCTTCTCCACCTTGGGCTGGCCGGAACAGACCGACCGCCTGCAGGACTTTTACCCCACCAGCGTGCTGGTCACCGCCTTCGACATCATCTTCTTCTGGGTCGCCCGCATGATCATGATGGGGCTCAAGTTCATGGGAGACGTCCCCTTCCGCGACGTCTACATCCACGGCCTGATCCGCGACTCCCACGGCGACAAGATGTCGAAGTCGAAGGGCAACGTGCTCGACCCCATCGACCTGATCGACGGCATCGGACTGGAAGCGCTGGTGCAGAAGCGCACCAGCGGCATGATGCAGCCCCAGCTAGCGAAGAAGATCGAGCAGCAGACCCGCAAGGAGTTCCCCGACGGCATCCCCAGCTTCGGCACCGACTCCCTGCGCTTCACCTTCGCAGCCCTGGCCGCCACCGGCCGCGACATCAAGTTCGACCTGGGCCGCATCGAGGGCTACCGCAACTTCTGCAACAAACTGTGGAACGCCTCGCGCTACGTGATGATGAACGTGGAAGGACAGGACTGCGGCGTCGGCGCGCCCAAGACCGGCCACTCCGAGCCAGCCGCCAAACTGGAGCGCTCCCTGGCAGACCGCTGGATCCTGTCGCGCCTGCAGAAGACCAAGCAGGCTGTCGCCGACGCCATCGAGGGCTACCGCTTCGACCACGCCGCGCAGGCCATCTACGAGTTCACCTGGAACGAGTACTGCGACTGGTACCTGGAGCTCTCCAAGCCGGTGCTCAACGACGACAACGCCAGCGAAGCGGCCAAGCGCGGTACCCGCCGCACCCTGGTGCGGGTGCTGGAGAACCTGCTGCGCCTGGCTCACCCCATCATGCCCTTCATCACCGAGGAGATCTGGCAGCGGGTCGCCCCCATCGCCGGGGTCGAAGGGGTGACCATCATGCACCGCCCCTTCCCCACCTACCGCACGTCGCTGGTCGACGAGGCGGCGGAGACGGAGATGGCCTGGGTCATGCAGTTCATCCTCGGCATCCGCAAGATCAAGGGCGAGATGAACATCGCGCCGGCCAAGCCGGTGCCGGTGCTGCTGGCCAATGCCAATGAAAAGGACAAGCAACTGGCGCAACAGCATCGCCACTTCCTCGACTTCCTGGCCCGCACCGAATCGATCGAGGTGCTGGCGCCGGACGACCACGGCCCCGAGTCGGCCACCGCCCTGGTGGGCGAGATGAAGGTGCTGATCCCGCTGGCCGGCCTGATCGACAAGGCCGCCGAGATCAAGCGCCTGGAGAAGGAGATCGCCCGCCTGCATGGAGATGTCGACAAGATCGGGAAAAAACTCGGCAATCCCAACTTCGTCGACAAGGCCCCCGAGGCGGTGGTGCAGAAGGAGCGGGACAAACTGGCCGACGCCAGGAAGGCCCTGGAGAGTCTTCAGGCGCAGTTGGAAAAGATCCGCCAACTCTAAACCTGTAGGGTGGGGCCCTGCCCCACCGAAACCTCTCCGATACCCACTCGGTGCGGCTTGCCGCACCGTGGTCATCCGACTCAGCAACCGAGTAGCCCGGATGCAACGACGTGGAATCCGGGATTCGTCGACCCTGGTCAAACCTGGATTACACTTCGCTCCATCCAGGCTCCCCATTGGAATACGTGTTGCTCCATCGGAAACAAAAACGTGAGCCGAATCACACCGCTTCCTGGCTTGGGTTTGAATTTCCGACACCGCCCATTCCATGCTCCCATCGTATTTTCATTTTTGCGATTCAGGAATCGCTTTCCCAAATCCATTTGAGTTATATCTTGGCCACTTGATTAGGCAATCAACAATAACCAGGAGTCTATAGATGGCTACACGCAACGTCGCGATCCCCACCCTTGCCCTGCTGGCATCCCTCTCCAGCGGCTTCTCATCATCGGTGATGGCCGGCGGTCCCAACTACAACTTCATCGAGGCGCGTTATCTTCTGGATGCCGAACTCGAAAACGTGGATGGAGACGGTCTGCGCTTCGACGGATCCTATCGCTTCACCCGCCAGGTCTTCGGCTTCGCCGAGTTCGATAGCGTCGACCTAGACAACTATGATGCCGATTTGGATGTGTTGAAACTGGGGGCGGGCTATATCCATCCCATAAACGCCAGCATGGACTTCAACCTCTCGCTCGCTTACGTGGATGCCGAAGTCGATGCACGCGGCGCCAACTACGACGACAGTGGATTCGAAATCAGCGGCGGTATCCGCACCATGATCCAACCCAATATCGAGCTGCGCGCCAACGCCAACTATATCGATATCGAGGATGACGACACCTACTTCACCCTCGGCGGCGACTACTTCTTCATGTCCAACTTCTCGGCGGGCCTGGAGATCGACCTGGGCGCCGACTACGAGACCCTCTCCATCGGCGCGCGCTATAGCTTTTGAGTTCACTGATTCAACCGGCGCCGTATTACGGCGTCGGTTAGTGCTCTGCCGATACCGCCCGCAGAGATCAAGCTTCCGACGAGCAGGCATTCTCCCCGCCTTTAACCTTAAAGCCCCAGATCCTGTCACCCATCTCTCTCCGATCGGCTACAATCAGTCATCAAAACAAAGGACAAGATCGATGACAAAACCTCTGATGATGGCTGCCAGCTTTCTGCTGACACTCTCTACGACAATCGTCGCGGCCACGGAAGAGACCCGTGAACTGGTCGAGTTACCGCCCATGATGCAGACACACATGATGTCGAATATGCGCGACCATCTGCGCAGCCTCGACCTGATTCTGCAACACCTCGACGCGGGCGAACTGGACCTGGCGGCCGAGGTAGCGGAGAGCCGCCTGGGTATGAGCTCGCTGGATCTGCACGGTGCGAGTCACATGGCAGGTTTCATGCCGGAGGAGATGCGTGCAATCGGAACGCGCATGCATCAGGCCGCGAGCCGCTTTGCCCTGAAAGCCCAGGAGGGCGAACCGCTTCCGGCCTACCGCATGCTATCGGAAATCTCATCCGCCTGTGTCGCCTGCCACACCGCCTATCGCATCCGCTGACGATCAACCGCCAAGTGATGCAATCAGCGCAGCCTGACCGTGTGGGCGCTTTTATCCGGTCATCTTTACATTACCGATAGGGTCTCTGCCCAGCGACTTCACATGCAGGACACTGCGCGCATCCCCTGTGCTGGCCATCGTGTGCTCAATCAGGTCCTGGCAACATGACCTGTAATGGAAAGAAATACGCTCAGGATCGACCTTACAACCACAGCACCGTACCGGAACCACATCCCAGGCAGCGTGGCGTTCCGAACCCCATTCGGTTGCGGACGCAGCTTCGGGTGCGAAACGATCACATTAAAAAATACTCGGTACGATCGTTTCGCGCCCTGGGAAATCAATCCAAAGGAATACGGATTTTCTGTCCCGGATAGATCAGATTGGGATCTTTTATGACTTCACGATTGGCTTCAAAGATTTTTGGATAGGCAGAGGCATTGCCCAGAAAGCGTTTTGCGATTCCGGAAAGCGTATCACCCTTCTCTATTACATAGTATTCAACCTTGACTTCCTGTTTCGGCGCTTTGACCTGATCGGCAGACACCTCGCCAACCCCTTGGACGTTTCCAGCAATCAAGACCGCTTTCTCCATGGCTTCCGCACTTTCCGCATCCCCCGACAAGACGACCTTACCCTCATCGAAGCTGACATCCAGGTTTTCGATACCGGGGTTGTCGGCCTGGATTTGCGCCTTGATCTTCTCGGCGGGATCGTCATCACTGCCGAACAGTTTCTTCCCCATATTCACAGCAAAATCAAATAGACCCATTCTCTGTTGCTCCTAAATAAATCATCGACATAAAGCGTCATTATTCGAGACATAGACAAAGGGAATCCTTTATCACTACATCTGTTATCGATCCTGAATGCATGGGTTCGAATGATTCATTCATTAAGAACGAAAGTAACTTTCAGTGTGACACGGTACTCTGTGACCTTGCCTTTACTGACCGATACCTTCTGATCCTTTACCCAAGCGGCTTTAATGTTTTTAAGCGTTTTATTGGCACGTTTGATGCCTTGACTCACGGCGTCATCAAAGCCCTTTGTCGATGATGAGATGATCTCTGTCACTTTGGCGACTGACATATGTTTTCCTCTTCCGCTGTTGAGATATTGATCGAATCGCATCATGGATTCAGTTATCCATGACGTTTGATTTCGAACTGAACAAGTAAAAAGGCGTTGCCCCGATCAGGGCAAAGACTTGCCGCCAAACGCCATGAGTGGCATTCAACCGGAAAAGTCTGTTGGCTAGGATAGATGAATGGAATCAGTCGATACGCTTTGGAATGGAGTTAGACACAATTGTTTTCATTTATCGACTGTTGAGCAGGAGCCACCATTCAGCTGCCGATTTTGTTGAATGGGAGAATCTACTGATACGATCTCTGCTGCCAAGAGCGGCGGTGCGTCAGAAAGCTGGCAAGTAAGAAACGCACCACAACATTCCCGCTTCCCGGTGAAAACGATTATTTAGGTTGGCATGCCCTTGCCAACTCACCTTGCTAGGAGAGTGATTGGGTGGAGGAAACTCTGACTTCCTCGGGAACGTGGACGGTCGAGGTCGGGAAAGCGATCTCCGCCCCGTGGGCAACAATGATATCGTGGATCCGCAGCAACACCTCATGCTTGATCTCGTGATAGCGCACCCAATTGGTGGTGTGGGTGAAGGTGTAGACGAAGAAGTCGAGAGACGAGGGCGCGAACTTGTTGAAGTTGACGATCAGAGTCTGACTGTCGTCGATCTCCGGATGCTCGATCAGCATACGCTTGACCTCATCCGCGATGGCGCTCATGCGCGCCGCATCGTCGTAGCGGATGCCGATGGTCTCATAGATGCGCCGATGACTCATGCGCGAGGGATTCTCCAGGGCGATGGTGGTGAAGATGTTGTTGGGGATGTAGAGCGGCCGTTTGTCGAAGGTGCGGATACAGGTCAGCCGCCAGCCGATCTTCTCCACTGTGCCTTCGATATTGCGGTCGGGGGAGCGGATCCAGTCGCCCACCGCAAAAGGCCGGTCGAGATAGATCATCAGGCCGCCGAAAAAGTTGGCCAACAGGTCCTTGGCGGCGAAACCGACGGCGATACCGCCGATGCCGCCGAAGGCGAGCACACCGGAGATGCTGAATCCCAGCGTCTGCATGGTCACCAACGCGGCGGTGATGACCACTGAGGCGCGCAGCAATTTGGCGATGGCGTCCATGGTGGTGCGGTCGTACTGTCTGCCCCCTTCCGTGCGGTCGGCCACCAGATTTCGCTCCGCCCGTGAGATGAAACGGATCATGAACCAGGCCAGGCAGGCCACCACGCCCACATCGCGCAATGGCGCGGCCAGATCGAAAATGGTCAGCTCGGAGATATCGCGCACGATCTCCACGGCAAAAGTGATGCCGACGATCCAGACCACCCAGGCAAGCGGCCGACGGGCGGCATCGATGAGGGCATCGTCCCAGGGTGTGCGGGTCCGATTCAGGCGCTCGTGCAGCTTGTCGAGCATGCGGCGTAACAGGTAGTTGAGCAGCAGCGCCCCGAACACCACCAGAAAGACCTGGACCACCCAACCCCATTCGCCGCCAATGGCGAGCCAGTTTCTGAATTCTTCCAGTGTCATCGTCAATAGATCCCCGGTTTCCAGCGTGGGTATGAAACAGGTTCAGGGCAAGTGAGTCAACCGTCGCCCCCCGAGACGAATCAAGTGCCCAGGAAAGGGATTCCGAATGGAGAGAGAAAATTGCGGACTGGGTCACTCCTCAGAGCCCGGTCTCAGCACTAACGGAACGAGGTTCCGAATCGCGCTACAGATTTGCCGCAGGGACTCCGATACGAGGATCGAGGGAACTACGGGCATAACAACATGCAACCATCATCTGCAGACAGTCAGCTCCAGCGCCGGCATGACGGAAGACACCCAGGCTTCACGCTGGTCGAGATCGTCATGACTATCGCCACCACCCTGTCGATCACGCTGCTGGGCCTGCCGCTCTACAATCTGCTGAGCGACCGGGGTCCGGACTATCTGCTGCAGGAGGCCGCGCTGGCCTCTCAACTGGAATACGCCAGGCAGGAAGCCGTACGGTTGGGTACGGTGGTGACCGTCTGTCCCAGCCGGGATGGCCGTAACTGCCAGCAGGACGGCGATTGGCGTCAGGGCTGGCTGATCTTCACCGACGCGTCGTCACCATCACACCATCTCAGCGTCGGGGACAGGCTGTTGCACAAACAGTCGGGCGATGTGGGACAGCAACCACAGGTCGCCTTCAACATCGTCCAATACCAGGCCGACGGGTCGCTTCGTCTCAATTGAGGATTTGAGTCTGCTCGACTTTGAACCATTACAGCATCCGGGTCCGCCATAACCCTTCACCAACACTTGAGCCCGTTGCGGTGCGGCTTGCCGCACCGATCCGTTCATTGGCTCCACCAAACTGCGAACAAGAGCCTCAGCCCCAGCCGATTCGCACTCACCAATCGCTGTGTACGAAACCCCACTCCGGGTGGTCGATCCGTTCATAGGTGTGAGCGCCGAAGGCGTCGCGCTGGGCCTGGGTCAGGTTCTGCGGCAGGCGGCCGGTTCGGTAGCTGTCGAAATAGTTGAGGCAGGCGCTCATCACCGGTGTCGGAATGCCCGCCGTCGTGGCATAACCCAAGACCCGGCGCCAGGCGCCCTGCAGCGCCTGCAGCTGTCCGCCCAACTCCCGGTCGAGCATCAGGTTGGCCGGTGCCGGTGACTGGGAGAAGGCCGCCCGGATCGGATCCAACAGACGTGCGCGGATGATGCACCCCCCCTTCCAGATGCGCGCCGTCTCCGCCAGGTCCACCGACCAGCCATAGCGCTCGGAGGCGGTCTGGATCAGCTCGAGCCCCTGGGCATAGGCGGTGATGCGCGAGGCGTAGAGGGTGCCGTGAAGGTCGGCCAGCAGCGACTGGGGATCCGCCACGGCCTCCATGGTGGGGCCCTGAAGCTCGGCCTCGGCCGCCTCCCGCCGCGACTTGGCGGCGGAGAGTACGCGGGCGTCCACGGCGGCAGCGATGCCCGGCACCGCAACCCCCTGCTCCAGGGCCGCCTGCACGGTCCAGCGACCGGTGCCCTTCTGGCCGGCCCGGTCCATGATCAGGCTGACCAGCGGTTTGCCGGTGTCCGCGTCGATCTTTCTCAGCACCTGGGCCGTCAGCTCGACCAGGAACGACTCCATCGGTCCCTGGTTCCATTGGGCGAAGATCTCCGCCATGCCGGGTTCGGCGAGACCGAGACCGCGACGCATCAGATCGTAGACCTCCGCCAGCAGCTGCATGTCGGCATACTCAATGCCGTTGTGGACCATCTTCACGAAATGGCCGGCGCCGTCGGGACCCACATGGGTGACACAGGCCCCCGCCTCGGTCTGCGCCGTGATCGCCTCGAAGATGGCGCGCACCTCGCCATAGGCCGTGTCGGAGCCACCGGGCATCATGGAGGGGCCATGACGGGCCCCCTCCTCACCGCCCGAGATACCGACACCGACGAAGTGGAGTCCCTGCTCGCGCAGGCGCTGCTCCCGCCGTTGGGTGTCCTCGAACCAGGAGTTGCCGCCATCCATGATAATGTCGCCGGGCTCCAGCAGCGGTAACAGCCGGTCGATCATCTGATCGACCGGGTCACCCGCCTTGATCATCATCAGTATGCGGCGGGGCCTGACCAGCAGCTTGACGAAGGCGTCCAGTTCGCTGTTGCCGCCGAAGGACTTGCCCGTGTGTTCGGCGAGAAAGGCCTCGATCCTCGCCCCGTCGCGATTCCAGACCGCCACCGGGAACCCTTTCTCCTCCATGTTCAGGGCCAGATTGCGCCCCATGACACCGAGACCGATCAGGCCGATGGGGTAGATTGCCGACGAACTCATACCGAAGCTCCTTCTTTGTTGTTCCGCAGCAGCAGGGAGCGGGCGGCCTGCCGATCGAGCAACCAGTCACCCTCGGCAGCCAGGGCGGCCGGAACCGTGCCGTCCATCAAGGCCCAGCGCACGGCGTCGGCCTTCTCCTCGCCCTCGACCATGACCAGCAGATGGCGGGCCTCACGGATCACTGACGGGGTGATGGTGAGCCGCTGCATGGGCGGCTTGTTGCCGATCACCGGCATCACCCGTCTGCGCTCCTCGTCAAGCGCCACCGAACCGGGGAAGATGGAGGCGGTATGGCCGTCTTCACCCATACCCAGCAGCAGGATGTCGATGCGGGGGGGCAACAGCGATTCGTATGCCTGAGCCGCCTGATCCGGTGGCTCCTCGCCGCACATGCGATGCACCGTGAGCCCCTCCGGCACCCCCTGGGGGAAGAGTCTGGAGATCACCGTGAAGGCATTGTTCTCCGGTGTCAGGGGCGGCACGCAGCGCTCGTCGCCGAAGTAGATCACGATGCGCTGCCAGGGCAGATCGGCCTGCTTCGCCAGCTGTTCGTAGACCGGCAGGGGCGTACCGCCACCGGCCAGCATCAGGTGGCAGCGATCCGCATTGACCAGCACCTCGTCGATCTTCTGCCGAATCCAGTCGGCGGCAGCGCCTGCGAACTGCTCGGACTCCACGATCTGTCTCATTCCCGTCATGAATCAATCTCCCGCCACTGTCGGCTGTAGCGATCCATCAAACCTTCCGCCTCGACCGGTCCCTCGCTGCCTTCGGCGTAGAACACCGGCTGCCGTTTCTGCGCTGCCTCCCAGGCCTGCAGGATGGGGGTAACGAAACGCCAGGCGAACTCCACCTCGTCACGTCGGGCAAACAGGGTCGCATCCCCCTTCACCGCATCCAGCAACAGCCGCTCGTAGGCATCCTTGATCGGGTGGCTGTAGGTCTCCGAATAGCTGAAATCCATCTCCACGCTGCCCACGTCCATCTCGCCGCCCGGCTTCTTGCTGGCGATCTTCAGCGCCATCCCCTCGTCCGGTTGGATGCGGATGGTGAGCACGTTGGACTCCAGGCTCTGACACACGTCGTCGCGCCCGAAGAGACAGAGGGGGACGGGGCGAAACACCACCGAGATCTCGGTCAGTCTTTTCGACAGCTGCTTACCGACCCGCAGGAAAAAGGGGACGCCCTGCCAGCGCCAGTTGTCGATGTAGCACTTCATGGCCGCATAGGTGGGCGTGCGCGAGCGGCGATCCACGTTCTCCTCGTCGCGATAGCCCCGGTACTGACCGAAGACCACATGACTGAAAACGTCGCTGGAGCCAAAGGCGCGCAGGGAGCGCAACACCTCGACCCGCTTGTCGCGGATATCGTCGGCGGCGAAGGAGACCGGCGGCTCCATGGCGCACAACGAGAGCACCTGCAGCAGGTGGCTCTGCACCATGTCGCGCAGCACGCCGGTCTGGTCGTAGAAGCGCCCGCGTCCCTCGACCCCGATCGACTCGGCGGCGGTGATCTGGATATGGTCGATATACTTACGGTTCCACAGCGGCTCGAAAATGGTATTGCCGAGCCGGGCCACCAGGATGTTCTGGACCGTCTCCTTACCCAGATAGTGGTCGATACGGTAGACCTGATCCTCCCGCAGGACTTCACCGACGATACGGTTGAGGTCGCTGGCCGACTCCAGGTCGCGGCCGTAGGGCTTCTCCATGATGACCCGTGTCCAGGGCGATACGGCACCGCTCTCGCCCAGCAAACCGGTCTCCTGCAGGCGGTGGAGGATGATTGGGGCGGCCGACGGCGGGGTGGCGAAGTAGAAGAGACGGTTACCCTCGCTGCCGATTACCGACTCCAGCTGCTCCAGCCGCTCGCGCAGCGCCACGTAGCCTTCCGGATCCTCGAAGTTACCCCGCACATAGGCGATGCGCTGACTGAAATCCTGCCAGACCGCTTCATTCACCGGTTGAGTACGCGAGTATTTGGCCACGGCATCGCGCAATAACCCACGAAAGCCCGCTTCGGCCTGTTCCGCGCGGCTGTAGCCGATGACCGCGAAGCGTTCGTCGAGCGCCCCTTCCCGGGTCAGGTTGTAGAGGGCCGGCAGCAGCTTGCGGCGGGTCAGATCACCCGCGGCGCCAAAAATCACCAGTACACAGGGCTCCAGCCGGTCGGGCTGGAGAAACAGCTCACCGTGGGTGAGCCGGCTGATGTTGGGCAGGTCGGTGGCCATGGGGCGCTTCGCTTGTGATTCGAGTTCTTGTCAGCATACTCTGCCAGAGCCGGCGGGGTGAAATCCAATGACAGCGTCACGTCAGGGACGGGTTGGAGGCTGCGAATAAACCCACAATCTGTCACGAAATGGCAGGAAACCACTTAGAAGTGGCCGGTGAATCGAGCTATACTGCCCGCATTTCCAATCAAGGACAGCCATTTTTCGGGCATGCCTGCGGGTCTTCCCATGATGGATAACCGCGTCGATTAGAACGCGGACTCTTTACAAACCGAACGCAATCCCAGGATCAGCATAGTGCACAACAGCATCAAGGTTGGCGTATTCGTTGACGCCGAAAATGTCCGCTATAACGGCGGCTATCAACTTCGTTACGATGTCTTGAGGTTCTTCGCCGCCCGCTACGGCGGCAGCCTGTTGCGACTCAACACCTATATTGCTTACGACCAGGAGCGGGCCAAGGAGGATCCGGAGTACGGTCGCCGCGCCCGCACCTATCAACAGATGGTGCGCGATTTCGGCTGGAAGGTGATCGTCAAGAATGTGCGCCGTTATACCGACGAAGACGGCAACGTCACCACCAAGGCCAACGCCGACCTGGACATGGCGGTCGACGCCATGCTGCAGTCCGAGAAGCTCGACCTGTTGCTGCTGGTCACCGGCGACGGCGACTTTCTGCAGGTGGTGACCGCCCTGCAGGATCGTGGCTGCCGGGTGGAGCTGCTCGGTTTTCGCAACGTCTCCCAGGAGCTGCGGCGGCAGGTGGACGACTACTATTCGGGGTTTCTGATTCCCGATCTGCTGCCGGTGAGTTACGAACCCCGCAACGACTGGGGCCAGCCGGGCTCCTGCGTGCGTGGCGTCTGCGCCAAGTGGTTTCCGGAGAAGGGTTACGGCTTCCTGCGCTTTCTCAAACAGATCGACCCCAATCTCTGGATCACCGACCCCCGTCATCCCGACTCGCCCTACGAGAGTGTCTTCTGTCACGTCAACGAGCTGGCCGACGAGGTCACCGATGAGGTGTTGATGAACCGGGACTCGATCCTGGAGTTCTATGTCCAGGAGAGCGACAAGGACGACGGTCTGGTGGCCAACAACGTGCGGCTGGTGCCCAGCTTCGGCAACAGCGGTCTGGAGTGAGCCTGAACGCGTGGCTGGCCTGGATCGCTACCAGACACCAAGAATCCAGCCTTCAAGTGCCGCCAGACTACGCTCGGTCCGGGTCAGTGGCGGATTGAAATAGGCCTCGAGCGCACCACGCCGATCGGCCTCCCGCAACCAGGCCGCCACCGACCAGGCGTCCTGCTCGTCCGGGGTCCGTCCGGCCTTGGTATAACGACGCTTGTAGAGTGCCGGATAGGCTTCGGCGACCACCGACTTGCCCGCCGCCACCCGGAAGCCGTCGAAAGGCCAGAAATGGACCCGTGTTTGCAACGCTTCGGTTGTTCGCAAGGCGTGGAGCCAGGGCAGTCCGGCATGGGTCGATTTGGCCACCGCCCCCTGCACGTCGAACAGAAAGACGCTCTTGGCCGTGGCCGTCCACTGCTCGCAGAGACGCAGTTCCGAGACATCACCCGTACGCCGGTTGCCGCTGCGCACCGATTCCACGCTGACACCCGGCTCGGCGGTCGGCCAGTGGCGTACGAAGTCATCCAGAAAGGCGTCCCAGTCAGCCAGTCCGTAACGCCGCATATAGTCTGACGGAAAGGAGAACCCGTGGTCGATGCCGATGATGACCGGGGCGTCGGACGACAGCATCCGCTCGCAATAGGCGGCAATTTCCCGGCGCGACCACTGTCGTGAACCCTGGGGAGGCAGCACCTTTTGCGGCGCCTGCGAGCGCCCGGCCCGGTAGACCTGCAAGGTCTTGAGCCGGCTCTCCGGCGTGGCGGCGCCGGAATAGTCGATACCGATGTAGCGGGTAAACTTCATCCTCTATGATTTTCCGAAGTGGCATCTAGCAAGTAGCCCGGATGCAACGAAGTGGAATCCGGGAATTGGTCAATCCCGATCATTCCTGGATTTCGCGTCGCTCCATCCAGGCTACGCACTTTGCCCGTGATTCGGTGCAGCTTGCCGTACCGAAATCTTTATGACTAACCCTGCTCTGTTTCGCTTAAGCAGGTGTCACTAGAATCCGCCCCTTTTCGTCAACTACCGACAGCTGCATTACTCGATCTGGCTGTCCAGTTGGATGCGGAAACGCCGCCCCTCTCCCGGCAGGCGCTCGATGGTGCCGCCGCGCAGGGGATACCGGCCCAGTAACCGGTCTGCGAAGAACAGCCGCAACGACTCCCGGATCACCGGAAAAGCGATCTCGTCCCAGGGAATCTCGTGCTCCTGGAACAGGTCCACCTCCAGTGACTCCTCGCCGGCGGCAAAGTCAAGATCGAGCAGCCGGCTGCGATAGAGCAGATAGACCTGGTTGATATGGGGCAGATTGAACAGCGTATAGAGCCCCTCCACATCCACTCGGGCGCAGGCCTCCTCCAGGGTCTCGCGGGCCGCCCCCTGCTGACTGGTTTCGCCGTTCTCCATGAAGCCCGCCGGCACGGTCCAGAGTCCATAACGGGGTTCGATGGCGCGACGGCAGAGCAGCACCCGGTCCTCCCATACCGGTATACAACCGACCACAACCTTGGGATTCTGATAGTGGATGGTGCCACAGGAGGGGCAGACATGCCGGGGACGGTTGTCGCCCTCGGGGATGCTGACCTCGACTGCATTGCCGCACTCACTGCAAAAATTCATGATGGACACCCTGCTCCGGTGAATCGACCCGGCAACCTGTCAGGTCAGTTCGCCAGCTCATTCCACTCATTTTCACCGATAGCCGGAATCCCCACAACGCAGAAAACCTTATGATATTCCCGCCTTCTCAATCCTGATACCATGCGCTCTTTTCAGGCAGGGGCAGAACAGTCACCGCCCGCTTGCGCCAGACTTCACGAGCACGATGCAACAAGAGAACACCAGCGAAGCCCTCCCCGAAGCCAATCTCGAAAAGGCTATCGCCGCCATCGACCTGGGCTCCAACAGTTTCCACCTCATTGTGGTCAAGGCAAACGATGGCCATCTGCAGGTCATCGACCGTCTGCGGGAAAGCGTCCGCCTGGGTGAAGGCCTGAGAGAGGACAAGCGACTCGATCCGGAGGTGGCCGAGCGTGCCATCGCCTGTCTCCAACGCTTCTCCCAGCGCCTGCGTCCCCTGCCGCGGGAAAACATACGCGCCGTCGGTACCAACACCATGCGCCAGATCCACCCGGCGGACGACTTCATCCGCCAGGCCGAAGCGGCGCTCAACCATCCGATCGAGATCATCGCCGGGCGCGAAGAGGCGCGTCTGGTCTACCTGGGAGTGGCCCACGGCCTGGCGGCCGGCGACGACCTGCGCCTGGTGGTCGATATCGGCGGTGGCAGCACCGAGCTGATCATCGGCCAGGGGTTCACCCCGCATCACCGCGAGAGCCTGTTCATGGGGTGCGTCAGTATCACGCGGAGATTCTTCGCCGACAGCAACATCAACGCACAATCGATGCGCGCGGCCGTCCTGGCCTGCGCGGTGCAGATCCGCCCGGTGCGCAACCTCTTCAGCGGCGGCGGCTGGGTCGAGGCCATCGGCAGTTCGGGCACCATCAAAGCGATCCGCAACGTGGTCCAGGAACAGGGCTGGAGCGAATCGGGCATCACCCGGGAGTCGCTGGAAACCCTGGCAGAGCATCTGGCACAGGCAGGCAATATCGATCAGCTGACATTGAAGGGACTCTCGGATGAGCGCAAGCCGGTCTTTGCCGGCGGCGTGGCGGTACTGTTGGCCGTCTTCCGGCACATCGGCATCAAGCAGATGCAGGTCTCCGACGAGGCCCTGCGCGAGGGCCTGATCTACGACATGATCGGCCGCAGCCACCACGAGGACGCCCGCGAACGCACCGTCAACTCCCTGATCGCCCGCTACGCCATCGACCAGGCCCAGGCCGAGCGGGTGGAGTCCAGCGCCCTGGCCCTGTTCGAGCAGGTGGTCCGACCCTGGCAGCTGCAGGACGAGCGCTACCCGGCCATGCTGCACTGGGCGGCGCGACTGCATGAAATCGGGCTCACCGTCTCACACAGCGGATTCCACAAGCACGGAGGCTATCTGGTGGAGAACTCGGATATGTCTGGCTTCTCGCGCCAGGAGCAACAGGTGCTGGCGGCATTGATCCGCGGGCACAGGCGCAAGTTCCCCGTGAGTGTGTTCGAAGCCCTGCCGAGCGATGTAGTCCACTGCAGCAAACAGCTCTGCATACTGTTGCGGCTCTCGGTGCTGCTGCACCGCGCCCGCTCGCCGGTGGTGAAACCACTGGCCCGACTCGAGGTGGAGGAGAACCGCCTGTCGCTGGTCTTCCCGGAGCATTGGCTGGATGACCACCCCTTGACCCAGCTCGAGCTGGTGCAAGAGGCGGCCTATCTCGAAGAAGCCGGTTTTCTGCTGCGCTTTTCCTAAAGCCTGTTTACAGGTTCCAACAGTCCCCGTATCGCTTGCAACAGGGCTTCTGCGGAACTGCCGTGAGGCAGCCGCTGCACCAGTTGCCCCTGCTGGTCGATCAGGTAGGTGTCGGCGGAATGGTCGACCGCGTAGTTGGTCTCCGTCTCCGCATTGACCGCCCGGTAGGCCACGCCGTAGAGCGCCGCCACCCGCGCCACCTCGGCGTCACTGCCGGTAACACCGAGCAGACGCTCATGAAAGTACTCGGTGTACTCTTTCAGACGCGGCAGGGTATCCCGGCGGGGATCGACGCTGATGAAGATGGGTTGAACCCGGGCCAACTCCTCCGGCGCCAGCTCGCTCAGGACCCGGCTGAACAGAGAAAGATTGGTGGGACAGATATCGGGACACCAGGTGTAGCCGAAATAGAGCATTACCACCTTGCCCCGAAAGTCGCTCAGAGCCACCGGTCCCTGCGGGCCCTGCAGGGTGAAGTCGCCCCCCGCGGGCATTTCCGCCAGCGTGGTTTGATCCGCCGGTTGCGGTATCGGCTGCCAACCGAACAGCAACCAGGTGAGCAAACCCATCAACAGGGCGATGGCAGCGATCAGAAACGACTTTTTCATCACTCAAACTTAATCGATGAGGTAGTGGAAGTCCGATCATGCCTGCCGTCCTCAGCCCAGGCATTGATATATGACAAGACCGCTATCAACGAACGATAATCGATCCAAACATCGCATCCTTGGCCCACGACTCCACGCTTCTGCAACGGCTCTGTCGAGGAGCCAAACGACAGCTAGATCGCCTTGTCCTTCAACAACATCACGACCGCGCTGACCAGATTGTGATAAAGACCCAACTGTTCTACCAGGGCATCGTCGTTCTCTTTCAACTCCGCATCCTGTTGCCTGTTGCCAGGCGCCTTGTCGAGCTCCTGGGTACGGCGTTTTACGTACGCCAGCGAATCTTTCAGACCCTCTGACTTGCGGCGCAGATCATCCGCCATGAAATGGGCCCGCATCTTGTTGAAGGCGTCTCGCTGATGCATCGCGATCATACGCTCCAGGTCCTTTTCCGACTGACTCATGCCGCGTTCGATGCGGTGAATCTCGCGTGGATCGAAACCGACCTGTTGTCTCAGCGTTCGCAGCAGCACCCGTAATTTGGGTGCCAGCGACTGCAGTTCGGAGAGGGTGGACTGCAGGGTCTGCACCTCCTCTGCATTCAGTGGCTGCGGCCCCGTTGCGTCCGCCTCCGCTTCGGCCGCCGACAAAGTGGTTGCAGCGAAGGTCTGCAGCAACGATAAAAGTACTAAAAGATGAATTCGAAAATGTGTTCTGACAACTTCAATGTATGACATTGCTCCATCCTGTTTTCGGTATCAAACATCCGCCAGATCTCCTTTCTGTTCCAGCCATTTCTTGCGGTCTGACGCGCGCTTTTTGGCCAGCATCATATCCATGAGCTTGTTAGTATCATCGCCCGATTCAACGGTAAGTTGAATCAACCGCCGTGTATCGGGGTGTATGGTGGTCTCGCGCAACTGGATCGGATTCATCTCACCCAATCCCTTGAAGCGCTGGACATTTACCTTGCCGCGCAGTTTCTCGGCCTCGATCCGGTCCAACACCCCCTGCTTCTCGGAGTCGTCAAGAGCATAGAAGACCTGTTTGCCCACATCGATCCGGTAGAGCGGAGGCATCGCCACATAGACATGTCCCTGCTGCACCAGTTTCCTGAAATGGCGCAGGAACAGGGCGCACAACAGGGTGGCGATGTGCATGCCGTCCGAATCGGCGTCGGCCAGGATACAGATCTTGCCGAAACGCAGGTTGGAGAGGTCATCGCTGCCCGGTTCCACACCGATCGCCACCGAAATATCATGCACCTCCTGGGAGGCCAGAACCTCGCTCGGATCCACCTCCCAGGTATTCAGAATCTTGCCGCGCAGGGGCATGATTGCCTGGTATTCCCGGTCCCGCGCCTGCTTGGCCGACCCCCCCGCCGAATCGCCCTCCACCAGGAAGAGTTCACTTCGCATCGGATCGACCGAACTGCAGTCGGCCAGCTTGCCCGGCAGCGCCGGCCCCTGCGTCACCTTCTTGCGCGCCACCTTACGGCCCGCCCGCATACGGCTCTGGGCCGAGCTGATGGCCAGCTCGGCGATGCGCTCCCCGGCATCGGTATGCTGGTTGAGCCAGAGGCTGAAAGAGTCCTTGACCACCCCGGAAACGAAAGCGGCGCACTCTCTAGAGGATAGACGCTCTTTGGTCTGGCCGGAAAACTGGGGATCGAGCAGCTTTACGGAGAGCACGTAGGTGACCCGGCCCCAGACATCCTCCGGCGTCAGTTTGACCCCGCGCGGCAGCAGATTGCGAAACTCGCAGAATTCGCGCACCGCGTCGGTCAGGCCCGAACGCAAGCCGTTGACATGGGTACCGCCCTGGGAGGTGGGGATCAGGTTGACATAACTCTCGGCCACCGGCTCACCACCCTCGGGCAGCCAGGCCACGGCCCAGGCGGCGGTCTCGTTATTACCCGACATCTCGCCGACAAAGGCCTCCGCCGGTACCAGCTCGCTGCCCTGCAGGGCATCCAGCAGGTAGTCGCGCAGGCCGTCCTCGTAGTACCAGCTCTCACGCTCGCCGCTCTTCTCGTCGTACAGGCTCACCTTGAGCCCGGGGCAGAGCACCGCCTTGGCCCGCAACACATGTCGCAGTTGGCGCAGGGAGAAGCGCGCGTTGTCGAAATAGGAGGCGTCGGGCCAGAACTTCACCCGGGTGCCTGTGTTATTGCGACCGACCTTGCCCACCGCCTCCAGTTCGGACACCTTGTGGCCGCCGGCAAAGGCTATGTTGTACTCCTGCCCGCCACGCTTGACCCACACCTCCAGGTGCTTCGAGAGGGCGTTGACCACGGAGACGCCGACGCCGTGCAGGCCGCCGGAAAACTGGTAGTTCTTGTTGGAGAACTTGCCGCCCGCATGCAGCTTGGTCAGGATCACCTCGACACCGGGAATGCCCTGCTGGGGATGGATATCCACCGGCATGCCGCGGCCGTCGTCCGCCACCTCCAGGGATCCGTCCTTGTACAGGGTCACGTCGATCGATTTGGCGAAACCGGCGATCGCCTCATCGACGCTGTTGTCGATCACCTCCTGGGCCAGATGGTTGGGACGGCTGGTATCGGTGTACATCCCCGGTCGCTTGCGGACCGGGTCGAGACCGCTAAGAACCTCGATATCCGAGGCATCGTAACTGCCACTCATGCGCTGCTCACAACTCCTAAGGAACCTCTGAATCAGTCTGGCCGAACAGATTGGCGATCGAAATGCGCCGTTTCAAGGCGCAGATCGCACATAATTGCCCGCTATTGCGAAGATCCGCAACACCGAAGCGGTGCATTGTGGCGCCAAGATATCGGTCTGTGACGTGTTCAGAGGTGCCTTGACATAGGCTTCAACAAAGCGGCGATTCTACACCTCAGCCGATGCGCTAGCGAGTGCTCCTGTCGCCCGATGCCGGCCATGAGTTCTTGCCTTGGGGCGGCTTCACCCACCTCACCGGCGGCTTCTCATTGACCCTGCCGAGTCGGCTGGGTTAGGTTTACAGGCCCATTCAGACAGAAGCCCCGGAACGTGCCGAAAAAAAGACAACCACCGGCCATTGAAACGGCCATGAAGGAATTGGAAACCCTGGTGGAGACACTGGAACAGGGCGATCTGCCGCTGGAGGAATCGCTGCAGGCTTTCGAACGGGGCGTGGCGCTGACCCGTGTCTGCCAACAGGCTCTCGACGAGGCTGAACAGAAGGTCAGGATACTCAGCGGTGAGACGGACGAGTCCGAGCTGACCCCATTCGAAGATGACCATGAATGACGCGTTGAAGGCATACATCGCGACCTGCCAGGAGCGGGTCGAAGCGGCGCTGCAAAGCGCTCTGCCACCGGAAAACACGCTGCCGGCGCGACTCCATCAGGCCATGCGCTACTCGGCCCTCAGCGGCGGTAAGCGAATCCGTCCCCTGTTGGTCTATGCCGCAGGCCAGGCGGTCGGAGTGACCCCCGAACGTCTCGACATGCCCGCCTGCGCGGTGGAACTGATACACGCCTACTCGCTGGTGCACGACGACCTGCCGGCAATGGACGACGACGATCTGAGGCGAAATCAGCCCACCTGTCACAAGGCCTTCGACGAGGCGACCGCCATCCTGGTGGGCGACGCCCTGCAGACGCTGGCCTTCCAGGTGATCTGCTGTGGTGACGACATGCAGGCCGACGCCGGGACCCGGCTCAAAATGCTCGAAATCCTGACCCGCGCCAGCGGCTCCCGGGGTATGGCCGGCGGACAGGCCATCGACCTGGAGTCGGTGGGCAAGGAGCTCAACCTGGCGGAACTGGAGATCCTGCATATCCACAAGACAGGAGCCCTGATACGCGCCGCGGTACGCCTCGCCACCCTGCTCAACCCGGCAGCCGGCGAGGAGAAGATCCAGGCCCTCGACCGTTACGCGAAATGCGTGGGACTGGCGTTCCAGATCCGCGACGATATCCTCGACGTGGAGGGCGAGACCGAGATCCTGGGCAAGACCCAGGGCAAGGACCGGGCTCAGGACAAACCCACCTACCCCGCCCTGCTGGGGTTGAACGGTGCGCGCGAAAAAGCGCAGGAGCTGCTGCAGGAATCGCTGCAGTGCCTGGAGCGATTCGACGCGGAAGCGGATCCGCTGCGCTGGATCGCCGAGTACATCATCGGACGCCAGCGCTGACTTGCACCCCAGAGACTTGATTGGGATAATTGTGGGTTCGACTCGATAGATTCCGGCATCCCGGTTCCCCTCCCCCTTCTGGGGCCTGTGAATACCGACCTGCTCGCACCTGTTGTGTTGAAGGGCCAAGGCTGTTGATCCCGCTGCGGCGAGTGCTCTCCCCTTATGGGTAGAAGTGACGTGCACTTGGACCTGAAGGAGAAAAACAGCCACTACGGGGTCGAACAGAACAGCGGTAAGAGCCTGAAATACCCGATGTTCTGTCCGTTGTCCTCCTGTGTGGGGGCGGATACCCTGGAATCTTACAAACAGTTTACGATCCCGGCAGTTAGCGGGATGGGAATTTGGACATGCTTGACAAAACACCACTCACGGGCGCCCAGATCGCAGATGTTCAGAACACTGCCGACACCCGTCAAATCGCGATCAACAAGGTGGGCATAAAAGACATCCGCCACCCGATGCGTATCCGGGACCGCAGCGAAGGCGAGCAGCACACCATCGCCAATTTCAACATGTACGTCAATCTGCCCCACAACTTCAAGGGCACGCACATGTCGCGCTTCGTGGAGATCCTCAACAGCCACGAGAGTGAAGTCACCGTGGCCTCGTTCAAGGACATGTTGGCGGAGATGACCGACCGCCTGGAGGCGGAGTCGGGTCACATCGAGATGAATTTTCCCTTCTTCATCAACAAGACCGCGCCGGTCTCCGGGGTGAAGAGCCTGCTCGATTACGAGGTCACCCTGATCGGCGAGATCCACGACGGCAAACCCACCATCGAGATCAAGGTGGTGGTGCCGGTGACCAGCCTCTGCCCCTGTTCCAAAAAGATCTCCGACCGCGGCGCCCACAACCAGCGCTCCCATGTCACCGTGCAGGCCCGCACCAAGGGCTTTATCTGGATCGAGGAGATCATCGACATGGTCGAAAAGCAGGCCTCATGCCAGCTCTACGGCCTGCTCAAGCGGCCGGACGAGAAATACGTTACCGAGCACGCCTATGACAATCCCAAGTTCGTAGAGGACATGGTGCGGGATATCGCCGTGGAGTTGAACAAGGAGGAGCGCATCAGCGCCTATGTGGTGGAGTCGGAGAATTTCGAATCGATCCACAACCACTCGGCCTATGCGCTGATCGAACGGGACAAAGCGAAGGATCCGGTCTGATCCCCCCGGCCGGACTGCATCAATAGAACGATCGGAGCGGCAAGCCGCACCCTACAACTCCGGCTTAGCGCGTAGGGTGCGGCTTGCCGCACCGCTTACCTATTCTCCGTCTTACTCTCAGCCGGAGGTTCAGTATTGCCTGTGCAGGAACAGCACCGAGCCCTGATCCTCCATTTTCACCCGGTTGAGGAAACTCATTCCCAACAGGATGCGCCCCGTTCCCACACTCTCGATCACGTAGCCGCGCACGTTGCGCAGTACGATATCCCCCACCTGTACCCGATCGAGATCCAACTCGTAGGCGGGCGCCGTGCCGTTGGCGGTGCTGACATACATGGGTTCACCCTCGATCTTGTAATCCAGACCCAAGCGCCTGGCGTCGGCTCGGTAGAGGGCGACGCCGCTGGCTCCCGTATCGACGAGAAAGTTGACGGTTCGGCCGTTGATGCTGCCGACCGTGGTGTAGGCTCCATGCTCATCGCGCCAGATCTTGGCGCTCACCTGCTCAGGTTCCCTGTATTGGGTGGAGACATGGCTTCCCAGAGCGTAACTGCGCCGCTCGCCGTTCACCTCGATGACCGCCTCGCGACTGTCAGCCGAGATCAGGATCAAGCCCTCAGGTGAGGGTTTGTTCAGCTTCAACAAGCGACGCTTGCCATCGACCCTCACCATGGCCTGGCCGGAGAAGAGCGCCTCCACCATGATCTGCTCAACGGCCGTTGCGAGCGGCAGCCAAGCCAGCATGAGTCCAACTACGAGCAAACGCGACCTTAGCATCACATTCCCCTTTGAATCAGCCACATGACCGCACCTGCATAGCATCCCGCCAGCAGGTCGTCGAACATGATGCCGAAACCGCCGGGAACCTTTTGGTCGAACCAGCGAATCGGCCAGGGTTTCAGGATATCGAACAAACGAAACAACAGAAAGCCGACCACCACCCAGATCCACCCCGCGGGCGCCAGGGTCATGGTCAACAGGTAGCCGATGATCTCGTCCCAGACGATGCCGCTGTGATCATGCACTCCCAGATCGCTGGAGGTGGTACCACAGACCCAGATACCGAGTAGAAACCCCGCCAGCACGATGCCCAGATAGGCCGTCAGCGGCAGCCCCTGAAGCAACAGGTAGAGCGGTACCGCCACCAGCGTCCCGGCCGTACCCGGCGCTTTCGGGGTCAGCCCGCTGCCGAAACCGAAAGCGAGCAAATGGCGGAAATTTTTCAGGTCAGGTCTGACCTTGATCAGCTCATCCGGCATCCGTGGAACCTCCGGCAAAGTGGTCAAACCCCCTGCCCGTGCCCAACCAGGCGCGACCGTCCGGCTGCAGCACACGCAGACCAGGTGCCGCTTCGATGGTGCCGATGCGGTGAATCCCCAGCTCGAGTTCGGCCGCCAACCCGGTCATCTCCCGCTCCTGAGCCGGGGGAAGGGTGAAACAGAGTTCGTAGTCGTCGCCACCGCTCAGGGCCGGGGACCAGTCGCCGCTGGCAGCGAACCACTCGCTGAATGCGGCCGACAGGGGCAGACGTTCGAGAAACAGGCACGCCCCCACGTCGCTGGCTTCAAGGATATGTCCCAGATCGGCCAGCAGGCCGTCGGAGATATCGATGGCGCTGCTGGCCCGCTGGCGAAGAGCCAGACCCGCCTCGATACGGGGTTCAGGTCGGTCGAGGCGCTGACGCAGGGAATCGGGAATCGCCGTAGGTGGTGTAGCGGTCTGCAGCTGTTTGAGACAGAGCGCCGCATCTCCCAGACAGCCGGTGACATAGATCCCATCGCCGACCCGGGCGCCGGAGCGACGCAAGGACTGACCGTCGGGCACGAAACCATGGACCTGCACGGTCAGGCTGAGTGCCCCCCGCGTGGTATCGCCGCCAACCAGGGCGACACCGTATCGCCGTGCCAGGGATGCAAACCCCTCGGCGAATCCGACGAGCCATGCCTCGTCAGGCTCGGGAAGTGTCAATGCGAGCGTAGCCCAGGCGGGTTCGGCGCCCATCGCCGCCAGATCGCTGAGATTGACCGCCAGCGCCTTATGCCCCAGGGCCTGTGGAGAGACGGACGGCTGGAAATGGACTCCGCTGACCAGGGTGTCGACGCTGATCGCCAGCTGCTGTCCCGACGGCGGCGTCACCAGCGCCGCGTCATCGCCGATGCCCAGGGAGACATCGGGTCGCGGCGGCGTCATGCCGGCGAAGTGTCGCCTGATGAGATCGAATTCCGATTGGAGCGGGCTGTCTTGCATAGATCGTGCTCGAAGGGTTTTGTGTGCGGGAGCCATTCGACCGGCTGCGGCATCGCGCCATCTATCACTGACCGGGACAAGCCTGGAGGAAGCCGTACCAGACGACCTTCAGCGGCGCTGCTTGGCCTTGATCTCTACCGCACGCACCTTCTTGGCCACCTGGTCCAGCACCCCGTTGACGTACTTGTGCCCCTGTTCGGCTCCGAACACCTTGGCCAGCTCCACCGCCTCGTTGATCACCACCCGATAGGGCACTTCGGGTTTGAAGCGCAGTTCGAAGGCGCCGAGACGCAGCACCGCCCGCTCCACCGGATCGACACTCTCGATAGCCCGGTCCAGGGCCGGTTTCAACAGCGCGTCGAGCTCGCTCAGGTGTTGCGGCACGCCCTGCAACAGCTCCTGGAAATAGGGCACCTCGAAACCTCCCAGGTCCTGCTCCTCGAGAAACTGGTTGGCGATATCCCGCACATCCTGACCGGCCATCTGCCACTGGTAGATGGCCTGCACTGCATGGCGGCGCGCCTGACTGCGCTTTATGCTCATCAACCGATCTGGCGCAGCAGATTGACCATTTCGATGGCGGAGAGGGTCGCCTCGGCCCCCTTGTTGCCCGCCTTGGTGCCGGCCCGCTCGATGGCCTGCTCGATGGTATCGACGGTGAGCACACCGAAGGCGACCGGCACGCCGTGTTTGAGACTGACCTGCGCCATCCCCTTGACGCACTCGCCGGCCACATAGTCGAAGTGAGGTGTGCCGCCACGAATCACTGCGCCGAGGGCGATGATGGCGTCATACTCGCCTTTCGCCGCCAGTTTCTCCAACGCCACCGGCATTTCGAAGGCACCGGGTACGCGTACCAGCGTGATATCGTCCTCGCTGGCGCCGTGGCGCTTCAGGGTATCGATGGCGCCGTCCACCAGGCTCTCCACGATAAAACTGTTGAACCGCGCGGCCACCAGGCAGAAACGCGCCTTGCTGACTGTCATCGCGCCTTCGATCGTCTTCATGCTCATCTTACTCACCCTGATCTTGCTTCAATGTTTCAAATCTCTTCCCAGCGCAACACACTCAGGCTCCGGCCACGTACTCCGTGACCTCCATGTCGAAACCGGAGAGGCCATGGATACTCTTGGGCGCACTGAGCACGCGCATCTTGCGCACCCCCAGGTCGGAGAGGATCTGCGCCCCCACGCCATAGGTGCGCAACTCCTTGCTGTTGTCCTTCTTCTCGAACCGGTGCTGGGAGGAGGTGACGGTCTGCATCTCCATCATGCGCTGGACGATCTCGCGCGGGGTATCGTGATTGCGCAATATTACGATAACGCCCTCGCCCGTCTCCGCAATCTGCTGCATGGCACTGCGCAGGGGCCAACCGCACTCGTTGAATTTTGCCTCGAACAGGTCGCAGAGGCTGTTCTGCATATGCACACGCACCAGGACCGGCTGATCCGGTGTAGGGTGCCCCATCACCAGCGCCAGGTGCAGCTCGTTGTCGACCATGTCCTGGTAGGCGGTGAGGCGGAAATCGCCATAGTTGGTCGGAAAGTGGCACTCGCTGACCCGCTCCACCGTTTTCTCGTTGCTGACCCGGTACTGGATCAGGTCGGCGATGGTGCCCATCTTGAGATTGTGCTCGGCGGCGAACTTCACCAGATCGTCGCGCCGTGCCATGGTGCCGTCCTCGTTCAGAATCTCGACGATCACCGAGGCCGGCGACAACCCCGCCAGGCGGGCCAGGTCGCAGCCTGCCTCGGTATGCCCGGCGCGTACCAGTACACCGCCAGGCTGGGCCATCAGGGGAAAGATGTGCCCCGGCTGTACCAGATCCTGGGGCTGGGCGTCTTTCGCCACCGCCGCCAGTACGGTGGTGGCGCGATCCGCGGCGGAGATACCGGTGGTCACGCCCTGCGCCGCCTCGATCGAGACGGTGAAATTGGTGGCCGAGAGCTCGTCATCGGTGGTGACCATGAGCGGCAACCGCAACTGGTTGCAGTGCTCCTTGGTCAGGGTCAGGCAGATCAGACCACGCCCGTAGCGGGCCATGAAATTGATCGCTTCCGGGGTGACGCACTCGGCGGCCATGATCAGATCGCCTTCGTTCTCCCGGTCCTCGTCATCCATGATGACGACCATCTTGCCCTGTCGCAGGTCTTCGATGATTTCTTCAGTGGTGTTGAGCGCCATGTATGTCTTCGATTTTGTTCGGAGTTAACGGGCCATTGTATCAGAGCCGACTTCGAAGGGCATCAGAATAGTCGATCCCGGAGATTGCTGGCCTACGGCTCGAAATGATGGCCAGACAGGTCACAGCCGACATCGGCAAGCGTGAACAAATCGTGACTTTTGCGTGACCCGCTCCGGAGGCATGGACCACAGAATTCTCCATACGCCTGGCATCCGGACCAGGCCCCAAAGGAGGAGAATCCTAATGAAAAAGACTTTACTGGCCCTGGCGATGTCGGGTGGATTGCTGGGAAGCGGCTCGCTGCTGGCCCAAGAGATCAGCCTGAGCGTCACCAATCTGACCCATGCCACCTACTTCACGCCCCTGCTGATCGCGGTCCACGATCGTCATAGCGACCTCTTCGAACCCGGTGTCGCCGCCAGTGACCATCTGCAGGCGATGGCCGAGGGGGGCGACATCTCGGGTTTGATCGATGACGTGATCACCGGCGGCGGCGACTATGTGGCCAATCCGGCCGGCGGACTGCTGGCGCCGGGTGCCACGGCGGAGGCCATGATCGACCTGCACGGCAATAGGAACCGGCAGCTCTCCATCGTGGGCATGCTGCTGCCGACCAACGACGGGTTCGTCGGCCTCGACAGCCTCAAGATCCCGCGTGTACGCGGCACCTACACCGTCTATCTGAACGGCTATGATGCGGGCACCGAGGCCAATGACGAGATCATCACCGGTGGCGGCGCCCCCAACACCCCGGGCGTGCCGGCCGATCCGGGCGGCAATGCCGGTACCGGCGGCGTGGCCACGGTGGGTCCCGACCACAACCCGACGGTGCATATCCATCGCGGGGTCATCGGCGACGATGATCCGACCGGCGGCCCCAGTGACCTGGATGCCCGGGTCCACACCTGGCACAACCCGGTGGCCAAGCTGGTGATCCGGGTCGGCAGAGGATGGCATAACGACTGAGATGAGGGATCCAGCCGCATGCTCTGAATACCGTTTCATCGCCTGGCTGTAATCGGTGGGGCATGGCCCCACCATCATCAGCCGTTTCAGGGCATGAAGCCGCGGGATTTCAGCAGGTCCTCGGTGACCCCGCCCGGGTCACTCTCGGCCGCCCGCTCACCCAGCATCAACCGCTCCAGATAACGCGCGATCAGGTCCACCTCCAGATTGACCCGGGTGTCCACCTGATAGCCCTCCATGATGGTCTCCTGCAGGGTGTGCGGGACGATATTGAGTTCGAACACCGCGCCACGCACGGCGTTCACCGTCAGGCTGGTACCGTCGATGCAGATCGAGCCCTTGTGGGCGATGTATTTCGCCAACCCGGCAGGCGCCTCGATGGCGAAGCGGATCGAGCGGGCATCCCCCCGGCGTTCCACCACCCGACCGATGCCATCCACATGGCCACTCACCAGGTGACCGCCGAGACGGGTGTTCAAGGTCAGCGCCTTCTCCAGATTGACCCGGCTGCCGGGTTTATACAGATGGAGCGTGGTCAGGGAGAGGGTCTCCCGCGAGACATCCGCTGTAAAACCTTGCGCACTCAAGGCCACCGCGGTGAGACAGATACCGTTGGTGGCGATACTGTCGCCCAGCGCCACGTCACTCAGATCGAGATCACCGGAATTCACGGTGATGCGCACATCGCCACTCCGGGCAGCGATGGTGTCGATATGGCCGATCGCCTGAATGATTCCGGTAAACATGGCTACTCCTGCGGTCGGGCGGTAATGCGGATATCTTCACCGACCTGTCGCAGATCGGTAATCTTGAGCGGGATGCGCTGGCTCATCAGCTCGATCGCGGGCAGATTGAAGAGGCCTCGCGCACCACTACCCATCAGGTGGGGCGCCAGATAGACCACCAGCTCGTCGATCAGTCCTTCGGACATCATCGCCCCCGCCAGTACGGCCCCCGACTCCAGCAGCACCTCGTTGATCTCCTGAGTGGCCAGATAGGCCATCACCTGATGCAGGTCGAGCCGGTCGCCCTCGGCCGGTCGGGTCACCACCTGGGCGCCGGCCGCTTCCAGAGGGGCGGCATCGAGCCGGACCTCGTCGGAGCAGACGATCAGCACGCGACCGGGCAGTGTCAGCATGGTCGCTGTCGGCGGTGTTTCGAGCTGGGGATCGAGCACCACCCGCAAGGGTTGAGGGGTGTGGAGATCCGCATCCAATCCCAGCTGGTCGGGATTCAGTCGGACATTCATCGAGGGATCGTCCGCCTTGACCGTGCCGAATCCGGTGACGATGGCCGAGCTGCGGGCGCGCAGCCGATGAACATCCTCGCGTGCCGCGGCGGAGGTGATCCACTGGCTCTCTCCGCTGGCCATGGCGGTACGACCGTCCAAGCTCATGGCCAGCTTGCAGCGCACATACGGCAGGCCCTGACGCATGCGTTTGATGAATCCGGGATTGAGTGCCTCCGCTTGAGCCTGCATCACCCCATCCTCCACCGTAATGCCGGCTTCGCGCAGCTGAGCGAAGCCCTGGCCGGCGACCCGGGGATTGGGATCGCGCATGGCGGCGACCACACGACTCACCCCGGCCTCGATCAGCCCCTCGCTGCAGGGCGGGGTGCGGCCATGGTGACAGCAGGGCTCCAGAGTCACGTACGCGGTGGCGCCGCGGGCTCGCTCGCCGGCCCGGGCCAGGGCGTTGCGCTCGGCATGGGGTTCGCCGGCGCAGCGGTGGTAGCCTTCACCCACGATCTCACCCTCCCTGACCAGCACACAGCCGACCCGGGGATTGGGATGGGTGGTATAGAGCCCCTGACGCGCCAGACGGATGGCGCGGGCCATGAAGCGATGATCGAGATCGCTGCTCACTTCTCTTCGTCCGGTTCACCGAGCAGATCCAGCTGCCGGCGACGCGCCTCGGGGCCGAGCTGCTGCTCCAGTCGTTCGATCTCCTCGCGGAAGGCGTTGACATCCTCGAACTTGCGATAGACCGAGGCGAAACGCACATAGGCCACCTGATCCAGCTTTTTCAGCTCCTCCATCACCAGCTCGCCTATGGCCAGGGAGGGGACCTCGCGTTCACCGCCGGCCATCAGTTTGCGGGTGATGTGGTTGATTGCCGCATCCACGTCCTCGGCGCTGACCGGACGTTTTTCCAGCGCCCGGGTCATACCCGCCCGCAGTTTGCGGCCGTCGAAATGGACCCGGCTGCCGTCCTGTTTCACCACCCAGGGCAGATTCAGCTCCGCCGTCTCGTAGGTGGTGAAGCGCTCCTTGCAGACAGCACACTCGCGGCGACGGCGAATCTGATCACCCTCTCCCGCCAGCCGGGAATCGATGACTTTGGTGTCCTGGGCTCCGCAGAATGGACAGCGCATGACTTCGTCAGTTTTGAGTTGTGAGTTGTGAGTTTTGAGTTGTGCGCACAATCTCGGTATGCAGACTCATTGTGGCATTCCGCTTGCTGCTGGATAACTCAAAACTCATCACTCACAACTCAAAACTCCTTAGTCTCCGTATACCGGGTATTTGGCGCAGATCTCCAGCACCTTGGCCTGGGTCGCCTCGATCATCGCCCGGTCGCCACGGCTGTCGATGACATCGCACATCCAGCCGGCCAGGGTGACACACTCATCCTTGCCGAAACCTCGGGTGGTGACGGCGGGGGTACCGACCCGGATACCGGAGGTGACGAAGGGGGATTGGGGATCGTTCGGCACCGCGTTCTTGTTGACGGTGATGTTGGCGTCACCCAGCCAGGCGTCCACGTCCTTGCCGGTGAGACCCGCCTCGATGAAACTGACCAGGAACAGGTGGTCGTCGGTGCCTTTGGAGACCACGTCGTAGCCCCGCTGCATGAAGACATCGGCCATGGCGCGGGCGTTGTCCAGCACTCGCTGCTGGTAGGCCTTGAAGTCGGGCTCCATCGCTTCCTTGAAGGCGACCGCCTTGGCCGCGATGACGTGCATCAGGGGACCGCCCTGGGTGCCGGGGAAGACCAGCGAGTTGAGCTTCTTCTCGATCTCCTCGTTGGCCTTGGCCAGGATCAGGCCGCCGCGGGGACCACGCAGGGTCTTGTGGGTGGTAGTGGTGGTGACGTCGGCGATCTGCACCGGGCTGGGGTAGAGTCCGGCGGCGATCAGGCCGGCCACATGGGCCATATCGACGAACAGATAGGCGCCGACCTCGTCGGCAATGTCACGGAAACGCTGCCAATCGACCACCCGGGAGTAGGCGGAAAAGCCGGCCACGATCATCTTCGGCTTGTGCTCGCGGGCCAGACGTTCGACCTCCTCATAGTCGATCTCACCGGTTTCGGGATTGAGACCGTACTGCACCGCATTGTAGATCTTGCCGGAAAAATTGGGCTTGGCGCCGTGGGTGAGATGACCGCCATGGGCCAGGCTCATGCCGAGCACGGTGTCGCCGGGCTGACACAGCGCCATGTAGACGGCAGCGTTGGCCTGGGAGCCGGAGTGGGGCTGTACGTTGGCGTAATCGGCACCGAACAGGGCCTTGGCGCGGTCGATGGCCAGCTGTTCCGCCACGTCCACATATTCGCAGCCGCCATAGTAGCGTTTGCGGGGATAACCTTCGGCGTACTTGTTGGTCAGCACACTGCCCTGAGCCTGCATCACGCGAGGGCTGGTGTAGTTCTCCGACGCGATCAGTTCGATGTGCTCTTCCTGTCGGCGCTCCTCGGCCGCGATCGCCGCCCACAACTCGTCGTCATACCCCTGGATCTGCATACTCTTTTTGAACATCTCGTCTCTCCGGCAGAGGAAAACGCAGAAATATACCAAATATTCTGCGCAGCGTCGTGACAAGAATGGCACGCGGGACTCCTGATCCGGAACCCGCCAGATGGAAACCTCAGGGGCAGATACGTCCAGTTAACTGGTGGTATTGAACAGTAGCTTGAGGTTGGTGACGATCTCTTCCCGGTACCCCAGCTGGTAGGTGATCAAGATGACCACGAAGACCACCAATAGCAGGGCAACGGATGCACCGAAGCCGGCGACCGCGATCCTCCGTTTCAGTAACAGATCACTGGTCCAGACCCTGGAGACCTGCCCCAGGACAGGCACATCCGTCTCCTTCCTCAATTGCATGGGATCGTAATAGACCGGTTTCATCTGGGAGAGCAGAAAGGCGAAACCGCCGCCGGCTATCAATCCCAGCAGAAGAATACCCACGCTCAGCAGGATACGTTTTGGCCCAACCGGCAGCAGGGGCACCTTGGGTGGCTCGACGATACGAAACTTTACGTTGTCGCCGGCCTGGTCGGCCTGCTCCGACATACGGGCCGATTCCAGACGTTGCACCAACTCCTGATAGTTGGTGCGGTTGATCTCATAGTCACGGTTGAGACGTGTCAGCTCCGCCTCGACCTTGGGCAGTACGTCAAGCTTGGCCTTGAGCGTCTGGATGCGTTTCTGGAACTCGTTCCTGCGCAGTCGGATCGCCATCAGATTGACCTCCGCCTGGCGGTAGGCGAGCTTGAGTTCTTCCAATGCGGTGGAGAGCCCCGTATTCGCCGCTTGTGACCTGACCACTGCGGTTTTTGCGTCCTGAGCCTTCAGCTCGGCAATGGTCGCCCGCAACTCTTTGACGCTGGGATGCTCATCCGTGTATTTCAGCAGCAGCTCGTCCAGTCGGGTTTCCATCGCCAGGATGCGCTGACCGGTGGGTGTCTCCAGCACAACTTCACCCTGGCGTCGGCGCTCATCCTCCTCGGCGGCGGTTCTCTGATACTGCCGTTGCAGCTCGTCGCGGCGTATCTGAGCCTCCTTCAGCTCCAGATCCACGTTCTGCAGTTCACGCTGGGCCTCCTGCAACTGGTTGAAGATGCCCCCGCTCTGTCCCGGCATGGTATCGACGTTTCGGCGCTTGAACTCGGTCAGCCGGTTCTCCGCCTCCACCAGGCGGGCCTCGTACTCCTTGATCTGGTCCTGCAGAAACTTCTGCGCCGTATCCGACTCCACCCGGGTATCACCCAGGGCCGCCTCGACGAAGATGTTGAGCAGGGTTTCGACCACCTTTTTGGCAACATACGGGTCCTTGTACTGGTAGGTGATCGAATAGAAATTCTGCCGACGCTGGGTTTCGATTTGTATGGTCTTGCGCAGCTCTTCGATGAGTTTTTGACGCTCCTGGACCGAATTCACCTGCAGGTCGAGATCGGTCTCCCGCAACACCTTTTCCAGATTCTCGTTGTTGAGCAGGGTTCGCGTCATCAGCTGCAGACGCTGCTCCAGGTCGGTCTGTACAGCGAGCCCCCTAAGCAGGGGACGCAGCACACTCTCAGTATCCACAAAGACCTTTGCCGTGGACTGGTATTTGTCCGGCATGACGAAGACGACACTCCAGCCCAGCAGGGTCACCAGCCAGGCGACCAACAGCGCCGACCAGCGAAACCTCCATGCAGAGCGTATTTGGTTTTTCAGTGTATCGATCAGTTCATTCATACGATGACTAGACCTTAAGATCCTGTTTTGTTGTGACTTTCAGCTCGACCGGACGGAAACGACCATAGGAGAACCGCATGGCATTGTACATCATCTAGCACAATTTACCCCGGAGTTCTCATCCAGTGCTCTAAACTATGGTCGATGACCGCTTTGGAGCAGGATTTGACGGCGTTGATTCCGGACGTCATGCGCAACCGGCACAAATCGGCAAGGGCAAAATCCGCTCCGTCTCACGGGCATACCTATACCGCAGATGCGCTACTGACCAGATAGATCATGAAGACCGTCTCGAAAAATGTCGATGGCAGTTTTTATCCCGAGTTCCATGTCGGTTGGGGCGGTTGTGCCGAAGAGTTGTTTCACTACACATCCAGGTACGCCCTCTATACCGAAGCCTTTCTGCGCAATCTCGCCGACCAGCGTCAATTCAGCTTATCGGGCTATGCCCCCTTAAACTTGAGTGAGCAGCAGCGTCGTCTGATGGCGGCGATTCTTTCCGTTCCCCCGAGCCGCGAGGCCGCCCGGGCACTCACCTGCATCATCCGCGCCGTGCGCAACGGCAATCCGGAAGTCGATGACGAACTCGTTGCGCAGTACAAGGACCGCCTGAAGGTGATCCCGGAGGGGGTGACCCTGGCCTATGCCGAACGCAAGCCCCATATCGAACGGGGAGAGGTGGCGCCGCTGGATCCCTTTCTCAACCTCGCCAAGCGCCTACAGCTGCCCGTGGCCGTGCATGATCACCACGTCGAGGTATCGCTGAAACAGCTGGCAGAGCATCTTGATTCAGCCAATGCCACCCTGAGAAGCAATCTCCAGGATGCCATACTGCGGGTCCACAACGCGGGCTATATACTGCGTAACCACCCTGGGCTCACACACAAGACAGCCAAGGATATCGGCGAGGACGACGCGGTCTGAGCCCATCGCTCCCCAATCAATCGCCTTTGCCCTCTCCCAACAACGCCGGCAGTTCCTGCTTGCGGCCCTTCCTCGGGTGGCGGTGAGTTCCCTGCTCACGGGATTCGGTCGGTTTGCGATGCGGATGGTGCTGACCGCTCTTGGTCGACTTGGCTCTGCCCGGCTTGGGCGGGACTGAGCGGGTGTTCCCGCTGTTTTCCGTGGTCCGCCGCCCGCCTGCCTTTTGCTGACGGGATCGCGGGTTCGCCCGCCCGTCGTGGTTGCGCGCCGGCACCGGTTCCGCTTCGGCGTTGGGATCTGGTGTATATCCTTCAAGCACCTCCTGGGGGATGCGTCGCTTGAGTAAGCGCTCGATATCGCGCAGCAGTTTCCGCTCCTCGCCACAGACCAGGGAGACCGCCTGCCCCGCATTGCCGGCGCGTCCGGTGCGTCCGATGCGGTGCACATAATCCTCCGGCACATTCGGCAGCTCGTAATTGACCACATGCGGCAGCTGGTCGATGTCGAGTCCCCGCGCGGCGATGTCGGTCGCCACCAGCACCCGTACCTGGCCGGACTTGAATCCCGCAAGTGCCCGGGTACGCGCGCCCTGACTCTTGTTACCGTGGATGGCGGCGGCACTGAGACCGTCCTTCTCCAGCTGTTGCGCCAGGCGGTTGGCGCCGTGCTTGGTGCGGGTGAAGACCAGCACCTGGCGCCAGTCGCGCGCTCCGATCATGTGACTGAGCAGCTCGCGCTTGCGTCCCTTGTCCACCGGATGCACGACCTGTTCGATGCGCTCCGCGGTGGTGTTTCTCCGCGCCACCTCAACCAGCTCGGGGCGGTCCAGCAGGCGATCGGCAAGCTGTTTGATCTCGTCGGAGAAGGTGGCGGAGAAAAGCAGATTCTGCCGTACCCCGTTTTCCGGCAACAGCGCCAACACCTTGCGGATGTCGTGGATGAAGCCCATGTCCAGCATGCGGTCCGCCTCATCCAGAACGAAGATTTCGATCTGCGACAGATCGAGGGTCTTCTGGCTGGCGTGATCGAGCAGACGGCCCGGTGTCGCCACCAGGATATCGACGCCGCGACGCAACTGCTCGATCTGCGGGTTGATCTTGACGCCGCCGAAGATCACCGCCGAACGAAACGACAGATGCCTGCCGTAGGTGGAGACGCTCTCGCCCACCTGGGCGGCCAGCTCACGGGTCGGCGTCAGCACCAGCGCGCGTATGGGGCGATGCCCCTTGGACATCGGTTTTTCGCTCAGGCGCTGTAGTAGCGGCAGGGTGAATCCGGCGGTCTTGCCGGTACCCGTCTGCGCGCCTGCCATCACATCGCGGCCGCTGAGTATGAGCGGGATCGCCTTGCGCTGGATGGGTGTGGGTTCCTTGTAGCCCTGCTCGTCGATCGCGCGCAGGAGTTCGGCCGCAAGGCCGAGGGTATCGAATGACATTGGGGTTGTTGCTCCAGTCGTGCCATCCCGCGGCAGCTTTCGCTGGGGGATCCGGTCCTGGCTGGATAGAGGGAATTCTCTGGTGTAAGCGGGTGCCTGTAAGCAGGCATTCGGCTCAAATCCTTTCCTGCGATCGAAATCGCGCTGGGTGCCGACCGGCCATGCACCCGGAAAGCGCGCACTCTAACAGAACCCTTGGCGAAAGTCCGCTGTTTTTCTCAATTGGTCGAGAGGTGAGGCTACCTGAGTTCCATCGCCACCGGCCTGCGCCGCCAGAGGTCGCGATTGGACCAGAAGAGCTCAACCATCGACCACAACCCGCTGAACAGCGTCAGACCCAGCGCCAGCCAGCACAACAGACGCAGCGGTGTCTCCAGACCCGGCCAGGCGAAGCCCACCATGGCGGCACCGATGGCGATCAGTTGAAACACCAGTTTCCACTTGTTCATCTGACCGGTACGCAAGACCACGCCGACACAGGGCGCCATGCTGCGGAAGCCCTGCACGGCAAACTCACGAGCCAACATCAGCAGCGCGGCCCAGAGGGGAATCCATTCAGGATGACCACTGGCGACATAGAGCATCAGCAGATTGGCGAAGATCTTGTCGGCGAGCGGATCGAGAAAGATGCCGATGTTGCTCTCCGCATCGAGACGACGTGCGCTCCAGCCGTCCAGCCCGTCTGTAAGTGCGGCCACAAGAAAAACGACGAAAGCAGCCAGGAATGCCGCCGACTCCATCAACGCCATCACGGGCAGCAGCAGTGCGATACGAGACAGTGTGAGGGCATTGGGTAACCAAGACTTCATTTTTCGAACCTCCTGCGTGGCCGGGGGCTGCGGGGTGGTGACTGACCAAGGGTGCGAAACCAGGCAGACTCTTGAAGTATACTCCCCCGGATTGAACTGAAGTTCCGGAAACTGGCGATGAAACTGAAGCAAATCTGGGTCGATGCGGATGCCTGCCCGAAAGTGATCAAGGAGATACTCTTTCGGGCGGCGGAGCGCGTCGGCATTCAGGTGATCCTGGTCGCCAACCAGGCGCTGCCGACCCCTCGTTCCCGATATATTCGATCCGTACAGGTCGCTGCCGGTTTCGATGTGGCGGACAACCACATCGCCCAGCACGTGGAACCGAATGACCTGGTGATTACCGCCGACATCCCGCTGGCCGCCGATGTCATCGCCAAGGGCGCACTGGCGCTCAATCCGCGTGGCGAACTCTATACCGAGGCGAACATCCGGCAACGGCTGACCATGCGCGATTTCATGGATACCCTGCGCGGCAGCGGCATCGATACCGGAGGACCCGACAGTTTCAGTCAGGCCGATCGACGGGCGTTCGCCAACCAGCTCGACCGACTGCTGGCCAAATCCGACTGAGGTGTAGGCCAACGCGCAATGCGGCACCGGTGGCACGAACAACCCGACCGGTGCCGCGGGACCCCGGGCACAGCTATTCGATCAGGTCACCCGGTGTGGCCGGCAGACGCGGCATGGTCTGTTCGGGAAACTCGCCGTTGAGGGCACCGAGGAAAGCCACGATCTCCTCCACCTGTTGCGGCTTCAGATCCTTGCCCAACTGGGTCTTCGACATCACCCGCACCGCCTCTGGCAGCGACTTCACACTGCCGGTATGCATGTAGGGGGCGGTGTAGGCCAGATTGCGCAGGGTCGGCACCCGCCACATGTTCTTGTCTGACGCATTACCGGTGGCTGCCATGCGGCCGGTGTCGTTCATCAGGCCGTATTTGTTGACATAGTCGTTGTCGGTAAAGGTCGGGAACTTCTGATAGAAGCCCTGCCCTGCCTTCATCGTCGGCCCGTTGAAATTGGCGCCACTGTGGCAGGCGGTACACCCCGCCTCGGCGAAGATCTGCATGCCGCGAATCTGCTGTGCGGTCATGGCCGTCTTCTCCCCGCGCACATAACGGTCATAGGGACTGTTGGGCGTGATCAGGGTACGTTCGTAGGCGGCGATCGCCTTGGCGATGTTGTCGATGTTGATGTTGTCGCCTTTGCCGAACGCCTGGTCGAAGTAGGGCTTGTAGCCGGGAATCTTCTCGATGCGGTCGGAGACCGCGTCCAGGTCGCTCATGCCCATCTCGATCGGGTTGGCGGGTGGCCCCTTGGCCTGATCCTCCAGGCTTGCCGCACGGCCGTCCCAGAACTGCACCGAGTGAAAGGCGGCGTTCCAGACTGTCGGCGCATTACGTCCGCCCGCCTGTCCGTGCACACCGATGGAGGTGGTGCGGTGGTCGTCCCCGCCCTCCATCACGTTGTGGCAACTGAAACAGGATACCGTACCGTTGGACGACAGCCGGGGATCGAAGTAGAGCATCTTACCGAGTTCCACCTTTTCGGGGGTGGTGGGATTGTCGGCCGGATCGGGTGCCTTTTGCGGCAGCGCCTGCCACTGGCCGGCAGCCATGGCTCCGCCCGAGAGAAGTGTACAGAGCACCGCTAGCGTCTTGATTTTATGCATGATTAAAGCCTCCATTGCTTAAGGTTACGCCTCGAACTCAAAAACCGTGCGGCCACTGCTCCACAGCAGACTCCGGCCACACCTGAAAACGCTATGCCCTCGAACATGAATTCAGCCTGAAAATTGCCTGCCGGCGGCACGGATCCGGCAGCCGTTCACATCCCGCTCAAGGGCCCGATCCGGATCACCTGTCCTATAATTTTGTTGGCGGCGGGTATGGGATGGCACGTTAGGGTAGCCTGGATGGAGCAAAGCGGAATCCGGGAAACCTCACGCCTAAACCCTCCCGGATTCCGCTTCGCTCCATCCGGGCTACCTCTATGTGCGGCTCGGAGCCAGAGGACCCGCAGCGCTCACCCGCGGAGTCTTCTAGGGCCTGTTAACGCGAGGAGACTCCAGCATGAAAGCGATGGTCATCGAGCGGATCGTCTCATTGCAGGAGAATGAGCGGCCGCTGACGCTGCGCGACATGCCGATACCCGAACCCGGCCCAGGGGAGATACGCATCAAGATCGCGGCCTGTGGTGTCTGCCACACCGAACTCGATGAGATCGAGGGACGCACTGCACCGCCCCATTTGCCGGTGATCCCGGGCCACGAGGTTGTCGGACGGGTGGAATCACTGGGTCCCGACTGCCGGCATTTCGAGCCCGGCGAGCGGGTCGGCGTGGGTTGGATTCACCACTCGAACGGCGCCGAAGACGAGAACCTGGCCGATGCATTCCACGCCACCGGTCGTGACGTCCATGGCGGCTACGCCGAATACATGACCGTGCCCGAAAACTATGCCTATCCGATTCCAGAGACCTTCTCCGACACCGAGGCAGCCCCCCTGCTCTGCGCCGGCGCGGTCGGTTACCGCTCACTGAGACTGACGGGGCTGAGCGACGGTCAGCCCCTGGGCCTGACCGGCTTCGGCGGCTCGGCCCACCTGGTGTTGCCCCTGGCGCGCCACCTGTTTCCGCACAGTCCCATCTGCGTTTTCGCGCGCGATGCCGAGAGCCAGGCCTTCGCCCGCAAGCTCGGCGCCGACTGGGCCGGCGACACGGCGGCGCGCTCGCCCTACCCGCTGCAGGCCATCATCGACACCACCCCGGCCTGGAAGCCGGTGGTCGAGGCGCTTGCTAACCTCAATCCGGGCGGTCGACTGGTGATCAACGCCATCCGCAAGGAGGCGGGTGATCAGGACTACCTGCAACGGCTCAGCTACCACGAACATCTCTGGATGGAAAAGGAGGTCAAATCGGTGGCCAACGTGACGCATAGGGACCTGGCCGAGTTTCTGCCCATCGCTGCCCGGATCCCCCTGCGGCCTACCGTGCAGACCTATCCCCTGCTGGAAGCCAATCGCGCCCTGCTGGAACTCAAACGGGGACCGGTGAAGGGCGCCAAAGTGCTGCTCATCGAATAAGCGTGGCACCACGGCTATCCCACTCAGCCCCCTTCCATCAGCAAGGTAGCCGGATGGAGTGCAACGGAATCCGGGATGTATGGCGCCTCGAACTTCCCGGGTTCCCGTTGCACTCCATCCGGGCTGCACCTAATAGCGCCCCCTTGAGTCAGCGATGTCGATCAAGCCGGCTCCAGCTGAATGAAGCGGACCGGCATGCCATCCATGCACTGCTCAAAATGTTCCCGCAGGCGGGACGAAGCCAACTTGATCATGAAGGAGGTCGCCTCGGCGTCCCGATTGGCCAGCTCTTTGACAATCGCCTCGGTCGCCGAGAGATCGAGATAGGAGACCACGCTCAGATCCAGCACCAGATTCACCGACCGATAACGCTTGAGCAGCTCGCTGAGTTGATCGATGGAGGCATAGAAGAGATGCCCCTCCACCCTGAGTTGCACTGAATCCTGCTGCCGCTCGGCGCGGACCTCCAACTTCGCGGCGGAGAGCACGAACATCAAAATCGACAGCACCAGGGCGATCACCAGGCCCACCTGTAAACCGACAAACATGATGCTGAACAGGGTGATGGCGAAGACCGCGAGTTCGCCACGCCAGGAGACCAGGCGCTGGATCTCGTCGCGCTTGATCATGCTGAAACCCACCAGCATCAGGCTGCCGGAGATGACCGCCATCGGTAGGTAGGAGAGGATGGGGCCGAGCAGCAGGATGAGCAGCAGCACGATGAAGGACGAGAGCATGCCGGCCAGCGGCGTCTTGATGCCCAGTGACTGATTCACCGCCGTGCGGTTGAAACTGCCGGAACCGGCGAAGCTGGAGAAGAAGGGAGCCAGGGCATTGGCGATGCCCTGGGCGAACACCTCCTTATCAGGCAGGATGGACTGATCCGTATCGTTACGCAGATGTTTGACGATGACCATCGACTGGGAGAGTCCGATGAGGGCAATGATCAGCGCGTCGGGCAGCATCGCCAGCCCCACCAGCAGATACTCCCTGCCCAGCGGCGGATGGGACAGGGGCAGCACGCTGACCGGGATATGGCCCAGCAGTTCAAGCTCCATATCGACCTGAGTGAAAAAGGCCATCTGCAACAGGCCGCAGAGATAGCCGGCCGCAATCGAGATCAGAATCGCATAGCGCGGCATGTAATAGCGTGCGATCAAACCGGTAGCCACGGTCATCACACCGACACAGAGACTGTGCGGATTGATCAGACTGCCCGCGTCGTCGATCAGTAGAAAGAGCTTTTGGAAGAAGAACAGGGTATTGGAACTGGAGAGCCCGAGAATGCCGTCGAGCGAGGAGAGCACGAGGATCATACCGACTCCGGTGGTGATACCGGTGATGGCAGCGGGACTGAGATACATGAAGTAACGACCACCTCGCAACAGCCAGATGAGCAACTGGATGAGTCCCACCATGAAGCTCAGCAGCAGCACGTAATCGATATAGAGCGGACTCCCCCTGCCGGCAAAGGGTGCCACCGCCAGCCCGATCAGGATCGCCACCGCGGTGTTGGGCCCGCCCAGCATGGAGCTGGTGCCGAAGAGACTGGCGAAGAGGGTGACGAAGATCGCCGTATAGATGCCGTATTCGGGAGGCAGACCGGCCAGGTAGGCGAAAGTGATCCCCTGGGGTATGACCAGGATAGCGGCGATGAAGGCACCGAAAAGTTCGGCCGAAAAGCGCCAGCCCTTCGCTTGGGAGGGCCGCCAGGGCAGGATTTCCGGTAACCGCTTCAGGCGCATGTCAGACTGGGGGCCGGACGCGGCCCTGTCGCGTTTTGGATTCGCCCTCCCTGGCATCAATGGTCATCGCTCGAAGACTCCGGTCACCGCTTCGAACAGTTTCAGCAGTTTCTGCTCGCGTGGATCCGCCGGACGGATCTGCATATTGACATAAGCCGCCACGTCCAGCGCCTGCTGGTGACTCAATGAGCGTTCCTGTCCCAGCGGCATGTTGGCCCAGATGAAACCGGCGGCACGCCGGATATCCGCCATGCCCGCACCCTCGTTATAGGCGTCGATGCCCCACAGCGGCGGCATGCGCTCATTGCCCTGTCCATCCTGTCCATGGCAGACGGCGCACTTTTCCTGATAGATCGCCATGCCTGAGGCGGGATTGGGATCGTAACCGGTATCGGGCAGGGTCGGCACACCGCGACCTGACGGCGCCTCGCCGATGACCTGGCCATGGGAGAGGTAGGAGATATAGGCCGCGATGGCCATCACCTCGGGGGCATCCTCCGGCGGCATGATACCGTCGAGGCTGTAGACGAAACACTCGCGGATACGCAGGCCGATGCCGTTGCGTCGACCGTTCTTGCTGCGCCATTTGGGATACATGCCGGCGACGTTGAGGGGAATGGCGTCCTGTTTGCGACCGGCATTGAGATGGCAGTTGGTGCAATGCATGCGATTACCGGTATAGCGGGCACCGTACTTCTCCGTTTCGGTGACGATGCGGTAGCCATAGACCACGTTGCTATAGTAGTCGTCGAGATAGTCACGCTCGAGCAGCGTCTCGATGGGGACCTGTTCCGTGGCGATCGAAGGCCTGGTGATCGCGATCAAGAGGGTGAGCAGAACGGGAAGGCCGCGCCCTGGGCGCAAGCACAGAAACCCTTTCACTAGCATGGAGGCGTCCCGGATCACCAAGATTGTCATCAGAAGTCTGCCAAAACGCCTCCGCGGGCGATTCATCCTCTCCGCAAGCTACTGTGAGTTGAGCTTGACGGGACCGGTCCTTGCTTCACATTACGTAGGGTTAAAGGAATCCTTATCCGGCTCCAGGCAGTTTCAGAGCCTGATTCAAAAGTTCGGCAGACGGGAGCGAAATCGTACTACCGCCGGGCGCTTCCATACTGTTCGACGCAACCTCGGGTCCCGGCCAGGAAACATCGCTGGCCCCGTCGATCACACCCCGCACGCTTCTCCTTCACGATACGCTTTGACCGTTGGACGCCATTCCACTAGGCTGTCCTGGCGCTGGTTTGTCAGCGTCCTGCCTGCGGAAAGGGCTGCGCCCAACAAACATGACGATGTGCTTTCGCGATTTCCTTGCATCCTGAGAAGCAGGCCCGGGACCCTTGTTCAAGGAGATCGATATGATCGAAAATCTCGCCGCACTGCGCGCGCAAATCAGCGCCGATACCCCCGACTTCTTCAGCCACTTCGACGCGGACGATCCCCGCCGACTGAAACCGCTCTCGCTCGAGCAACAGAAAAAGCGCGCCAAGGAGTTGTTGCGCGACTGGAAGGCATCACCCGGTGACGAACATGCCGACAAGCGGCTGAGCGATGCCCAAATCGCTGTCGCCAGATCGCATGGCTTCAGGAGTTGGCCTCAACTCAAGGTCCATATCGAGCGCAACCGCATCGCCCGCGACGCGCTCGGCAAAGGCGAGCCCGAAGCGCCCGATGGGCAAGCCCGGGTACTGCATATCCGCTGCGGCACCGACATACGGCATGCTCTGGCCATAGCCGGCTTTCGCGGTGATTTCCTGGCTTTCTTCGATCCTTTGGCGCACGGACCGGTCGCCGACACCGACGACCTGGAAACCTACCTGCGGATGCGCGCCGATCACATCACCCAGCACCGCCATCCCCAAGCCGAGCAGGTTGCAGACGATCTGAGGCAGCAATACGCCGCGCTCGAACAGGCCCACACTTACGACGCGGTCCATCTCTGGTTCGAACACGATCCCTTCGACCAGCTGATCCTGGCCAGACTGCTCGACTACTTCAGCCAGGAAGACCAGCGCCCCGCCCGGCTCGAACTGATCAGCGTCAGCCACTATCCCGGAGTGGAACGGTTCAACGGTATCGGTCAGCTACCAGCCGAGGCCATGCGGGTATTGTGGAGCGACTTCAGGCCGGTCAGTGCCGAGCAGTTCGCACTCGGCAGACAGGTCTGGTCGGCGCTGCGCGCACCCACACCCGATGCCCTTCGCCGCATCATCGCCAGCGGCACCCCCGAGCTGCCGACCATGGCCATTGCCCTCGAACGTCATCTGCAACTGCTTCCTTCGCAACGAAACGGGCTCAATCTCTGCGAAAACCTTACCCTCGAAATTCTCCGCGACAAAGGTGACATGAACGCCGCCCGCCTGTTTGGCTGGTACACCAATCACTACGAGCCGCTGGTGTTCATGGGCGACACCTACTTCTGGCGCCTACTGGAGGGATTGGCGCAGGCCGAGCACCCCGCCATCGTACTCGATAAACAGGGTGAACCACCCAACCAGTGGCAGGTCCGGCTGAGCGATACCGGCCGCCGGCTGTTACAGGACCAAGTGGACTGGATAGCGCTGAACGGCATCGATCGCTGGGTGGGTGGAATCCACCTCGACAGCCGCTCGGAGCGGATCTGGCGCGCGCCGTCCCCGCTCCAGCCATAGGCCGTCACAGTGTGTGGGCGCTAACGCTTACGCCACCATCGGCACCCATCCGGGGAGTTGCTGCAGCCGCTCCAACCAGGCCGTCACCGCAGGATAGGGCTCGAGCGGGAAGTGCCCTTCGCCGGCCAGGGAGACATAGGGGTAGCAGGCGATGTCGGCGATGGTGGGACGCTCCGCCGCCAGCCATGGCGCCGCTGCGAGGCGCTGCTGCATTGCCTGCAGGCCCGGCTCCGCGTCCCGGTGGCACTGCGCCAGGTCATAGGGACGATCGAACAGGATCTTGGCCCGGGCGCGGGCCAGGCCGTAGAGCAGTTCGTTTTCGGAGACGGCGAGCCACTGCATCACGCGCGCCTCGCCGAGGGCATCTTCCGGCAACCAGTCCGAGTCTCCATAGCGGCGGGCCAGATAGACCAGGATCGCCATGGAGTCCCAGATCACCGTCTCGCCATCGACCAGCACCGGCACCTGGCCTCGCGGGTTGAGCCGCTTGAACTCCGGTGTCAGCGACTCGCCGGCGAGGATGTCGACGGTCAGGCGCTGATAGTCCAGCCCCAGCATGGAGAGCAGCAGGCGAACCTTGTAACAGTTGCCGGAGCGGTCCATGTCGTAAAGTTTCAAATCGGTCATGCCTGTGCTCCATGTGTTTTTGCATCGTTCAGTCTGGGTATGCGCTTCGAGCAGTTCCAGTAGACCTGCTCCACCGCCACCTCCACCGCGCGCCCGGCCTGGGGCCAGAGGGTCTGCCACTCCCCGTGCTGTTCCAGAATCCGCGCCGAACCGTTCACCCGCAGGCGCGACTGGCTCGCGAAGTCGATGAAGAGCAGGCCCAGGTGGGGATTGGTGAGGATATTGCCCAAGGAGTTGAACATGCGGTTGCCAGCATAGTCCGGAAACAACAGGCATTGCGGCCCCGCCACCCACACCGCCGGCAGGAGGCGGCCGTCTGACGCCGGTTCGGTGCCCTTGAAGCTGCAGTCACAATGGCCTTCGGCATCGGACGTGGCGAGAAAGAAGAAGTCGCGGGACTCGACGAAACGCGCCATCCGCTGATCCAGGGCGCTGCCGACAATGCGGCTCAGCCGTTTCGAACGCTCCTCGTCCCAGGCCTCGTTGAAACGCTGCTGGGCAGACAGCTCCCCGTCATGGAAGACGCGATCGCTCATGCCGGCAATTCCCCACTTGCGTAACCTGGATGAGGCGCAGCGTAATCCAGGGCATCAGGTTGATCGACGCCCCGGAATCCGGCGCGTGCCGCCTGGGTCAGACCGGCGTAGCCCCAGTTCTCCGCCGGCAGCTCATGGATCACGATATAACTCGCCTCGGCCAGTTCGCCAAGCGTCTCCACCAGCAAGCGCTGGAGCCGGGCGATCAGCCTGGCCTTCTCATCACGACTGTTGCTGCCCTGGGTGACCTTGACGTCCAGGTAGGCAGTGGGCTTGTCGCAGGGTTCGCCTCCGATGGTCCAGAGGAGCGCCGCTTCGCTGCCGCTGATGCGCACAGCGGTCACCTCGCGGCGCTTGCCGGCCTCCTCCGCCAGGGCAGCCGTGATACCCCGGGCGAGCGTGTCGGCCTGTTCCTGGGTCGGCATGGGATTGATAGTAAGTGCGATGTACGGCATTCGTATGCTCCTTGACTTGGTGTGAGAAGAGCCTAGGCTTACGGCATTCATTTGTTAAACGAATTATTCGAATATCTCTTATTTGATTCATGAATATATTGCCCCGCGATCTGGAGCTGGAACTGCTACGCACCTTTGTCGCCGTGGTGGATGGCGGCGGTTTCACCCGCGCCGCCCAACGGCTGCACCGTACCCAGTCCACCGTCAGCCAACAACTCAAACGCCTGGAGGAGCGACTCGACACGCCGCTTCTGGAGCGCAACACCCGCCGCACCGCCCTCACCGAACGGGGCGAGCTGCTGCTGGGATATGCACGGCGCCTGCTGGCTCTCAACGACGAGGCACTGACGGCGCTGGCTGAAACCCGGCTGCAGGGCCGGGTGCGTCTGGGCTCGGTACAGGAGCTGGCCGATGGCGGACTGGCCGACATGCTGGCCCACTTCTCACGCCTTCATCCCGGTGTTGCCCTGGAGGTGCGGGTGGATGCCAATCTCAAGCTGCGCGACGAAGTAGCCTGTGGTGAACTCGATCTGGCCGTCATCTTTCAGGAACCGGGGGAAGCGCAGAACGGCGTCCGCTGCGAGGTCATCGATCGGCTGCGGCGGGTCTGGGTGGCCTCGCCCGAGCTTGCCATCAAAGCCGACGAACCCCTGCCCCTGGTGCTCTCCAACGGCCCCTGCATCTTCCGCAACGCAGTGCTCGGCACCCTCGACGGCATCGCCCGCCCCTGGCGTATCGCGCTCTCCACCCCCAGCCTCTCCGGCATGCGTGCCGCCCTGCGCGCGGGGCTTGGCGTCGGCGTGCGCACCGAGCGCTGGCTGGAACCCGACCTGCGGATCCTCGAGCGGGAGCTGCCGCCCCTGCCCGAGGTGGAGCTGGTGCTACTCTCCGCCGCCGACACCGGCGAGCAGGTGGTGGAGCGGCTGCGCAGCGCCTTGCGAACGGCACTTATCCCGGGATCGGGATAGCATCGAATGCTATTTGGCTAAACGGTGCGGCTTGCCGTACCGCCAAATCCCCGAACTGAACAATCGTGTAGCCTGGATGGAGCGAAGCGAAATCCAGGTAGCCGTCATATCGATACCCCGGATTGAGCACGCTCGGTCAGGATCTGAACGGCAAACCGCTCTAGAGTCTCGGCCTGATTGAGGAGGTCAGGAAGTGAATGAACACAGAGACAACGCCTATGCCAAACGTTTCGAGCGTGTCTTCGAACATATCGATCGTCATTTGGACGAACCACTGTCGATCGACCGCCTGAGTGGCGTGGCCAATTTCTCGCGTTTCCATTTCCAACGGCAGTTTTCCGAATATGTCGGCATGAGCGTGACCCGCTATCTCCAGCTGATGCGCCTGCGTCGGGCATCCTACCAGCTGGTCTTCAGTGAAGATCGCCGCATCATCGACATCGCTTTCGAGGCCGGCTTCGAGAACCCCGAGTCGTTCTCCCGTGCGTTCAAGAAGCGTTTCGGTCAGACCCCTTCTCAATTCAGAGCCCAACCCGCATGGCAGCCCTGGAACGAGCGCATGCCACTGCCTGAACGAGACAGGAGTAAAACATTGGAAATCGATATCGTGGATTTTGCAGAGACCCTGGTCGCGGTGCTGGAGCACCATGGCGCACCTGAGCGCATATTCGAGTCGGTCAGGGTCTTCATCGACTGGCGCAAACAGAGCGGACGCTCTCCCAACGACCGCCGCCGTACCTTCGGCATCCCCTACAGCGATCCGGCGAATACGCCGCCAGATGCATTCCACTTCGACATCTGCGGTGAGATCGAAAACCCGGTGTCGGAGAATCCCCAGGGGGTCATCACCAAGCGGATTCCCGGCGGTCGCTGCGCCAGGGTGCGGCACATCGGCTCCACCGATCGCATCGAAGACAGCATCTACCCCCTCTATCGCGACTGGCTGCCCGAGAGCGGTGAAGAGTTGCGCGACTTCCCCCTCTTCTTCCACTACCTGAAACGGATTCCGGAGGTCCCCGAGCACGAGCAGATGACGGATATCTATCTGCCCCTGGTGTGAGCCTCGTATCCAGGCGTGCGGTATACTGCTCACCGTTAGATGGCGTGATCTACTCGTGAGTTTGGCCTGATTGTCTTTGGGATCACCCATGCCTACTCTAAAAAAGTGCCGGTAGAGCGAGTGAGTAGCCAGTTTACGATGCGGCAAGCCGCACCCTACCCGTGATCAGGCCGTAGGGTGCGGCTTGCCGCACCGTTAAGCGGTTTACTTAAATCCAATACCATTAGGACACAACCACACCAGAATTGGTGACTATCTAGCCTTTACCGCCAGCATGTCTCAAACCACACAACCCGTCCGCTACATCGAGCCCGTCTTCCGCCCACCCAGCGAGGCGGAGTCGCTGATCCTGCCCCTGACCGACGGCTGCTCCTGGAACCGCTGTACCTTCTGCGAAATGTACACCGCTCCGCAGAAGCGTTTCCGTCCCCGCAGCGAAGAGGAGGTACGCGAGAGCATCCGTCGCTGCGCCGAGCTGTGGGGCGACGGAATCAAGCGCGTCTTTCTGGCCGATGGCGATGCGCTGGTGCTCTCCAAACGCCGGCTGTTGACGGTATTGCAAGCCATCCGCCGTGAGCTGCCGGGCGTGCGCCGCGTAACGAGCTACTGCCTGCCGCGTAATCTGCGCAACAAAGGCGTGGAGGATCTGCGGGAGCTGGCCGAGGCCGGCCTGTCGATGGTCTATCTGGGCGCGGAGTCGGGTGACGACCAGGTGTTGCAGCGGGTTCACAAAGGCGAGACCTTCGACTCCACCCTCGAGGCGCTGGATAAACTGGGCCAGGCCGGCATCAAGCGCTCGGTCATGATCCTCAGCGGCCTGGGCGGTCGCGCCCTGTCGCGGCAGCACGCCCTGAACTCGGCCCGCTTGATGAACGCCGCTCAGCCGGAGTATCTATCGACACTGGTGGTCAGCTTTCCCCAAGGCGAAGCGCGCCTGCGCGCGGGCTTTCCCGAATGGGAGCCGCTCGGCATCCCCGAGCTTCTGCAGGAGATGGAGAGTTTCCTCTCCGCGCTGGAGCTCGAGCGAACGGTATTCCGCAGCGACCACGCCTCCAACTGGCTGGTGCTCAAGGGCAACCTGGGGGCCGACAAGGAGAGACTGCTGATGCTGGTGAGAGCGGCCATCGCCTCACCGGAAACGGCGCATCTGCGGCCCGCCTGGGCCCGTGGCCTTTGAGCCATCATGAACTCCGCCCCGAATGGCACGGGCCATCCCGGATTCCGCTTCGCTCCATCCGGGCTACAGGTTGTCAATAAACAGCGTATGAAAGATTCAATCACCCAGCTCCGCTCCAGTGTCCTGGCCCATCTCTCCGACGACCCACAGCGGGCGCCCCTCGGTGGTGTAGGTATCTTTCACTGTCTCCAACCCCAGGCGGTGCGCAATATCCCCATACACCAACCTGTGGCGGTCCTGGTGTTGAGCGGCCAGAAGGTCATTCTCCTCGGCGAACGAAAGCTTGAAGTCGCAGCCGGAGAGCTGCTGTTGCTTCCCGGCGGTTGCACCATCGAAATCGGCAACCATCCCGACCGCCGGGGGGAAGCCTATCTCGGTCTGGCCATGGCCTTCCCCGAGCAGAGCCTGGCTCAGTTTCGCCGCAGCTACGGAATCGAGGCCATGGCTGAAACCCCACTGCTTTGGCGCGCACCCGCTACCCTGGAAGTCGTTGCCGCCATGGCGCAATGGGTCGACTGGTGCATGCGACACCCCTTCGACGCCACGCTTGCCAGGCACCGTCAGGTGGAGCTGCTGCTGTTGCTCGCCCGCGCCGGTATCGCCGGCAACCTGCTGCTCGACAAAAGCGCCGCCTGGCGTGAGCGGGTCGCTCAGCTCATCGCCCTCGATCCGGCCCGCGACTGGAGCGCCGGCGAAATCTGCCGTCGCCTCGGCATCGGCGAATCGACCCTGCGCCGACGTCTGAAAGAAGAGCAGAGCGGCTTTCGTCAGGTACTGGAAGAGAGTCGCATGGTCACCGCCCTGGCTCTACTGCAGGAGACCTTCTGGCCCGTGGGTCAAGTGGCCGAAGCGGTTGGCTACAGTTCCCACTCCCGTTTCAGCGAGCGTTTCAAGCGCCGTTTCGGACTCTCACCCACCGAACTGAAAAAGACCCGAGAGAGCGAAGCAGCACAGAACGCGAGCGTTTGAGGCAAAGTGAAAATCGCAAATTCCCTAATCATTAGTCGTCAGCAATGCCTTTGAGAGTTGAACATTCAGCCATTCGCCAAGCGAATGACACTAAGAAGGAGGTCTTCATGCATTCATCCAAATATCTCATCGCCGCTGCGGCGTTGGCCCTCTCACCAATGACACAGGCTTTCGAGCTGACCAGCACCGATATCGAGGCCGGCGAGCCGATGCCAAAGGCGCAGGAGTATCAAGGCTTCGGTTGCGACGGCGCCAACATCTCGCCACAGCTCGCCTGGAAGGATGCGCCCGCCGGGACCAAGAGCTTTGCCGTCACCACCTACGATCCCGACGCCCCCACCGGCAGCGGCTGGTGGCACTGGCTTGCCTACAACATTCCCGCCGCTGTCCGGCAACTGCCCAGCGGTGCCGGCAACCCGGCATCGGATCTCGCCCCCAGCGGCATGATTCAGCACCGCACCGATTACGGCACGGCCGGTTTCGGCGGCGCCTGTCCGCCAAAAGGCGACAAGCCGCATCGCTACCAGTTCACGGTCTTTGCCCTCGACGTGGATCATCTCGACATCGATCCCGAGGCTTCGGCCGCGCTGGTGGGATTCATGCTCAACGCGCACAAAATCGGCACGGCGCAGCTGGAGGCCCTCTACCAGCGCTGAAGCCAGAAATAGCGGTTGCTCGGCGCGACAAGCCGCACCGAACCATCGAGCAAACCGCTGTCTCCTTAGCCCTGTCGGGACAGCCAGGAGAACGACTCCGCCAGAAAGGTCGTTCCACCACCGAAAATGCATCGGCCGTGGGACAGGATGATGTTCTCCGGTTGCCAGTCGAGCATGGTCTGCAAAGCAGCGCGCGCCTGATCCCGATCGCCGAAACGGAAGCTCGCCCGCCAATCGATCGGCATCCGCCCGCCGGGCGCCAGGATGCCGGCAACACGCGCCAGCAGGCGTTGCCAACCGTTGAGAGTGGCGGGATCGAAATTCTCGATCAGATCGGTCAGGATCAGCGTGCGGCTCGCATGGTGAAAAAATACCACCTCTTCCATCACCGGACTGCCGCGAAACAAGGTCTGCCCGATCTGATCCGCCCAGGCCGCCTCGGCCCGTTCACCCAGTTCCCTATCGAAACGCAGATCGCGCCGCTTCTCGACCAGACCCGGCGCCGCATAGCTCGAGGCCGAGGGGTAGGCCTCCAGCCATTGCTGCAGAAAAAGATGGTGCAGTTTGTTGGGTGAGATCAGGTAAGCCACCCGACCCAAGGCAGAGAGCTCCTCCTGCAACGCGCTGTTGAGTTTCTCCGGCGAATGGATCCACAACCGATCCCCGGGGAGGCGGACCACGCACATGCGGGTTGGAAAGGGAAAACCGTAGAAGGAGACGGTGCTCCCCTCATAGATCCAAAGCTCATCCGCGACGGATTGCAGTTGCATGCCTGCTCCTCATAAGGTGGTACTGCCCCAGATCATCCAGGAGAAGACATGGGGTTGGGCGGAAGCGTAAAAATCGCCCGGATATAGGGTAGAAACGCCGCCTGGGTCAGCCCGATGGCGAGCAGGCTCAAGCCGGTCTTGTATCCCATCCCGCCTACGCTTCGCCTTTCAGCAGTTGGTCGAGAATCTTCAGCCCTTTTGCCATCGCTTCGAATCCCACCTGACCGAAATTGAGGCGGATGAACTGCCGGTACTTGCCCGTGGGTGAAAACAGCGGACCGGGCGCGATACTGACCCCATGCCGCATGGCCTGGTGGTAGAGCGTCATGGCGTCGCTGCCGTGCGGCAGCTCGACCCAGGCGATGAAGCCGCCGTCCGGCGATGTCACCCGGCAGCCCTCCGGCAGCAGACGCTGGGCGAGTTCGAGGAAACGTTCGCAGCGCTCGCGATAGGCCTTGCGGATGGTGCGCAGGTGGCGGTCGTGCCCGCCCGACTCGAGATACTCCGCCGCGGCATAGGCGGGCAGTGTGGCGCTGGCCATGCTGTTGACCAGCTTCAGGTGGATCACCTTGTCGCGAAAACGTCCCGGCAGTGCCCAGCCGATGCGCAACCCGGGATCGAGGGTCTTGGAGAGCGAGGAGCAGAGCAGGACGTTACCGCTCCTGTCCCAGGCCTTGGCCGCCTTGGGCCGGCTGCCCGTGTAGTTGAGATCGGCATAGATATCGTCCTCGATCAGCGGCACAGCGGCCGACTCCAGCAGCGCCACCAGCTCGCCCTTGCGTGCGTCGCTCATGCAGTAGCCGAGCGGATTGCTGAAGTTGGGGGTCAGCAGCACCGCCTTCAGCGGCCACTGCTCGAGGGCCAGGCGCAGAGCATCGAGACTGATGCCCTGACGTGGATCGGTAGGGATCTCCAACGCCTTCAGCCCCAGGGACTCCACCGCCTGCAGGATGCCGAAGAAGGCCGGCGACTCGATGGCGATGGTGTCTCCGGGCTCGGCCACCGCACGCAGGCAGAGCACCAGCGCCTCCTGGCAGCCGTTGGTCACCACCACGTCGTCCGGCGACGCCGCCACCCCTGCATCGACGGTGCGCCTCGCGATCTGCAAGCGCAGTTTGTCGTTGCCGGGGGGCATGTCGTAGTCCCGCAGCCGCGGATCGGGACGGCGCGCCAGCGAGGCCAGGATCCGATGCAACTGGGTGACGGCCGGAAAATCGGTGCGCGGCAGGGCGGTGCCCATCTGGATCACATCCGGTGAGCGGTAGGCCTGCACCACCTGCAGGGCGATCTCGCTCACCGTGACCGGCACCGGATAGGCCTCGGGACGGCTCATGGCGGGTGCCGGAGGACGCCGCCCCGGCGTTTTCACATAGAAACCCGACTGGGGGCGCGGCTCGATCAGCCGCTCGTCCTGCAGCAGACCGTAACCCTGCACCACGGTGGAAACACTGACCCCCAGGCGGCGGCTCAGTTTGCGTACCGAGGGGATGCGTTCCCCCGGCCGCAGCACCCCGCGTCGCACCTGATCGCGGATGTGTTCCGCCACCTGCTCGTAGCGCAGTCCTTCCATGCCCATACAGTCGTTACCTCGTGCAGCCTCTGGAGGCCTTATTACTCCTAATCTGTACTGCCTATCTTAGTACTAATTTATTCTGTATTGCATTCGGATGGCACGACCACCGTACACTGGAAGTGGCGAAATGAATGAGCGCCAGGCCTCTGGGAATCCAGCTTCAACGGGCTGGCTGCGCTTTCTGAGGCGGCTTGGGGTATGGGTGAAAGACGGGGCTCAATATCGAGCGGGCAATCGAGTCTGTGGTGAAGCCGCGCAGAACGATACCCGGAACTGATGAATGGTACTGCGCCCGGGCAACTTCAGCGCTGTCTGTGGCACCGGATCCGGGAGTCGAGGCACGGCACTGCGGCGACAGTCCGCCGCGGCGGCACTCAACCCCTGGTCCGTTCAGTGGGTGTGTCCACTGTCTGGCAGATCGATGCCCAGTGTGCGCAACTGAGCGGCAATTGTCGGATTGCCCGTCTCGCGCCAGCGGGCATAGAGACGCAAAACCTCGTCATGGCTGAGCCGGCTGCGGCGTGAACCGGCGTCGGAGATCAACTCCAGCATGCGGCCGAAGTGGCGGGTCAGCTCGCTGAAGATGTGACGCTGGCGCGGCACCCGCTCCGACAGATAGTCGTAGGCGCCGCCGCCCATGCCTACGAAATAGTCGCGGTGGATGCCACGCCTTTCATAGCGTTCGTGAAAGAAGGCGCCGAGGAACAGAGAGAGATCGCCCAGACGCTGAAGCAGTTGGCAGCGCTCACGCTCGGTCGGCGCCTCGATGGCGTCACCATAGATCAGCGCCAGTGGCCGCAGCCCGCGCCGGCCGTCACGGTACTCGAACAGTTGGTCGCTGCGGGCGAAGCGGTCGAGCAGGTTGCCCAGGTACCACAGGGTGTCGTCATGGGGCCGCAGGCACAGCCGTTCGGCGGAGCGTTGGAGCCGGCCTCGAAAGTAATCCGGCAACGAGCTTACGGCATGCACTCGGCGCTCATTCGGCCAATGGGTCATCGGCAGGGCCTCCTTCATCTCTTCCTTCTAAACCAGATAGCCGATTCATAAAAATATTCAATAGCTTGTGCCGCAAGCTGCCAGAATAAAAGGAACAAATAACCTTCAATGTCGACGCGTGAGCACCCCCGGACAGCCGTCCCTGCATGTGCGTCTCGGCGATCGAGCCCGCCATTTTGGTCGTTTGTATAGCAATGCTGTGAGATGCCAACCTGTTCGCCAGCGTCCGCCCCCCGCACCGCAGATAACGGCCGATAGTCTCAGCCTCCTGCTCAAATATTGATTCTTGGATATCCATACAGTTGTGACCTCATTAGGCCAATACAGCCGTCAATCGACTTAAACTGTACTGCCTGTCCTTTTAGCATTTTGCATCTGTATTGATCGTGACATCTCCCGCTAGGCTACACACTCAACCCAGCAGGAGGAGTCAAGATGCGTAGACCGGGAGAGACCAGTGAACTGAAATACGGCCTGATCGCCGTCGGAGCCTTTGCCGCCACCCTGCCCCTGACCCGCATCGCGCTCGACGCCTTCCCGCCGATGCCGCTGACCTTCGGCCGGCTGCTGGGCGCCGCCATCGCCGCCATGCTGTGCCTGAAGTGGGCGGGTGCGCGCTTTCCCCGGCGTGATCAGTTGCCCGGACTGCTGCTGGTGGCACTGGGTGGCGTATTCGGATTTCCATTGCTGACTGCCGTCGCCCTCGACGGCCATGCGGCCGCGCCCGCCGCCATCCCGCTGGCATTGATGCCATTGTCGACCGCCGCCTGGTCGCGGCTGCGGGGTCACGACCTTCCCTCCCCCGCTTTCTGGTTCTGGGCCCTTGCGGGAAGCGGACTGGTGTTGCACTTCGTCTGGCAGGCGGGCGCCACCCTGGCCACCCCCGAACTCTGCGTCGCCGGTCTGGCGGCCTCCATCGCCTATGCCGAGGGCGGTCGTCTGGCGCGGGATATGCCCGGCTGGCAAGTCATGGCCTGGGCGCTGGTGATGGCTGCGCCCCTGGTGGCTTTCGGCTTCGGTGCCACCTGGAGCGCGGTGACCCTGCCATCGACCGTCACGCCCTGGCTGGCTCTGGCCTTCCTGGCGCTGGTCTCCCAGTTCGGCGCCTTCTGGTTCTGGTATCGCGCCCTGGCCTCGGGAGTCGCCCGCGCCAGTCAGCTGCAACTGCTGCAACCCTTTCTCACCCTGGTGCTGGCAGCCGCCCTGCTGGGCGAGCCGATCCCGCCGACGTTGTGGCTCTACGGAGCCGCCGTGGCAGTCACCGTTCAACTGGCCCGAAGCCGCAAACAGCGCCCACTGAGGGCTGCCGAGGAGAGCAACTCATGACCCGCCCCGTCTTCTGGCTGAACGGCCGCATCCTGCCCGCCACCCAGGCGGTCCTGCCGCTCACCGACCACGGTCTGCTCTATGGCGATGGCGTGTTCGAGGGCATCCGTTTCTACAACCACACACCGTTTCGACTACAGCCTCATCTGCAACGGTTGGAACTGTCGGCACGCGCCCTCATGCTCGATCTACCCTACAGCGGTGAAGCCATGACAGCGGCCGTCAGCGAAGTCGTCGGCGCGTTCGGCGAAGCGGATGGCTATATCCGGCTGGTCGTCACACGTGGCTGCGGCAGCCTTGGGCTCGACCCGACTCACTGCGAACGACCCAACCTGTTTCTCATCGCCGACCGTATCTCACTGGCCGAAGCGCAGCAGCGACAACAGGGCATCAGGCTCATCACGGCCTCCACCCGGCGGCCGGGCCCGACAGTGCTCGATCCGAGGATCAAGAGTCTCAACTACCTCAACAACATCCTGGGCAAGCTGGAGGCCCGTCAGGCGGGCGCGGACGAAGCGCTGCTGCTCAACGAGCGGGGGTATGTCGTCGAGGGCACGGCGGAAAATGTCTTCATTGTCCGCAGCGGCGAGGTGCAGACTCCACCGGTCAGCGACGGCGCTCTCGACGGCATCACCCGGGGTGTGGTGCTGGAACTGGCTCGAGAGGCGGGACTGGAGGCACGGGAACACTCCCTCACCCCCTACGACGTGCATACGGCCGACGAGTGTTTTCTCTGCGGCACCGGCGCCGAACAGCTGCCGGTGCGCAGCGTCGATGGTCGGATGTTGCCAAACTGCCCGGGTCCGCTCAGCAGGCGACTGCAACGCGCCTTCGACAGCTTGATCCAATCGGAGACGATGGCGACGGTCGCGGGAGTATTGCCTCGATAAAACCGGTAAACAACATGTAGGGTGGGGCCCTGCCCCACCACCCACCCGTCGCAACAGCTGAAGCGGTCACTCACTGAAAAAGGATTTCTTCAATCACACCCGCAAAATTGATTAACGGATTCCTTTTGGCCCTCCCGGGGCGGATGCTAACCTGAACCCCACACCCTGGAGAAATCATGGATACCCCGAAAGCCCAACCGGAACCACCGGTCCAGGAACGTCTGATCAAAGCCGCCATGCGCTGTTTCCTCAGCGACGACTATCACCGGGTGACCACCCGGCAGATCGCCGCCGAGGCCGATACCAACATCGCCATGATCCGCTACTACTTTGGCAACAAAGAGGGGCTCTACGAGGAGATGATCCGGCAGACGCTGCAGCCGCTGCTCGATGTGCTGGACAGCGACCTGCTCTCCACCGCTAACGGTTTCGCCGACTACTTCCGCATCTACTACAGCACCATGCAGAAGAATCCGCGCTTCCCCGCCTTGGTACTCAAGGTACTGGCGCTCAACCAGGGGCCTGGCAAGCGATTCATCCACCAACTGCTGGAACGGGGGCACAGCAGCGGCAGACAGCGCATCGAGGAACTCAAGCAGGCGGGGCTGGTGAATCAGGACAGTGATCCCGAGCTTATCCGTATCGCTTTCGTCAGCCTGGCCATGATGCCGATGCTGATCAAGGGGATCTTCGAAGCACAGATGGATCGACCGATGGACGAACATTTTTTCCACACCTTGGCAGAGTTCAACGGTCGTCTCTTCAGCGCCGGACTGTCAACGTACAACGCCCGAGAGGAGACGTCCGATGATGGGACTGCAACGTAACGGACTCAAGGTAAAACTGTTCCAACGGGCTATCGGTTTCGCCAACCGACTGGCAACCCTGCCCAACCGACTGCTGCCTCCTCCTTTCAGACTGATTCAGATTGGCAGCGCCTACTGGCAGTCGCGTGTCCTCTACACGGTAACCGAACTGGGAGTCGCCGACTGCCTGGGCGACGACGACAAAAGCAGCACCGAGATTGCCGTCGAACTGAATCTGCATGAGGATCATCTCTATCGACTCTTGCGCATGCTCGCTTCATTTGGCGTCTTTGACGAGTCCGCACCCAGACGATTTCGCAACAATAAGCTCTCAACCTGCCTGCGCAGCGACCATCCGCAGAGCGTTCGCGCCATGATCCTGATGCATAATTCGCCGGCAATGAGCCGGCCCTGGTTCGAATCGCTAACCCCGGCCATACGTACCGGGGCGATCCCGTTCGTGCTGACACATGGCGCTGAACTGTTCAGCTATATGGACAAACATGCGGAGTTCGACGCCCTCTTCACCGAGGCCATGGAAGCGGTGGAGAGCCTCACCGGCACCGACTATCTGCGTGATTTCGATTGGGGTCGATTCGAGAGAATTATCGACGTGGGCGGCTCGAACGGCAGCAAATCGATTGCCATTCTCAAGCAGCATGAAAAATTACGGGCGGTGATTTTCGACAGGCCATCGGTGGTGGCCGGTGCCGCCGACTATTGGCGCAACAAGCTCGAGTCGAGTCTGTTGCAACGTCTCGAATTCAGCGGTGGCGACATGCTGAACGCCATTCCCAAAGCCACCTCGGACCGTGATCTCTACCTTTTCGCGGCCATCTTCCACGGCATGGGCAGCGAACAGGCTGAGCAGATCTTGCACAATCTCAGGTTGGCCTTTGGAAGCTACCGCCCCACCGTTGTCATCGCCGAAATGGTAGCCCAGGAACAGCACATAGACCCCACCATCGCCAGTTTCGACATGCAGATGCTGATGGGCACCCAAGGGCGTGAACGTACCCTGAATGAGTGGCGCGAGTTGCTGGAACCCGCCGGCTTCAGCATCCGTGAGATCGTTGATGTGCGGACCTTCGCCTGTTTTCTGGTAGTGGAGGTGAACGGACCAGCTCCCGTAAAGGCGGGCATCGGTAAGGCCGAACCAGGGAGGGCGAGCTAAGGAATAAATTTCGCTTTGCCCATGCGCTAACTTTCCAGATTGATCGCATAACGTATGGCGTCCATTCGCGCGGAGCAACCCGCTAGATCCTCGCCGCTCCTGAGTAACTCTCGAAGACGCTGATTACCCCACAACAATGCAGCGGTCTGACCTTTCGATTTGTATTCAAGATAGTAGTCGAAAAGTTCTTTCACCATATATTCGATCCCGTCCTGCGACCCGGGCATGAAGGACTCGTCACTGTCCCTGTTACTTTGAGCGATAAGCAGTCTTTGCGCGAGAAAAACCGCGAGTGCTTTCTTTACTTCGTTTATGTCGTGGTAGGGACCCACTTGTGTTCCTTCGCGGGTGTCGAAGTACCACTGTCCATTCTCCGTGAACAGACGCTGAGTCCTGAAGGGAGGATTGTCTACCTCACCATAACGTTTCGCGACCATCAACATGCCCCCGAAGCTGTTTTTATTTTAATGATTCAAAAAGCGTCTTTGATTCTGCTTATAACGCTACTGTTCTCATGCCTGAAAATAGCTCACTTCTACTTATAAATATCAGGGATATTCACGCACAAATTTTGTGTAATTTTCACGATCACGGTCTGTGGTGAACACACGAGACATGCATAGCCAATCTGCAACTGGTCAATAACCCGTGCAGCTGCCTGTCACAGAAAGCCATTGAATTTCCCCTGGCGCAGGTGAGGCATTCAAGGCCGCTTTTTCGTCGATTTAACAAAATCAACCCACTCTGCTTCGACACACCACGAGCTTGAGAGCGTCAATCTCGGACAGACTCAGAAATCAGCTGACGGGTTTGCCTGCCTGTTTCAGGTGCACATCGCGCTGCGTGAACGGAATTGAAATACCCTCAGCATCGAAACGCTGCTTCAGCGGGCGTGTGATATCCCAATAAACTTTGCAATAATCCGCCGTGGCGCCCAGGACCGAACAACAAAATCCACGGAGGATTCGCCGAGGAAGTGCAGGCGGGTGACGGGCTCGGATCCTTGAGCACCAGTTCGTTGCTGGTCACGATATCCCAAAGCACGCGTTCGTTGTGATCGACATCATCCGCGTAAGCAACACCGAAGGTCATATCGACATGGCGCTTAGGTTCGGCCGTGATGTCACGAATCACATCACCCCGTATTTTGCTGTTCGGCACCACCAATTTCCGATTGTCCAAGGTGACAATGGTGATCGATATCAGATTCACGTCTTTGACCGTTCCCATGACGCCGCCGGCTTCGACGGCGTCACAGACGTCGCAAAGACGGTAGAGCAGGATCGTCATGCTCGACGCGAAACTCGAAAGCGTGTCCTGCAAGGCAAAACCGATGATGAAACCGGCGATACGACCAGGATGGCAATACAATTTCAGCATTTCACCTACTTAAGATAGGTGGTGACTGGTATTTCAATTATCGTATTTTTCCGCTCCACGGTGCGCATATCGACTATGAGTGCAATCAATGCATTCCACAGTGAATTCTATCTTTTACTGAAAAATCGCTTGTCGGTAACAACTCCTTCAATTGATCGATTCGTACAGTAAAAATGGATTTCGAAAAATTTATTCCATTTCGACTAATAGCGCTATTACAAACACACCCTATTTGCTACATTCTTCACGGCGCACTGTTTGAACAATAAATCTCAAGATTAGCGCTGCATGGTGCAATAAGGATAAAACACCTATCACTTATCACCATCCTCGTGGAGGAGTAACAAATGAAAAAAACCGTTTTGCAGTCAACACTTGGCGCTTTAATTGCTGTTTCATTCTCAGTAAGTGCCTATCAGGATATATCGCAAGAAGATGCGTTTTATACCGTAATGGATTACGAAAATGCCTTCATCATCGATGTCAGAACCGACGCGGAGTGGGAATGGGTTGGACACCCAGGCGAGAACCGGTCAGGTTTCGGGGCATTTCTCGAGGGTAAAGTCATCAATGAGTCGTGGAAGGTCTACCATAATAAGAATTTTGTAGATAATCCCCAGTTCATCTCCGACATAAACTTTTTGTTTAAACATAACAAAGACGCCATCTTGATCACGATGTGCAGGAGCGGCGTCAGAAGCATTGCGGCTGCAGAAGCCCTGGATGCCGCAGGGTACACCAATGTGTACAACATGATAAACGGATTTGAAGGCGATAGAGATGCGGATGGCTATCGCACCGTGAACGGGTGGAAAGTCGAAGGCTTTCCCTACACGACCGGCCGTGGCGATAAATATGATGTAGATCGAAACGACTGACAGAACTCAGTCATGCTCACTTGCACAGCCACCTCTTCTGAGGTGGCTTTTTTATGCCTACATGTCTGAACTTGGGAACACAGCCCTGGTAGGAAGCAGGCCTTACCACAACGCACAATCCTCGATGGTCATGGGATACCGGACTGAGGAGATCCTGAACCTCAGTTGGGACAGGGTCGATTTTGATCGGCATGTCGCATGGCTCAACATGGGCACGATCAAGAACGGGGAAGGCCGTGGCATACCGCTTTATCGAAAGGCCGTCCTGGCCCTGCACTCTTGTCAAACTGCGCTACTCACACTGAAGAGCTACGATTCGGCCCAAACCCGAGGTCTGCTATGTCTCGACAATGGACAACCAAGTCAAATGATGTCAGTTAATGATCTCCCATGAACCATCCGCGTTTCGACAGGCGGTGCCGTAGCCCCGCTGGGCTTCGTTGCCTATTTTGATCTCCTGTGTATATTCACGGCAGTATCGTCCAGTGCTGCTGGTGCCATCACGGATCACGGTCACAGACCCAGATGCGTCATAGTCATTCCAATGAATAGTCTCACCCACCGGCGCTCTTAAGGATTCTCGCAGGGCCAGCTCGTGTTCTCGCTGTTGCTGCTCGCTGAGGCTGTCGATAATCGCCAAGGTGATGGCGGTGAATGCCAGCCAGCCCAGGAAGTCGTGGTCGGAATGGTAGTGGTAATACCGGGGGTAAGTGTAATAGCGGGGATATCTGTACCCGTGTTTCCAGTAATCATGATAAGCCGGAGCAGAACGCTTGGGGCGGTAAGGGTATCTATAAGTTCGGCTGTAATCGTCTTGGCGATAACGTCTGTCCCGGCTGTCAAAACGCTTGCGATCATCCCGGAAACGATCGTCACGCGATCGGTCGACACCGTGCCTGCCGGGTCCCTCGTCACGCGAGAAGGAAGGAGGATCCGCCTGAACTTGGGCAGGTGTGGCCAGCAGGCTTACCGTGAAAAACAGGATGCTTACCAGAACGGAAAGAAGCGTTGAGCTGCGCATGACTGTTGTCCTCAGTCCGCAATAACACATACAGCATAGCGCAGCTCAGCTGAATTGAAATTGAGTATTCCCTGAAGGTCTGCGAAATCGCAAGCATATTCCCGATCAGTTCACCTGTGTTGACAAAATCATGGCCTTCGTAGCCGTTCAGGTACGCGACGACCCATGACAGGTGTTCTCAGTGTGGTTGATAAGTGCGGTTAGTCGCAAAACCAAACGCCAGAAAGACGAAAGGCTCACCCGATTGAGGTAAGCCTTTGATCTGAATGGCGCGCCCGGAAGGATTCGAACCTCCGACCACCTGGTTCGTAGCCAGGTACTCTATCCAACTGAGCTACGGGCGCTTTTTGTGGAAGCGCGAATTCTGAAGATTTCTCGGGCTTTTGTCAATGCGGACATGGAAATTCGGCGGATTTGGGGCTTCGGTTTGGTGCTGAATCTGGTGTTGCTCTCTCGAGTGAACCTAGGGTTCGGTGAGGATGGGATTATCCAACCGCCTGAGGACCTTTGAAGATAGATTATCGCACTATTCGGTGATTCTGGGCTCCACCCTACCCTGGTAGGGAATTGGGGGGCATGGCGATGACGGCGAGTATTTGGTGCGGCAAGCCGCACCCTACGGGGGGGCCGGCGCTGTGCGCCTGATCGAACGAAGGGCTCGCTTCGAGTCCTCACCCACCGCCATATAAAAAGGGGCCTGTGGGACTCTCTAGCTTAGTTGCCAACTGAAGGGAGGGATTGATTCGCCTGCTGCGCAGGCTCACCCCTTCGGGGCACCGTCGCTATGCTCCGGCGTCCTGCGGCGCTGCGCGCCTTGTCGAACGAAGGGTTCTCTTCAAGTCCTCCCCCACCGCCATATAAAAAGGGGCCTGTGGGACTCTCTAGCTTGGTTGCC